>NZ_JAHXZI010000012.1:0-316965 GCF_019429605.1 Actinoplanes hulinensis | reverse complement strand
GGCCGCCTCCCGGGCGTCGGCCGCGCTGGCCGCACCCCACGGGTCGGCCGCCGTGTCCGGCGCGGGCGGCTCCGCATCGTCCTCCACCCGGGTGGCCGCGGCCCAGGCCCGGTCCGGGTCGGGCGCCGGCTTGGCGCGTGGCGCCGGTGGGCGGGGCGGCTCCGCGGCCAGCGAGGAGAACGCGCGCATCAGGCCGGCCACGCCGCTGGCGATGTCACCGGCGCTGGCGGCGATCCGCGCGGCGGTCTCCGGGTTCGGGTCGCGCACGGCCGCGATCGCCCGGCAGACCGGGCAGACGCAGCACTCGGCGCTGCCGGTGGCCAGGTCGTCGCGGGACAGCACGCCGATCAGGCCCGCGACGGAGTCACCCAGGAGGCCGAAACCGTCCCCGGACGGATGGCCGCCCGCCGACGACGCCGAGGCCCGGGCGAGGATCGCCGCGACCAGCCGTTCGGCCTCCTCCCGCGCTGACCCGGGCATCCCTGCTCCCCTCGGCCCGCGCTCAGGTCGCGGGCAGGCTCTCGACACGGCGCTTGAGCTCCTTCAGCGCCGTGTCCATAATCATTTTCTCCGCCTTCCGGCGGAACATCCCGAGCATCCCGATCGCGAGATCCACCGCAAGGGTGTACGTCACGGTAGTGCTGCCGTCCGCGTTCTCCACCAGGTCGTACGACCCGTCCTGGGAACGCTGCGTCTTCGACGGCTCGACCAGGTGCCACTCGATCCGGGAGAGGTCGTCGGCGTACGCGTACTCCAGCGTGTACTCGTCGACCAGGACGGTGGCGTCGATCTGGAAGCGCACCCGCGCCGCGTAGCCGTCCTCGTACTCCTCGAGAACCTCCACCTTCTTGATCGACTCGGCCCATTCCGGGTACCGCGGGAAGTCGCAGATCACCGCGGCCACCCGGGCCAGGGGCGCATGGACCTGAATCGACTGTGTCGAGGTGTCCGCCATGCAGGGAGGCTACCCGTTGCGAGGGCCTCGGCGCGCCACCGGGGCATCGTGCTGACGAGCCGATGCCGGACCGGGCCGATACCATCCGTCACGTGCCAGCCCTCGTCAGTGGTCCCGCGCGCATCCGCCCGGCCGAAGCCGCCGCCCGCGTCGTCATGCTCCTGCTGGTCGCCGCGCTCACCCTGACCGCCACCGGCGATCCGGCCCAGCTCGGGTGGATCGGCCTGCTGGCGATCGCGGCGGTGCCGAGCTTCGTGGCCCGGGGGCACGCCGTGCTGGCCCCGCTGGGCCGACTCGCCGAGGTGGTGGTGACCTGTCTGGCGGCCGGCTGGATCGCTGCCGCCGCGCACGCCGCCGACCGGGTCGACGCCGGGTTCGGCGCCGAGGCCGTGCTGCCGTACCTGGCGGTCCCGCTGCTCACCGCGGCTCTGCGCCGCCGCCCGGCCGAGGGGATCACGCTGCTCGCTGTGGCCGCGGCCACGATGGTGGTGGGCGGCGTGCTGGCCGAGCCGGGCGACCCGCTGCGCCAGCCGGGCTATCTGGCCGCCTGCGGGCAGTGGCTGGTGCTCGGCGCGATCATCACGTTCGCCGCCGAGACGATGCGCCAGCTGCTCCAGCCCCCCGAGCCGACCCCGCAGCCGTACGCCGAGGCGACCCGCCTGCTCACCCAGCTCCGCAGCGTGGCCCGGTCACTGCCGGGCGCCACGCTGGACCCGGGCGGCATCTCCGAGCACCTGCTGGAGGAGTTGCGCGCGGTGGCGCCCGGCCACCGGGCGGCGGTGCTGTCGGCGAGCGGCGGCGGCCGGCTCGTGGTGCTGGCGCAGACCGGCGCCGAGCGGGTGGACTGGGAGACCACCCTCGACGCGGACTCGGCCATCGCCGACGCCTGGGCCACCCAGCAGCCGCAGCCGGCCAGCCGCTCGCAGGCGCGCACCCACCCGGGCGGTGACGTGTCGTCGCTGGTGGTGCCGCTGGTCGCCGGGGTGCGGACGATCGGGCTGGTCATTCTCGAGACGGACGCCTCCGGGGCGTACCCGTCCCCGGTGATCCAGGCGGTGACCGAGGTGACCGGCCCGGCCTCGCTGCGGCTGGAGGCCGCCCTGCTCTTCGACGACGTGCGCTCGCTGGCCACCAACGAGGAGCGGCAGCGGCTGGCCCGGGAGATCCACGACGGGGTGGCGCAGGAGCTGGTGATGGTCGGCTACGGCATCGACAACGCCCAGGCCACCCTGCCGGAGGGCGCCGAGGAGACGGCCGAGGAGCTGCGCGTGCTGCGGGCCGAGGTGACCCGGGTGATCACCGAGCTGCGGCTGAGCCTGTTCGAGCTGCGCTCCGAGGTCGACCGCAACGGCGGGCTGGCCGCCGCCATCGCGGAGTACGCGCGGACGCTCGGCACCAGCGCCGGCCTGCGGGTGCACTTCACCTTCGACGAGTCGACGGCCCGGCTGCCGGCCGCCACCGAGGCGGAGTTGCTGCGCATCGCCCAGGAGGCGATCACCAACGCCCGCAAACACGCGGGCGCCTCGAACCTCTGGGTCACGTGTACGGTCGACCCGCCCTACGCTGAGATCGAAGTGTCCGATGATGGCAAGGGGTTCGCGGACACCCGCCCGGACGGCCGTTACGGCCTTACCATCATGGCCGAGCGCGCCGAACGTATCCGAGGACGTCTCAAGATCACACCGCGACACCCCAGCGGGACAACCGTCGCCGTAGTGCTCGGAACCCCGCCTCGGCGCGATAGCGTGCGGGATAGCGTTTCAGCTCCAGAAGGGGAGTAACCCGAGCATGTCGACCAGTCCGGCGCCGACGACGCGCACCAAGGTCCTCCTTGTCGACGATCACGACCTGATTCGTAAGGGGCTGCGACACGCATTCGAGCGCGACCGCCAGTTCGAGGTCGTCGGCGAGGCCGCCACGGCGGCGGAGGCGGTGCGCCAGGCCGGCGCACTCCAGCCCGATGTCGTGATCATGGACCTCCGCCTGCCCGACGGCAGTGGCTTGGAGGCCACCCGAGCCCTGCGGAAGAACAACGCGAACATGGGCATCGTCGTCCTCACCATGTATGCGGGCGATGACCAGCTCTTCGGCGCTCTCGAGGCCGGGGCCAGCGCGTTCGTGCCCAAGACCGCCCCGGCGGACGAGGTGGTGGCCGCCGCCCGGCACGCCGCGTCGGCGCCCAGCGCGTTCACCGCGGCCGATCTGGCCGAGGCCATGAAGCGGCGGCTCGCGCCGTCCGGCCCGCAGCTGTCCCCACGTGAGGGTCAGGTGCTGCGGCTGCTCGCCGACGGCATGAGCGTGGCGGGGATCGCCAAGCAGTTGTTCGTGTCGGAGTCGACCGCGAAGACCCACATCTCGAAGCTCTACGAGAAGCTGGGTGCGGCGAACCGGGCCCAGGCGCTCATGACCGCGCTGCGCCTGGGCCTCCTCGAGGCGCCCGACGCACCGAAGTTCTAGACGTTTCGGACAGATTCGGCGTTTCTTCCACCAAGGCGCCGAATCAACAAATAAGGCCGCGTTAGCGAAACGCGGCCTCCGGGCAATTCGCCGCGCCCTGCTACTCCTCCAGAGACAGCAGGACCTTCCGCAGCAGGCCGTTGAGCTGGACCAGCTCCTCGTGGCGAAGCGCCGCGAGGGCCCGTTGATCCCGGGCGATGCCCTCGAAGATGTATTTGTTCCACATGTCCCGGCCCTTTGCCGTGGGCCGGACCAGCACCCGCCGCCGATCGCTGCCGTCCACCTGCCGCGTGATCAGACCGGCCTCCTCCAGCCGATCCAGACGGCTGGTCATGGCGGCCCTCGTCACGTTCGCCGCCTCGGCCAGCTGCGCCGGCGTGGCCTCGGTCGGCCACGGCTGCACCATCAGCACATGCAGGGTCTTGTAATCCTGCAACGTGAAGTCGTCCCCGGAGGCCGCGAACGCCGCGGCATCCGCACGCTCGATCCACTTCTTGATGTACATCATCCGGACCAGGACGCCCTCGACCTCGGGCGCAAACGCGGGCTCGTCCTTCCAGAAGGCCGCCCACCTGGCCACATGCCGGTCCACGCTGTCTTCCACCAGTGAAGTCTGCCACGGATCTAATTATTCGATTGTTGATAGTTAGACGCCGAACTAATCTTTCGCCGCATGACCCGTGACTTCCGGCTGCTCGCCACCGGCCAGGGCCTCTCCTGGCTGGGCAACGCGTTCCAGACCGTCGCTCTCGCCGTCGCGATCTTCACCACCACCGGCGGCGGCGCCCGCGACCTCGGCCTGGTCATGGCCGCCAACGTGCTAACCCTGCTGACCGGCACGCTGTTCGGCGGCGTCTGGGCCGACCGGCTCCAGCCGCAGCACGTCATGGTCGGCTCCGACCTGATCCGGTTCGGCGCCACCGCCGCGATCGCCGGGATGTTCGCCACCGGCGGCTACCACCTGGCCCTGCTCTGCGCCCTCACCGTCGTGTCAGCCGGCGCCGGCAGCTTCTTCAGCCCGGCGATGAGCGCGCTCAAACCCCTGCTCGTGCCGGCCGAGGACCGGCAGAAGGCCAACGCCACGCTCAGCCTCCTCCAGTCGGCGTGCGGCGTGGCCGGCCCGGTCACCGCCGGCGTCACCGTCGCCGCCTTCGGCGCGCCGGCCGGTTTCACGATCAACGCGGTCAGCTTCCTCGCCTCGATGGTCGCGGCCGCCATGATCCGGGTACGGGCCCCGCGCGGCCCCCGCTCGTCGGTCCGCCGGGACCTGTCCGCCGGATGGCGGGAGATCCGCAGCCGGGACTGGCTGCTCACCAACCTGATCGGCGCGAGCGTCTACCACATCGGCAACGGCGTCATCCTCGTCCTGGTGCAGATGGTCGCGGTGCAGCGGCTCGGCGGGGCGCACGCGATCGGCTGGATCGCCGCGGCCGAGGGCCTGGGCGGGGTGATCGGCTCCGCGGTCGGCATGCGGTTCCGGCCCCGGCGCCTGCTCTTCGCCGGGCTCCTGGCCCTGCCGCTGATGTCGGTCTGGGCCTTCGCCTACGTCTGGCCCGGCACGCTGGCCGCCGTCATGATCGGCGCCGTCTTCGGGTACGCCGGGCTCCTCTTCTACGACGTCGCCTGGGACACCTCACTCCAGGAGAACGTGCCGCACCGCGCGCTCGGCCGGGTCAGCTCCTGGGACTACCTGACCTCGTACCTGGCCATGCCGGTGGGCAACGCCCTGGCCGGGCCGCTGGCCGGCCGGTTCGGCATCGATCGCGTGCTGACGGTGTGCGCCGTCGTCCTGTTCGTGGCGAGCGCCTCGATGCTGCTGGCCCCCGGCTGCCGCCGACTGATCCGCACCGGCGTGCCCGCCCCGGACCCTCGCCCCGGCGCCCTGACCGCAGCCGCTCAGGGCTGAGGGGGAAGCAGCTCGGCGAGCGCCGCGATCAGATGCGGCTTCGTCGGGACACCGGTCGCCCGCCGAACCTCACGCCCCTCGGCATCCAGGATCAACAACGTCGGGGTACGCCAGATGCCCAGCTCCCGAACCTCATCGAGATGGCTCTCGGCATCCACCTCGACGTGGCGCACCGCCGGGAGAAGGGCGGTGACCTCGGCGCTCACCCGGCGCACCGCCCGGCACGGCGCGCAGAACGCGGTGGAGAACTGAAGCAGCGTGGCGGACGCCGGCTCCACCCCGAGCCGCCGCAGCAGGGCAGGGTCGATCCGCACGCCGGAGTCGCTCATGACCCCATCCTCCCGCGCCGGCAGCGGACCCCCGGAAGGCGGCGCGACGGAGGAAGGAGCCGTGGAGAGCCGGGCGACGGGACGCGGGCGGGGAAGGGGCGGAGCCACCGACGGGGCCGACGCGACGAGGATCGAGGGTAGGGCTCACGCGGATTGGTAGGCGCTGGCCTGCAGGGTGAACAACTGCGCATACAGCCCGTCCGCCGCGATCAGCTCCTCGTGGTCGCCCTCCTCGACGACCACCCCGTGATCGAGCACGTAGATCCGGTCCGCCTCCCGGACACTCGCCATCCGGTGGGTGATCAGCACCACGGTCCGCCCCTCGGCCAGGTCCCGCAGCCGCCGGTAGACCTCGTGCTCGGCCCGCGCGTCCAGGTTGGCGGTCGGCTCGTCGCAGATCAGCAGCGGCGCGTCCCGGTGGAAGGCCCGGCTCACGGCGAGCCGCTGCCACTGCCCGCCGGACAGGTCGGCGCCGTCGGTGAAGTGCCGGGACAGCAGGGTCTCGTACTCCCGGGGCAGTTCCATCACGAACTCGTGCGCGTCCCCGGCCCGCGCCGACGCCTGCACGTGGTCGAGGGTCGCCGGCCGGTCGTGCCGCCCGATCGCGATGTTGAGCCGCGCCGACAGCGGCCACCGGATCGGCTCCTGCATGACCACGGCGATCC
This sequence comes from Actinoplanes hulinensis, assembly GCF_019429605.1. Taxonomy (NCBI): domain Bacteria; kingdom Bacillati; phylum Actinomycetota; class Actinomycetes; order Micromonosporales; family Micromonosporaceae; genus Actinoplanes; species Actinoplanes hulinensis. The sequence continues at coordinate 310,653 of NZ_JAHXZI010000012.1, read as the reverse complement.
GATCACGTACCGAATCCGGATCCAGCCGCGCCACGTCGACCCCGTCCCAGGTGACCGTGCCGTGCTGCGGCCGGTGCAGCCCGGCCAGGACGGCGGCCAGCGTCGACTTGCCCGAGCCGTTCTCCCCCACCAGCGCGATGACCTGCCCTCGCCGCAGCGCCATGCTGACCTCCTTGACCGCGGGCCGGTCGGCGTCCGGATAGCTGAACGTCACCCGGTCCAGCCGGATCTCCTGGAAGTCCTGCGGCGCGCGCCGGCCCGGCTCCGGTTCGGCGTGCGCCAGCGACATCTCGCAGAAGCCCTGGAAGTCGGCGAAGTACAGGCCCTGCTCGTACACCCGGTTGACGGTGAAGGCCAGCTCGCGCAGCTTGTCGATGCCGATGTTGATGGCGTAGGCGGCCGCGCCACCGGCGGCCAGCTCCATCCGGCCGGTCCAGAGCAGCCAGCAGAGCATCGCGTACGCCGCGCCGGTCACCAGACCGCTCAGCGCCTGCCCCACCAGGTTGGTCCGGACCACCCGGCCGATCACCCGGATCTCCTCCAACGTGGAGACCCGCAGCAGCCGGCCCACCTCGGTGAGCAGGAACCGCCGGATCGTGAAGGCCCGCAACTCGGCGGCCGGCTCCCGCGCCGCCAGCAGGTAGGCGAGCATCCGCTGACGCCGCCAAACCGCGATCAATCGCAGCTTGCTGCGGTAGCCGAGCCGGGCCGCCCGCACCGCCGCCCAGGCCGTCGGCACCACCGCCAGCACCAGCATCGGCAGCAGCGCCGGGTGCAGCACGGCCAGCACACTCGCGGCCGCGACCAGCCCGACCAGGTGGGTGAGCACCTCGATGCCGTGATCGACCACCTGCTGGGCCGCGAAGATCCCCCGGTCCCGGGCCCGTTCCATGGCGTCGCGCCACTCGGGGTCGTCGAAGGTGACCAGATCGACGCGCGTGGTCAGATCGAGCAGCCGCATCTCGGCGGCCTCGTACACCATCGGGGAGAGCCGTCCGTGCGCCGCCGTCGCGGCCGAGGTGAGCAGGCCACGCACGGCCAGCGCCAAGATCAAGAGCAACAGCGAGGGTACGGCGGCCCGCACCCGTTCCGGCGTCGGTCCCGTCTGGAGCAGCCCGTCCAGCACCCCGACCACGCTGATCAGCCCGAAGGCGGCGGCCAGCCCGGCGGCCAGTTGCAGGGTCAGCACCGCGACGGTGGTCCGGCGGCTGGCCCGCCACCCGAGCAGCCACGCCTCCCTCAGCAGTCTCGGCAGCCGCCGCATCATCTGCAGGAACGTGGTGTTGGCGGCCTCCTCGGTGCTGGTCAGCCAGTAGGGCAGCTCCAGCTCCCCGTCGTCCGGTGTGGTGAACACCGTCTCCGTGGAGTGCTCGTCCCGGGTGGTCTCGCCGGTGGGGGTGGATTCCGGTGCAGCGGCGCCGTCCGGCATCGATGGCCTCCATCGAGGTAGGACTCCGCTTCGTTCCTACGCCGTGCGGCCGGGCATCGTCCACCGGCTTGTCCGGGATTCCGCATTCACTCACGCCCGAATGGTCCGCGATGGACCGTCGCGCGTGTTGATATGTTCCGGCCATGACCACCGACACTTCGGGGGCGGTCCTGCCATCGCCCGCCGACGAGGCCCGGTTCTGGGATCTCCTTGAAGCCGCCTGGGCGGAACTCGGCGACGAACCGGCCGCCGTCCGCCAGCGGCTGATCCAGCGGGAACCGCGCACCTTCCCGGACTGGCTCTACGCCCTGGATCCCTGGTTGCACCCCTTCCTGGACCGTCTCCGGGCACTCAGCGCCGATCTGAACAGCGGCGAACTCACCGACCTGGACCGCGTCATGGAGCGCAAGCTGTTCGACATCGACCGCCGGGACATCCACGAGGTGGCCGACGGATCCGACGACGGTTTCCTCTACGCGCGTGGCTTCATCGTCGCCGCCGGCCGGGAGTTCTACGAGGCGGTCCGGGCGAACCCGGGCCTGGCCGTCGAGGAAGCCGGGTGCGAGTCGCTCGTCTACCTCTTCGCCCACCTGCACGAGGAGCGTTTCGGCACGTGGCCGGTCACCGGATCGGGCGTGAGCCGAGAGTCCTTCAGCAATCCGGAGGGCTGGGCCTAGGGACCGGTGAGCAGGCCGGTGAGGCGGGCGGCCTGCTTCTCCCAGCGCCACTCGCGCTCCACCCAGGCCCGGCCGGCCTCGCCCATCGCCTTCGCCCGCACCGGGTCGCCGAGCAGCTCGGCGACCCGGGCCGCGATGGCCGGGACGTCGGTGCCGCCGACCACGTAGCCGGTCTCGCCCTCGCGGACCGCGTCGGGGGCGCCGCCCGAGTCGCCGCCGACGACCGGCAGGCCGGTGGCGGAGGCCTCCAGGTAGACGATGCCGAGGCCCTCCACGTCGAGACCGGCGGCACGGGTCCGGCAGGGCATGGCGTAGACGTCGCCGGCCGCGTAGTGGTCGGGCAGCTCGGCCCACGGGACCGAGCCGGTGAACACCACGTCGGCCTCGACGTCGTGCTCCCGGGCCAGCCGTTCCAGCGTTTTACGGTACGGACCGCCGCTGACCAGCAGCAGCGCGGCGCCCGGCACCCGGCGGCGGATCTCCGGGAGGGCGCGGATCAGCATGTCCTGGCCCTTGCGCGGGACGAGCCGGGAGACGCAGACCACCACCGGGCGGCCGGTCAGCCCGTGCCGCCTGCGGACGGCCTCGCCGTCCACACCGGGATGGAACTTCTCCACATCCACACCAGGGGCGAGCCGCCGCAGCTCGGTAAGGCCGTGCAGGGCCCGGTCGAGGCGGGTGCGCTGGTACTCCCCCAGGTAGGTGATCACGTCGTTGCCCCGGGCGATGCGGCGCAGCAGGCCGCGGGCTCCGGGCAGGGCCGCCCAGCCGATCTCGTGCCCGTGGGTGATGCCGACCGCCCGCTCGACGCCCGCGTCGCGGCGCAGGCCGTGGGCGAGCAGGCCGAGTGGCGCGGCCGCCCCGAACAGGACGCGGTCGCAGCCGTGCGCGCGGGCCAGCCCGGCCGCCCGGCGGGCCACCGACGGGGTGGGCAGCAGGATGCCGGTGTCCTCGCGGACCACCTCGAACGGCTGCTCGGCGTCGAACGCCGCGGACCCGCGCCAGGTGGACGAGTAGACCACGATCGACCCGGCCGGCTGCCGGACCGCCAGGTTGTGCACGAACTGCTGGATCCCGCCGGGCCGGGGCGGGAAGTCGTTGGTGACCAGGAGCGTGCGCATCAGCGGGCGCCCTGGGCCCAGGCGCGGGCGGCGGCCATGCGCTGCACGGTGGACGGGTGCGAGGCGAACATGGCGTGCTCCCAGGACGGTGGATCGGGGTCGGCGAGGTTGACGGTGCCGAGGCGGCGCTGCATCGCCTCGAAGGTAGCCGGGTCGCCGGTCAGCTCGAGCGCGTGGCTGTCGGCACGGGCCTCGACCCGGCGGGAGACGAACGACTGGGCCGGGCCGGCGATCAGGCCGGCGACCGTGGTGACGGCCAGGAGCAGGCCGATCGCGCGGGGCTCGGCGATCGACTCCACCCCGGCCAGGCGCAGCAGCCCGGTCCACGAGCCGAGCAGATAGAGGACGATCACCGCGACGGCGGACCCGAGCGCGCCCATGATCGTGCCGGTGAGCACGTCGTTGTCCTTGGCGTGGCCCAGCTCGTGCGCGGTCACCGAGACCACCTCGCCGGGCGTGGCCTCGGTCAGCATGGTGTCGTAGACGACGATCCGGCGGGTCGGGCCGAGCCCGGAGACGTAGGCGTTCACCGCGCGGGTGCGGCGGGAGGCATCCGCCACCAGGACGTCCTTCACCGGGACGCCGTCGCGCTCGGCGAGCGCGAGCAACTCGCTCCGCAACGGGCCGTCCGCCATCGGGGTGAACCGGTTGAAGATCGGCTCGACCACCACCGGCAGCACGAACGAGAGCAGCACCACGAGCCCGGCCGCTCCGGCCGCCCCGAAGGCCCACCACCAGCGCGGCGCGAAGTGGGTGACGGTGAAGAAGGCGGCCAGCACCACCCCACCGAGGACCGCGCCCACCCCGAACGACTTGAGCAGGTCGACCGCCCAGCTGCCCCAGGTCTGGGTGGAGATGCCGTAGCGCACCACCACGGTGTGCCGCCAGATCGCCAGCGGCAGGGTGAGCAGCTCGGCGACGAACACCACGGCGAGCCCGCCGAGGACGGCCCGGGCCAGCCAGTGGTCACCGAACGGGCGGCCGGCCAGCTCGACCAGCCGGGCGCCGAGCGGGGTGAGACCGAGGGCGAGGGCGATCAGCAGGCCGAGGAGCATCCCCGCATACGACAGCGGGCGCAGCTCGGCGTGGAAGGCGCGGGAGCGGGCCACCTGGTCGGCCGGGAACTGGCCGAGGGCGGCGAGCTGGTCGGCGCGCGGGGCCGGAGCACGGTGCCAGGGCACGGCCACGGCCACGAACCCGATCAGGGCCACCAGCAGCACGATCAGGGCGCCGCCCGCCCAGAGCCGGGGTGCCATCACACCGCTCACCTGCCCCTCCCAGCCCTGCCGAACGCGCGACAGGGCACGTGTGATCGCCCATCCTAGAGAGGCCGGCACGATCCGGCCGCCCGCCCGTCATGATCACGCCACGTCACGGCCGGGCGGGAGCAACCGCACCACGACCGGCGGGGGTGGCGTCCGCAACAACTCCACCTCGAACCCGGCCAGCTCGAACGTCTCGATCGCCCGCAACTCTCCCGGCGTCAGGTCGGCGATCCCGTCAGGGGTGTCCATCAGCACGCTGACCAGGCAGCCGTCGCAGTCGACGGTCCGCTCGGCGCAGCGCCCACAATCGATGATCATGACCTTCCCTCCATTCGGAGAGACGGTCCGCCAGCGGACCGCCACCATCGGTGACAGTCACGCTAAGCGAGGGGTACGACAGTTTTACGAGCGCGACAGCCGGCGCAGCAACGAATCGGCGCCCATCGGGTAGGCGCCGTGCCGCCGCACCCCGTCAGCCACCTCCCGGTCGGAGGAGACCACCACGACCGGGCGGCCCGGCGGCTCGGCCCGGACCAGCTGGCGGATCAGCTCGTCGGCGGTGGTGCCCTTGCGGGAGAAGAGCACCCGCACACCGCGCGGCGCGGGTGGCAGACCGTGCACCCGCTCGGCCCCGTCGAAGACGACGGTGACCTCGTCGCCGGTCTGTGCGGCTATCCCGCCGAGACCGGTGATCAGGCGTTTGCGCTGCTGTTCGAGAGACATGTCGGCGAAGCCGCGCTTGGTGACGTTGTAACCGTCGACGACCAGGTGCGCCCGGGGCAGGGCGAGCAACTGGTCGAGGCGGCCCGGGTCGTCGGTGTCCTGGGCGCGGGCGCGGGACCGCTCGGGCGCGCCGGGGCGGTCGGCGGAGACCTCGGCCACGAAGTCGGCCGGCAGCTTGTCGGCCGGGCCGAGGGCCAGCTCCCGCCGCAGGCCGGTGGCGGCCTGGCCGATCGTCTCGAGCAGCAGCCAGAGGCGGGCGTCGTCGACCGACCGCGCGTCCTTGGCGGCCTGCTTGCCGGTGGCCGCGGTGGCCTCGGCGTCGGCGAGGCGGGAGCGCAGACGGCGCAGCTCCGCCTCGTGATCGAGGGCGACCCGCGCGGCCCGGCCCTTCTCGGTGGCGAGCAGGTCGCCGGCGCGCTTCTGTGCGGCCTGCGCCTCCCGCAGCGCCTTGGCCGTGGCCCGCGACTCCTCGCGCAGCTGGTTCAGCTCCTCGCGGACCCGGGCCAGCTCGTCGCGCAGCTTCTCGGCCTCGACCCGGGCGACCGCCCGGTCGTGCTCGGCGCGGGTGGCGCGCTGCTCGGCGGCACGCACCTGGGCGGCCACCGCGGCGCTGTCCGCCTCGGCCCGGACGGCGTCGCCGGCGGCGCCGATCAACTCCCGCCAGCCCTCGGGACGGGCCAGGTAGGCCAGTGCCGCCACCTCGACCGGATCGGCCGCCGCCGGTGCGACGCCGCTGGTCACGGCCGTGCCGAGATCACCGGCCTCGGCCATGATGCGGCCGCCGATGCGCTGCCGGAAGACCGGGTCGGAGACCAGCTGGGCGGCGATGTCGCGGCCGCCGAGGCGGGCTCTGCGGTTGGGCGCGAAGCGGGCCACCCGGCGCAGCGGCACCGGCATCTCGTCGGGAGGCAGGCCGGGCAGCGCGGCGGCTGCCAGGGCGGTGATCCGCTGACGGACCGCCTCGGGCAGAACCGGCTCGGGGGCGTAGTCCGCAGCCTCCGGCGCCGCCTCCTCCTCGGGGCGGTCGTCGGGGTCGAACAGCACGGACATCCACCCATTCTCACACCGCTCACGACCTATTGGCCCAGCGGAGCAGGTGATCTTTTCTCACCCCGGCCCCGGTTTATGTCGTACCCGCGCTTTAAAGTTCCGGCCCGTGACACAACCGGCGTACGTGCAGGGCACTCTGGACACGCTGCTGTCCGCTGACGGGTCGGTGGATCCGGCGGCGCTGTCCCTCGCGGACACCACTTTCGTGGTGCTCGACCTGGAGACCACCGGCGGTGCTCCGGACGGCGCCGGGATCACCGAGATCGGCGCGGTCAAGGTGCGTGCCGGTGAGCGCCTGGGCGAGTTCGCGACGCTGGTCAACCCGGGTGAGGCACTGCCGCCGTTCATCACCGTCCTGACCGGCATCACCGAGGCGATGCTGCGGCCGGCGCCGCCGATCGAGACGGTGCTGCCGTCGCTGCTGGAGTTCCTGCGCGGGGCGGTCCTGGTCGCCCACAACGCGCCGTACGACGTGGGCTTCCTCAAGGCCGCCTGCGCCCGGCACGGCTACCCCTGGCCGAACCCACGGGTGCTGGACACCGCGGCGCTGGCCCGGCGCGCCCTGACCCGCGACGAGGTGCCCAACCGCAAGCTGGGCACGCTGGCCCACTTCTTCCGGTCCACGGTGCAGCCGAACCACCGTGCGCTGGACGACGCGAAGGCCACGGTCGACGTGCTGCACGGCCTGATCGAGCGGCTGGGCAGCTTTCAGGTGCACACGCTGGGCGACGCCGTCGAGTTCGCCCGGGCGGTCACGCCCGCCCAGCGCCGGCAGCGGCACCTGGCCGACGGGTTGCCGCACGTCCCGGGGGTCTACCTGTTCCGGGCCGCCGACGACCGGCCGCTCTACGTGGGCACGTCGAAGGACATCGCCACCCGGGTGCGCAGCTATTTCACGGCCGGCGAGAAGCGGGCGCGGATCTCCGAGATGCTCACCGCGGCGGTCCGGGTGGAGGCGGTGGAGTGCGCCCACCCGCTCGAGGCGGAGGTCCGTGAGCTGCGGTTGATCGCCGCGCACGCGCCGCCGTACAACCGCCGGTCGAAGTTCCCGGAGCGGGTGGTGTGGCTGAAACTGACCGCCGAGGCCTACCCACGTCTGTCCGTGGTCCGCAAGCTGACCGAGGACGGCGCCACCTACCTGGGCCCGTTCTCGTCCCGCCGGACGGCGGAGCTGGCCGCCGCCGGGGTCTACGACGCGGTGCCGCTGCGGCAGTGCAACCACAAGCTCTCGCTGCGCTCGAAGACGCCGGCCTGCGCGCTGGCCGAGCTGGGCCGGTGCCCGGCGCCCTGCGAGCACGAAATCACCCCGGAGGAGTACGACGCCCGCGCCGCCCTGCCCTTCCGGACCGCCACCTCGGGCGACCCGGGCCCGGTGGTGGACGCCGTCCTGGCCCGGATCGACACGCTCGCCGACCGTGAGCGGTTCGAGGAGGCCGCGGTCGTCCGGTCCCGGCTGATCGCCCTGCTGCGGGCCCTGGTGCGGATGCAGCGGCTGGAGGCGCTGACCCGGCTGGAGGAGATCGTGGCGGCCCGCCGGGACGACAAGGGCGGCTGGGAGATCTCGGTGATCCGGCACGGCCGGCTGGCGGCGGCGGCCACCTCCCCGCCGCGCGAGCATCCCCGCCCGACCCTGGACGCGGCGAGGCTGACGGCGGAGACGGTGCTGCCCGGCCCCGGCCCGGCGCCGGCCGCGACGGCCGAGGAGAGCGAGCGGATCCTGGCATGGCTGGAGCGGCCGGACACCCGCTTGGTGGAAACCTCGGGCGACTGGGTGTCACCGGTTCGTGGCGCCGCGCGTTTCACCTCCCTTCTCACCAGGGCTGAAGCCGCCGCATCGCATCAAGACTCAGCCGTTCGCCTATCGGTAAGTGACCGTTCGGATGACGCTCGCTCGCATAGGCTGTAAGGCACGCGCAACTGAAGCAAAAGAATCCCGGTAATCGTTCGTCACATTTGTAGGCCCGCGCCTTGGCGAGCGGACCCTTCCGATGATTCTCTTGCGGCAGCAAAACGCGAGGCGACTCCACGCATCGGCTGATGCGCGGGCGATCGGTGAGGGGGTGTCCGGGTGGACGTCGACGCCGGCCACGGCGCCGCCTTCGGTCATGCCCTGCCGACCACGTCCCAGGACCTCTCCTTCACGCGGCGGCTGCGCTCACTGTTCAGCTTCCAGGGCGACGACGACGATCCGGTCGCGACACTGGCCCGCACACACCGCAGCATCCACTCCTCCGCCGACGTCGCCGTGCTGCGCCGCAGCTACGCGATCGCGGAGAGCATGCACCGCGGCCAGTTCCGCAAGAGCGGCGATCCGTACATCACGCATCCCCTGGCGGTCGCGCAGATCTGCGCCGAGCTCGGCATGGACACCACCACCCTGGTCGCCGCGCTGCTGCACGACACGGTGGAGGACACCAGTTACACGCTGGAGGCGCTCCAGGGCGACTTCGGCCCCGAGGTGGCCCACCTGGTCGACGGTGTGACCAAGTTCGACAAGGCGTATTACGGGAAGGCCGCCGAGGGCGAGACGATCCGCAAGATGATCGTCGCGGCCGGCAAGGACGTCCGGGTCCTGATCATCAAGCTGGCCGACCGGTTGCACAACATGCGCACGCTGGGCGCCCGCTCCACCGCCTCCCGGGCCCGGATCGCCACGGCCACGCTGGACGTGCTCGTCCCGCTCTGCGACCGGCTCGGCATCCAGGCCCTCAAGCGCGACCTCGACGACGTGGTGCTCTTCCACCTCGAGCCGGACTCGTTCGCCCGCATCGACGAGCACGTGAAGAACCGCCCCGGGTGGGACGACTACCTCGCCGACGTGTCGCACCACGCCCGGTCCGCGCTGCGCCGCTCCCGGGTGACCGCCGAGGTGACCCCGCGTCCCCGGCACTACTACTCGATCTGGAAGGACACGGTCGCGGGCGGGCACACCGTACCCCTCGATCTTCCCCGGATCGCCGTGGTGGTGGACGGCCCGGACACCGACTGTTACGCCGCTCTCGGCGCCATCCACGGGCGCTGGCGCCCGGTGGCCGGCCGGTTCAAGGACTTCATCGCCTCGCCGAAGAACAACCTGTACCGATCTCTGCACACCACCGTGGTCGGCCCGGAGGGCAAGCTGGTCGAGGTGCTGATCCGCACCAAGACCATGCACCGCTACTCGGAGTACGGCGTCGCCACCAGCTACCGATATCCCAAGGTGGCCGACGAGCCACCCGGCGCCGATCAGCTGACCTGGCTGAAACGAGTACTCGACTGGCAACAGGACACGACGGACGCGACACAGTTCCTCGACTCGCTCCGATGTGACCTCGCCGAGGGCCAGATCACGGTCTTCGCTCACGGCAACGCCTACGAGTTACCCAGTCAGTCCACCCCGGTCGACCTGGCGTACGAGTTGGGCCCCCGACAGGGCGACCAGTGCCTCGCCGCCACCATCAACGGACGTCTCGCCCCCCTCAGCTCCCCCCTCCGCGACGGTGACGTCGTCGAGATCTTCTCCGAGTCCGACGGTCACGTCGAGACCGAGCCCAGCGAGCCGCGTGGCCCCCGCAAGGAGTGGCTCGGTTTCGTCAAGTCCAGCCAGGCGCAGATGCAGATCAACCGGTTCTTCGACGAGAAGAACGAGCCGGGCATCAGCATCGCCGACAAGGTCCGCCTGGGCCGGGCCACCATCGGGCTCACCCTCCGCAAGCACGACCGGGGCCTGGCCAGCGAGGTTCCGCTGCGCCGGCTCGCCGAGGAACTCGGCTACCCCGACCTGGAAACGCTGCTGGTCGCCGTGTGCGAGCGCAATCTCGAACCGGACGCGGTCGTCGAGCAGCTCATCGCCCTGGTCGACCACCCCGACTGAGCCGCACAGCCTCCCCCGTTAGCCTTACGCCGTGAACATTCCCCGGCAGATCCGCGGCCTCGCGTATCAGGCCTTCTACGGGCTGCCACTACCGGTCCGCCGGCACGTGGCCCGGATGGTCTCGCCCAAGTACCTGGTCGGCGCGGTGACGATCATCAGCGATGCGGAGACCGACGGTCCCCGGCGCATCCTCCTGCTGCGCCAGCCGCCGGGCCGCGGCTGGGGCCTTCCGGCCGGCCTTCTCAAGCGCCGCGAACTGCCCGCGGTGGGCGCCGCCCGCGAGCTCTTCGAAGAGGCGGGGGTCCGCGTGGAGCCCGGTGATCTGACGCCCGGCAACCCGAACGCGATCGTCCACCCGAACGGTGGCGTGGTCGACACCGTCTGGTTCGGCTCGGTGCCGGCGTCGAGCACCCCGCTGGCGGTCGACGGTGGCGAGGTCCTGGAAGCCCGCTGGTTCCCGGTCGACGACCTGCCGGACCTGACCTGGCCCACCGCCCGGCTGCTCGGCATCTACGGCCTCGGGCCGCGCGCCGGCGAACTGCCGCCGTCCATCCCGGCCGGCAGCTACCACATCCCGTCCCCGGCCTCTGGGGAGTGACGTGACGATTCCTCCCACCCCCGTGCCGGTGTGCGGCGCGGTGCTGGCCGCCGGTGAGGGCCGGCGCCTGCGGCCGATCACCGAGACGCTGCCGAAGTCGCTCTGCCCGGTCGGCAACCTGCCCCTGCTCGACCACGCCCTGCGCCGGCTGGCCGGTCTCGGCCTGTCCGGCCCGGCCGACGTCGCCGTGAACGCCGCCTACCTGGCCTCGCAGGTGGTGGCCCACGTCGGCCACCGCGCCCACCTGTCGGTGGAGCCGGACGGCCCGATCGGCACCTCCGGCGGCATCGGCCGGCTGCGCCCGTGGATCGACGGCCGCGCGATCCTGGCCGGGAACGCCGACGCCTACCTGCACGATCCGGCCCGCGACCCGGGTAAGGACATCGCGGCCCTGCTGGACGGCTGGTCCGGCGAGACCGTGCGGATGCTGACCATGCCGTGCCGTCCGGGCGAGACCGGCGGGTTCAGCGGGCACCGGTTCGCCGGCTTCTCGCTCATCCCGTGGCGCTACGCCAAGGACCTGGCCGACGTGGACAGCAGCCTGGTCCGGACCGTGTGGCGCCCGGCCGAGGCGGCCGGCGAGCTGGAGCTGATCGGCTACCAGGGTTTCTACCTGGACACCGGCACCCCGGCCGACTACCTGGCCGCCAACCTGCACGTCGCCGGCGGCGCCACCCTGGCCGACCCCTCGGCCCGGGTCACCGGAGAGGCCGTCGCGTCGGTGCTCGGCGCGGGCTCGGTCGTCGAGGGCACGGTCCACCGGTCGGTGCTCCTGCCGGGCGCCCACGTCGCGCCGGGCGAGCACCTCACCGAGGCCATCCGGACGGCCACCGGCCTGACCGTCCAGGTCTGAGGGCGTGTGCGGGGCGGGGCCGGGTGGGCATAGCATGAGCGCGACCCACTTTTGTCCTCAGAGACGAGGAGTGCGCTGGTGAACACCGCGATCGTCCACATCGACTGCGCGACCGACTCGATTCCGGAGGTGGCCGGAGCGCTGGCCGCACTGGACGGGGTGAGTGAGGTCTACTCCGTGGCCGGAGGCGTGGATCTGATCGCGATCGTCCGGGTGCCGCACTTCGACGACATCGCCGAGGTGATCGCGGGGCGGATCTCCAAGACGCCCGGCGTGATCAACAGCGAGACGTTCGTGGCCTTCCGCGCCTACTCGAAGCACGACCTCGAGGACGCCTTCGCCATCGGCCTGCCGGACGCCGACTGACGTTGCGCCCGCTCTGGCTGCTGACCGACGAGTACAGCGACGACCTACCCGAGCCCGAGTTGTCCCGGCCGGTCGGGACGTGCGCCGAGATCGACGGGCTGTTCGCCGACCTGCCCGAGCCCGGCCTGGAACGGTTCGCGCTGGTGGACTGCGATCCCGAGCCGGGGTTGCGGGGCCGCCTCGGTGAGGTGTGCCTGGAGGCCCCGCCGCACGACACGTGGCTGCGGGACGTGACCGTGGTGGGCGCCGGCGACGGCCGGGTCGAGCTGACCGGGCGGGTGCACGCCGAGCACCATCTGCGGCCGGAAACCGAGATGCCGGCCGGCTCCGTCGACCGGTTCCGGCTCAGCCTGCCGGACGACACCACGCTGGCCCGCTGCCGTGCGGTCGAGGGCGTCTACCGCGAGCGTCCGGAGCTGGAGCCACCCAGCGTGCGCCTGATCGGTTTCCGGCCGGAGCCGTGGTTCCGGGATCGCCTGGCGAGATGGCGCCCGGGGCGCCTTCGGATCGCCGCCTCCGTCTCCGGCCTGGCCGCCGACGGGCGGAAGCTGGGCACCCTCGAACCGGGAGTGTTCGCGGACGTGACGGCGGTCCGGCCGTCCCCGCTCGGCCCGGAGCTGTTCGACGTCGACCTGGACGGCGGGATGATCGACCCGATCCCGGCGCGGGCCCGGGCGCTCTGGGACGGCTGGCTGGAGCGGCCGCCCGGCGCGCCGGGCACCTGGCACCCTCTGGACACCGCGACGCGTCACGAGTGGCTCCGGCTGGCCCTGGCCGGCCACCGGCACGACTCCCCCGACCGGCCCGCGGGTGCGGTCTACCACCTGGACGGCCGGTACGTCACCGACGTGAACGGCTTCTACTGCGCGCTCGGTGAGGCGATCAACGGCCCCGGTGGCTACTTCGGCTGGAACCTCGACGCCGTCGACGACTGCCTCCGCGGCCGATGGGGCGCCACCACCCCGTTCCGCCTGGAGTGGAGCCACTTCCCGGTGGCCCGGACGAGCCTCGGCGGCGACGAGGTCGACTACCTCGTCGGTCTTCTCACCGAGGGAGACCGCGTGACGGTCGTACCGGGCGGGTGACCACCCACTCCGGCCCGGCGGGCGCGCCGCGGCCGGGAGTGGGCAGCGCCTCGCGTGGCTCGGCGGGACGGGGTGATTTCTTCCGGTACGGGCGTGCCCGTACCGGAAAAGGGAGAAGGCCCGCCAGGCAGATGTCTGACGGGCCTTCCGGAGAGTGACACCCGGCCTCAGCGGCCGGACTTGATCTCCTCGCGCTTCACGGGGCCGCCCACGGCCGGGGAGACCGGGGTCTCGGCCGGCTTCTCGACCGGGTAGAAGAAGCCCTTGATCGCCGGAGCCAGGGCGCCGATGCGGTTCATCTTCTTCGGGACGACCCAGCCGGCGTACTCCAGCGGGATCGGGTGGCCGTGGTCGTCGACCGGGCCGAGCGGCTGGTGGATCTCGACGAACTGGCCGTTCGGGAGACGCTTGATGATGCCGGTCTCGACGCCGTGTGCCAGCACCTGGCGGTCGTGCTGTTGCAGACCGAGGCAGATGCGGAACGCGATGTAGTAGGCCAGCGGCGGCAGGATGACCAGGCCGATGCGGCCCGCCCAGGTCATCGCGTTCAGGCTGATGTGGAACTTGTCCGCGATCACGTCGTTGGCGCCGGAGAGCGTGGCGACCAGGAAGAACGTCAGCGACATCATGCCGATGCCGACGCGCTCCGGGTTGTCCCGCGGGCGCTCGAGCAGGTGGTGGGTGCGCTTGTCCTTGAGCTTGCGCGCTTCCAGCCACGGGTACGCCATGGGCAGGGTGAACAGCGCGCCCAGGCCCACGACGGCCGGCCAGAACATCGGCGGGATGCTGTAGTTGAAGATGTAGATCTGCCAGTTCGGCATGAGCCGGACGAGACCGTCCATGAACATGACGTAGAAGTCGGGCTGCGAGGCCGACGACACCTCGGCCGCGCGGTACGGGCCGAAGAGCCAGATCGGGTTGATCTGGAACACGCCGGCCATCAGCGCGATGACACCGAAGACGGCCATGAAGAAGCCGCCCTGCTTCATCGCGTAGCGCGGGAACATCCGCTCGCCGACCACGTTCTCGTTGGTGCGCAGCGGGCCCGGCCACTGGGTGTGCTTCTGCTTGAACACGATGCCCAGGTGGGCCGCGATCAGCGCGAGCAGGAGGCCCGGGATGAGCAGCACGTGCGCGATGTAGAACCGGCCGATGATGAACTCGCCGGGGAACTCGCCGCCGAAGACCGCCGCCGAGAGCCAGGTGCCGATGACCGGGATGGTCAGCATGATCGCCGAGGCGATGCGCAGACCGGTGCCGGAGAGGCCGTCGTCCGGGAGCGAGTAACCGGTGAAGCCGGCGAAGAAGCCCAGCAGGAAGAGGATGACGCCGATGACCCAGTTGATCTCACGCGGCTTGCGGAACGCGCCGGTGAAGAAGATGCGGGCCATGTGCACGATGATCGACGCCATGAACAGCAGCGCCGCCCAGTGGTGCATCTGCCGCATGAAGAGGCCGCCGCGGACCTCGAACGACAGGTGCAGCGTGGACGCGTAGGCCGCCGACATCTCGACGCCGCGCAGGCCCAGGTAGGAGCCGTCGTACGCCACCTCCCTCATCGACGGGTCGAAGAAGAGGGTGAGGAACACGCCGCTGAGCAGCAGCACGATGAACGAGAACAGGGCGATCTCGCCGAGCAGGAAGGACCAGTGGTCCGGGAAGACCTTGTTCAGCAGGCCGCGCAGCGGGGTGGCTGCCTGGAACCGGTCGTCCACCCCCTTGGCGAAGTTGGTCGGAGCCTCGGAGAGGTCCATCTTTCGGCGCTTCACGGCCGCTCCCAGAAGTCAGGTCCGACGGTGTCCTTGAAGTCGGACGCTGCCACGAAGAAACCTTCCTCGTCCACTGTAAGCGGCAGCATCGGCAGACGCCGAGTCGCGGGTCCGAAGACCGGCTGCGCGTTGTTGGTGATGAGGAACTGCGACTGGTGGCACGGGCAGAGAAGACGGTTGGTCTGCTGCTCGTAGAGGCTGGCGGGGCAGCCCGCGTGCGTGCAGATCTTGGAGTACGCCACGTAGTTGCCGTACATCGAGCCCTTGTTACGGCCGTTGGCGTCCGCCTCGGCGTTCTTCCGGGTCTCGGCCGCGTCGTCCGCCCGGAGGTGGATGAGCAGCGTCGGCGAGTCGGCGTGCTGGTTGGTGGCGCCGTGCGGGATGCCCGGGAAGACGGTCATCTGGCCGCCCGTGCTGACGTCCTCGGGGCGGATCGGGGTGCCGTCCTCACGGGTGAGGCGGACCAGCTTGTTCCCGTTTTCCACCGGGTTGAAGCCGGTGCGGAACATCATCGGCTCGGGGTCGCCGTGCGGGTTCTTGATCAGGCCACCGACCAGCGGGGCCGCGGCGGCCAGGCCGAGCGGCAGCATGCCGAGGCCGATCGCGCCCTTGAGCAGCGGCCGGCGCTGGACGCCCAGCTCGTCCGCCACGTAGAGCATGGTCTGCCCGGTGATCAGGCGCTCGTCGTCGGACGACGGGTCGCCGTGCCGCTGCTGGATGGACAGCTCGTGCGGCAGCAGCTTCTTGGCCCAGGCCAGGATCGCGAAGCCGAGCGCCAGCAGGCCGAGGCCGAGCGTGACGCCCAGGATCGGCGTGTAGTAGTCACTCAGCGTGTGGCCGAGCTCGAACTCCCACGGCCAGACGATGTAGAAGACCAGGAACGCCGCGCTCAACAGGCCGGAGAGCACGAACAGGAAGGAGATGTTGCGGACGACCCGCTTCTCCGCCTTGGAGTTCTGCCCGTGGAAGTGCGACTCGTACGTGACGATCTCGATGTCGTCGCGCCGGAGGCCTTCCTTGACGACGTCGAACCGCGTCAGGTGCGGGTCGTTGACGTCGACCGGCGTACCGGCCTCGCCGGAGTGATGGACCGCCGTCATGACTTCCCCGCAATCCAGAGAGACGTGAAGACCAGCAGGGTGATGCCGACCAGGAAGATGGCCATACCCTCGGTCGACGGCCCGTAACGGCCCAGGTTGAACAGACCGCCCGGGTCCTTGTCCTCCTGGAGCTGGACCTGGATGTAGGTGATGATCTGCTTCTTCTGGTCCGGCGTGAGCTGGTTGTCACCGAAGACCGGCATGTTCTGCGGGCCGGTGAGCATGGCGGCGTAGATCTGCTCGGCCGTGGCGTCGCCCAGGCTCGGGGCGAACTTGCCCGAGGAGAGCGCGCCACCGCCGCCACCGAAGCCGTGGCAGGAGGTGCAGTTGACCCGGAACAGCTTGCCGCCCTCGGCCAGCGCTCCCGGGTTGGCCTCCAGGTCCTCGACGAGCGGGCCCTCCGGAATCTCCGGGCCGCCGCCGAGCTCCTGGATGTACTGCCCGAGCTGCTCGGTCTGGGTCTCGTCGAACTGCGGCGGCTTCTGCTCGGCCTGGGCCTCCTGGCGGGCCATCGGCATGCGGCCGGTGCCGACCTGGAACTCCACCGAGGCGGAGCCGACGCCGATCAGGCTG
Organism: Actinoplanes hulinensis; assembly: GCF_019429605.1. Taxonomy (NCBI): domain Bacteria; kingdom Bacillati; phylum Actinomycetota; class Actinomycetes; order Micromonosporales; family Micromonosporaceae; genus Actinoplanes; species Actinoplanes hulinensis. The sequence continues at coordinate 294,191 of NZ_JAHXZI010000012.1, read as the reverse complement.
GGTCCACGCCCGTCGACACCCTGGCCGTCACGCCCGTGACAGGTGATGCAGCTGGTGTCGAAGAGCGCCTTGCCCTCCTGCGCGGCAGCGGAGAGCGGGACGTTGTCCTCGGCGAACGCGCCCGGGGTGAACGCGGTGTAGACGCCGCCGGCCAGCGCCAGTGCGGCGAACATGCGCGCCGCGGCGCCGAGCCTCCGGCGCACCCGGCTGGGCGCGCCGCGCCGCCGGGAGAACACCCGGGCACGCCTGCGGGCGGGGGTGTCAGAAGTCATGGGTTATGTCCCTCTGGTTTGTTGTTGCGATCCTCGCCGTCGGCGCTGCTACTGAAGCCAATAGATCATGGCGAACAGGGCGATCCACACCACGTCGACGAAGTGCCAGTAGTAGGACACGACGATGGCCGAGGTGGCCTGAGCCGGCGTGAAGCGGCCCATGGTCGTCCGGATCATGTAGATGATGAAGGCGATCAGGCCGCCGGTCACGTGCAGACCGTGGAACCCGGTCGTCAGGTAGAACATCGACCCGTACCCGTCGGCGTTGATCTTCACGCCGTGGCCGACCAGGGTCACGTACTCGTTGACCTGGCCGAGCACGAAGATCAGCCCCATCACGAAGGTGATCGTGAACCAGCGCCGCAGCGCGAACACGTCGCCCTTCTCGGCGGCGAAGACGCCGAGCTGGCAGGTCACCGACGAGAGAACCAGGATCACCGTGAACGTCGTGGCGTACGGGATGTTGAGCGCCTCGGTGTGGTGTTCCCACATGCCGGGGTCCGCCGCACGGATGGAGAAGTACATCGCGAACAACGCCGCGAAGAACATGAGCTCACTGGAGAGCCACACGATGGTCCCGACGCTGACCATGTTGGGTCGGGTCAGCGAGTGGATCCGGCTCTTGTCGATGGCTGCCGCTGTCACGGCCTCATTATTCATCCGAGATAGGCCCAAGGTCCTCCGGGGTCCCCAATCCGGCCGGGTGGGAGGCCCGGAATAATCCGTGAGCAGCGGGTAGGCCTAGCCTCGAGTGGTGCGTTCTCACGTTTTGCCCACACTCGCGGCCGATGCCGGGGACACTGGTCTTCCGCCGTTCACCCCGGCGGCCGTCTTCACCGAACTCAACGTCTTCAGCCTGATCGCGCTGGGTCTGCTGGTGTCGGCGGCGCTCTACGGGTACGGCGTCTGGCGCCTACGGCAGCGTGGTGACCACTGGCCGGCCGGGCGCACGGCGGCGTTCGTCGCTGGTGGACTGGGCTCGATCGCGGCGGTGACCGTCACCGGCATCGAGGCGTACGACACGACCCTGATCTCGGTGCACATGGTCCAGCACATGGTGCTGTCCATGGTGGGCCCGATCTTCCTGGCCCTGGGCGCGCCGACCACCCTGGCGCTGCGGGTCCTGCACGGGCCGCCGCGCAGGACGCTGCTCGCCGTGCTGCACAGCCGCTACGTCCGGGTCCTGACGTTCCCGCTGGTCGCGTTCGGGCTGTTCATCGCGAACCCGTTCGTCCTCTACTTCACCGGGGCGTACCGGCAGACCCTGGAACACGTCTGGGCGCACGAGTTCGTCCACCTGCACTTCATCATCACCGGCTGCCTCTTCTTCTGGCCGCTGCTGGGTCTGGACCCGCTGCCGAACCGCTGGCCGTACCCGGGCCGCGCCCTGCTCATGGTGCTGAGCGTGCCGTTCCACACGGTGCTGGGGCTGACGATCATGCAGAGCACCGAGCTGCTCGGCGGCGACTGGTACCCGAGCCTGGGCCTGAGCTGGCTGGATCCCAAGGCCGACCAGGTCACCGCGGGCGGGATCCTGTGGGCCGGCGGCGAGATCGTCAGCGTCACGATGCTCGGCATCCTGGTGGTCCAGTGGGTCCGTCAGTCGGAGCGTGAGGCCCGCCGGATCGACCGCGCCCTGGACCGTGCCGAGGCGGCCGAGAAAGCGGGCCGCCCGGCACCCGACGCCGGATAACAAGTTCGGTACGATCGGCGGGACCTAGGACGTGAGGTGGGGCACAAGATGAGCGAGTACACCGTTCTGCTCTACAGCGACGACGCCGCCGTGCGAGACCGGATCCGGCTCGCCATCGGCACGCGTCCCGCCGCTGATCTCAAGGTCGAGTTCTGCGAGGCGGCCTCCTGGGAGGAGTGCCGCCGGCTGCTCGACGAGTACGAGATCGACCTGATGATGCTGGACGGCGAGGCGACCCCCGCCGGCGGCATCGGGATCGCCCGTCAGACCAAGGACGAGTATCTGAACCCGCCGCCCACCTGCGTCGTCATCGCCCGCGCCGCGGACCGCTGGCTCGCCGCCTACGCGCAGGTCGACGCCACGCTGGTCGCCCCGCTCGACCCGGTGACCACCGGTCAGACGGTGGCCGGCATGCTCCGCGCCCGCCGCGACGGAGCCGTCCCGCTCGGCACCCTGGGCACCGTTCCCCGCTGACTTCTCTGACGAAACCCTCTTTGGGAGGCCCCGCCATGGGCGCACGCACCTGGCCCAATCTGACCAGCGCACTGCTTCGTGGCGAGGAGCTCGCCACCGAGGACACCGCGTGGGCGATGGGCGAGATCATGGCCGGCAACGCGACGCCGGTGCAGATCGCCGGGTTCGCGATAGCGCTGCGGTCCAAGGGTGAGACTCCGGCCGAGCTGGCCGGCCTGGTGCAGGCGATGCTCGCCAGCGCCACGCTGGTCCGGCTGCCGGAGGAGACCCGGACCCGGGCGGTGGACGTGGTCGGCACCGGCGGCGACCGGGCCAACACGGTGAACATCTCCACCATGGCGGCGATCGTCACGGCCTCCGCCGGGGTGACCGTGGTCAAGCACGGCAACCGGTCGGCGTCCTCCACCACCGGCACGGCCGATCTGCTCGAGCACTTCGGCCTGCCGCTGGACCTGGGCCCGGCCGGGGTGGCCCGCACGGTCGAGGAGGCGGGCATCGGCTTCTGCTTCGCGGCCCGCTACCACCCGGGCATGCGGCACGCCGCGGTGACCCGGCGTGAGCTGGGCGTGCCGACCTTCTTCAACGTGCTGGGCCCGCTGACCAACCCGGCCCGCCCGACGGCGGCCATGGTCGGCTGCTTCGACCCGCGGATGGCCCCGGTGATGGCCGAGGTGTTCGCCGGGCGCGGCGACTCGGCGCTGGTGGTGCGCGGCGAGGACGGGCTGGACGAGTTCACCACGGCGGCGCCCACCCGGGTCTGGATGGCCCGGGACGGCAAGGTGGAGGAGCTGCTGGTCGACGCCGCCGACCTGGGCCTGGCGCGCAGCCGGCCGGCCGATCTGCGGGGTGGTGACGCGGCGTTCAACGCCGACGTGGCCCGCCGCACGTTCGCCGGTGAGCAGGGCCCGGTGCGCGACGCCGTGCTCCTCAACGCGGCGGCCGCGTTCGCGGCGCAGAGCGGCTTCCCGGGCGACTTCCACGAGACGCTGCGGGACGGCATCAAGCGGGCCGCCGCGGCGATCGACTCCGGCGCCACGACCGCCCGGCTGGACCGCTGGGTGGCGGCCGCGCAGGCGGCAAAAAGCGCCGAGTAGCCGCAAGAATCCCGCAACACGCCGTCGAGAATGCCCAGTGATGTCCGATATACATGACAACGTCTGAATGACATTCGGGTAATCCGGCTTCCCGTGGAGGGAGAACCCCGTGCAGGAGCGCGAACTCCGGTGCGCCATCTGCGACGGCGACATGCTGTTCGAGGTGCCGCCGTGCGAGGACGGCCACGACGACTGCCCTGAGCTGGTCTGCACCCGCTGTGGAGCCGCTGAGGTGGTCGCCCCGATCGTCGTACACCTGTGGATGCCCAGCGGCGAGAAAAGGCGTGTGGCGCCCGCTCAGCGGTCTGCCGCGGCCTAGGCGCAACGAGAAAGCCCGCCTCCCCTGACGGGAAGGCGGGCTTTTCTCAGCTGGAGAGACTCAGAGGTGAGCTTCCGGGTGCCGGGTGCCCGAGTAGTACTCGAACAGCAGGCCGCACGAGGTGAGGATGACGCAGACCAGGCCGAAGGCCAGCAGCCACCACATCCAGAACACCAGGCCGATGCCGGCCACCGCCGCCGCCAGCGCGATGCCGAACGGCCAGTAGCTGCCCGGGCTGAAGAAGCCGACCTCGCCGGCGCCCTCGGCGATCTCGCCGTCCTCCCGGTCCTCCGGGCGCAGGTCGATACGCCGGGCGACGAACCAGAAGAAGCCCGCGCACATCGTGCACAGCAGTCCGGAGAGGATCAGCGCGACCACGCCGACCCACTCGGTGCCGCCCTCGTACCCGTCGGCGGTGCCGGACGCGTTCCCGGTGTTGAGCGTGTAGAGCCCGTACACGGCGGCCGCGCCGAAGAGGAACACGGCGACCGCGGCGAAGATCTTGTATTCGGTCCTCATCGAGAGTCCCCTTACTTCCCTGCGGCTACGGTGTCGGGCTGGTTCCAGGAGTGCTGCTGACGACGCGTGTTGAACGGCGACGTCTTCGTGGCGAACGGCGCCTCGCCGATCGCGATGAGCGCCTCCGGCGTCGACTGCCCGGCCTTCTTCGCCGCGAGGAACCGGTCGAACTTCTCGGACGAGACCGTCACCAGCTCGAAGTTCATGAAAGCGTGGTACGTGCCGCACAGCTCGGCGCACCGGCCGACGTAACGGCCCTCCTTGTCGAGGGTCACCTCGAACACGTTGCGCACGCTGCCCGGGAAGACGTCCCGCTTGAACAGCATCTCCGGCACCCAGAACGAGTGGATGACGTCCTTGCTGGTCTCCTCGAACCGGATCGTCTGTCCGACCGGGAGGACCAGGATCGGGATCACATCGGACGAGCCGATGGTCGAGGCGACCGTGTTGGCGTCCTCGCCCATCCCGTCACGGTAGTTGAACTGCCAGTTCCACTTGAACGCCACGACCTCGACGACCTGGTCCGGATTCTTGGACAGCTTGTCGACACTGGTCTGCACGACCGCGGTGTAGAAGAAGAGAACCGCGACGATCAGGATCGGCGTGACCGTGTAGAGGATCTCCATCGGCATGTTGAACCGGGTCTGCACGGGCAGCTCTTCGCCGCGCTTGCGGTACCGGATCACACACCAGAAGATCAGACCCCACACGCCGATGCCGACCGTCAGGGCGGCGATCGTCGACGCGATCCACAGGTCGTACATCTCGTGGGCCTGCAGACTGATGCCCCGGCTCGGCCAGCCGAAGTTACCGAATGCGGAACCCCAGTCCTCGATCGAACAGCCCGAGAGCAGCGTCAGCAGCGTCGCGCCGCCGAGAACCAGCCCGGCCGCCCGGCCTACTGCCCGCGGCCGTGTGGCCGAACTCCTTGCGCCCACCTGCTTCTGCCTCCTTAGCAGCGCCGCCTGCCGAAACCGGACACCTGGCGGCAAGGCTCACTGACGGTCGCACATTACTCGACCAGGCCACGGCGATCAGCCACCGGGGGGCTTGGGGCCCTGGCGTGGGAGCGACCCGTCCTGGAAAACACCCGGACAACCGGACGATACCGTTCCCTGTGTGGATTACACAGGCGATCCGGCCGGGGCGCCCGCTTACCTGGACTCGGCCACCGCGGCTCCGCCGCATCCGGTGACACGGGAGGCGCTGCTCGCCGCCCTCGCCGACGGCTGGGCCGACCCGTCCCGGCTCTACGCGGCCGGGCGGCGGGCCCAGCATCTGCACGAGGCGGCCACCGCGGTGGTCGCCGAGATCCTGGCCGTACGGGCGGACGAGGTGAGTTTCCAGCCATCCGGCACGGCGGCGGCCCAGGCGGCGGTCCTCGGCGGGCTGGGCGGCCGCGCGCGGGTGGGCCGGGTGCTGGTGCATTCGGCGATCGAGCACTCGGCGGTGCTGCACGCCGCGCGTACGGCCGAGGCGGTGGAGGTCGGCGTGGACCGGCTGGGCCGGCTCGACCTGGACGCGTGGGCCACCGCGGTCCGGGCCGGCGGGGTGGCCCTGGCGAGCCTGATCAGTGCCAGTCACGAGGTGGGCACGGTGCAGCCGGTGGCCGCCGCCGCGGAGCTGTGCGCCGAGGCCGGGGTGCCGCTGTTCGTGGACGCGGCGCAGACCGTGGGCCGGGCGCCGGTGCCGCCGGGCTGGTCGCTGCTGAGCGCCTCGGCACACAAGTGGGGCGGTCCGGCGGGAGTCGGGGTGCTGGTGGTGCGCAAGGGTGTGCGCTGGCTGTCCCCGTACCCTCAAGATGATCTTTATCGCCCCCGCCACCCGGGCGCGCTCTCGCTGCCGGCCGTGGTCGCGGCGGCCGCGAGCCTCCGTGCCGTGGTGGCCGAGGCGCGGAGCGAGGCGGTCCGGCTGAGCGCCCTGGTCGACCGGATCCGGGAGCGGGTGGCCGCCACCGTGCCGGACGTGGAGATCGTCGGCGACCCGGTCGAGCGGCTGCCGCACCTGGTCACGTTCAGCTGCCTGTACGTCGACGGCGAGGCCCTGCTGCACGCCCTGGACCGGCACGGTTTCGCCGTCTCGTCCGGTTCCTCGTGCACCTCGTCGACGCTGCGCCCGAGTCACGTGCTGGAGGCGATGGGTGTGCTCAGCCACGGCAACGTCCGGGTGTCGCTGCACCGGGAGACCACCGAGGCGGACGTCGAGAGATTCCTCACCGTGCTGCCGGACGTGGTGGCCGCCATCCGGAAGGAGGCCGGGATCTGATCACCCTGGACTGCCGGGGCCTGCGCTGCCCGATCCCGGTGATCCGGCTGGCCAGGGCCATTCCGGGCGTGGCGGTCGGTGAGATCGTGCGGGTGCTCGCCGACGACCCGGCCGCGGCCAACGACATCCCCGCCTGGTGCCGGATGAAGGGCCAGGAGTTCGTCGCCGCCGACGGCCAGGCCTTCGACGTGAGAAGGCTGAGCTGAATGGCTCCGCTGAGTCAGCGGCGGCGATCGTCGAGGTAGCCCACCACTGAGGGGACCGGGTCCTTGGCCAGGTGGGTGTCGACGACCAGGCGCGGGCCCAGGTAGGGCTCGTACTCCGCCTGGCGTTCCAGGACCCGCACCCAGTCCGGGATGCCCTCGTGGTCGCGCGCCTTGAACCGCTCCTCGACCCGGCGCCGGTGCTCCACGTCGTCGCCGCAGATCACCTCGACGACCCGCAGCGGCACCTCCATCCGCTCGGCCAGGTCCACCCAGAGCTGCCGCGCCGCCCGGACCGGGTTCACCGCGTCGATGATCACGTGGTGGCCGATCCGGAGCTGCTCCTCGGCCACCGCGGCCACCACCCCGTAGGCGGCGTAGCCGGGCCGGGGCTCCTGCACCCCGTACCGCCGCAGTGTGAAGTCGACCGTGTCGACGGCCAGGACCGTCGCGGGCAGGTCGGCGGCCACCGCGGCGGCCAGGGTGCTCTTACCGACGCCGGGGAGCCCGGCGAAGACCGCTAACACCATGTCGTGGTCACGCCGGGAGCAGCGGCGCGACTTCCGCGGCCGCCTCGTCGCCGTACGCCGACGCGAACCGCTTCGTGAAGTCGGGAGCCTTGATGTCGTACTCCTGGGTGCCGACCGTCTCCAGCACCAGAGCCGCGACCAGCGAGCCGACCTGGGCGGACCGCTCCAGCCCGAGCCCCCACGACACACCGGCGAAGAAGCCGGCCCGGAAGCCGTCGCCCACCCCGGTCGGGTCCTCGCCGATGACGTCCGGGACGACCGGCACGTGGATCCGCTCGATGCCCCGGCCGGTGATCTCCACACCGTCCTTGCCGAGCGTGGTGACCCGGATCTTCACCTGCTCCAGCACCTGGTCGCCGGTGAGGCCGGCCTTGGTCTCCAGCAGGGACCGCTCGTACTCGTTGGTCAGCAGGTACTCCGCGCCGCCGATCAGGCTCAGCACGTCCGAGCCGTCCATCCGGGCGAGCTGCTGCGACGGGTCGGCGGCGAACGCGTAACCCCGCTCGCGGCACTCCTCGGAGTGCCGGATCATCGCGGCCGGGTCGTTCGCGCCGACCAGCACCAGGTCGAGGCCGCCGGCCCGCTCGTGCACCGGCCGCAGCTCGATGTTGCGCGCCTCGGCCATCGCCCCGGCGTAGAAGGAGGCGATCTGGTTGAGGTCGTCGTCGGTGGTGCAGACGAACCGGGCGGTGTGCGCCGTGTCGCTGACGTGCACCGAGCCGCAGTCCACCCCGTGCCGCTCGAGCCAGGAACGGTAGTCACCGAAGTCGGCGCCGACCGCGCCCACCAGAAGCGGGCGCAGGCCCAGCTTGCCCATCCCGAAGGCGATGTTGGGGGCGACACCGCCACGGCGGACCACGAGGTCGTCGACGAGGAAGGAGAGCGAGACCTTGTGCAACTGGTCCGCGATGAGCTGCTCGGCGAACTTGCCGGGGAAGTGCATCAGATGGTCGGTGGCGATCGAGCCGGTGACGGCGATCTTCATTTCGGCCCTCGGGGTAGGGAACAGGGGGCGTTACGGGATGAGACTACCGGCCCGAAGCAGCGAACAGGCCGCCCCGTACAACGGGACGGCCTGTTCAAAGGTTGCCTCAGTGGAACGAGTCACCACAGGCGCAGGAGTTCTGCGCGTTCGGGTTGTCGATGGTGAAACCCTGAGCGTCGATCCGGTCGGCGAAGTCGATGGTCGCGCCCGCAAGGTACGGCGCGCTCATCCGGTCCACCACGACCTCGACGCCGTCGAAGTCGCTGACGACGTCCCCGTCGAGCGAACGCTCGTCGAAGAAGAGCTGGTAGCGCAGGCCGGAGCAGCCACCGGGCTGTACGGCGATGCGCAGGCGCAGGTCGTCGCGCCCCTCCTGCTCGATCAGGGCCTTGACCTTCACCGCGGCGACGTCGGTGAGGATGACGCCGGTCGGGGCGGTCGCCTCGGTCGACTCGGTGTGCGCTTCAGTGGTCACTAGGTATCTCCCTGCCAGGTGCGGTCATGTGCCGTACCAGGCAACGCTAACCCCAATCGCCCGGATTCCCAATCCGGGGCCGAACAGATCACCGCCCGTCCGGCCACCCCGGCCCCCGCCCCTGAAACGGACTAAGAACGACTCCACTGCCCGGCCAGGCGACTTGAGAGTTCCCGCAGGCCACGGGCCGGTTCCGCGAGAGCCGTCTCGACGTCGCCGAAATGCTCCACAAGAGTGTGCGTCTCGGTAACCCCGGCGGCCGCGGCCTCCCGGTGCCCGGTCTCGTTGCGGCCGGCCAGCACCACGCACGGCAGGCCCCGGTCGCGGGCCCCGGCGGCGATCCCGGCGACCACCTTGCCCCGCAGCGACTGGTGGTCGAAGGAGCCCTCGCCGGTGATCACCAGGTCGGCGGCGTCCAGTTCGCGGTCCAGGCCGATCAGGTTCGTGACCAGGTTGATGCCGGAGGTGACCGTGCCGCCGAGGGCGATCAGCGCGGCGCCCAGACCGCCGGCCGCGCCGCCGCCCGGGCGGGTGGCCAGGTCCTCGATCCCGAACGCCTTCTCCAGCACGCCGGCGAAGTGCTCCAGGGCGGCGTCCAGGCGCAGCACGTCCTCCCGGCCGGCGCCCTTCTGCGGGCCGAAGACGTTGCTGGCGCCGTGCAGGCCGGTCAGCGGGTTGTCCACATCGGTGGCGGCGACCAGGCGCACCTGCCGCAGCCGGGGGACACCGCCCAGGGCGGCCGCGGTGATCAGCGGGATCCCGCCGTACGGCAGGGCCTGGCCGGCGTCGTCGACCGGGGCGGCGCCCAGCGCGGCCAGCATGCCGGCGCCGGCGTCGTTGACCGCGGAGCCGCCCAGCCCGACGACCACCTCGGCCGCTCCGGTCTCGACGGCGGCGGCCAGCAGCAGGCCCAGGCCGTAGGAGGTGGTCACCCTGGGGTCGCGTTCGGCGGCGGAGAGCAGGTGCAGCCCGCAGGCCTGGGCGCTCTCCACGTAGGCGACGCCGTTCGCGTACAGGATCTCGCCCCGGGCCGGGCGGCCGAGCGGGTCGACGGTGTCCACCGGGATCCGCCGGCCGTCCAGCCTGACCGGGCGGCTGGCGCCGCACGGTCCGACCCGGGCGGCTGGCGCCGCACGGGCCACCGGGTCCAGCGCGGCGGCCAGGACCTCGACGAATCCGGGGCCGCCGTCGGCGAGCGGCCGTTGCACGAGGACGTCACCCGGGACGGACCAGCCGTCGGCGACGGCCTGGGCGACTTCGGGGGCGGAAAGGGTACCGGCGAACTTGTCCGGACAGATCAGTACGCGCACACCGCGAGTGTGGCAGCACACCCTCCGGGGCGCAGCTACCGTCTCATCCGCTGTGCGAACATGGCTGGCGTGACGTCGACCTGGACCGAACCCGCGAACACCCCTGTGGCTCTGCTCCTGCTCGGGCAGGGCACCGACCCGGCCAGCGAGCGGGGCGTGGACTGCCCCGGTGAGCTGCCCGCCCCGAGCGACCCGGACCTGGTGGCCCGGGCCGAGGCGGCGAAGGCGGCGCTCGGCGACCGGGTGTTCGTGCTGGGGCATCACTACCAGCGTGACGAGGTGATTCGCTTCGCCGATGTGACGGGCGACTCGTTCAAGCTGGCCCAGCAGGCGGCGGCCCGCCCTTCCGCCGAGTTCATCGTGTTCTGCGGTGTCCACTTCATGGCCGAGAGCGCCGACATCCTGACCGGTAAGGAGCAGCGGGTCATCCTGCCCGACCTCGCGGCCGGCTGCTCGATGGCCGACATGGCGGTGCTCGGCCAGGTCGAGACGGCGTGGGAGCACTTCCAGGACCTCGGCATCGCGGGCGACATCGTCCCGGTGACGTATATGAACTCGTCCGCCGACATCAAGGGTTTCGTCGGCCGCAACAAGGGCGTGGTGTGCACCTCGTCGAATGCGAAGCGCGCCCTGGACTGGTCGTTCGAGCAGGGGTCGAAGGTGTTCTTCCTGCCCGACCAGCACCTGGGCCGCAACACCGCCGTGCTGGAGATGGGTTTCGACCTGGACGACTGCGTCCTCTACGACCCGCACAAGCCGCAGGGCGGCCTGACCGGTGAGCAGCTGCGGAACGCCCGGATGATCCTGTGGCGGGGCCACTGCTCGGTGCACGGCCGGTTCACCATCGACAGCGTCCGCGAGGTGCGTGAGCGGGTGCCGGGCGTCAACGTCCTGGTGCACCCGGAGTGCCGCCACGACGTGGTCCGGGCGGCCGACTACGTGGGCTCCACGGAGTACATCATCAAGGCCCTGGACGCGGCCGAGCCCGGTTCGGCGTGGGCGGTCGGCACCGAGCTGAACCTGGTCCGCCGTCTCGCGCTGGCCCACCCGGACAAACAGATCATGTTCCTTGACCGGACGGTCTGCTACTGCTCCACCATGAACCGGATCGACCTCCCCCACCTGGTGTGGACGCTGGAGGAACTGGTCGCCGGACGGGTGCCGAATGTGATCACGGTGGACGAGAAGACCGCCCATGAGGCCCGGGTCGCCCTCGACCAGATGCTCGCCTTGCCGTAACTCTGAGTAGTCGATTGAATCCACCCGCACGGTGGATTCTCTTGGCGCGCCTCATCCATCAGCATTTAACGGCGTTTCACGCATCGCCACGGCTGCCGTGGTTGTCACTCAGCGCTATGCTTCCCCGGTTGCAGAATCGGGTACCCCCGCCCGCGCTCTGCTTACTCGATCATCGGGCGCGACACGCCCGCCGGCTGGAGGTTACGTTGACCGAAGATGTCCTGGTCGTGCACGGTGGCACGCCGTTGCAGGGGCAGATCCGGGTTCGTGGCGCCAAGAACCTCGTCTCCAAGGCCATGGTGGCCGCCCTGCTCGGTGAGTCCCCCAGTCGCCTCTTCGACGTGCCGCGGATCCGCGACGTCGAGGTGGTCAGCGGACTGCTCGAACTGCACGGTGTGAAGGTCACCGCCGGCGTCGAGGACGGCGAGCTGGTGATGGACCCCACCAACGTGGAGAGCGCCAGCACCGACGAGATCAACGTCCACGCGGGCTCCAGCCGGATCCCGATCCTGCTGTGCGGGCCGCTGCTGCACCGCCTCGGTCACGCGTTCATCCCGGACCTGGGCGGCTGCCACATCGGCCCGCGCCCGATCGACTTCCACATCGGCGCCCTGCGTGAGTTCGGCGCGGTCGTCGACAAGACCCCCGAGGGCATGCACCTGAGCGCCCCGAACGGGCTGCACGGCGCCAAGCTGGAGCTGCCCTACCCGAGCGTCGGCGCCACCGAGCAGGTGCTGCTCACCGCGGTCCGCGCCGAGGGCGTCACCGAGTTGCGCAACGCCGCGATCGAGCCGGAGATCATCGACCTGATCTGCATCCTGCAGAAGATGGGCGCGATCATCAAAGTGCACACCGACCGGGTCATCGAGATCCAGGGTGTGCCCCGGCTGTACGGCTACGAGCACAAGCCGATCCCGGACCGGATCGAGGCGGCCAGCTGGGCCGCGGCGGCGCTCGCCACCCGTGGCGAGATCGAGGTCCTGGGCGCCCGCCAGCAGGACATGATGACGTTCCTGAACGTCTACCGCTCGATCGGCGGCGAACTGAAGATCACCGACGACCGGGTGGCCCGCGCGGGCGTGTCCGGCTCCGAGGGCGGCATCAAGTTCTGGCACCCGGGCGGCGAGCTGAAGGCCGTCGCGCTGGAGACCGACGTGCACCCCGGCTTCATGACCGACTGGCAGCAGCCGCTGGTGGTGGCGCTGACCCAGGCCCGGGGCATCTCGATCATGCACGAGACGGTGTACGAGCAGCGGCTCGGCTACACCGAGGCGCTGAACCAGATGGGCGCCACCATCCAGGTCTACCGGGACTGCCTGGGCGGCACCCCGTGCCGGTTCGGCCGCCGCAACTTCATGCACTCCGCGGTGATCGCCGGCCCGTCCAAGCTGCACGCCGCCGATCTGCGCATCCCCGACCTGCGGGCCGGGTTCGCGCACCTGATCGCGGCGCTGGCCGCCGAGGGCACCTCGCGGGTCTACGGCGTCAACCTGATCAAGCGTGGCTACGAGGACTTCGAAGCGAAGCTGGCCGCTCTCGGCGCCCACGTCGAGCGTCTCTGAGCTGCAGGTTCGTCACGATCAACGGCGCGGTGTGTGACACACCGCGCCGTTTGGCTACCCTTCTTACGTGCCCTCGCTGTTTCGCCGTAAGCCAGCCACCGTCGACGCCTCCCCCGCCGAGCAGGAGGTGGTCGCCGGCGAGCCGCGCCCCAAGGGCTACACGCCCAGCAAGAAGGAACTCGGGGTGGTCACGCCGAAGCGGGCCGCCCAGGGCCGCCGCGTGCAGGACCCCGCTCCGTCCAGCCGCAAAGAGGCGTACAAGCAGATGCGCGAGCGGCAGCGGGCCGAGCGCGCCGAGGCCGCCGAGGGCATGCGCAACGGCGACGAGCGTTACCTGCTCGCCCGGGATCGCGGCCCCGAGCGTTCACTGGTCCGCGACATCGTCGACTCCCGGCGGACTGTCGGGTCGTTCTTCATCGCCGGCGCGGTGGTCGTGCTGATCGGCTCGTCGATCAACATCCCGGCGGTCTACTACGCCAGCAACGTGCTCTGGGCCGTTCTGGCGCTGGCCGTCTTCGTGGACAGCGTCCTCATCGCCCGCCGGATCAAGAAGCAGGTCCGGGCGCGTTTCCCGCAGACCACGCAGAAGCTGGGCGGCCTCTACTTCTACGGGATCATGCGCGGCCTGACCTTCCGGCGGATGCGCGTGCCGAAGCCGAAGGTTCAGCTCGGCGCGACCGTCTGACGTCCCTCACGCGACGCGGAGACCACTCGGTCTCCGCGTTCCGTCTTTTTCGACCCTTTCCGGTACGGGCATGGCCGCACCCCACCGCAAAACGGCTGTTCCGCCTGCTCGGCGCGAGCCACTGCCGGGTCGCGCCTTTGCCGCGCCCGCCGGGCTGAGCTGCCCACTCACCCCACGCTCCCACGCTCCCGCGATCTTGGATGTTCTGCCACCGGATGCGGTGGTCCGGCGCCCAAGATCGCCCCGAGGGAGCGACCGGGCGCAGCACGATCGCGCAAGGGGGAGCGGCCCTCGGCCCGGCGCAGCACGGCGATGGCCTACTCCACGCCCGCCAGGCGCAGCAGGGCGGTGACGGCGGCCGCGACCACGACGACCACGACGAACGGCGCTTTCCGCCAGGCGAGCAAACCGCCGACCAGGACCCCCGCCGGGCGGGCGAAACCGGCGAACTCGCTGCCGGCCATCAGCGCGGCCGTCCCGGCCAGGGCGGCCAGCAGCGCGGCGGCCGACATCGGCAGCAGCCGTTGCAGGGGCTCGGAGAGTTCCAGACGGTCGCGCAGCACCACGCCGCTGAGGCGGATCGCATAGGTGCCGACCGCGAGAATCAGGATCGCGGTGATCAGCATCATTCCTCCAGTACGCAGGTAGCGAAGATCCTTTTCCGGCCGGCCCGCAGGGCTAGAGCTGCCTCACGCTCCCCGAAACAGCACTGGCAGCCAGCCGGAAACGGGTGACTGGTACTCAGGGCTGTTTCGCGGGGGCGGAGGCAGCGCTGGGAGCCGGGTGGGTGGGTGGGCGGCGGGTGGGGCGGAACAGGACGAGCAGGCCGAGCAGCGCGCACATGACCGGCAGGCCGGCCGGGAGCACCGGGGTGAGCAGCACCGCGACGGCCGCGCCGGCGATCGCCACGAGGCGGGTGTCGCGGTCCCGTAGCGAGGGCAGGATCAGCGCGATCAGGCCGGCCGGGAACGCCGCGTCGAGGCCGAGCGCGTCCGGGTCGCCGGTGGCGCCGCCGAGCAGGACGCCGAGCACGACGCCGGTGTTCCAGACCACGAACAGGGTGGCCCCGACCAGCCAGTAGATCCGGCGGCGGGCCTGCGGGGAGGACTCGGCCAGGGCGAAGGCGACGGTCTCGTCGGTCATGATGTGCGCGCCGACCAGCCGGTCCCGCCAACGGGTGCCGAGCACGTCGGCGACGGCCAGGCCGAACGGCAGGTGCCGGGCGTTGAGCAGCAGGCCGGCCAGGACGGCGGCGACCGGGTTGCCGGCCGCCAGGAGGCCGACGGCGAGGAACTGGGAGCCACCGGCGAAGATCAGCACCGACATGACGACCGGAACCCACGCGGGTAGCCCGTACGCGATCGTGATGGCGCCGAAGGACGCGCCCACCGCGAGCGTGGCCGCGGCCAGAGCGCCGATGTCCCGGACCTGCGCACGCGTTCGATATAACGTACCCATAGTTCGAAATAGTGAACGAGCGGCGAGCGTTCGTCAAACCGAACGATGAGACCGATGGAGCGAACATGCAGCAGCCGGCACCCCCGCTGGCCCTCATCGCGGCGAACCTGCGCCGGGAACGCGACCGGGCCGGGATCTCCCTGGCCGAACTGGCCCGCCGGGCCGGCCTGGCCAAGTCCACGCTGTCCCAACTGGAGGCCGGGTCCGGCAACCCGAGCATCGAGACGCTGTGGGCGCTCGGGGTGGCGCTCGGCATCCCGTTCAGCCGGCTGATCGAACCGCCGGCCTCACCGGTGCGCGTCATCCGGGCCGGCGAGGGCCCCCGGGTGCGCTCCGACAGCGCCGACTTCTACGGGACCCTGCTGGCCACCGGCGCGCCGAACGCACGGCGCGACATCTACGTCCTGGAACTCGAACCGGGCGCGCGGCGCGACGCCGAACCGCACATCCCGGGCAGCGTCGAGCACATCGTGGTGTCCGCCGGGCGGATCAGGGTCGGCCCGGTCGCCGAACTGGTCGAGATCGGTCCGGGCGACTACGTCACCTTCCCGGGTGACGTGCCGCACAGCTACGAGGCGCTGGAGCCGAACTCCTGGGCCATCCTCGTCATGGAGCACCGTTAGCCGTGTAGAGGCGGGCGACCACGTCCTCGATGTCCGGCTCCAGCAGGGACAGGTCCCGGACGTCGACCGCCGCGACCAGGCCCGCCACCGCGGCGCCGGCCGTCGACGACTCCAGGACGAAGGTGACCCGGTGACCGTTCGCGGTCACCCCGGCCAGCTTCGTGCCGGGCAGCTCGAACCCGTCCGGCAGCGGCTCGGCCAGGTCGGCGACGATGCTGCGGCGGGACCCGTACCGGGCGTGCAGGGCCTCGATGCTGCCGTCGTGCACCACCCGGCCGTGATCGATCACCACGAGACGCTCGCAGAGCCGCTCGATGTCGGCCAGATCGTGCGTGGTCAGCACCAGCGTCACGTCACCGGACCCGCCCAGCTCGGCCAGGAACGAGCGGACCGCCTGCTTGCTCACCACGTCCAGGCCGATCGTCGGCTCGTCCAGGAACAGCACCTCCGGACCGTGCAGCAGGGCCGCGGTCAGCTCGCCGCGCATCCGCTGACCCAGCGACAACTGCCGGACCGGGGTGTCCAGGAACGCGTCCAGGTCGAGCAGCGACCGGCAGCGGCGCAGCCGGGCCGCGTGCTCGGCGGCCGGCACCCGGTAGATGTGCCGCAGCAGCCGGAACGATTCACGCAACGGCAGATCCCACCAGAGCTGCGAGCGCTGGCCGAACACCACGCCGATCCGCAGCGCCAGCCGGGTGCGCTGCGGCACCGGGGCCAGGCCGCACACCGACACGTCACCGGAGGACGGGGTCAGCACGCCGGTGAGCATCTTCAGGGTCGTCGACTTGCCGGCGCCGTTCGGTCCGATGTAGCCGACCATCTCGCCACGGCCGATGCTCAGGGACACCCCGTCCACGGCGGAGACGGTCCGTTTCGCTCTTCGGAGGCGGCCGGCTTTCACCCGTACAGTGAAATCTTTGCGAAGCTCGCGCATTTCGATCATGAACCTGTGCTCCGGTAGTGACGGATCCCGGCGCGCCAGACGCCGGCGGCGAAGGCCGCGGCGGCGAGCGCGACCAGCGGGGAGAGAAAGCCGGACCAGGCCGGCAGACCGAGCGGATCGGGCACGCCGAGTAACGCCAGCGCCGGCTGATAGGCCACGAAGGCGAACCCCAGGGCGTACGCGAAGAGGCCGCGGAACCAACCGCCGTAGACCGACATCGGGTACGAGGTGAAGTCCCGCCCGCCGTAGGTGAACGCCGCGCCCACCTCGCCCGACTCCACCCACCAGAACGCCAGGCTCGCACTCGACACGAAGATCGACCCGAAGAAGACCGCCGCCGCGACCGGGGCCACCACGAGCAGCAGCACCCGGGCCGGCGTCCAGTCGATGTCGTTGGCGGCGACCGCCAGGCCCAGTACCGTGAACCCGAACACCACCCGCAGCGCCTTGCGGATCGGCAGATCCATGAGCAGCAGCTGCGGCAGCGCGCCCAGCGGCCGGACCAGTACGGCGTCCAGCGTCCCGGCCCGCACCAGCGACTTGAGGCGGTCCACGTTCCCCACCGCGAAATCGGCCAGCGTGAACCCGGCCGCGCTCAGACCGGTGATCAACATCGCCTCGGCCAGCGAGAACCCGCCGAGCGCCGGCGTGACCCGGAACAGCACCAGCACGGTGAGCACATCGAAGACCGTGGCGCCCATGTTGCCGAACAGTTCGATCAGGAACGACGTACGGTAGGCGGTCGCCGACCGGACCTGCGCCGCCCCGAGAGCGGCATAGGCGCGCAGCTCACCCACCCTGCACCACCAGCCGCCGTTCGGCCCGCCGCTGCACCAGCGCGCCCAGCGCCAGGATCAGCACCGCCCACACCACCTGCAGCGCCACCAGCCCGGCCTGCAACGCCGGGCCGTCCCGCTCGGCGATCACGTCGAGCGGCGTCTGCAACAGGCTGGGCAGCGGCGTCGCCACCCACAACGCCACCGTCAACTCCACCGGCAGCAGCCGCAACGGGAAGTAGAGCCCGCCGAGCACACCGGCGCTCAACGTCCACAGGGTGATCGGCCCACGGGCGTCCTGGAGCCAGTACGCCGACGCGTTCACCACGAACCGGCAGCCGAAACAGATCACCACGGCCAGCACCACCGAGACGGCGAAGAGAGGCACCGTCTGCCACCGGGTCGGCGTGTGCAGCGGGAAGAAGACCACCCCCGCGAGCAGCGGCGGAGCGAACCGGGTGAGCATGCCGTGCAGCGCCCGGCCCAGGTCGGCGGCGAGAAACCCGGTCAGTGGGTGCACCGGACGTA
Source organism: Actinoplanes hulinensis (assembly GCF_019429605.1). NCBI lineage: Bacteria > Bacillati > Actinomycetota > Actinomycetes > Micromonosporales > Micromonosporaceae > Actinoplanes > Actinoplanes hulinensis. The sequence continues at coordinate 276,238 of NZ_JAHXZI010000012.1, read as the reverse complement.
ACAGGTCGGCCGCGATGTCACCACTGCGTATCCGGTCGGCCAGCTCCGTCCAGCCCCAGAGGCCGATGACAGCGAGTAAACCCTGACCCACCCAGACGTACGTGGCGAGTTGCTCGGCGGTGTACCCGGCGGGACGCTGCCCCGCGGCGGTCGCGGCCACCGCGAGCAGTACGTAACAGCGGAGGAAGCCGAACACGATGTTGGTGAACGTTCCGGCTATGGTGGCTTGCCGGTAGGTCGCGTACCGCCGGAAACCCGACCCGATCAGCGCACCGAAAGTAGCAATGGAGGCGCGGAACGGACCTATTCGAGAGATCGTCGGCACGCTGGCGTCTCGCTGGTCCACGCCGTTAATCTCCTTTCGAAACCCCCGCGACGGAGCCGGGAGACTCTACGCAGATCCCCGGCCGAACGCGGCCCCTTTTCTTGACAGGTGGAGTTCGCCGTGACGGAGCGTTGCCATTCGACGGGTCACCCGCTGGGCGCCCGATGAACGGCTGGAGCTCCCGGCCGAGCGCCGACGGCTGGGATGACGAACCCGCCTGGGTCTACGAGATCACCTGGGAGTGGGAACCCCTGCCCGGCCAGCGCTACCCCGGCGACCCGGGCCGCCGCAAGGCCGTGCACACGCCCGTCTACGAGGCGTCCCGCGGCGGTTCCGGTCCGGCCAGTTCGGCGCCGGTCAGCGGTGCGGGCCGGGGCCGTGCGTCGGTCACCCCACGACCCGAGGATCAAAACCAGTTCCGGTACGAGGAACCGCGCCCGTCCGCGCCCGCGGCCCCGCGCGACGAGCCCTCCTGGAACCGGCCCATCCACATGCACGACCGCGTCGACCAGGGGCGCGGTCCCGCCGCGCCGGGCGGCCCCGACCCGCGGCGCGGGGCGGCCCCGGTCTACGGCCGGTCGGCCGGCTCCGGCCCTGCCCCTTCCGGTGCCCCCGGCACCCCCGTCACTCCCGGCGGTCCCGGTCGCCCTGGCGCTCCCGGTGGCCCTGGCGCTCCCGGTGCCTACGGCGGCCCCCGCTCTCCTGGCGGCCCTGGCGCTCCCGGCGGCCCTGCCCATTCCGGCGCGCCCGGTCGGCCCCCGGTCCCGGTCAATCCCGGGCACCCGATGCCGGCCGCGCCGGTCTCCCCCGGCCGGGCCGGACGGACGCCGGCGGCCCGCGGTCCTCAGCATCCCGCGCCGCCCGACGCACCCGGCGGCAGCGGATGGGGCCGCGGTCCGCAACAGCCCGGCGGCCCGGCCACGCCCGGCACTCCGGTCTCACGGGGCGGCCCCGGCCAGCACGGCGGGCCTGTCCCGCCTGGTGGGCCCGGCCAGTACGGCGGACCCGTTCCGCCCGGCGGCCCCGGCCAACATGGCGGGCCCGGTCCACGCGGTTCCGCGGCGGGTGGCGCTGTTCCTCACGGCGGTCCGAATTCGCTTGCCGCTCCTTCCTCGGGCGGCCCGATTCCGCAGGGACGGCCCGCTTCCACAGGCGGTCCCGGTTCCCAGGGGCGCCCAGGTGTTCCTGGTCACGGCGGACCCGTTCCGCCCGCCCACGGCGGCCCTGTCCCTCAAGGCCACGGCGGACCCGTCGCGGCCGGTCAGCCCGGACGTCCGGGTGGGCCGGTCGCGCCCGCCGGCCATGTGCCGGGTTCGACACGACCGGAGCAGGAGCCGGGTCACCAGGGTCATCGCCCGTCGCCGGAGCAGGTCGTGCCCCACCGGAGTGGCGAGGGCCGCCCGGTCTCCCCGGCCGGTCCGTCCTACGGTGCCGCTCGCCCGGTGCCCTCCGAGACATTCCCGGCGTATGCCGACGAGCGCCGTTCACCGCGTTCCAGCCGCACCCCGGACGCGCCGTTCGACCTCCGCCCGGCGCCGCAGGAGCGGAACTCGCCGGCTCCGTCGCGCCCGGCCGCTCAGCCGACCCGGGTCACCCCGCAGTCCGCCGTGCCTCCGGCCGCCGTCTATCCGGTGGTCCCCGGACAGACGCCCGGCCTGCCGGCACCCACCGGGCCCGGCGGGATCGTTCCGGTCTCCGGGCCGGCAGCACCGTTCGGTCCGGACAGCCGCACCGGCATGCCCGGCCATGCCGTACCGGCAGCGGAAGCGGCCACGCCCGTCATCCCCGGATCACCCATCACACCCGGATCACCCACCACGCCGGGCAACGTCGCGCCGGTCTCCGGACCGGCAGCGTTCCAGCCGGGCGCGCCGAGCCAGGCGGACCCGGGTCACACGGTGCCGGTCGCCGGTGCCACACCGGGTGTGTCGTTCCCGGCGGGCTGGGAAGACGGACACCAGGGCCAGGATCCGACCCGGCCGCTCGACCCGCGGCGTTCGGGCCAGACTCCCGCCGGGACCGGAGACCACGGTCCCGGGTCGAATCCCGAGGATCCGACCCGGCCGTTCGACCTGCGGCGAACCGGGGCCGAAGGATTCGGGCCGGGCGCGGAGCGCACTCAGGCCATCGATCCCCGGGCGCTGGCCTCGTTCGCGGCATCAGGTCAGGCGCCGAAGCCGGACGAGCACACCGCCGTCGCGGGTCCTCGGCACGGCGGCGACGGGACCCAGTCCCCCGCCGGCCGTCACAGCGTGGGCGCCGACCCGCGCCACGCGGCGGCCGCACCGGCCGAGGACATCGACCGGTCCGCGGAAGCACCGACGGCCCGGCCGTTCGCAACAGAGGCGGCAGCCCAGCCGGTGACCGGCGCGCCGTTCGCCACCGATCCCGCTGCCCCGCCGTCAACCGGCGCGCCGCTCGCGGCAGGACCGTCGACCAGCGGACCGGGCGCGGTCGCTCCGGTGACCGGTGAGCCGGGCGCCGTCGCTCCGGTGACCGGTGGGCCGGGCGCCGTCGCTCCGGTGACCGGTGGGCCGGGCGCGGGCGAGCCGTCGACCGGGGAGCCGGAGACGCACGGTCTCGGCTGGCTGCTGTCTCTGAGCGGGCTCGGGGCTACGACGCCGGTTCCCGAGGCTGAGCCCCCCGTTGCGGTCGAAGAGGTGCCCGACACGGCTCAGCCGCTGGGTTGGTTCGCCCCTGGCGAACCCGACGACGACTCGGAACCGGAAGAGGCCGAGCCCGAAGCGGAGACCACGTCCGCCGAAGCGGAAGGAATCCCGGCCGGGGACCACGAAGCGCTGGGCGACGTCGACGACCCGATGCCCGACGCCACCGACGCACCGAAGCGGCTCCACGCCGATTACCTCACCGGCACGGACGAATCGGCAGAGGCCGGCGTCTCCACCGATGCGGAAGTCATCGCCGAGGCCGACAGCTCCGACGAGCATGCCCATGTGGAGATTTCCGCCGATCCGGAGGCGCCCTTCGCGGCGCGTAAGCCCGGTCAGACCGACGAATCCGCTCGGATTGACGGGTCCGGTCAGGCCGACGAATCCGGTCAGACCGACGAATCCGCTCGGATTGACGGGTCCGGTCAGGCCGACGAATCCGGTCAGACCGACGAATCCGCTCGGGTTGACGGGTCCGGTCAGGCCGACGGATCCGCTCGGATTGAAGAGTCCGCTTCGCGGACCGATGTCACGGCACCGGATGCCACCGTCGTGGGCGAGCGGCTCGACCCCGCCGGGGACGAGGCCGCCACGGTCCAGGACGGTGCTGCCGAGCAGACGGCTGTGACCTCGGGGTCTGCCGTGCGGGATCATGACGCTGCCCGGCCGGAGGGCTTCGCCGGCGAGGAGTCGCCACTCGCGGCGGAGGGGATCCTCCCGGACGTCCCGGGTCATGAGAGCGCCGTCCCGCACGGTGGTGCGGAGGAGATCTCCACGGAGACCGCGGCGGACGCCTCGGAGGCGGTGCACGGAGCCGAGGGTTCGCGCAGCGAGTCCGCGCAGGCCGCGGTGACGGTGGTCCCGTCCTCTGAGGTTGCCGCTCCGGCGGTCTCCTACCTGCTCGCGGGAACCGACGAACTCACGGAGGAGTCCGCCCGAACCCCGGGCACTACCGACGAGTCCACCCAGAGCCTGGGAACCACCGACGAATCCACGGAAGACCCGGCCCCGGCAACCACTGACGCGATCGGCGATACGGGTGCGGGGTCATCGGCCGAAGGCGACGCGGCGACGGGGCAGGCGACCGAGTCCGTCCCGGCCGTGGACAGCGCCTCACCGGCCGCCGTGCCGGAGACCGATGTCGCCGTCAGCGAGGCCTCCGGCGTGGCGGAGCGCGACGCCCCGGCCGGTGCGACATTCGACGGTGGAGCGCCGGAGGGTCAGGTCTCCGTGGCGGAGGTTCCTTCCGACGTCGTCGTCCCGGACGAAGTGGCGACCGGTGACAGCGCGGAGGCCGATGAGCCCGGGTCCTCCCCGGAGGCGGGGAGCGCGGCTGAGGGCGGGATTCCCGACGATGCCGAGGGCGATGCGGGTGAGCGGGAGACCGCCCACGAGGGCGAGCTGAACCGTCAGGCCGAGGAGACGACGGCTTCCGCCGCGGTGGGAACGAGCGGCGAGGACGACCCCGGTCACGAGGTCGCGCCGGGAACGGATTCCGGGCACGGGGACGACCCGGTCGAGACGGGTTCGCCGGCCGAGGCTGGGCGGGGCGAGCGGGATTCGGGTGCTCCCGACGTACAGCTGAACGGGGTGACGCCGGCGGAGGAGGAAGCCGGCGGCGCGGCAATCGCTGGAGTGGCCGGACGGTCGCGGGAAGCGCGGCCGGAGGCCCGGACCGAGCCGGTACGGCAGCGGCGTGACCAGCGTGCCCCGGCTGACCGGCGGCGGGCCGATCCGGAGCAGATCCTGGCGTCCTACACGTGGGAGTTCGATCCGCGGACGCTGCGGGAGCAGGTCGGCGAGCAGGACCGCCTGTGGGATCTGGTGGACCGGTTGACCGACCGGCTTGAGTACGCGGAGCGCGACAACGTACGCGCCGGGCTGCTCGGGCTGCGTGCCGTGGTGTCGCGGGTGCTCGGTGAGCTGGACGACGCTCTCGCCGACGGGCGGGAGGCGGTACGGCACGCGGAGGCCAGCGGGGAGCTGCGGCCGGTGTCGATCGCGCAGGCGCGGCTGGCGCAGGTGTTGCAGTGGCGGGGCGAGTTCGCCGAGGCGGACCGGCTGTTCGCGCAGGCCGATTCGCCGGAGTTGCCGGCGCGGATCCGGGCGGAGATCAGTGAGCTGGCCGGGCGGTCGGCGTTCGAGCAGGGCCGTTACCTGGAGGCGGTGAACCACTTCGAGCGGGCGCTGGACGTGCGCCGGGGTGAGGATCCGGAGCTGGTGGAGCGGATCGAGCTGGCGCTGGACGCGATCACGCGGCGGACCGGGGACGGGTGGGGTCCCTACCCGCGTACCCGGGACGAGCTGCTGGGTCTGCCGGAGGCGCCGACGCCGCTGCTCGACGACGGGGCCGGGCTGTGGGGTTACGCGGCCGCCGTGGAACCCCGGTACGCCGAGGCGCAACCGTTCGCCGAGGGTGTCGCCTGGGTGCGCCGTCCCGACTCGCACGCCTGGGAGCTGATCGACACCGGTGGTGAGCTGGTGATCCCGGCCGCGCACGGCTATCTGGCGGCCGGCCGGTTCGCCGAGGGCCTGGCCTGGGTGACCCGTGGCGACGCGACCGGCTGGTTCGCGATCGACCGGCAGAACCGGCTGGTCGTGGCGCCGGGCGCGTACGAGGACGCGCGGCCGTTCCGGCGTGGGCTGGCGGTGGTCCGGCAGGCCGGCCTGTGGGGCGCGGTGGACCGGCACGGGCGGATCGCGGTGCGGCCGCGGTTCCGGCGGTTCGCGACGGTGCTGCACGTGGGCGGGCCGGTGGACGGTTTCACCGACGAGGGCCTGGCCGTGGTGGACGCCGGCGAGCGGTTCGGGGTGCTCGACCGGACCGGGCAGCTGGTGGTGGCGGCGGTGCACGCGGCCGTGGTGATCCACCCGTCGGCGTTCCTGGTGCGCAACGCGGCGGGGCTGTGGGGTGCGCTGGACCGGGAGGGTGAGCCGCTGGTCGACATGGCCCATCGCGACCCGGCGCCGGTGGTGGACCTGCTGCCGGACGAAACCCGTCCGGTGTTGTAGGAGATACGGTCGGGGGATGGAATTCCGTCATCTCGGCCGTTCCGGCCTGCGGGTCAGCGAAATCGCCTACGGCAACTGGATCACCCACGGCTCGCAGGTCGAGGAGGAGGCCGCCACCGCGTGCGTGCGGGCGGCCCTCGACTGCGGCATCACCACCTTCGACACCGCGGACGTCTACGCCGGCACCCGGGCCGAGGAGGTGCTGGGCCGGGCGCTGAAGGGTGAGCGCCGGGAGGGCCTGGAGATCTTCACGAAGGTGTTCTGGCGGACCGGGCCGGGCCCGAACGACAGCGGGCTCTCCCGCAAGCACATCCTGGAGTCGATCGACGGCTCGCTGCGCCGGCTCGGCACCGACCATGTCGATCTCTACCAGGCCCATCGGTACGACCACCACACGCCGCTCGAGGAGACCATGGAGGCGTTCGCCGACGTGGTACGCCAGGGCAAGGCGCACTACATCGGGGTGTCCGAGTGGACCGCCGAGCAGATCCGGGCCGCCGCGCCACTGGCGGCTGAGCTGCGGATCCGTCTCGTGTCGAACCAGCCGCAGTACTCGATGCTGTGGCGGGTGATCGAGGCCGAGGTGGTGCCGGCGTCGCGGGAGCTGGGGCTCGGGCAGATCGTCTGGTCGCCGCTGGCGCAGGGGGTGCTGACCGGGAAGTACCGGGCCGGGGAGCAGCCGCCGGCCGGGTCCCGGGCCACCGACGAGAAGTCCGGCGCCGGGTTCATCGCCCGCTGGCTGGAGGACGACGTGCTGAACGCGGTGGCCCGGCTGAAGCCGCTCGCCGAGGAGGCGGGGCTGACGATGGCGCAGTTGGCGGTGGCGTGGGTGCTCCAGAACCCGAACGTCTCGGCGGCGATCATCGGCGCGTCCCGGCCCGAGCAGGTCCGGGACAACGTCAAGGCGTCCGGGGTCCGGCTGGAGGACGGCCTGCTGAAGGCGATCGACGAGATCGTGGAGCCGGTCGTGACCCGCGACCCGTCGCTCACCTCCAGCCCGGCCGATCGCCCCTGATCGCTGCCGGTTTGCCGACGCCGCGGGGTTTGCGGTGGCGGGGAGCCGGCAGCGATCAGACTGCGGAGCGAAGCGGAGCCAGCAGGCTCAGCTCCAGAACCTCAGGAGCTCGAAGCCGTAGGCGTACAGCCATGTGGGCACGCTGATCAGCTCGGCGATCCAGTTGACCATGGTGAAGAACCAGTCGCCGACCTGTGTCTGCCAGAGCAGCAGGAACAGGATGAGGAAGCCCCAGGGCGCGACCATGTTCCACGCCCGCTGGTAGGCCGGGCTGAACCACGGGGCGATGATGTTGCCCCCGTCCAGGCCCGGCACCGGCAGGAGGTTCAGCACGCTGGCGGTCACCTGGAGGAAGGCGAGCAGGGCCAGCGCGGCCCAGAACTCCAGGTGCTCGGCGGAGCCGGACACCGTGTAGCGGCCGGTCACGTCCTGGGTCAGCTCCGGTGCCAGCCCGGCCAGGAACGGCACCGCCACCACGAGCCCGAGCACCACGTTGACGAGCGGGCCGGCCGCGCTGATCAGCGACGCCTTGGCCCGGCTGCGGATGTGCTGGTGGTCGATCCAGACGGCGCCGCCGGGCAGGCCGATGCCACCGAGGATCACCACGACCAGCGGCAGCACGATGGACAGCAGCGGATGCGTGTACTTCAGCGGGTTGAGCCTCAGATAGCCGCGGTCGGCGACGCTCAGGTCACCGGAGAAGTAGCCGGTCACTGCATGCGCGTACTCGTGCAGGCAGAGCGAGATCAGCCAGCCCGAGAGGACGAACAGGAAGACGTCGATCCCTACGTTGCCGAAACGGGTCCAGGTCAGCACGCCGCTGACCACGAAGATCGCGACGATGCCGACGAAGACCGGGCTCGGTATGAAGGCGCTGCGCGGTGTACGGGCGTACACCGGTTCGTAGGTCACGTCATTCCGCCGGCTGGAGGCTCATCTGGTAGTCGACCCGGTCGTCCTCGACCAGCGTGACCGTGCTGACCCCGGCCGATTGCAGGGCCCGCCACTCCTGCCCGATCCAGGACTCGGCGTCCGCCTGGCTGCTGAACGTCTCGGCCGGACCCTCGACCGGCTTACCGTCGACGTCCTCGTACCGCCAACTCCACGGCATTGAGCCGCCCCCTCACGTCGCGTGACTCGCTGGGCCTCCACCCTACGGCGTCCGGGCGTGGGAACCGGCTCGGGAGGCTCTAAGGTACGGGGCATGTCCGAAGATCGGTGGAACACGGTTCTGGTGCTCGGCGGGATCCGCTCCGGTAAATCGGGGTTCGCCGAATCGCTCGTGGCCTCGGCGCCGTCGGTGCGGTACGTGGCCACCGCGGTCGGCGGTGAGGACGATCCGGAGTGGCTGGCCCGCATCGAGGCACATCAATTGCGGCGGCCGCAGTCCTGGACGACCGAGGAGACCGGCGGCGACCCGGCCCGGCTCACCGAGCTGATCGCGCAGGCCGGTCCGGACGAGACGCTGCTCGTCGACGACCTGGGCGGCTGGGTGGCCGCGGTGCTGGACCCGGCCCGGCAGCCCAAGGACGACGAGGCCGACGTGGCGGCCCTCGCCGAGGCGGTGCGCGGCGCGGTGGCGCGGGTGGTGCTGGTCAGCCCGGAGGTCGGGTTGTCGCTGGTGCCGGTGACGCCGGTGGGGCGCGCGTTCGCGGACGCGCTGGGCACCACCAACCAGGCGCTGGCCGCGGCCTGCGACGGGGCGGTGCTGATCGTGGCCGGTCAGCCGACCTGGCTGCGCAACGGCCCCCTGGCCCCGGCCCAGGCCCCCGTCGAGGCGCCGGTCGAGGCGCCGACCGTGGTCTCCCGGCCGGTCCCGGTCACCACCCCGGTCACCCCCACTCCCCCACCGCCGCCGCCCGCACATCCGGCCACGGTGGTCGAGCCGGTCGTGCCCGCCGAGCCGGAACCGGACCTCGCCGCCGCGCTGAGCGGTTCCACCATGACGCTGCCGCTTGTCGCGTCCGGGCTCACCGAGATCAAACCCGGCATGGACCTGCCGCTGCCCAGCAGCGACTCCGGCCCCGACGCGCGGGACCGCCTGGTCACCATCGACCTGCCCGGCGGTGGGCTGGGCGCGCTCGGCGAAGCGGTCGAGTTCGCGGCGGCCACCCAGAGCACGGTCACCCCGCGGGCGTGGGTCGGCGTACGGGTCGTGGTGATCGCGGGCCGGCACACCGGTGGCGCGGTCGCCGGGGTGGACACCGCCGACGTGGAGCGCCGGGTCGCCGAGGCCGAGGCCGGTACGGGTCTGCTGGGCCGGCTCGCCGGGCAGGCCGGCGCCGACATCGCGGTGCTGCGCACGGCGGAGACCGGCGCCATGGAGGACGGCCCGGCCGCGAGCGAGGAGGCGGTCGAGGCCGCGCTGCGGGACGGCTGGCAGCTGGCCGACGGTGCCGCCGACGCGGGCCGCGACGCGATCCTGCTCGCCGGGATCGGCGCCGGGACGGATGCGGCGGCGACCGCGGTGCTGGCCGCCACGACCGGGGCCGAGCCGGTCGCGACACTGCCCCGGGTGCAGGCGCCGGGCGGCCGTTTCGACGACGCCGCGTGGATGGTGCGCTGCGCCGCGATCCGGGACGCGCTGCACCGGATCCGGCAGGAGCCGCGCGGGGCCACCGACATCCTGCGCCAGATCGGCGGCCTGGACGTGGCGGTCGCCACCGGTGTGCTGCTCGGTGCGGCGGCCCGCCGGATCCCGGTGCTGCTGGACGGTCCGCTGGGCATCGCGGCCGGGCTGGTGGCGCGGGATCTGGCCAGCCAGACCCGACACTGGTGCCTGCTGCCGGAGGCGGGCACGCTCGCGCTGGTGAAGCAGGGCGCCGACGTACTGGGGCTGACCCCGGTGCTCCAGGTGGGCCTCGACCTCGGCGAGGGGGCCAATGCGCTGGCAGTGCTGCCGCTGATCCGTACGGCGGTGGGCCTGGCCTCGGCGTCCCCGGTGCATCCGGCCCTGCTGGACGAGGTCGGCGACGACGGCCTGGACGATCTCTCCGACGATCTCTCTGACGATCTCTCCGACGACGATGACGATGACGACCTCACCGAGTTCGCCGAGCCGGGGCCGCACGGGCCGGGGCCGGCCACCATCGCGAGTGCTTGACGGCGTCCGGCTGGCGGTCACCACGCTGAGCGTGCTGCCGGTGCGGGCCGGCCGGGTGGACCGGTCCGCGGCGGCGGTGGCGATGGCGGTGGCGCCGGCCGTGGGCGCGCTGCTCGGGCTGATCCTGGCCGGCGTGCACGAGGGCCTGCGGGCGCTGGGGTCGCCGGCGCTGGTGGCGGCCGGGGTCACGGTGGCGGCGGGTGCGCTGCTCACCCGGGGGCTGCATCTGGACGGGCTGGCGGACACGATCGACGCGCTCGGGTCGTACCGGTCCGGCTCCGCCGCCCTGGAGATCATGAAAAAGGCGGACATCGGCCCGTTCGGGGTGGCGGCGATCGCCGCGACGCTGCTGATCCAGGCCGGGGCGCTGACCGAGGCCGGCCCGTGGGCCGTGGTGACCGCCTGGGCGACCGGGCGTCTCGCGGTGACCGTGGCGTGCCGTCGCGGTGTGCCCGCCGCCCGGCCGGAGGGGCTGGGCGCGCTGGTCGCCTCCAGTGTCCCCCTGCCGGCGGTGCTGACGGCCGCGGCCTGCGTCGCGGCGGTCGCGGCCGCCGCCGTGCCGGGCCGTCCGTGGCAGGGGCCGGCCGCCGTCGCCGCCGCGATGTTCGCGGTGGTCCTTCTCCTGCGTCACACGGTACGGCGATTCGGCGGCATCACCGGCGACGTCCTCGGTGCGGCCGTGGAGTGCGCGGTAACGGTAACTCTGGTGCTCGTAACTCTCGCCTGACGCCCCCACCACCCCGACGTCCCCACCACCCTGACGTCTGCTCCGCCACCCTGACGTCTGCTCCGCCACCCTGACGTCTGCTCCGCCACCCTGACGTCCCCGCCACCCTGACGTCCGCTCCGCCACCCTGACGTCCGCTCCGCCGCCTTGACCTCCGCTCCGCCACGATCTTGGACGCCGGACCACCGCATCCGGTGGCAAAACGTCCAAGGTCGCGTGGGGGCCAGCAATGATCACGAGGGGCCAGCGATCTTGGACGGTGGGCCACCGAATGCGGTGGCGAAACGTCCAAGATCGCGGGCGAGAGGGCGGGAGGGCAGGACCAGCGCACCCGCAGGATGCCCAGGGGGCGCCCCGGCGGGTCGGCAATCTTGGACGGTGGGCCACTGAATGCGGTGGCGAAACGTCCAAGATCGCGGGCGGGAAGGCGGGAGGGCAGGACCAGCGCACCCGTCGGGATGCCCCGGGGGGTCGGCGATCTTGGACGTTGGACCACCGGATGCGGTGGCGGAGCGTCCAAGATCGCGGGCGGGAAGGCGGAGGGCGGGCGGGAGGGCGGAGGGCGGGCGGGAAGGCGGGCGGGCGGGAAGGCGGGCGGGCGGGCGGGAAGGCGGGCGGGAAGGCGGGCGGGAGGGCGGGGGTCAGCGGACCTGGGGGGTGACGAAGGGGGGCCTCGTCAGGCGGGCCTCGGTGCGGCGGCCGCGGATGTCGATCTCGACCAGGGCGCCGTCGGGCAGGGACGGGTCGGTGTCGATCAGGGCCAGGGCGATGCCGGCCTTCTTGGTCGGGGAGAAGGTGCCGCTGGTGGTCTCGCCGACAAGCTTGTCCCCGGCGTACACCTGCATGTGACCACGCGGAATGCCGCGGCCGGTGATCTCGAGCCCGCGCAGCTTGCGCCGGGGGCCGGCGGCCTTCTCGGCGATGAGGGCGCCGCGGCCCCAGAAGGCCGGCTTGGACCAGCCGACCGCCCAGCCGGCGCCGGCCTGCACCGGGCTGATGTCTAGGCTCAGATCCTGGCCGTGCAGCGGGTAGCCCATCTCGGTGCGCAGCGTGTCGCGGGCGCCCAGGCCGCACGGGCGGACCCCGGCGGCGATCACCGCGTCCCAGACGGCGGGCGCGTCGTCCCACCGGACGACCAGCTCGTAGCCGTGCTCGCCGGTGTACCCGGTACGGCAGACGACCAGCTCGCCCCCGGCGAAGGCGGCCGTGGCGAAGGACATGTAGCCGTGGTCGGCGGGCAGGCCCAGCTCACCGAGGACGGCCTCGGAACGGGGACCCTGGACGGCCAGCACGGCGTAGGAGCGGTGCTCGCCGGTCACCGTGATCCCGTTCGGGGCGGTCGCGGTGAGGCGGCGGACCACCTCGGCGGTGTTGGCCGCGTTCGGGATGAGGAAGACGTGGTCGTCGTCGTACAGGTACGCGATCAGGTCGTCGACCACGCCGCCGGTCTCGTCGCAGCAGAGCGTGTACTGCGCCTTGCCGGGGGCGATCCGGCCGAGGTCGTTGGTGAGGCACGAGTTCACGAAGGCGGCCGCGCCGGGCCCGCGGACGGTGGCCTTGCCGAGGTGGGACACGTCGAACACGCCGGCCGACTCGCGGACCGCCGCGTGCTCCTTCAGGACGCCTCCTCCGGCGTACTCCAGCGGCATGTCCCAACCGCCGAAGGCGGCGAACTTCGCGCCGAGGGCGACATGGCGCGCATGCAGGGGAGACTGAAGAAGCTCGGCAGACATGAGACTCAACTTACCGGTGACCTTGGCCCGGTTTAGAGTCGCTGGGACAACACCGTTTTCCCAATAGCCGGGAGCGCGCCTACCGGCGCCGTTCCGGCCCAGACGTCCCGGAGTGTCCGAGTGACCCAGCCCACCCTCAGCCTGGTCGACACCGACCCGGCCGAATCGGCGGTCGATGCCATCGTCATCGGCCTGCACAGCCAGCCCGACGAGGACGGCAGCCTGTTGCCAGCGGCCGGCGCCGAGAGCATCGCCGCGGCCTTCGACGGCAAGCTGATCTCGACGCTGGCTCTGCTCGGCGCGACCGGCGCGCCCGGCGAGGTGACCAAACTGGCCACCCTCGGCACGATCGCCGCGCCGATCCTGGTGGCGGTGGGCCTCGGCACCGAGCCGGACGGTCCGGCGCCCGATCTGGAGACGCTGCGCCGGGGCGCCGGTGCGGCGGTCCGCGCGCTGGCCGGCAGCAACACCGTGGTGCTGGCCCTGCCGGTGCCGGACGACGCGGGCGCCACGCCGGTGCTGCGCGCCACGCTGGAGGGCGCGCTGCTCGGCGGCTACCGCTTCGCGGGGTACAAGTCGAAGCCGGCGAAGGGCCGCCGTGACCCGGTGGCCGAGCTGCGCCTGCACGTGCCGGACGCGGCCGACGAGGCGGCGGCGGCCGAGCTGCGCCGGGCCGGGATCGTCGCCCGGGCGGTGCGCCAGACCCGGGACTGGGTGAACACCCCGCCCAACGCGCTACGCCCGGCGGACCTCGCCGATCAGGTGGCGGCGGCCGCGACCGAGGCCGGGCTGGAGGTCGAGGTGCTCGACTTCGAGCAGCTCAAGGCCGGTGGGTACGGCGGCATCGTGGCGGTCGGCCAGGGTTCCGAGGCGCCGCCGCGGCTGGTGAAGCTGACCTACACGCCGTCCGGGGTGACCGACCCGAAGCGGATCGCGCTCGTCGGCAAGGGCATCACCTTCGACACCGGTGGCGTCAGCATCAAGCCGGCCGCCGGCATGTGGGAGATGAAGTCGGACATGGCGGGCGCCGCCGCGGTGGCCGCCACGCTGATCGCGGTGGCCGAGCTCGAGCCGGGTGTGGCGGTCTCCGGTTACCTGGCGATCGCGGAGAACATGCCGTCCGGGTCGGCGTACCGGCCGGGCGACGTGGTCACCATGTTCAACGGCAAGCGGGTCGAGGTGTTCAACACCGACGCCGAGGGCCGGATGGTGCTGGGCGACGCGATGGCCCGGGCCTGCGCGGACGGCACCGACTACCTGTTCGAGACGTCGACGCTGACCGGCGGCCAGGTGATCGCGCTGGGCAAGCGGATCTCCGGGCTGATGGGCTCGGACGAGGCGACCGGGCTGGTCGAGGCGGCGGGCACGGCGGTCGGTGAGCCGGCCTGGCGGATGCCGCTGCCGGACGACGTGCGCAAGGGCATGGAGTCGGAGATCGCCGACATCTGCCAGACCAACGCCAACCTGGACCGGGCCGGGCACATGCTGCAGGGCGGCGTCTTCCTGCGGGAGTTCGTCACCGAGGGTGTCGAGTGGGCGCACATCGACATCGCCGGCCCCAGCTACCACACCGGTGAGGCGAACGGCTACTGGACCAAGGGCGGGACGGGCGTGCCGGTCCGCACGCTGCTCCAGGTGATCGACGACCTCGCCTGACGACGGCCGCGGGCCGCCCGGTGATCAGGCCGGGCGGCGCCGCTGCCGCTCGTTGTAGTCCCGCATCCGCTGTGGATAGCCCAGCAGCCGGACGTCGTAGACCGGCATCGCCAACTGGTGGGCGAATCGGCGCGCAACCTCAGGTGACTCGATCCGTCGCCTGGTCCACTCGCCGTCGTGTGCGACGAGCAACAGCGTGGTCTCGGTCACCGTCGTCTGTGGCTCGATGAATGCTTCAACTCCCCGCCGGGAGCGGGCGAATTGCGTAAGATGCTCGAGATCGGCGCGGTCGACCGGCCGTCCGCCGGGGCCGCCCGGCCGGGGACGCCGCCGAAACCATGCCACCGTTCCCTCCTCACCTTCGATCCCGCAAGGGTACGTCGGGGCAACGTGTCGTAGGGCACCTGGCTGCATTGACCGGGCCGAGAAGTGACAAGATGTCGGTGACGGGACTGTGACCGTTTCCATTGTGTGACCCACACCGGAGACGATGCGACCACTGGAGTCAACGTGAGCCAGCCCAACGGCGGAACCTTCGACATCGTCATTCTCGGCGCGGGAAGCGGTGGCTATGCGGCCGCGCTCCGGGCCGCCCAGTTCGATCTTTCGGTCGCCCTGATCGACAAGGCCGAGCTCGGCGGGACCTGCCTGCACCGCGGGTGCATCCCCACGAAGGCGCTGCTGCACGCCGCGGAGATCGCCGACCAGACTCGTGAGAGCGAGCAGTTCGGGGTGAAGGCCGACCTCGTCGGCATCGACATGGCGGGGGTGAACGCCTACAAGGACGGCGTGGTCAGCCGGCTCTTCAAGGGCCTGAGCGGCATGCTCACGCACAACAAGAACATCACGGTGGTCCAGGGGGCGGGCAAGCTCGTCGGCAAGGACACCGTCGAGGTGGACGGCAAGCGCTACACCGGCCGCAACATCATCCTGGCCACCGGCTCCTACTCGCGCTCGCTGCCCGGCCTGGAGGTCGACGGCAAGCGGGTGCTGACCAGCGAGCACGCCCTCAAGATGGACCGGGTCCCGGCTTCCGCGATCGTGCTGGGCGGCGGCGTCATCGGCGTCGAGTTCGCCAGCGTGTGGAAGTCGTTCGGCGCCGACGTGACCATCGTGGAGGCCCTGCCCCGCCTGGTCGCCGCCGAGGACGCCGACATCTCGAAGCAGGTCGAGCGCGCCTTCCGCAAGCGCAAGATCAACCTCAAGGTCGGCAAGCCGTTCGAGAAGGTGGAGCACACCGACAACGGCGTGCGGGTCACCATCGCCGGCGGCGAGACCCTCGAGGCCGAGGTGCTGCTGGTCGCGGTCGGCCGTGGCCCGACGACCGCCAACCTGGGCTACGAGCAGCAGGGCATCACCCTGGACCGTGGCTTCGTGATCGTCGACGAGCGCCTGCGCACCGGTGTCGGCAACATCTACGCCGTCGGTGACATCGTCCCCGGCCTCCAGCTCGCGCACCGCGGCTTCCAGCAGGGCATCTTCGTCGCCGAGGAGATCGCCGGGAAGAAGCCGGCCGTCATCGACGAGGCCGGCATCCCGCGGGTCACCTACTCCGACCCCGAGGTCGCGTCGGTCGGCATCACCGAGGCCAAGGCCAAGGAGCAGTACGGCGACGACAAGGTCTCGACGTACAACTACAACCTCGGGGGCAACGGCAAGAGCCAGATCCTCAAGACCGCGGGCTTCATCAAGCTGGTCCGGGTCAACGACGGGCCGGTCGTCGGCGTCCACATGGTGGGTGCCCGGGTCGGCGAGCTCGTCGGCGAGGCCCAGCTGATCACCAACTGGGAGGCCTTCCCCGAGGAGGTCGCTCAGCTCGTACACGCCCACCCGACGCAGAACGAGGCGCTGGGCGAGGCCTTCCTCGCGCTCGCGGGCAAGCCGCTGCACGCGCACAGCTGAAGCTGAATCGATCGTTCACCGCGTTAAGGAGTTTGGGAAAAGATGCCGGTATCGGTAACCATGCCGCGGCTGGGTGAGAGCGTCACCGAGGGAACGGTGACCCGCTGGCTCAAGCAGGAGGGCGAGCGCGTCGAGGCCGACGAGCCGCTGCTCGAGGTCTCCACCGACAAGGTGGACACGGAGATCCCCTCGCCCGCCGCGGGTGTGCTCACCCGGATCGTGGTCGGCGAGGACGAGACCGCGGAGGTCGGCAGCGAGCTGGCCGTCATCGCCGGGGAGGGTGAGGACGCCGGTTCGGCCGCGCCCGCGCCGGCCCAGCAGGCGGCCGCGGAGCCGGAGCCCGCCGCTCCGGTCACCCCGTCGACGGAGAAGCCGGTCGAGGCGGAGGCGCCCGCGCCGCAGACCGCCGCCCCGGCGGGCACCGCCGAGGGCACGGAGATCAAGCTTCCGGCGCTCGGTGAGAGCGTCACCGAGGGCACCATCACCCGCTGGCTGAAGCAGGTCGGCGAGGAGGTGGAGGCGGACGAGCCTCTGGTCGAGGTCTCCACCGACAAGGTCGACACGGAGATCCCGTCGCCGGTCGCCGGCACGCTGCTGGAGATCCGGGTCGGCGAGGACGAGACCGCGGACGTCGGCGCGGTGCTGGCCGTCATCGGCGCCGCGGGCAGCGCCCCGGCCGCCGCTCCGGCCCCGGAGAAGCCGGCTCCGGCTCCTGCGCCCGCGCCCACCCAGGCGCCCGCGCCGAAGGTGGAGAGCGCTCCGGCTCCGAAGATCGAGTCGGCTCCGGCCCCGCAGGTGGCCCCGGAGCCCGCGAAGGCCCCGGCGCCCGCCGCGGTCGAGTCGAACGGGTCCGGCGACGCCGGCTACGTCACCCCGCTGGTCCGCAAGCTGGCCGCCGAGAAGGGCGTGGACCTGTCCACCCTGACCGGCACCGGCGTGGGTGGCCGCATCCGCAAGCAGGACGTGATCGACGCGGCCGAGAAGGCCGCCGCCGCGAAGGCCGCCCCGGCCCCGGCAGCCCAGGCCGAGAGGGCTGCCGCACCGGTCGAGAAGGCCGCCGCCAAGACGGAGCCGAGCCCGCTGCGTGGCCGCACCGAGAAGCTGACCCGGATCCGTGCCACGATCGCCCGCCGCATGGTGGAGTCGCTGCAGGTCTCCGCGCAGCTCACCACGGTCGTCGAGGTGGACGTCACCAAGATCGCCAACCTGCGGAACAAGGCGAAGGCCGACTTCCAGGCCAAGCACGGCGTGAAGCTCACCTTCCTGCCGTTCTTCGCGCTGGCCACGGTCGAGGCGCTCCAGCAGCACCCGGTGGTCAACTCCTCGATCGACGTCGAGGCCGGCACCGTGACCTACCACGGTTCCGAGCACCTGGGCATCGCGGTGGACGCGCCGAAGGGCCTGGTCGTCCCGGTGATCAAGGACGCCGGCGACCTGAACCTGGGCGGTCTGGCCAAGCGGATCGCCGACGTCGCCGAGCGCACCCGCAACAACAAGATCGGGCCGGACGAGCTGGGTGGCGGCACGTTCACGCTGACCAACACCGGCAGCCGGGGCGCGCTCTTCGACACCCCGATCATCAACCAGCCGCAGGTCGGCATCCTCGGTCTCGGCGCGGTCGTCAAGCGCCCGGTGATCGTGAACGACCCGGACCTGGGCGAGATCATCGCGCCGCGGTCGATGGTCTACCTGGCGCTGAGCTACGACCACCGGATCGTGGACGGCGCGGACGCGGCCCGCTTCCTGGGCACGCTGAAGGAGCGTCTGGAGGGCGGCCACTTCGAGGCCGACCTGGGCCTCTAAGGACGACATGGACCGGGGGGTGCGCCGTTGGGCGTACCCCCCGGTCTGTTTTGAAACGACCGATCTTCGGGAAAGGGTCAGGTATGCGGATCGTCATGGCCGGAGCGTCCGGATTCCTCGGCACCCGGCTCGCCGAACGGCTGCGACAGAGCGGCCACGACATCGTCCGGCTGGTCCGGCGCCCCTCCGAACGGCCGGACGAGTCGTCCTGGGATCCGGCGCAGGGCCGGCTCGACCAGGCCGTGCTGGCCGGTGCGGATGCGGTGATCAACCTGTCCGGCGCCAATGTCGGCGACCACCGGTGGACCGCGGCGTACAAGCGGGTGCTGCGGTCCAGCCGGATCGACACCACCGACACCATCGCCCAGACGATCGGCCGGCTTCCGGAGGACGAGCGTCCCCGGGTGCTGCTCCAGAGCTCCGCCGTCGGGTGGTACGGCGACACCGGCGATCAGGCGGTCGCCGAGGAGGCCCCGGCCGGCAACACGTTCCTGGCCGACCTGTGCCGGGTGTGGGAGGCCGCGGCCCGGCCGGCCGAGGACGCCGGCGCCCGCGTGGTGCTGCTGCGCACCGCTCCGGCGATCGACGCCGGGGGCTCGCTGGTCAAGCCGCTTCTTCTGCCGTTCAAGCTGGGCGCGGGCGCCCGGATCGGTGGCGGGCGACAGTGGATGTCCTGGATCGCCCTGGCCGACTGGCTGGCCGCCGCCGAGTTCCTGCTGGACCGCGACGACCTGGCCGGTCCGGTGAACCTCGTCTCACCCCAGCCGGTGACCAACGCCGAGTTCACCCGGGAACTGGCCCGGGTGCTGCACCGGCCCGCCCTGTTCTCGGTGCCCGGCCCGGTGCTCGACCTGGTGATCGGCGGGCTGGCCGGGGAGGCGCAGCGCAGTCAGCGGGTGCTGCCCGGGGTGCTGTCGCAGGCCGGGTTCGCGTGGGCGTACCCCGGAATCGGCGCCGCGCTGGCGGCGACCCTCGGCGCGCAGCCGGCCATGGCCCCCTAGAAAATCAGGCTTTCTTGCTAACCTGCGGCTGATGTCCGTCGTCACCCCCGCCCCCGCCGCGTCCGCCGATCCGCCCGCCGAGTCCTCGCCACCTCCGCGTGGCCGCCCTTGGCGTGCCCATCTGGCCGTCGCTCTGACAGCGCTCGCGCTGGCCGTCTACGTGACCAACGGTCTCTGGCGCGACCCGTACCGTCACGGTCTCTCCGACAACATCGGGGACCAGGCGTTCTTCGAGTGGCTGCTGGGGTACGGGGTGTACACGCTGGGCCACGGCTCGGATCCGTTCTTCAGCGACCTGTTGAACGTGCCGTGGGGCGTCAACCTGGCGGCGAACACGTCGATCTCGGTGTACACGGTGCTGTTCGCGCCGCTGACCCACTTCGCCGGCCCGCAGATCAGCTACGTGACGATTCTCACCCTGAATCTCGCCGGGTCCGCGTTCGCGTGGTACCTGTTCATGCGCCGCTGGTTGGTCCGCAGCCCGCTCGCGGCCGGGCTGGGCGGCATGTTCTGCGGGTTCGCCCCCGGTTTCATCTCGCACGCCAACGGCCACCTGAACTGGACGGCCGGGTGGGTGGCCCCGGTCGTCATCTGGCAGGTGCTGCGGCTGCGGCAGCCGGGCCGCTGGCTGCGCAACGGGCTGGTCCTCGGCGTCATGCTGGCCGGCTGCTTCACGATCGCCGCCGAGGGCCTCTTCTACACCGCCCTGGCCAGCGGCATCTTCATCGTGACCTGGGCGCTGGCCGGGCCGGTCCGCGCCGAGGCGAAGGCCGCGGCGGGCACCGTGCTGCGGGCGCTCGGGGTGACCGCCGTGGTGGCCGGGGCGCTCCTGGCCTACCCGCTGTACATGCACTTCGCCGGCCCGCAGACGTTCTCCGGGACCGGGTTCAACCAGCGCTACTTCGCCGAGGACGTGGCGGCGTACCTGTCGTTCCCGAGCCGGTCGCTGGCCGCGCTGTTCGGGCTGGGCTCCACCCTGGCGCCCAACCGCACCGAGGAGTCGTCGTTCTTCGGCGTACCCCTGATCTTCCTGATGGTGGTCTCCGCGGTCCTGGTGTGGCAGCGGGCCGTGCCGGCCCGCCGGGCCACGCTGCGGGCGATCCTGGTGGTCGGCGGCGTCTTCCTGGTGCTGTCCTGGGGCCCTCGGGTGAACTGGATGGACGACGAGCTGCCCATCCCGCTGCCCTACGCGGCGCTCGCCCACCTGCCGCTGTTCGACTCGGCGCTGCCCCTGCGGCTGGCGCTGGTCGTCGTCGGAGTCTTCGGCATCCTGCTGGCCCTGATCACCCAGGAGCTGGTGGACCGGCGGCTGTCGCCCAATCTCCAGACCGGGGTGACCGCGGCGATCGTGGCCGCGCTCCTGCCGATCTTCCCGCTGCCGGTGCGCCATCAGGAGCGGGCGCCGGAGCCGGACTTCATCGCGAAGGGCACCTGGCAGCGGTACGTGTCGGAGAACGGTGTGATCTCCGCCCTGCCGTTCGCGCTCAACGTGACGGCCGACGGGCAGCGCTGGCAGGCGTACACGATGGCTCGCGGTGGACCGCAGTTCCGGATCCCGGACGGCTACTTCCTCGGCCCGATGATCAACGGGGAGGAGGGCCGCAAGGAGATCGGCCGGATCGGCGCGCCGCCGGGGCCGACCGACTGGCTGTTCACCCGCGCAGCCCTGTACGGCTACGTCGCCCAGCTGAGCAACGCCGACCGCGAGCAGGCCCGGCGTGACTTCGCCTACTGGAATGTGGAAGTGCTCTTCCTACCCGAACAGATCACCGGTTCCGACCACATGACGCTGTTCCGTGACGCTGTGGAGACGACCGCCACCGATCTGCTCGGTCCACCGGAGAAAGTGGACGATGTTCTGGTGTGGCGCATTCGTCCCGGCGTGGACCCGATCGAACGATGAATTCGGGGCTGGATAATCTCCGCGACGTGACGATCGCCGCGCCCGCCCCGATCACGGACCCGACGACCCGGGAATCCGACGACCCGGCCGACCCGACGACACCTGAACCCGCCGCCCGGCCCGCCTCCATGTGGCGGGCCTGGAAGTCGCACCTCGCGATGGCTCTCGTGTCGCTGGCCGCGGCCGTCTACGTCTGCCAGGGACTGTGGCGGGCGCCGTACCGGCACGTGGTCGCCGACAACGTGAGCGACCAGGGGCAGTTCGAGTGGATGATGTCGTACGGCGTCTACCTGCTCCAGCACATGAACAACCCCT
This sequence comes from Actinoplanes hulinensis, assembly GCF_019429605.1. Taxonomy (NCBI): domain Bacteria; kingdom Bacillati; phylum Actinomycetota; class Actinomycetes; order Micromonosporales; family Micromonosporaceae; genus Actinoplanes; species Actinoplanes hulinensis. The sequence goes on along the minus strand of NZ_JAHXZI010000012.1, from coordinate 255,074 downwards.
TCTTCACCACCCTGCTGAACGCGCCACGCGGCGTGAACCTGGCGATGAACACGTCCAGCACGTTCTACGCCGTGGTGTTCGCGCCGCTGACCCACTTCGCCGGCCCGCAGGTCACCTTCGCCACCATCCTGACGCTGAACCTGGCCGGCTCCGCCTTCGTGTGGTACCTGTTCCTGCGCCGCTGGCTGGTGCGCAACGGGCTGGCCGCGGCGTTCGGCGGCCTGCTCTTCGGGTTCAGCCCGGGTCTCGTCTCGCACGCCAACGGCCACCTCAACTGGACGTCCGGCTGGATGGTCGGCATCGTCGCGTGGTGGGTGCTGAAGCTGCCGGAGAAGGGCCACCGGGTGCGCAACGGCGTGGTCCTCGGCCTGCTCTGCACCATGGGCTTCTCGGTGGCCGCCGAGGCGCTGTTCTTCTGCGCCCTGGCCTGTGCGCTCTTCCTCGGCGTGTGGGTGTTCTCCAAGCCGGGTCTGCGCGCCGTGAAGGAGTCGGCGGGCCGGGTCCTGGTGTCGCTGGGCGTGACCGCGGTGGTCGCCGGGGCACTGCTGTCCTGGCCGCTGTACATGCACTTCAACGGGCCGCTCAAGTTCTCCGGCACCGGCTTCAAGATGCGGTTCTACTCCGAGGACCTGGTGTCGTACGTGGCGTTCCCGCTGCGGTCGGTGGCCGGTCTGTTCGGCTGGGGCGCCGACCTGGCGCCCAACGCGACCGAGGCCACCTCGTTCCTGGGCGCCCCGCTCGTGCTGCTCGTCGTCGTGGCGCTGGGCCTGCTGTGGAGGCGGTCGTCGCCGGAGCGCCGGGTCACGCTGCGCGCGCTGGCCGTGGTGGGGCTCTTCTTCTTCCTGCTCTCGCTCGGCCCGCGGCTGCGGTTCATGGGCGAGGAGCACAGCGACACCCCGCTGCTGTACGCGCTGTTCGTCGACGTCCCGCTGTTCGACTCGGCGCTGCCGGTCCGGTTCACGCTGGTCGTGGTCGCGGTCTTCGCGATCGTGCTGGCGCTGCTGGCCGACGAGTTCTTCAAGCGCGGGCCGCTGGCCCGGCTCACCGTCGGCGTGCTGATCGTGGCGGCGCTCGCCCCGATCGCCCCGCTGCCGTTGCGCACCCTGGAGCGGGCGCCGGAGCCGGAATTCATCGCGAGCGGGAAATGGCAGGACTACGTCACCGGTGACGGTGTGATGACCTCGCTTCCGCTCTCCATCGACGTGGCCGTGGACAGCATGCGCTGGCAGGCGTACACGATGGCGCGCGGTGGCGACGCCCAGTTCCGGATCCCGGCCGGGTACTTCCTCGGCCCGCAGGACTACCTGGAGACCGGCCGGCACCTGGTGGGCCGGGTCGGCGCACCGAACCGGCCGACCGACAAGCTGTTCTACCGGGCCGCCCGCTGGGGCCAGGTGTCGCGGATCACGAATCTGGACCGGGCCCAGGCACGGATCGACTTCCGCTACTGGAAGCTCCAGGCGATCTTCCTGCCCGCCGAGGTCACCGGCCCGAAGGGCCCGCTCAACCGGGACGCGCTGCTGCGGCTCACCACCGACCTGCTGGGCGAGCCGGAGCAGGTGCAGGACGTGCTGGTGTGGCGGATCACGCCGGGAGTGGACCCGGTCGACCGGACGGAAGAGGACTAGGCTGGCGGCGTGACGTCTTCCGTCTTGACCGTCCTGCGTCCCGGCCTGGTCGACTACCTGGAGGCCTGGGAGGAGCAGAAACGCCTGCACGAGGCGGTGGTCGCCGGTTCCCAGCCGGACACGGTCCTGCTGCTGGAGCACCCCAGCGTCTTCACCGCCGGCAAGCGCACCGAGCCGGCCGACCGGCCGTTCGACGGCACCCCGGTCGTCGACGTCGACCGCGGCGGCAAGATCACTTGGCACGGTCCGGGGCAGATCGTGGGCTACCCGATCCTGCGCCTGCCCGACCCGGTCGACGTGGTCGCCTACGTCCGCCGGACCGAGCAGCTGCTGATCGACGTCTGCGCCGAGTTCGGTGTGGTGGCCGATCGCATCGAGGGCCGCAGCGGGGCGTGGGTCCGGGCCACCGACGGCGGCCTGGACCGCAAGATCGCCCAGATCGGCATCCGGGTGTCACGCGGTGTCACGCTGCACGGTTTCGCCCTGAACTGCGACTGCGACCTGTCGAATTTCGACCGCTTCGTCCCGTGCGGCATCCGGGACGCCGCCGTCACCTCGCTCAGCGCCGAGGTCGGCCGCCCGGTCCCGGTCACCGAGGTCATGCCGATCGTCGAACGCCACCTGGCCACGCTGATCTGATGGCTCTCTACCGCAACCCGCAGGACAAACGGGTCTTCGTTCCCAAACCGGGCGGTGGGCTGGTGCTCAATTTCGGGCACCCGGTCGCCTGGGCCATCCTCGTCAGCACGACGATCATCCCCTTCGTGATCGTCGCGGTGGTCACCCTGGCGGTCCTTCTCTAGCTCACAGCCGGCCTTGGGGTGAGGGTGAGTGGGCAGCTCCGCCCGGCGCGGGCGGCAAAGGCGCGACCCGGCGGGGAGATCGCCGTCTGCCCACGGCGGCACACGTAGCCCGTACGAAATGAAATGATTTCAGGGGAGGCGCCACACCTGGATCAGGCCGTCGGACTGCTGGCAGGCCAGGTGGACGCCGGCGCGGCGGCAGGCGATGGAGAGCGTCCCGGAGATCGCGCCGCGGGTCTGGCCGGTGTGCCAGTCGATCAGGCGGAGGCCGTCGCCGGTGGGGCGCAGCAGCAGGTCGCCGAGGGGAAGTCCGGGGCCGAGACCGGTACGGGCGGCGCCGGTCTCCGGGTCGACGAGGGTGACCTCTCCGTCGACGGTCAGGGCGAAACCGTCGGTCCAGCTCTTCCAGTGGAGGTCGGTCCAGGTCACCGTGCCGTCCTCGGGGTTGAGGGCGTGCAGGCCGCCGCCGCCGGAGACGCAGATGCGGGTGCCGCAGGGTTCGACGAACTTCGGGATGACCGAGCGGACGGTCCACTTCTCGGTCAGGTCGGGCAGGTGCAGGGCGGTCAGGGCGTACTCGCCGAGCAGGTAGGCGTGGTCGCCGACGATCCGGATCTCGGACGGCTCGCCGGACGGGGATGCCTGATCGTTGCGCCCGGCCACCCGGCCGTCGGAGCGCCGCAGGGTGACCGCCCCACCGGTCTCCTCCAGCACGACCAGGTAGCGGCCGTCGGCGGCGGCCGACTCCGGGGCCTGGTAGAACGGCCGCCACCAGGCGACCTCGTTCGTCGCCGGGTCGCGGAGGCCGAGGCGTGACTCCTCGTCCCAGAGGACGAGCGCGTCGCCCGCGGGCAGTGCCGTCTGGAGCGCGGTGGCCGCGTCGGCGCCGGTACGCGTATCGGCCACCACCGGCCCGCCGCCCATGTTGCCGCCGGCCACCACGGCCGAACCGGACACCGACAGCGCCGGCATCGCGCCGAACCACTCGGTCTGCCGGCGCCAGCGGAGCCGGTTCGTGGTCAGATCGTGCGCCAGGACGTCGACCCGGCCGTTCGCCAGGGTGCGGGTGCTGTAGACGGTGTCGTCGGTGAGCAGCCAGGCGCCGGTGGCGGTCTCGGTGGTGGCCACCCGTTCCAGCGGCGGGACCGGCCGTTCGAGGTGATCCGGGCCGAGCAGCAGCGCCAGCAGCAGCACCAGGGCCGACGCGGGACGCCAGTGCCGGGCCCGGCGTGGCGGCGCGGGCGCGGGAGCCCGGTCGAGATCAATGATCATGGGAGCCGCCACACCTTCGTCGTCTTGTCGTCCTGGCACGCTAGATGGCTCGCCGTGCTCGCGCAGTGCGAGGGAACGGTGATGTCCACGACACCGCGGAGCCGTCCGGTCACCGCGTCGGTCACCACGCCGCCCTCCCGCACCAGCATCGTGCCGGCCGGCCGGGCCTGCCCCAGGTCGGCCTCGACCTCACCGGTGGCAGGGTCGAGCCGGACGATCCGCCCGTCCTCCCCGCTCGCGAACCCACCGGACCACCGCCATCGCGTCCCGATCCAGATGATCGACCCGGTGCGCTGGCTCACGGCGGTCACCCCGGTGGCGCCGGTCACGCAGAACGCGTCACCACACGGCTCCGCGGCGGTGGGCCCGATCAGCTGGGCCGTCCACAGCCGCTTCAGATCGCGCATCCGCACCACGGTCATAGAGTTTCCGGTGAACAGGAACATCCAGTCGCCGGAGACGGCCGTCGTGTAGACGGCGCCCTGAACGCCGAGGTTCGCAGCGGTACGGACGGTCGCGCCGGTGTCCCGGTCGTAGACGGCACCGGTGCCGCCCAGGTTGACGACCCGCACCTGACCGTCGCCGCCGGTGACCGCGATCGGCCAGCCGTCCACTTCCCGCCACCAGACGGGCCGGGCGGTCACCGGGTCGAGCAGGCCGATCCGGCCCTTCTGCCGGAGCAGGATCCGGTCGCCGGCGACGCGGGCGCCGTCGTCGGCCCGGCGGATCTGCCCGGTGCGGGCGTCCAGCAGCAGTATCCGTTCGTCGGGGAACTCCACCGCCAGGTGCGGGCCAAACTCGTGCAGCACCGGCATCGTGCCCACGCCCCCGAGCGGCCGGGTCCAGAGCACCTCGCCGTCGACCGGCCGGGCCGTCACGTCGAGGACGTCCTCCCCCGGCCGGCCGGTCACGCTGTAGATCATCCGGTCGGTCAGCAGCCACGTCAGGTTCCCGGGGCCGAGGTCGGCGACCAGCGGCGCGAGGTCCTTCGACGGCACCGTCGACCCGCCCAGCAGGACCAGCAGTGTCGCAGCCAGCATCAGGGGCAGGCCACGCGACCGGTGCCGGGAACGTCGCGCCGGTTCGGCCGACGGCCCCGGCACATCGAGGTCGATAATCACGCTGGCATTGAACTACTACGGCGCGACCCGGTGCAGGTCACGCGGGAACGCCGTCACCTCCCGGACGTTGGCGGCGCCGGTCAGCCGGGCCACGAAGCGCTCCAGGCCGATCGCCCAGCCGCCGTGCGCGGGCATGCCGTAGCGGAACGCGTCCAGGTAGCCCGGCTCGCCTTCCTCGCCCAGTACGGCGGCGTAGTCCTCGTACCGATGCAGCCGCTGACCGCCGGTGACGATCTCCAGGCCGCGGAACAGCAGGTCGAAGCTGTTCGACCAGGTCGGGTCGGCCGGGTCCGGGTGGGTGTAGAAGGGCCGCTTGCGCATCGGGTAGCCGGTCACGAAGACGAACGCCGACCCGTGCTCGCGCAGCGCCCACTCGCCGACCGCCCGCTCGTGCGCGGGGGCCAGGTCGGGCTCGTCCTCCGGCGCCCCGGCGATCCGCAGGGCCTCGGCGAAGTGCACGGCCGGGATCTCGTCCGGCACGCCCGGGGTCTCGACCATCCCGGTGACCTCGCCGAGCATCCCGGCGATCGTCCTGGTCAGCGCCGCCATCACGTCCCGGTGGTCGCGGATGAAGCCCATCTCGGCGTCCAGCGACGTGTACTGGGCGAGATGCCGGGCCGTGTCGCTCGGCTCGGCCCGGAACACCGGCCCCACCTCGAAGACCCGCTCGAAGACGCCGACCATCATCTGCTTGAAGAACTGCGGCGACTGCGCCAGATAGGCGGGCCGCCCGAAGTAGTCGAGCTCGAAGACGTTCGCACCCGACTCGGTCGCCGAGGCGACGATCTTCGGCGTGTGGATCTCGACGAACCGCTGCTCCTCCAGCGCTCGCCGGAAACCCCTGGTCACGGCGGCGGAGATGCGCAGGTTCGCGGCCCGCGACGGATGCCGCAGCGCCAGCGCCGCGTGGTCCAGCTGGGTGGGCAGGCTCGCGCTCAGCGCGGGCCGATGCAGTTCGAACGGCAGGGGTACGGCGACCCGGCTCGTTTCCTGGATCTCCGGGGAGGTCAGCTCGACACCCTGCGGCGCCTGCTCGTTGGTGGTGACCACGGCGGTCACCTCGACGACGGTCTCCTCGGTGAGCCGTTCCAGCTGTTCGCGGGTGGCCGGGTCGGTGACGACCACCTGGCTGAGCCCGGCGGCGTCCCGGACGATCAGGAAGGCCACCGACTTGAGCAGCCGCCTGCGGTGGATCCAGCCGGCGATCGTGACCTTGGTGCCGGGTTCCGTGGTCGCCAGCTGGGTGGAGAGGATGCGTTGCATGGCGGGTTACCTCCTCTGGTGCTGCAACGCGGCCCCAGGGAGGTGCGGGCGAGCGGGATCCTCGCGGTACCACCGCACCTTCGCGCCCCTTGTCAGGGCGCCTCTTTGTCGTGCTGCGGCTCCGGGGTGTCTTCACGCTCCGGCGCGCGGGCCACCCTTCACAGCTGCCGGGTGGCTCTCTCGGCCGGCGGATCGAAGCGCTACTCGGTCCCATCAACGCCGTGCTCGGCACGCTAACAGCCCGCGATGTGCCGATCACCTGAATATCGGGTGACGGCTGTCACAACGTCGGTCACGTGAGCCTCGTCGCCCCCGCATCGCGCCCGGCGGTGGCGGGCGTATCTTCGGACTGTGACTATTGCTCCCGAGGGCCGCCGCATGCTGCGCATCGAGGCGCGCAACGCCGAGACTCCCATCGAGCGGAAACCGCCGTGGATCAAGGTCAAGGCGAAGATGGGCCCTGAGTACACGGAGATGCGCGGCCTGGTGCAGAAAGAGGGTCTGCACACGGTTTGCCAGGAGGCCGGCTGCCCCAACATCTACGAGTGCTGGGAAGACCGCGAGGCCACCTTCCTCATCGGCGGCGACCAGTGCACCCGTCGCTGCGACTTCTGCCAGATCGACACCGGCAAGCCGGCCGAGTTCGACGCCGACGAGCCGCGCCGGGTCGGCGAGTCCGTCGCCACCATGGGCCTGCGCTACGCCACGGTCACCGGCGTCGCGCGTGACGACCTGCCCGACGGCGGCGCCTGGCTCTACGCGGAGACCGTCCGCCAGATCCACAAGCTCCAGCCCGGCTGCGGCGTCGAGCTGCTGATCCCCGACTTCAACGCCGACCCGGCCCAGCTCGCCGAGGTCTTCGGCGCCGCGCCCGAGGTGCTGGCGCACAACGTGGAGACCGTCCCGCGGATCTTCAAGCGCATCCGCCCCGGCTTCCGCTACGAGCGCTCCCTCGACGTGATCACCCAGGCCCGTGCGGCCGGCCTGGTCACCAAGAGCAACCTGATCCTCGGCATGGGCGAGGAGCGCGCCGAGATCTCCGCCGCCCTCCGCGACCTGCACGCGGCCGGGTGCGAGCTGATCACCATCACGCAGTATCTTCGGCCCACCCCGCGGCACCACCCGGTCGAGCGCTGGGTCAAGCCGGAGGAGTTCGTCGAGCTCCGCGAGGAGGCCGAGCAGATCGGCTTCGCGGGCGTGATGAGCGGGCCACTGGTCCGCTCGTCGTACCGGGCCGGCCGTCTGTACCGTCAGGCTCTCGAAGCCCGGGGCTGAGCCTTCGGCGCCCCGCGCCCGGCGGCGTGGGGCGCCGTCGCCCGCTTCCGGCGTCGTGTCCTCACGCACGGGCAATGGCGCCGCATCCCGGCCACGCACGGGCAATGGCACCGCATCCCGGCCACGCACGGAAGAAGCCCCGCACCATTCGGCGCGGGGCTTCTGACCGGCTACTTCTTCTTGGACTTCTTGGACTTCTTGGACCGCCTGGTCCTCTCGGCGTCGCTGCCGGAACCCCATCGCGCCTCCGCGACCTCCGGAAGGAGGACCGGCGCGAGCAGCTTCAGAAAGATCATGGCGAACGGAGCCAGCCAGGCCCACCACGGCACCAGCGAGTTCGGCCCGAACAGCAGCTCGGCCACGCCATAACTCACCTCGACAGCGGTATCCATTACTTGCCTCCGGGGGAAGGACTCGGATGGGCTGAGGTCTCCCTACGGGAGAGCCGACCCCCAACATCGGACCCCGGCCACCCGTCTTTAGCGTTTCCCAACCGATTGACAGAAACACCGACGCCGCGTCCGACTGTTTCCGCCAGGCTCGGCCGCTTCCACAGGCCCGGCCGCTTCCACAGGCCCGGCCGCTTCCACAGGCCCGGCCGCTTCCACAGGCCCGGCCGCTTCCACAGGCCCGGCCGCTTCCGCAGGCCCGGCCGCTTCCGCCAGGCCGCGCCGCGCCGCCAGGCCCGGCCCCGGTCGCCCTCACCGCGGGGAAGCGAGGCGAGGCGCGGATGGCGGCCGTTGTCAGCCGTCCAGCAGGCCGAGGCGGTGGGCCACGGCGGCGGCCTCGACCCGGTTGGTGACCTCCAGCTTGGCGATGATGCGAGAGACGTGGACGCTCGCCGTCTTCGGGGAGATGAACAGGCGCTGGGCGATCCGGCTGTTGCTCTGGCCCTCGGCGACCAGGCGCAGGACCTCACGCTCCCGGGCGGTCAGCACCTCGGTCCCGGCGGCTGGGGCGTGGCCACCGCCCACGCCGAGCCGGCGGGCCAGGGTGTCCGCGGCACCGGCCAGCGACCGGGCGCCCAGCGCGGTGGCGATCGCGCCGGCCTCGGTGATCGCCTCGGTCGCCGCCGTGCGGTCGGCGGCGACCGCCTCCGCGTAGTCGAGCAGCGCCGCGGCCAACGGGAACGGCTGGCCGTCCGCCCGCCAGGCCGTGACCGCCGCCTGCCACCGGTCGGCGCCACCGTCGAGCAGTGCGGAGACCTGAGCGGCGTACGCCGACTCGGCCGGATGACGCTCCGGCAGGCGCTCGGCCGCCGCGCGGATCAGACCGGCCAGCCCGGGCTCCTCGCCCGGGGCGGCCTCGTGGGTCGTGGCGGTCGGCAGGTGAACATGCCCCGCACCGGACCATCCTCGCCCCGGGGCCAGGCCGTCGGGGACAGCCTGGTTCACCACGACCCAGCTCGCCGTGGACGTCACCCCGGGTGCGGCGAAAGAGCCGCCGCCGGAGGATGCGAGGAGCGGAGACCCCGGCAGAGCGCGGACCCCGCCCGAAGGCGCGGGAAGCGGAGACCCCGGCAGAGCGCGGACCCCGCCCGAAGGCGCGGAAAGTGGAGACGCCGGCAGGGCACGGGCCGCGGCGGCCAGCAACGGCCACGAGTAGCGGGGCAGGTGGTGGAGATAGCGGTCCCGTAGGGCAACCCGGGCGGCGGCCCGCGCCGTGGCCGGGTCGCCCGCCGCGAGCGCCGCGTGGATGCGCAGCTCCAGCAGCCCCAACCGCAGGTCGGGGTTGAGGAACGGCTTGGCCAGGTAGGCGGCCGCCTGGGCGACCAGGGCCTCCGCGCCGTCGTGGCCGCGGGCCAGGCGGAGGCGGGCGCGCAACCGCAGCCACGGCACGGCGAGGGTGCCGGGCGGGTCGTGGCGGGCGGCCTCGGCGAGGCGGGCGTCGGCCTCGTCCCACCGGCCCAGGGCCATCAGCGCCTCGGCGTGGTTGGCCAGCAGGTAGACGCCGGTGGTGCGGCTGACACCGACCCGGTCGGCGTGCGGGACGCCCTCGGCGGCCGCGGCGGCGGACTCCGCGTACGCCCCCATCTCGTACAGCGTGTCGGAGATGTTGACCAGGCCGTGCGCGAGGTTCGGGATGTCGCCGGAGGCACGGGCGCGTTCGATCGCCCGGCGCACGGCGGGCAGGCTCTGCTCGGCCGGCAGGTGGCCGCTGCACACCTTGCCGAAGGTGATCTCGGCGGCGATCCGGGCGGCCTCGTCACCGAACTCGCCGGCGCACGCCATCACCTGTGCCGCGATCCGGCCGGCCTCGTCGCCGTCGATGCCGGAGAACACATAGGCCACGTCGCCGAGCAGTTTCAGCCAGGGCAGGTCGGGCGGGGCGAGTTGCAGCAACCGGTACGCCTCGCGGGCCTCCGCCGCCCCGTCGCTCTTCCCGGCGTTGCGCAGCAGTTTGGCCCGCCGGATGAGCAGCCGGGCGGCCCGGGTCGGCTCGGCCTCGCCGTCCAGGTCGGCGAGCGCGGCCCGGGTGAGCCGGCCGGCCCGCCCGTGGTCACCGGCGTCGATGGCCGCGAGCGCCGCCTCCTCCAGCAGGTCGAGGTGGCACTTGCCGAGCAGTTCGGCGGCGTCGGGAACCTGCTCCCACAGCTCGAGGGCGCGCTCCAGCAGCCGGGCCTGCTCGGCGAACGCGTAGCGGCGACCGGCCGCGTCGGCGGCCCGGCCGGCGGCGACGAGCGCCCGGGCGTGGTCGCGGGCGCAGAACCAGTGGTGGGCGATCTCGGCGGGCGCCCGGTCGGCCGCCACCAGCCGTGGCTCGGCCTCGATGGCCTGGGCATAGCGGGCGTGCAGCCGGGCCCGCTCGCCGGGCAGCAGGTCGTCGTGGACCGCCTCCCGGACCAGCGCGTGCCGGAATTCGTAGCCCCCGTCGGGGTCGAAGACGATCATCTGGGCGGCGACGGCGGCCCGCAGCGCCGACTCCAGTGCGGCGTCGTCGACGTCGGCGACCCGGGCGAGCAGCTCGTGGCCGAACCGGGTGCCGCCGACCGCGGCCACCCGCAGCACCCGCTGGGCTGCCTCGGGCAGCTGGTCGACGCGGGCGAGCAGCAGGTCGCGCAGCGTCTCCGGGATGTCACCGCAGCGCGGGTCGGCGGAGGCGGCGAACTGCTCGATGAAGAACGGGATGCCCTGGGCACGCTCGCAGACGGCGTCGACGGTGGGCCGGTCGGGCTCGGCGCCGAGCAGGTGGCCGAGCAGCTCGGCGGTGCCGTCGCGGTCGAGCCGGTCGAGATCGTGTCGGTGCACACCACGGACCCGCTCCAGCTCGCCCAGGAACGGCCGCAGCGGGTGGCCGCGGTGCAGCTCGTCCGTCCGGTACGTCGCGACGAGCAGCAGGCGCGGCACCCGGGCCGAGCGAACCAGAAATCCGATCAGATCACGGGTGGACCGGTCGGCCCAGTGCAGGTCCTCCACCACGAGGACCACCGGGCGCTGCTCGCCGAGCCGGGCGAACAGTGCCCCGACCAGCTCGAACAGATGGCCCCGGTGGCTGCCGCCGAGCTCCGGCGGCGACCCCAGCTCGGGCAGCAGCCGGGCGAACTCGGCCTCCCGCCCGGCGAACACCGCGCCGCCGTCGTGCCGGGCCAGCTCGCGCAGGGCGGCCGCGAACGGGGCGAAGGGCAGGCCCTCCTCCCCCAGCTCGAGGCACTGGCCGACGAGGACTCGCGCGTCCAGCCCGCGGACGAACTCCTCGACCAGCCGGGTCTTGCCGACGCCGGCCTCGCCCCCGATCAGCAGGGCCGGCGCCTCACCGCCGCCGGCCCGCTGGAACGCGTCGTGCAGGGTGGCGAGGTCGGCATCCCGTCCGACCAGGACCGTGCTGTACGCGCTCACCACCATGAGGTCGAGCATGCCACGCCCGTACGACGGAACCTCCGCCCCGATCACGATGCGAGAGGCCGCCGATCGTCTCTCCGCCACCTGGGCCATCGGCCGGTACGGCGTACCCGTACGGTCGCGGCCTCCCGGACGAGCCGGTGGTCCTCGGCGTCCCGGATGCGCGCGTCGAGGTGATCGCGGACCAGGCGGAACTGAGTGTCGGGGTCGCTGAAGGGAATCATTTGCGGGGCTCCTGTCGGTTGGTGTGACACCGACTCTTCGCCCGAAGGCGGCAGCGGGGCATGGGGCGGCCGCCTCATCCGCGACGTCGCACCCTCCTTACCCACGGCCGTCCGGGTCCCCGGGACGCCGTAAGGTACCTGAGCCCCACTACACTTTGCGGCTATGGCAAAACCCCAGGAGAAGGTGTCGTTCCGCGAGCGCCTGAAGCAGATCGGCCAGGTGTTCGCGTTCACGGCGAAGCAGGACAAATGGTTCGTCCCGCTTGTCGTCGTGGCGGTCGCGATCCCGGTGGCGATCACCGTCGTTGTCGTGCTCCTGACGGGTGGCTACCTCTGGATCCCGGTCGGCATCCTGTTCACCCTGCTGGCCGTGCTGATCGTGCTCAACCTGCGGTCGAACACCGCGATGATGAACGTCGCGGAGGGCCAGCCCGGCGCCGCCGCCTCGCTGATGGAGAACATGCGCGGTGACTGGCGGGTCCGCCCCGCGGCCAGCTCCACGACGCAGTTCGACATGGTGCACGTGGTGATCGGCCGGCCCGGCGTCATCCTGCTCGGCGAGGGCGACCCGGCGCGCGTCCGCAACCTCATCGGCCAGGAGCGCAAGCGGCTGGTGAAGGTGATCGGCAACGCTCCGCTCTACGACTTCGTGATCGGCAGCGAGGAGGGCCAGCTCCCGGTCCGCAAGCTGCGTTCGACCATGCTGAAGCTGCCCCGCAACCTCACCGGCAAGGACGTGAACGCCCTGGACAAGCGCCTCGGCGCCCTCATGGCGCGCCCCCAGATGCCGAAGGGCGCGATCCCGAAGAACATGCGGCCGAGCAAGGGCGCGTTCCGCCAGCAACGGCCTCGCTAGCTTTGCTCCGCTTCGCTCCGCGGCAAAACGCCTTGTAACCGGTGTCGAGGCAGGTGATCTCCCGCCGCCAGCAAACCCCGCTGGCGTCGGCAGATCACTTGCCTCGACACCGGCGGCGTTTTGCGGGGTGACGAGTGCACCGCCGTCCGGCTCGGGTGGGCGTTTCGTGGGTGGGTGGGCTGCTTGCCGTACCGAAAACGGGGTTGATTCATCGACAGGGGCCTTCATGATTCGTTCGGGGCGCTAGCCTCGGGTCTACGCCGCTTTCCGGCGGTCCACGCCGGACGGTGACGCAGACTCGCACGAAGGAGTTCCGCTCGTGGTCAGCACCCTGGCGGTCCCCGGCACGTACCCGACTCTCCGCGACGCTCTCGAGGTCGCCCCGGACGGGGCCACCGTCGTCCTCGCTCCCGGCACCTACCGGGAGCGCATCGAACTGACCGGGCGCCGCCTCAACGTGCGCGCCTCCGGCGATCCCGGTTCCGCCGTCGTGGACGCGTCCGGTCTGGACGGTCCGGCACTGGCCGTGTCGTCGGGCGAGGTCGACGTGGAGGGCCTGGCCCTCACCTCGGACGACTATCCGGCCGTGGCGATCGGCGGCGGCCGGGTGCGGTTGCGGCGCTGCGAGCTGTCCGCCGGCCACGGCTCGGCCCTGCACGCCGACGGCGGATCCATGGTCGACGCCACCGAGGTGCGGGTGGTGCGCGGCCGGCACGGGTTCGTCTACTCCGACGCGGGCGGCACTGTCGACTCGTGCGAGATCCGCGGCGTCTCGGACGACGGGGTGATCGTGCGGCTGGGCGCCGACCCGGAGATCCGCGGCACCAAGGTGAGCGACTGCGGCTACCGGGGGATCTACGTCTACCAGTCGGCCCGCCCGGTGATCGAGCGCTGCGAGGTCTCCGGCACCGGTGACGCGGGCATCGTGGTGGCCTACGCGAGCGCGACCCGCATCGTGGAGACCTGGGTGCATCAGACGCACGGCTCCGGGATCGTGATCGGGCCGGGCTGCACCGCGGTGGTCGAGCAGTGCCGGGTCGAGCAGACCGCGGAGCCACCGGTCGCCGTCGACCCGGGCGCCCAGGCCACGGTGACGCTGACCGACACCGGCGGGCTGCCACAGGCGGGCGTGGTCGCGGCCGGCGCCGCACAGGACGCCGCCGAGGTGGACCGGCTGCTCACCGAACTCGACTCGATGATCGGCCTGGCCGGGGTGAAGAACGAGGTCCGGGCCCTGATCGACGAGATCCAGGTGAACGAGTGGCGGCGCGGCGCGGGCCTGTCGGTGGGCGCGGTCAGCCACCACCTGATCTTCACGGGCGCCCCCGGGACGGGGAAGACGACCGTCGCCCGGATCTACGGCCGGCTGCTGAAGGCGCTGGGGGTGCTGCCGAACGGGCAGTTCCGTGAGGTGTCCCGGCGCGACCTGGTCGGGCAGTACATCGGGCACACCGCGGAGAAGACCACCTCGGTGTTCGAGGACGCGATGGGCGGCGTGCTGTTCATCGACGAGGCGTACACGCTGGCCCGTGCCGGCGGGGCGGCCGCCGACTTCGGTCAGGAGGCGATCGACACCCTGGTGAAGTTGATGGAGGACCACCGGGACAAGGTCGCGGTGATCGTCGCCGGCTACACCAAGGAGATGTCCGACTTCCTGGACGCCAACTCCGGTCTGGCGTCCCGGTTCGCCAAGACCCTGGAGTTCGAGAACTACGGACCGGACGAACTCGTGATGATCGCCGACCGGATCGCCCGGCACGACGACTACGTCTTCGACGAGGGCCTGCCGGAGGCGCTGTGGGAGCACTTCGGACGGCTCGAACGCGACCGGAACTTCGGCAACGCCCGGGAGGCCCGCAAGCTGCTGGAAGGCATGCGGAAGGCGCAGTCCGGACGGCTGCGGGCGATGGGCCGGATGCCCAGCCGCGACGATCTGCGGACGTTGATGCTCGCGGATCTGCGGGTGGCGATCCGCTGAACTACGGTGGGACAGCAGACCGATACCGACGGTACGGGGGAGGCGACGGGTGCACCGGGGTGAGGGACCGACGTACGGCGCCGCCGCGCCGCTGCGGCCGCCGGGCACGCCGGTTCGCGGCGGCGCCGCCCAGCCTCCCCCGCCACGGCCGGTCCCGCGGGCCGCGCCGCAGTACCGGCCGCCGGAGACCTCGGTCCGGGCCGTGCCCCGGCGCGGCCATCTGGGCCCGTTCAGCCTGGCGCAGATCGTGGCGGCAGAGGTGGCGGCGCTGGCCCTCGTCTTCGCCGTCACGCAGAACATCGCCACCCTCGCGGTCACCCTGGCCGGAGCGGCCGCGATGATGCTGATCTTCTTCTCCCGCCGGCAGCACCGCTGGTGGCTGGAGCACCGGCGGGTCGCCGCCGAGCACCGCCGCCGCCGGGCCGCCCGGCTGGATCCACGGTCCGGGCCGGTGCTGGCCGCACTCCGCTCGGTGGCGCCCGGCCTGACCGTACGGGACGTGACCGCTTCGGACGGCGCCGTCGGTGTGGCCCGGGACGAGGCCGGCTGGTACAGCGTCGTCGCGGTCGACCCGGCCGTCACCGAGGTGCCACTGGACGCACTGGCCGGAGCACTCACCGGCGCCGGGCAGCCGGGCCTCGTGATGGAGCTGGTCACGCACACGGTGCCGGCGCCGAGCCCGGACGTGCCGGCTGCCTCGCCGTCCGGGGCGTCGTACCGGCAGTTGGTGGAGTCGGTGAGCGCCGGGCCGGTGCCGGCCTACCGGGAGACGTCGATCAGCGTCCGGATCGACGCGCAGGCGCTGGCCGAGGCACTGCTCGACCACACCGCCGACCCGGAGGCGGCTGCCACGCTGGTCGCCGGGCTGGGCCGGAAGGTGACGGCCAACCTACGACGGCTGGGGATCACCGGCCGGCCGCTGGACGCGGATCAGCTGCTGGCCCTGCTGGCCCGATCGTGCGATGTGGAACCGTGGGCGCTGGCCGACGGCCCGGGCGTGGACGAGGCGTGGACGCATTGGCGGTCGGCGCGGCTGATCCACCGGACGTACTGGCTGAAGACCTGGCCCGCGTCGGCCACCGAGATCGGGTCGCTGTTCGCCTGGGCGGCGACCGCCCCGGCCGCGCAGACCAGTGTGGCGCTGCTGCTGCGGGCGGGCGCCGGGAACGAGGTGGCGGTGCGCGCGTTCATCCGGATGGCGGCCCGCCCGGACGCGGACCTGACCGCCCTGGACCGGGTGCTCCAGGAGGGCGTCCGGCGGGCCGGCGGCGAACTGCTCCCCCTCGACGGCGAACAGGGCCCGGCCGCCTACGCCACCGCCCCGACCGGAGGCGGCGCCGGATGAGCCAGCCGTGGCCGCAGGAGGGTGGGGCCGCCTACCAGCAGCCGGTGCCCGCGCCCCGGCAGCCGGGGCAGGTGACGTCGGGGCGGGCGTCGGTGCCGGTGCAGCGGCCGGCGCCGGAGTCGGCCGACCCGTTCGCCCAGCAGCAGGTGGTGGCCGAGCCGGTGGCGCGGGGCCTGTCCGCGCCTGCGGTGACGTCGGCGCCGCTGGCCCGGCCGGGGACGTACGGGCCGGAGCGGCCACCGGACGGGCCGCCGACGGGTCCGGAGGACGGTGACCGCGGACCGGATCGGACCGGGCCGTCGGGGCGGGTCAGCCGGCTGCGGATCGGCTGGCACGCGATCCCGCGGGCCGGGCTGCGCCGGGTGACGGTCACCCCGGCCGCCCCGCCGGGGCTGCTGCTCGGGCGGGACCAGCGGCAGGCGCCGGTGCCGTTGCGGTTGTTCGCACCCGAGCCGGTCCGGGTCACGCTGGTCGGCGGCGTGTGGGCGGCCCAGTTGCTGATCTTCAGGGCGTTCTCGGTCGGGGTGCGGGTGGTCGTGGTGACGACCGAGCCACGGGCGTGGGCCGGGTTCGGGGAGCGGGCCACCGGGCAGCAGAACCGGCTCACCGTGATCGGGCAGGAGCCGGGCGGGCCGTACGGCGGGACCGCCCAGACACCGCTGATGACCGTCTTCGACCTGGGGATGACCGGCCCGGCGGCGAGCCCACCGCTGGGCCCGTGGCACACCCAGCTCACCATTCTGCGGCAGCTGGACCGGCCCGGGGTCGCGGCCGTACAGGAGGCCGGCCTGGTGGTCCTCCAGCGGCTCGGCGGCGACGAGGCGACCCTGGTGGCGGCCGCGTGCAAGCTGCGCCCGCAGAGCGTTCAGCTCCTCCAGTCGATGAACGACGACATGATGGCCCTGATCGGCGACGGCGACGACCGTTACCTGTTCCTGAACCAGACCCCGATCGAGCAGCAGTACGTGGGCCTCCCCCGCCGCTGACCCCGACCCCGGCCGGCTTCCAGCCGGACCATTTCCTCACGCCCGGCGGGCGCGGCACGGCCCGGACCCGGCAGACGCTCGCGCGGACTCACGGGAACGGCCGCAATCGGCGGGGGCGGCGACACGCGTACCGGAAAGGAAATCAACGGCCCGGCGGGGACCACGCGAGCTGGACCAACCGCGCACCGTGCCGTCGGGTGATCATCCACGCGCGGCCCGGCGGCAGCGGCTGGGGTTTGATGTTGCCGAAGAGCGGGCCCTCCTCGCGGGATCCGGACATCATGATCCCGGGTGAGGCGAGTTCCCGGATGCGGCCGATGACCGGGTCGAACATGGCGCGCCCGGCGCCGCCGATCCGGCGGGTGATCACCACGTGCAGGCCGATGTCGCGGGCCTGGGGCAGGAATTCGAGCAGGGGGGTGAGCGGGTTCGGGCTGGCCGACGCGATCAGGTCGAAGTCGTCGACGAGGACGTACAGTTCGGGACCCTTCCACCAGCTGCGGTCGCTGAGCATCTCGGGGGTGACGTCCGGGCCGGGGAGGCGTTCCCGCATGGCCACCGCCACCTGGTTGATCAGGTCGGCGGTGACCTGGTGTGAGGTGCCGTAGCCGATGGTGTGCTCGGGGGCGACGCAGCCGAGCAGGCTGCGCCGCAGGTCGACGAGGAGCAGCCGGGCCTCGGCGGGGGTGTGTGACGCGGCGATGGATCGGGCCAGGCTGCGCAGGAAGGAGCTCTTGCCGCTCTCCACGTCGCCGAAGAGCAGCGCGTGCGGTTCGGCGTCGAAGTCGAGGTGGACGGGTTGCAGGTCGACCTCGGCGATGCCGATCGGGACGGCGCCGCCGCGGGCCGGGGGCAGACCCTCGAACGGCAACTCGGCGGGCAGCAGGCGCACCGGCGGGGCGGGCGTGGTGGTCCAGTGGTCGGCGGCGTGCCGGACCAGCTCGGCGACCGCGTCGGCCAGGTCGTCGACGCGCTGTTCGCGGTCGATGCGGGGCAGTGCCGCGAGGAAGTGGTAGCCGTCGGGGGTGAGGCCGCGGCCGGGCGCGGCCTCCGGCACGTTGACCGCCTCACGCCGGTTGATCACCGAGTCGCTGGCCTCGCCGAGGCGCAGCTCGACGCGGGTGCCGAAGACGTCGCGGATCTGCGGGCGGACGTCCATCCACCGGTTCGTGGCGGCGAGGATGTGGATGCCGAAGCCGAGCCCGCGGTTGGCCAGCTCGTGCACGGCGCCTTCCAGGTCCTCGAACTCGGTGCGCAGCGTGGACCAGCCGTCGACCACGAGGAAGACGTCACCGAACGCGTCCTCGGCGAACCGGCCCTGCGCCTTGGCCCGCCGGTAGGCCGCGGCGCCCTCCACGTTCTCCCGGGCGAACATCTCCTCCCGGGCCCGCATCAGACCGTGCAGCTCGGCGATGGTGCGGCGGACCTTGTCCACGTCGCGCCGGGTCGCCACCCCGCCGACGTGCGGCAGGTCGGCGAGCGCGCTGAGCGGGCCGCCGCCGAAGTCGAGCCCGTAGAACTGCGCCTCGCGCGGGGTGTGCGTGAGCGCCAGGCTGACCACCAGGGTGCGCAGCAGGTTGGACTTGCCGGACTGGGCGGACCCGACCACCATCACGTTGCCGGCCGCCCCGGCCAGGTCCAGCCACATCGGGTCGCGGCGCTGCTCGTACGGCTTGTCGATGATCCCGCCGAGCGCGTGCAGGGCGCCGAACCGCTCCTCGGCGTCGACGGTGAGCCCGCGCTCCGGCACGGTGACGACCGGCGGCAGCATCTGGCCCAGGGTGGGCGCCTTGTCCAGCGGCGGCAGCCACACCTCGTGGGCCGGCGCGCCCTTGCCCTCCATCTGCCGGACCAGCACCTCTATCAGCGTGTCCCCGGTCGCGGTCTCCTCCGGCGGGGCGGCGTCCTCGTCCGGTGAGTCGGAAGGAAGCGGCGCCACGTAGAAGGTGGAGAAGGCGCGGATCGGGTTGCCGCCCCGGCCGCCGGCGCCGGGCAGGTCGCCGTTCTGCCGGACGACCCCGGAGACGTAGGCGGCCTTCACCCGGATCAAACCCTCGGTTCCGGTACGCAGATAGCCGTGCCCCGGCGATCGGGGCAGTTCATAGGCGTCCGGCACGCCGAGCACGGCCCGGCTCTCCATCGACGAGAAGGTGCGCAACCCGATCCGGTACGACAGGTGCGACTCGAGCCCGCGCAGCCGCCCCTCCTCGAGTTTCTGCGAGGCCAGCAGCAGGTGGATGCCGAGTGACCGGCCGACCCGCCCGATCTGGACGAACATGTCGATGAAGTCGGGCCGGGCGCTGAGCAGCTCGGAGAACTCGTCGACGATGAACAGCAGGCTGGGCAGCGGGGCCAGCGGGACCCCGGCCGAGCGGGCCCGCTCGTAGTCGCGCTGGGACGCGTAGTTGCCCGCCTTGCGCAGCAGCTCCTGCCGCCGGGTCAGCTCGCCCTGGATGGCGCCGAGCATCCGGTCGACCAGGGGCAGCTCGTCCTCCAGGTTGGTGATCATCGCGGCGGTGTGCGGCAGCCGGTCCAGGGAGGCGAAGGTGGCGCCACCCTTGAAGTCGACCAGCAGCAGGTTGAGGATCTCCGGGCTGTGCGTCATGGCGAGCGCCAGCACCAGGGTGCGCAGCAGCTCGGACTTGCCGGAGCCGGTGGCGCCGACGAGCAGGCCGTGCGGGCCCATGCCGTCCTGCGCGGACTCCTTGAGGTCCAGCTCGACCGGGCGGCCGTCGAGACCGACCCCGATCGGGACGCGCAGCCGGTCCCGGTTGGGGCGGCTGGCCCACAGCTCGTTGAGGTCGATGCCGTACGGGTCGGGTTGTTCCAGCAGTTCGGCCAGCCCGGTGTCCTGGGAGATGGCCGGCTGGTCGGCGAACGAGGCGGCCGACAACCGCAGCGGCGCCAGCTCCCGGGCCAGCACCTCGGCCTCCGCGAGACTCAGCACGTCCGCCGTCCCGACTTCGGTGGGACCGTCCATCGTGGTGCCGGTGACCGTGCCGTCGGCGGCGATCTCCAGGACCACCGAGCTGTCGTCGAGGAGCCGGGGCGGCGGCACCGACAGGTCGACGATGGTGACCCCGGCGACGCCGCCCTCGGTCATCAGGTGGTCGGAGCCGGCCGTCGAGCCGCCGTCGATGATCACCATGACGTGCGGGCCGCCGCCGGGCGCGCCGGCCGGGTCGAACCGGGGCCGGTTGACCAGCACGTCGTCGAGCATCGCCTCGAGCGCCGGGACGCTCGGGGCGACCAGCCGGACCGGGCCGATGGCGTCGGTCTTGCCCGGGTGCTGACCGTGCGGCAGCCATTTCACCCACTCCCAGCGGGGGCGCTCGTGGTCCGGCACGCAGACGCCGATCCGCAGGTCGTCGGGGGCATGGAAGGTGGCCATCTGGGCGATCAGGGCCCGGCTGAAGTCGTGCACCGGCTGGTCGGCGCCGCGCACGTAGATGTGCGAGAAGTCGCGCAGCGCCACCGAGACCGGCAGGTCGGGCACCACCGAGTAGGTGCTCACGAACCTGCGCAGCGCCATGGCGCAGAGCGGCTCCAGCTCGTCGACCGGCCGGGTCTGCGGCGGGACGAGACGGGTGGCCACCTCCTGCGGGCCGACCGCGATGCGGACCACGGTGAAGTCGGCGTCGCCACGGCGGCGCTCCCAGAGGCGGCCGCTCTCGGTGAACGTCCAGAGGGTCTCCGGATCCGGGTTGCGGTAGTAGAGCGCCTCCCGCTGGCGGCGGATGGTTTCCCGCAGCTGGGCCCGGAGCTGGGAGAGATGCCGTAGGTACTGCCGGCGCGCCTCGATCATCTCGCGTTTGCCGGGGCCGCTCTGGTTGCCGGCCATCATCGCGATCATGCCGAGGATGGAGACGCCGTACATCGCACCGGCCACATAGGCGATCGGGCCGCTGCGCTGGGTGCCCATCATCAGGCCCATGGCGGCCGCGCCGGCGCCCATCGGCAGGATCATCAGCATCCGCTGCCAGCCTTTTCCCTGCGGCGGTGGCACCTCGGGCGGCGGGTCGAGCGGCACCTCGCCGGACGGCATCACGGGCGCGGGCCGGCGTGGCGGTCGCTTGATGATCGTTACTGTCACACTGGGCTCCCCGTGGGTGACGTAGCGACGACCATCCTATCCGTCATTCGTGCACGTGAATGGATCTTCGCAGCTTGCTACGTTGTCCACTGTGAGCGCACCCGCACCGAGCGGGCCCTCGCTGGCCCGGGTGACCATCGCGGCGCCGACCCGCCGCCTCGACCTCGCGCTGCCCGACAACATGCTCGTCGCCGAGCTGCTGCCACACCTGCTCCGGCATGCCGAGGGCGCGCTCGGCGAGCCGGCCGAACGGTACGGCGGATGGGTGCTGCGCCGCGCCACCGGCACCGCCCTCGAACCCGGGCGCAGCCTGGCCGCGCAGGGCGTCCGCGACGGGGAGCTCCTGCACCTCGACCCGGCCCGGGAGGACTGGCCGGAGCTGGCGTACGACGACGTGGTCGAGGTGATCGCCAGCGGCTCCCGGCGGGCCGCCCGGTCGTGGAGCCCGGCCGCCACCCGGCGCTGCGGGCTCGCGGTCACCGCCGCCGCCCTGCTGCTCGGCCTGGCCGGGCTGGCCGCCACCGGTCCCGCCTGGGTGCTGCCCGGCGTGGTCGCCCTGGTGGTGTCACTGGCCTGCGCGGTCCTCGGGATCCTGCTGTCCCGGGCGTTCGGGGACGCGAACGCCGGCGGGGTGGTGGCCGCGAGCGGCCTGCCGTACGCGTTCTTCGGTGGCGCCTGGCTCCTCACCCCGCCCGACGGCGGATTCCTCGGCGTGGGCGCCCCCGGCCTGGTCCTCGGCTCGTCCGCGCTGCTGGTGGTCAGCGTGATCGGGCACGCCGGGGTGGCCGGCCCGGCCCGGCTCTTCGTGGCCGGCATGGCGGCCGCCCTCACCGGTCTGCCGGCCGCGACGCTGGCGCTCGCCGGAATGTCCGCGGAGGGCGCCGCCGCGGTGACGCTGACCGCCGCGATCGGGCTGCTCCCGGCCTATCCGGTGCTGGCCGGCTGGCTGGGCCGGCTGCCGTTCCCGGACCTGCCGAACCGGGCCGAGGAGATCCTGGCGGACAAGCCGATGCCGCGCCGGGCGGACGTGTTCGCCGCCGTGGTCCGGGCCGCCGAGATGCTGACCGGGTTCATCCTGTCGGCGGCGCTGTGCAGTGTGGTGGCGATGGCCTGGCTGGCGCTGTCCGGCCCGGACACCGCGGCCGTGCTGCTGATGGTCGCCGCGATCGCCGCGCTGCTGCTGCGGGCCCGGTTGCTGCCCACCCCGCAACAGCGGGTGCCGCTGCTGACGGCCGGGCTGGCCGGGCTGGCCGGGCTCGGTGTCGGCCCGGTCGTCACCGGAGCCGTCTCCGGGGTGGTGCTGGTCGCCGGCGCGGCCGTGGTGGTCGCGGTGGCCCTGCCGTCGGCGCTGATCTACAGCCGCAAGGCACCGTCGCCGTACCTGGGGCGCGCCGCCGACATCCTGGACATCGTCGCGATCATGGCGCTGATCCCGCTCGCCTGCGCGGTCATCGGCGTCTTCGACGACATCCGCGGCCTGTTCGCGTCGTTCGGGGGGTGACCGCCGGTGATCTCGCGCCGCGACCAGTTGCAGTCGTACCAGTTCATGAACCAGCGGGTGATCTCGGCGCTGGTGATGCGCGAGACCGACCCGGCCCAGACGCCGCTGCGCCGCGGCGTCGGCGCCCTCTTCGGCGGGATCATGGTGGCGATCCTGGTCGCCGCCGGATTCGGCATCTACGGCCTGCTCACCCGGACCGGCGCGAACCAGTGGCAGCGGGAGGGCTCGGTGGTGGTCGAACGCGAGACCGGCGCCAGCTTCGTCTACCTGCGTGGCCGGCTCAACCCCACCCTCAACTTCACGTCCGCGAAACTGGCCGCCGGCCGCCCCGACCCGCCGGTCTTCCGGATCGCCGCCAAGTCGCTGACCGGCACCCCGCGCGGCGTCACCATCGGCATCGCCGGCGCCCCCGCCTCACTGCCCGAAGCGGCCCGCCAGACCCGCCTGCCGTGGACCGTGTGCGCGGTCCCCGGCAACCGCCCCAGCACGGTCCTGCTGGTCGGCGCGGGCTCCCCCGCGGCCACCCCCGCCGGCGACCGCGCCCTGCTCACCACGGACGTCATCACCGGCGACATGCACCTGATCTGGCAGGGCCGCAAACATGAGATCAAGGACTCGCGTACGACGGTGCAGGCCCTGTTCGGCGCCGCCCAACCGGTCCGGATCGGCACCGCCTGGCTCGACGCCCTCCCGTCCGGCGCCGACATCGCCCCGATCAACGTCAACGGCCGCGGCAACCCGTCCCCCGCCGCGCCCGGCTTCGACAACGGCGACATCCTGGTCACCCAGACCGGCAGCGGCCAGCAGTTCTACCTCGTCCTGAACGACGGCCGCGCCGCCATCACGCCACTCCAGCAGGCGGTCCTCAACGCCGGCTTCCCGGACCGCCCCGAGCAGATCTCGGTCAACGACCTGACCGCCATCCCGGAGAGCCGCGCCCTGCAGAACGACGACCCGTCGGTCCGCGGCCCGCAGGTCGTGCCCCAGCTCGCCACCATCGACCAGGGCGCATCGGCCTGCGCGGTGACCACGGCCGCGGACAAACCCCCGGCGATCTCGGTGGGCGCTTCCGCCGGCGCGTTCGGCGCCACCATCCCGACCGGCGGCGCCACCGGCAACGGCCGCCCGCTCGCCGACGCGGTCCAGGTCCCGGCGGGGCGGTTCGAGCTGGTCCGCGTACCGGGATCCGGCGGCTTCGTGCTGATCACCGACATCGGCCTGCGCCACGCGATCCCCGACGCCGACACGGTGGCCCGCCTCGGCTACGCCGCCGCGAACGCCATCGAGGTCCCCACCGCGCTGATCAATTCCCTCCCGGCGGGGGTCACCCTCGATGCGGAGGCCGCCACCCGGCCGGCCGCCAACCCCGATTGACCCCATTTCCGGTACGGCGTCCGCCGCCCCCGCCGAAACCCGGCAGTCCCGTGGCACCAACGCAACCTGGTTGCCGGTCCCAGGCCACCACACAACCACCGATCCACCTGCCCGGTCCCGGCCACCGCGCACCACCGGTCCATCCGCCGGATCCAAGCCGCCACACATCCACCGGTCCACCTGCGGGCCGGCCGAGCGGGTCGCCGACTTCAAGGGCGATCCGGCACGCCCGGCACCCCAAGTACCTTCCACTCGGCGGGGGCCACCTTTCCCCGCACCACCTAGCGGCGGGGTGCCGGGTCGAGAGGTTTGGAGGGCTCGTCCAGGAGCATCACCGGAGGGCCGGGCTCCAGCGGCTCGGGTGGGGTGTGCAGGCGGGGCGGCAGGCCGGGGCGCCAGTGGCGGCGGCGGCTCCGGCGCAGTGCGGCGGCCGTCAGCAGGAGGACCAGAACCAGGACCGCGGCTGTCGCGGCGCCGGTCAGGGCTATCGTGCGGCGCTGGAGCTCGGCGGCGTCGGCGGCGGTGGGGGGCGCCTGCAATGCCGGCAGGCGGCGGGCCTCGGTGTCCACCACCTGGGCCGTCAGCGCCGCGTACGGGTTGATCACGCCGGCGCCGAAGGCCGGGCCGGTGGGGGCGGGACTGGCAGTCGCCACCAGGTGGCGGGCGGTTTCGGCGGCGTTCAGCCCGGGGCGGCGGGCCCGGGTCAGTGCGGCCGTCGCGCCCACGAAACCGGCGGCCACCGCGGTGCCGTCCACCTCGACCAGGCCGCGGCCGGTCTGGAGTGTGGGTACCGCCACGCCGGGGGCCACCAGGTCGACGTAGTCGCCGCGCTGCGAGTCCGGCCAGATCCGGCCGGTCTGGTCGATGGCGCCGACCCCGAGGACATTCGGGTAGGAGGCGGGGTACGGCTTGGGGTTGGGCTCGTCCGGTCCGCCCAGATCACCGACCGCGGCGACCACGACGACGTTCCGTGCGGCCGCGGTGGCGACGGCTGCCTCGAGGTCGCGGTCGTCGTCGTAGACGGGCGCGGCGACCACCACCACGTCGGCGCCGTTCTGTACGGCCACGGTGATGCCCTGGGCCAGCGAGTCCGGGGTGGGCTCGGAGCCGGCCGGGTCGTCGAGCATCACCCGGACCGGAAGGATCCGCGACGCCGGGGACAGGCCCGCCACGTCGTTGTCACCGCCGGCGCGCCGGCCGCTGATGACGCCGGCGACCTGGGTCCCGGCGCCGGTGCAGTCCTGGTTCGCGCGGCCGGCCCCGATGACGCCGGCGCCGGCCAGGACCCGGTTGCCGAATTGCGGCTGGCCGGCGTCGACGCCCGTGGAGAGGACAGCCACGGTGATTCCGGCGCCGTTCTCCAGCGGGGTGACGGCATCGGCCTGCAACATCGCCCGCGGCCATGATCCGCCTATTTGATCACGGCCCGGTTCGGCGCAATTCTGGCCGGGCGCGGCGAACGCGGGAACGGGCACTCCAAGAATCGGAACAATGATCGACAGGAACAGCGCCGCGACCTTCATGACGCATATCCTCCGCACTCCTCCACAACGATTCAAATAAATCATGCCCCGCTCCCCAAAACCCTTTCCCCCGCTCCGCCCCGCCCCGCTCCGCTCCGCCCCGCTTGCGATCTTGGACGATTGCCTACCGAATCCGGTGGCCAATCACCCAAGATCCGCGTAACCGGACGCCCGACAAAAACGGCCCCACAAACAAGCAGGCCGCAGGCCGCAGGCCGCAGGCCGCAGGCCGCAGGCCGCAGGCCGCAGGCAGCAGGCAGCAGGCAGCAGGCAGCAGGCAGCGGGCAGCAATCTTGGACGGCCGACCACCGAATTCGGTGGGCAATCGTCCAAGATCCGCACGGCCGGACGCCTGACGCAGACGGCCCCGCGGGCAAGCGCCCAACAGACGGCGATCTTGGACGGCCGACCACCGGATCCGGTGGGCAATCGTCCAAGATCC
This sequence comes from Actinoplanes hulinensis, assembly GCF_019429605.1. Taxonomy (NCBI): domain Bacteria; kingdom Bacillati; phylum Actinomycetota; class Actinomycetes; order Micromonosporales; family Micromonosporaceae; genus Actinoplanes; species Actinoplanes hulinensis. The sequence continues at coordinate 229,551 of NZ_JAHXZI010000012.1, read as the reverse complement.
GCAAGCGGGGCGGACGGCGGGCGGACGGCGGGCGGGTGGGTGGGTGGGCGGGTAGAAGGGGCGGGTGGAAGGGGCGGATGGAAGGGGCGGGTGGGCGTGGAGCGGCCGCCGGCGGAGCCGGCGGCCCGTTTTGGGCATCGGCGCGCGATCACATGCTGCTGGCGATCTGCGCGTCCACCTGCTGCATGCGCTCGGCCGAGGCGCCCAGCCGGACACCGACGCCGGCCAGCGCGGACTTGATCTCGGTGGCGCCCTGGTTCCACTTCTGCCGGGCCTCGTCGCACGCGGTGCCCGCGGCGCCGGTCCAGTCCTGGGCGAACAGCTGGGTGAAGGCGGTGTACAGGTCGTTGAGCTCGCGGTCCATCTGGCCCTGGAAGGTGTTGATGGCGGCCGACACGTCGGCGATCTGCCCGAAGTTGTAGGTGATGTTCATGGTCTGGTCTCCGTTCCGGGTCAGCCGCGAAGGGCGTTGATGACGGAGCTGTCGGCGCCACCGGCAGCGGCGGCTCGCAGGTCCTGGGCGGCTTCCTCGTCGTTGGTGCCGTATGTCTGCGAGGCGGTCGACATCTTGCCGCCGAGTTCCTCGAGCGCCTGCATGATCTTCGTGAGGCCGTCGTTGAGTTGCGCCGAGACGTCCTGGAGGGCGTTGTTCGCGGTTCCGGCGAAGGCGCCGCCGCTGAGGCCCTGGATCTGGCCGAGGAGTTGGTTCATCCCGCTGGAGATGTTCTGTCCGGTGTCCGAGCAACGGCCGGCCATCGCGCTGAGCTGTTCCTGTGTGGCATGGACCTGACCCATGCCCGGAGTTCCTGCCACGATCTTCTCCCCAATTCTCGTGAGTGGGTTATGCCAGTCCGTACGCCGGCCGCCCGGATCCGGTTCGAAGCTATTTCTAGGAAATCTCGTCGAACCTGTTCCGGGGCTCCGGCGTACTCTTCTGCGTCACCGCTCACCGCGATCGACAATCATTTTGATCAAATGGGGGAGGCGTGATGGGCGCAGACAATCCCTACGCGGACCAGACCGCGAAGAACACCCGCACGCCGTGGCTCGGCGGCGGCCCGTCGGTGGACGTCGACCTGGACGGCCTCCGCGACTACGCGACCCTCATGGCGAGTCAGCAGACGGACATCATGTCCCGCGCCGCGTACCTGGCGCCGCTCGGCCGGATGCCGTCCGCCGCCTTCGACGGTGACGTGCTGGGTGAGGCGGACGCGGTCCGGGCGCGCCTGGTGGCGAACGCCGGGGAACTGACCGTCTACATGCAGAAGCTGGCCGAGTCGGTGGGCAACATCGGTAACGCGGCCCGGACCGTCGCGGACAGCTACGGCAGCGGCGACGCCCTCTCCGCGGCCTCTCTCAACGACGTGCTCTTCGCGTACGGCGACAAGAGCGTGCCCCGTCCCGGGGGCCTGCCGGAGGGTGTCGGCCTGACCTTCCAGGAGCAGCAGGCGGCCGCGCGGCCGGCGGTCCCGGCAGCGGACAGTGGCGAGTGGACGACGACGTCGGTCACTCCGCTGTCGGCGTACCAGTCGCTGGAGACGGCGGCCGGGCCGAACGGCGAGCGCCGCGAGGTGACGACGTTCAGCGCGCCGGGCAGCGGGATCACCACGGTCACCACCACGGTGTTCGGCAGCGACGGCGAGACGGTGTCGTCGGTCACCACCCGAACCTCGACCCGGCAGACCGGGGACGTCGACATCGACGTCGAGGAGACCTTCGGACCCGACGGCAGGCAGACCGGGACGACGGAGACCCGGACACGGTACGACGGTGAGCACGTGATCGGCCGCAGCACCGAGATCCGCGACGGCGACGGGCAGACCGTGCACCGGACCGTCGAGACCACCGACTCGGGCACCCGCGAGCAGGTCACCGTCACGTCGGAACGCAATGCCGACGGCGCGATCGTGGAGACGAACCGGGTGGTCACCGGCATCGCCACCCAGGGGCAGGAGGTTCCCGCCCCGTCCATCGCCGAGAAGTACCGAGTGAACGGCTGATCCGATGGCTGACTACTACGGCGCGACCGCCAACCCCAACTACGGGTACAGCCCGTACAGCGGGCAGACGCACTACGGCAGCTACCCGTCCTCGCAGACGCCGTTCACCGGCTCGCCCGGCGGCGGCAACACCACCGGCATCGAGGAGATCCGTCAGCGGATCCGGAACATGCACCCGGAGCAGATGGCGGCGCTCGCCGACCAGTGGCAGAACGCCTGGTCGTTCATGGCGGACGTGAAGATGTTCCTGCTGGACCAGAGCAATGTGCTGCGGGACGAGGCGTGGCAGTCACCGGCCGCCCGGGACGCGTTCCTGCAACGGGGGCCCGGGGAGACGCTCGCCTACCTGGACGTGTGGATGGACGCCGCCCAGCAGAACGTGACCGCGCTGCGTCACCTGGTCAACGTCTCCACCGAGGCCCGGTACGCGATGGAGCGGCTGGTCCGGGACTACGAGGACGAGCTGCGGGAGGCGCGGAACATCGACTTCCTGGAGCACGTCGGCGCCTTCGTCACCGAGGGCGTCGGCTGGGACGCGGCGCGGCTGGAGGAGATCGAGGAGGACCAGTCGCGGGTCCAGGAGAAGTACCGGTACGAGGCGCAGAAGCTGGCCTTCTACTACGGCGGCCAGTTCTTCGACTACATCGGGACGCTGTCCAGCGGTGTCGGCCCGCCGGTGCAGCCGATGAACGCGGTGCTGAGCCAGCCGGCCGGGCTGCCCGGCGGGGGCGGCCTCCCGGGTGGGCCGGGGCCGGCACAGATCGGTCCCGGGTTCCAGCCGCTGCCGGTCGGCAACCCGCCCGCGGCGCAGCTTCCGCCGGGCACGCTGCCGCCCGGGCAACTGCCGCCGGGTCTGCTCCCGCCCGGAGCCGCGATTCCGCTGCCGGTGGCGCCGGGCACCGTACCCCCGGGCTCTCTGCCGCCCGGTGTGACGCCTCCCGGAAGCCTGCCGCCGGGCCTGTCGCCCGGTCTTCCGGCGCCGGTCGGCCAGTTGCCGCCCGGTGTCCTGCCGCCGGCGCCCGGAACGCTGCCGCCCGGAACGTTGCCGCCGGGCACCCTCCCGCCGGGAACGTTGCCGCCGGGCAGTGGGCCGTCGGTGATTCCGCCCGGAAGTGTGCGGCCCGGTCTGCCTCCGCAGTTGGGGCGGCCGGGACGGAACGTGCCGGTTCCGCCGGGTGGGCTGCCGCCGGGGCGGACGATCCGGCGGCCGAGCGCACCGAGCGCACCGGTCGTGCCGCCGGGTGGGCGGGAGATCCGGCGTACCGGTCCGGCGGCCCTTCCGCCGACCTCCCCGGCCGCGCGCCCCGGGCGTACCACTCCGGGTGTGACGCCGCCGCCTGCCCGGACCGGGCGTCCCGGCCGGACCACCCCGGGGGTGACCCAGCCGCCGGGACGGACCGGGGTGACGCCGCCGCCGGGACGGACCGGGGTGACGCCCCAGCCCGGACGGACCGGGGTGACGCCCCAGCCCGGACAGACCCGGCCCGGTGACCGTGGGCGGCAGCGTCCGGGGACGCCGGCCAGGCCCACCGGGTCCGGAGTGGACTCGTTCGGCCGTCCGACCGGGCAGGCGGCTCCGCCCGTACTGAAGAATCCGGGTGAGGGACGCGAAGCCCGGCCCGGTAGCGAGGCCGAGATGCGCCGCCCGGCCGCCCCGCAGCGTCCCGGCGGCACCGCGCCGCCGGTGCTGAACCGGCCCACCTCGCCGGCCGCTCCCCCGCCCTACCGGCCGACCCGCCGGGATCGCGGCCTGCCGCCCTGGTCCGACCTGTTCGGCGCCGAGGAGGCCCGTCGGCGCGGCGGTTCCGGGGTGATCGACGCGCCGGAGCGGGCCCGTCCGGACGGCGGCCCGTGGGGTCTGCGCAGCCGCGCGGCGACGCGGCCGGAGACACCGGCCGAGCCGAACCGGCCCGGCACTGTCGCGCCCGAACTGGGCCGGCGGCGGGGCGGCGGCGAGCCGGTCCCGGTCCGCGAGGACCACGACCTGGTCACCGATCAGCAGGCCTTCGGGATACGGACGCCGGGCGGCAACGTGGTGGCCGGCCGGGGCGAGGAGCCGCCGGAGCAGGAGATCCGCCGGGCGTTCCGGCCGTGAGCCTCAGGGCCGGGGTACGGGCACCACGATCGAGCCGGCGGCCCGGTCGTGCAGTCCCCGGCCCTCCTTGTCGAGCAGGATCGCGGGCACGAAGAGGGCGAGCAGCACGGCGCGGAGCAGGCCGCGGCCGAGGCCGATCACACCCCCGATCCCGTACGCGTCACAGCGGATCCGGAACAGGCGCATGCCCGGCGTCTGACCGAACAGGCCGAGGAAGAAGGTGTTGGCGGCGATCAGCACCAGGACTGCCGGCCACGACTGCTCTCTCGGGCTGGCGTAGAGGCTCGCGATCAGCAGGCACAGGACCCAGTCGACGATCAGCGCGCCGAGCCGTGGGCCGAGTCCGGCCCCGTTTGTTGATGCAGCCACGGCGGCTGAGAGTACGCGATAGTGTCCGAAGGTCGGCTCGCGTCCTCGCCGTGCCTGCTCGAAGCGTTACGTAACACGGCGGAAACAATAGGGATACGCCGGGGCAACTCCGTACCCATAACGTCGCGACCAGCCCTGCCAGGTGGCGGCATGTGCCGCCCGGTATCGGAAATACTGTGCCAGGAGGACGTGTGTTCGCCAATCCCGAGGAACTCCTGCGATACCTCAAAGACGAGGACGTCAAGTTCGTCGACGTACGTTTCTGTGACCTCCCGGGTGTGATGCAGCACTTCAACATCCCGGTCGAGTCGTTCGACGACAGTGTGGTGACCGACGGCCTCGCCTTCGACGGGTCCTCGATCCGCGGCTTCCAGGCCATTCACGAGTCCGACATGATGCTGCTGCCGGACGTCGCCACCGCCTTCGTGGACCCGTTCCGGATCCAGAAGACGCTCGCGCTGAACTTCTTCATCCACGACCCGTTCACCCGCGAGGCCTACTCGCGTGACCCGCGGAACGTGGCCAAGAAGGCCGAGTCCTACCTGGCCGCCAGCGGCATCGCCGACACCGCCTACTTCGGCGCCGAGGCGGAGTTCTACATCTTCGACTCGATCCGCCACGAGACCTCGGCCCACCAGTCGTTCTACTACATCGACTCGATCGAGGGCGCGTGGAACTCGGGTCGTGAGGAGCCGGGCGGCAACCTCGGCTACAAGACCACCTACAAGGGTGGCTACTTCCCGGTCTCGCCGGTCGACCACTACTCGGACCTGCGCGACATCATGGTCCGCAAGCTGATCGACTCCGGCTTCACTGTCGAGCGCTCGCACCACGAGGTCGGCACCGCGGGCCAGGCCGAGATCAACTACAAGTTCTCGACCCTGCTGCACGCCGGCGACCAGATGCAGCTGTTCAAGTACATCATCAAGAACACCGCGCGGGCCGAGGGCAAGACGGTCACGTTCATGCCCAAGCCGCTCTTCGGCGACAACGGCTCCGGCATGCACACCCACCAGAGCCTGTGGCTGAACGGCGAGCCGCTGTTCTACGACGAGACCGGCTACGCGGGTCTGTCCGACATGGCCCGGTGGTACATCGGCGGCCTGCTGCACCACTCGCCGTCGCTGCTCGCGTTCACCAACCCGACCGTCAACTCGTACCGGCGTCTCGTGCCCGGCTACGAGGCCCCGGTCAACCTGGTGTACTCGCAGCGCAACCGCTCCGCCTGCACCCGTATCCCGGTGACCGGCAGCAACCCGAAGGCCAAGCGTGTCGAGTTCCGCGTCCCGGACCCGTCGTCGAACCCGTACCTGGCGTTCTCGGCGATGATGATGGCCGGCCTGGACGGCGTCAAGAACAAGATCGAGCCGCCGGCCCCGATCGACAAGGACCTGTACGACCTGCCGCCGGAGGAGTGGGGCAACGTCAAGCAGGTGCCGGGCTCCCTCGACGCCGTGCTGAACTCACTCGAGGACGACCACGACTACCTCACCGCCGGTGGCGTCTTCACCGAGGACCTGATCTCCACCTGGATCGACTACAAGCGCACCAACGAGGTCGACCCGGTCCGGCTCCGCCCGACCCCGCACGAGTTCGAGATGTACTACAACGTCTGACACTCGCGCACTGACGACAACGGCGGCCACGCTGAGCGTGGCCGCCGTTTCGCGTCCGGGGAGCGCCCGTCGGCGCTCACCACTCGCGCCACTCGTCCGAGCTGGCCTTGGGGAGACGACGACGCCTTGACCCCGGCGGAGCGGGCCACGGTCCAGTGGGTGAGATGCGCCCCGACTACGCGATGATCTTGTCCGGTTCGTGGACGTCAGACGAACGGCGCGTGCCGACCGGTGTCCAGATGAGCAGAGCCAGGCTGAACCAGACATAGATGTTGCCGCCGATGAGCTCCAGCGGTGGTCGCGGCCGCTTCTCCCACAGCCACGTCACGTGCGAGGTCATCAGAAGGTACGCCGACCAGCCCAGATAGGGACGACCGTGGAGAATGCACCGCACCAGCGCCGGGATCAGCCACACGCAGTGGTGGATCCAGGTGACCGGGCTGATCAGGCAGCCCAGGATGCCGGTCAGTGCCAGGCCGCCGACCACGTCGTCGCGGCTCCTCGCCACCCGCCAGGCCCACACCGCCATGGTGGCGAGCACGCAGACCAGCCACACCCGTGACTCGATGACCTCGATCGGCAGCCGGGCCAGCAGACCGCGTTCCGACTGGTTGGACAGGAAGTAGAGCAGGCCGACCCGGTTGGTGTCCCACAGCGCCGACGTCCAGAACTCCCGGGACTCGTCCGGGAAGATCGCCCCGGCCAGCAGGGTGGCCCCGGCCGCCGTGCCGATCGCCGTGCCGAGGGCCCGCCAGCGCCGGGTGACCAGGAGGTAGAGGATGAAGACGCCGGGGGTCAGCTTGATCGCGGTGGCCAGGCCGATGCCGACGCCGGCCCACCTACGGCCGCGGGCCAGCCCGAACAGCATGTCGCCGGCGACCAGCGCCAGCAGCAGCATGTTGACCTGGCCGAAGGTGATCGTCTCGCGCACCGGCTCGAACGACAGCGCCAGGCAGACCCCCACCGACAGGGCGAACCACCGCGTCCAGCCCCGGCGCTCGATCTCCGGGCCGGCCAGCCAGTGCACCAGCAGCGCCGTGGTGGCCACCGTCATGATCGTCGCGACGGTCATCACGCCGAGCAGCGGCAGCAGCGCCATCGGGTACATGACCAGCCCGGCGAACGGCGGGTAGGTGAACCCGTACGGGGTGCCCGGCCGCAGGAAGTCGTAGACCATGCCGCCGTCGCGGAACCAGTAGACGATCGCCCCGTAGTAGACCCGGGAGTCGAAGTACGTGTTACGGAACCCGGCGATGACGATCAGCGTCACCGTGATCAGCGCCAGGACGGCGACTATAGCTTTTCGCTTCATTCAGTACTTTCCACGCTAAGTAACCGGCGAGCAGGGTCATCACGATCGCGCCCTGCGCCTTGGTGGCGAGGGCGAGGTTGTAGCCGTCCGGCAGGCACAGGGCGGCGGCCACCGCGGGCGGCACCACCAGCCAACGGGTGTCGCGCCGGACGGTGACGGCCAGGACGGCCAGCGGCCACAGCGCGTACCAAGGGTGGAACACCGGCGCGAGCAGCACGGTCGCGGCCAGCGCCAGGCCGGCCGCCCGCAGCGGGTCGCCGTGCCGGGCGCGGAGCCACAGCACGATGAGTACCCCGGCCAGCGCGATCATCCCCAGGACCCGGGTGACGGCCACCGCGCCGGGCACACCGAACAGCTCCAGCGTCATGCCGATCGCGGTCGGCGGCGCGGTCCACTGCACCGACACCCCGCTGCCCGCGAGACCGGACACCCAGCCCAGGCCCAGCCCGGAGCCGAACGAGACGGCCGCCAGCGCACCCGCCGCTCCCCCGGCGACCATCGCCTTCCGGGGCAGCCCCGGGAACAGCAGCACCACGAACGGCAGCACCACGACCGCGGTCGCCTTCACCCCGACGGCCAGGCCCAGCAGGATCCCGGCGAGCAGCGGACGGCGGGCGACGGCCGCGGTCAGCCCGCCGGCCATCAGCGCCACCATCACCGCCTCGTTGTGGGCGCCGGAAACCAGATGGATCGGTACGAGCGGGCACGCCAGCACCAGCCACACGGCACGCTCCGGCGGCACCCCGGCCCGGCGCGCGAGCCTCGGGAGACACCAGCCGAGTGCCACGACGCCGAGCACGGCGATCAGGCGGAGCAGGGCGACGGTCCCGGTGAGCGAGCCGCCCAGCTTCGCGGCGATCGCCGCCAGGACCAGGAACACCGGGCCGTACGGGGCCGGGGAGGTGCGCCAGGTCGGTGCCACGGCGTCGGCCCAGGGACAACCCAGAAGATCGACACCGCCGGCGTACGGGTTGAGCCCGGCCGCCTGCTGCCAGCCCTGACAGGCGTACGAGTAGACGTCGTAGCTGCCCAGCGGCAGGAACGGCAGCAGTGGCAGTGCCCACAGCCCGGCCGTGACGTAGGCCCACCGCAGGCTGGGGACCGCCCGGCGCCCGGCCCACCACGCGCCGATCAGCAGCGCCGTGCCGAGCAGCCAGCAGAGCGGCAGCAGCACGCCCTCGCGCCCGGCCAGGATGGTGCGTGGCGTCACCGTGGGTTCCCACGGGCTGCTCGCGCCGCCCAGCCAGGCCGCTCCCGCCAGGAACAGACTCCCTGCCAGGCCCAGGTAACGGACGAGACGGGGACCAGGCATGACAGGGACCCTACCGTGACAGGCTGCTACCAGGATGGTGGCGGTAGGGTCGGCGGGATGTGGGTCCGGCACCGGGTGGAGTGGATCACCGCGCTGGTCGCGGTGCTCCTCGGCGCCGGCTATCTGCTGCTTCCCCCGATGGGCTCGGACCTCGCTGCCCAGGTCGCCCGAGCCGGTTTCTTCACCGAACACGGCGTCACCCCGGTCGATCTGCGCTGGTACGCCGGGGTCGAGCAGTTCGGCTACAGCCTGGTGTCACAGCCGGTGATGGCCCTGCTCGGGGTGCGGCTGACCGGCGTGCTCACCCTGGTCGCCGGGCCGGTGCTGCTGGCGGTGCTGTTCCGCCGGACCGGCGCGGCCCGCCCCCTGCTCGGCGCTCTCCTCGGGGTGGCCGGGTTCGCCGGCAACCTGGTGAGCGGCCGGGTGACGTACGGCCTCGGGGTCTGCTTCGGCCTCGCCGCCGTGGTCCTGCTCACCTTCCCCCGATGGCGCCGCCTCGCGGCGGCCCCCGCGTTCCTGGCCGGTGCGACAAGCCCGGTCGCCGGCCTGTTCACCGGCCTGGCCGGAGCCGCCCTGATCCTTTCCGCCCTCCCCGCCGGCGGCCGCCGGCTCCGGGACGGGTTGCTGCTCGCCGTGCCCGCGGCGGTGCCGCTCGCGGTGACCGCGCTGCTCTTCGGTGACGGCGGATGGATGAACATCAGCCGTACCGACACCCTGCACGCCGTGGTGACCGGGCTGCTGGTGGCGCTGCTCGTGCCGCTGCGGCCGGTCCGGATCGGGGCGCTGCTGTCGTCGGCCGGGGTGCTGGCCGCCGCGCTGATCCACACCCCGGTGGGCCTGAACGCCACCCGCCTCGCGACGATGTTCGCCCTCCCGGTGCTGGCCGCCTACGCCGCGCTGCCTCGTACCCCCGAATGGGCGGGAGGAGCGCCTGGCGTGAGTCGCCGCTGGAGGCCGGCGCTCGCGTTGATCGCGCTGATCGTCGCGGTGGCGTGGTGGCAGCCGATGGTGGTGCCGGGTGACGTGCGCGACATCGGCAACTCGTCGGCGGACGAGGCCTACTTCCGGCCGCTGCGGGACCGGCTGGCGGCCGGAACCCTGACCGGGCGGGTGGAGATCCCGACCACCCGGTCCTACTGGGAGGCCGCCTCGATGGGCGGGATCCCGCTGGCCCGGGGCTGGCTGCGGCAGGCCGACATCGACCGGAACCCGCTGTTCTTCACCACCGTCCCGGGCGCTCCCGGAACCGGTGTGGCGCTGACCCCCGACTCCTACCGGGCCTGGCTGGACAACGAGGCGGTCCAGTTCGTGGCCGTCCCCGACGTGGAGCTGGCGTGGCCCGGCCGGACGGAGGCGGAGATGGTCACCGCCGGTCTGCCGTACCTGTCGCTGGTCTGGAGTGACGCCCACTGGCGGCTCTACGAGGTGGCCGATCCGCGCCCGGTCGTGGCCGCCCCGGCGACGCTGGTCCGGCAGGACGGCGCGACGATCGTCTTCGACGCGCCCGCGGCCGGCGAGGTGGCCGTCCGGGTGCGTCACCACCGCTGGCTCACCGCCTCCGGCGGCGCCACGGTAACCGCCGACGGCGAGTGGACCAGGGTCCGGGTCCCGGCCGCCGGCCGCTACACGCTGACGAGCAGCCTGATCTAGGCTGCGTCGATGTTCACGGGCATCGATGACATCGACTGGGGTTCGCTGGAGCACGCCTACGGATCGGCCGAGGACGTGCCGGGCTGGATCCGCGGCCTGGCCGACCCGGATCCGGCGACCCGCGAGGAGAGCCTCGACGCCATGTACGGCTGCGTCCACCACCAGGGCGACGTCTACGACTCCACCGTTGCCGCGATGCCATACCTGATCGAGGCGGTGACCACCCCGGGCCTGCCCGGCCGGGAGGGGATCGCCGAGCTGCTGGCGAGCATCGCGGCCCTCGGCGAATGGCCGGACGAGGCGGAGCTCGACGAGGACGGCGCCGCCATGTTCCGGCAGGCGGTCCGGGCCAACGCGCTGGCCGTGGCGGCCCTGGCTCCGTTGACCGGCCTCGCCGCCGACCCGGACCCTCAGGTGCGGGCCGCCGCGCCGAAGCTCCTGGTCGCGCTGGGCCCGGCCGTACCGGACCTGCCCGCCCTGCTCACCGACCTGCTGAACACGGAGGCCGACCCCGCCGTGCGCCGGGCCCTGCTCGACGCGCTGTGCGGCGTGGAGCTCGACGACGCCGGGGTCGCTCATCTGCTCGCGCTCGCCGGAACCGGCCCGGCCTCCACCGCGGTGGCCGCGCTGGCGGCCGTGGCGCACACCGATCCGTACCGGGTGCCGCTCGACGGCGTGACCGGCCTGTTCGAACGGGCCTACGCCGAACCCGGCGCCCCCGCCGAGCCTGCCGGGTTCACCACGAACACGTTGATCGGCTCGATCCGGGAGACGTGGGAGGCGAGCAATCAGGGGCGGCGGGCGCCGCACTGCGAGCGGATCATCGAGAACCTCACCGACCCGCTCGGCCCCCGGGTGGCGGACCGGGTCGCGATCGTCACCCCGCTGCTCGCCTCGAAGCACGACGATCTCGCCGGTGACGCGATGTTCGCCGCCAACAAGATCATCGACCGGTGGCGTGGCGACTACCGCGCGGTGGTTCCCCTGGTCGCCGACCTGCTCGATCGTCCCCCGCGGATCGCCGAGACGGCCGCGAAGATGCTCGGCGACTGGGGACCGGTCGCCGCCCCCGCCGTGGAGACGGTGGCCGGGCGGTTCGCCGCGATCGACGCGCTGCCCTGGCGCGACGGCCTGCCGGAGTGGACCGTCCGGTACTCCGCGGACTCGCCCGGACTCCATCCGTACCTCAAGATCCTCGCCGGGTTCGGCGACGAGCGGGCCCTGTCGCCGCTGCTCACCGCCCTGCGGCTGCCGCAGCGACCGCAATCCTCGGTATACCTGCTCGCTTCCTACCCCGGGTCGGCCGACCGGATCGTGCCGGAGATCCTGTCCGTGTTCCCGATCCTCGCTCCCGGCGAACGCAGACCCACCGAGTGGTACGGCTTTCAGGCCACGCTGCGCGCCTTCGGCCCGGCCGCCGCCCCGGCGGTGCCCCGGCTGCTGGCCTCGCCGCTGGACGACTGGTCGGCCGCGACGCTCGGCCGGATCGGGCCGGCCGCCGCGACGGCGCTGCCCGCCCTGCGCCGGGCCGCGACCGGCGAGGACCCGCGTCTCGCGGTGGCCTCGGCCGGGGCGCTGTGGCGCATCGACCGGGACCCGGGCGCCCTGTCGCTGCTGACCGCCCGGCTGGACGGCCCGGCCGGCGCCGACGCGTTCGAGGAGATCGCCGCGATGGGACCGGCGGCCGCCGCGACCGCGCCGCTGGTCGCGACGTACCTGGACGCGCCGCCGGAAGGACACTGGTGGGCACCGGCCCGGGCCGCTCTCGCGCTATGGCGGATCAACGGTGACGCCGAGCGGGCCGCGCCGGTGCTGGCCGCCGCCTGGCAGGGCAACCCGCTCACCCGGCCGAGGATCGCCGAGGCGGCCGCCGGGCCGCTCGCGGAGGCGCTGGAGCCGCTGCTGCGGGCCGAGGTCGCGGCGGACCGGCGGCACAACGTCCGGGAGAACTCGTGGTCGTCGAGTCAGGTGAGCGACGACGAACGGCTGCTGGAGCTGTGCCGGGAGGCCCTCTCGGCGCGTTTGCGCTCACGCTGCTCGCGGGTGTAGCGCTTCCGGTTCTCCAGGTCGCGTTTCCACTGCTCGCGGGCGGGCTCGTCGCACCCCTGGACGGCGCCCCCGGTCTGTGCAGGGCCGATGAACGACCGGAAGGCCCAGTCGTCGAACGTCCGGTGGAACCACTCCGAGAACCTCGACACGACGCGCTCCTCAAACAGTTTGCAGGCCAATCATTGGTACACCAACGATTGCTAGAGTAGCCGGTGATGAGCGAACCCGTGGAAGACCCGTTGGCGCTGGAGCAGCAGGTCTGCTTCGCGCTGTCGGTGGCCGCCCGCAGTGTCGTGGCGATCTACCGCCCGCTGCTGGAGCCGATGGGCCTGACCCACCCTCAGTACCTGGTGATGCTCGCCCTCTGGCAGCACGCCCCGCTCTCCGTGCGCCGCCTCAGCGAGCTGCTGCAACTCGACCCGGGCACGCTGTCCCCGCTGCTCAAGCGGCTGGAGGCGATCGGCTACCTGCGGCGTGAACGGGACCGGGCCGACGAGCGCAGCCTGGCGATCACGCTGACCGGGCGGGGCCGGGAGCTGCGAGTCGAGGCGGAGCGGATCCCGCCCGCGGTGGTCGAGCGGCTCGGCATGCCGATCGAGGACCTTCGTCAGGTGCATACCGCACTGACAAGAGTGATAGCGGCCGCGACCGGCTGACACCCGCACGCGTGACATCCGCCGCCCTGGATGGGCCGGGCTCGTTGGCAGATGCATGTGGGTCTGTATCGACTGCGGGGAACGGAACACCGGCACGCCGGACGAGTGCGCGGTCTGTCACCGTCCCCGCCCGGCGCCGCGGGCGGCCATCTGGGAGCCGCCCGAACCACCGCCGATCTGGATTCCGGAACCGGCCGATCCGGAGCCGAACGGGCCGCCGGCCCGTAGCCGGCTGATTCCCGCTCTGCCGATCGCCGTCCTGATCGCGGCGCTGGTGACGGCCGCCGTCCTGGGCGGACCTCGGTTGCTGGGCCCGGACCGTCCCGCCCCACGGGCCGCACCGGTTCCGAGCGCCGCGCCGACCACCCCGATCCTGGAGGACGACACGGTGGACCTGGTCACCGTGGCCGCGGCGGTCACCGATCCGCGGGCCGGCGACGTCGCGGACATGCTGGAGACGTACTTCACCGGGATCAACGAACGGGACTACCGGGCCGTCGCCGGGGTGCTCGACCCGGCCGGTGAGATCGACCCGGCGGACGCCCGGCAGATGGCGGCGTTCGCCGAGGGCACGTCGACGACCCGGGACTCGGACGTCGTCCTGGTCCGGCTGGCCGAGGCGGCGTCCGGGCGGCTGCGGGCCGAGGTGACCTTCCGCAGCGAGCAGGAGGACGGGCACGGGCCACCGGAACGGCTCGACGAGACCTGCACCCGGTGGCGGGCCGTCTACGTGCTCAGCACCGCCGGGAACACCTACCGCATGCTGCGCGGGGACGCCACCAACGAGCCGTGCTGATCAGGACTCCAGCACCCGCTCCATCGCGGCCCGGGACCGCCGGGTCAACCGTAGGTACCGGTCCACGAACTCACCCGGGTCGCCGCCGCCCAGCAGGAGCACCGCGCCCGCCAACTCGACCCCGTGCCGGGGCAGCTGGTCGGTGGGGCGGCCGCGAACCAGGGTGAGGGCGTTGCGGACCTGGGCCGCCAGCGTCCAGCCGGCCGCCATCTCGGCCGCGTCGGACTCGCTGACCAGGTCCGCCCCGGCGGCCTCGGACAGCGCCTCCAGGGTCCGGGTGCGACGCAGCCCGGGCAGGTCGTGGGCGTACCGCAGCTGGGTGAGCTGGACAGCCCACTCGACGTCGGAGAGACCGCCCCGGCCGAGTTTGGTGTGCGTGTTCGGGTCGGCGCCGCGGGGCAGCCGCTCGGTCTCCACCCGGGCCTTGATCCGGCGGATCTCGACCACCTGCTCGCGGGTGAGGCCGCCGGACGGGTAGCGCATCCGGTCGGCCAGCGCCTCGAACCGCTGCCCCAGCTCCACGTCGCCGCAGACGAACCGGGCTCGCAGCAGCGCCTGCGCCTCCCACACCTTCGACCAGCGGTCGTAGTACTGCCGGTAGGCCTGGAGGCTGCGCACCAGCGGGCCCTGCCGGCCCTCCGGGCGCAGGTCGGCGTCGACGCCCAGGGCCGGATCCGGGGCGGGTGCGTTGAGCAGCCGGCGCATCTCCTCGGCGATGGCGTGCGCCGCGGCGCTGGCCTCCCCCTCGGGACAGCCGGCCGGCGGCTCGTAGACGAACAGCACGTCGGCGTCGGAGGGGTAGCTCATCTCGTACCCGCCGAGCCGGCCCATGCCGATGACCGCGAACCGCAGCCCGTCCGGGCCGGGTTTGGCGCGCCGGGCGATCCGCAGCGCCGCGTTCAGGGTGGCGTCGGTGACGTCGGAGAGTGCCACCCCGATGGCGTCGACGCCGAGCGGGCGGTCCGGGGCCAGGTCTCCGCCATGGCTCAGGATGTCCGCGCTGGCCAGCCGGAACAGTTCCCGGCGGCGCAGCGCGCGGACCGCGCCGATGGCGTTCACCGGGTCGGTGTGCCGGTCGCCGGCCGCCGCGAACCCGTCCAGCAGCGTCTCCCGCGGCCGGGGCTGGAGCTCGGTGTCCTCGGCGAGCAGTCGCAGCGCCTCCGGGTCGCGGGTGAGCAGGTCGGTGGCGTACCGGGAGAGGCTCAGCACCCGGGCCAGGCGGCGGGCCACCGGGCCGCCGTCGCGCAGCAGTCGCAGATACCACGGCGTGCTGCCCAGTTTGTCCGACACCTGCCGGTAGTTGAGGAGGCCACGGTCGGGTTCCGGGGCGTCGGCGAAGTCCTGGAGCAGCATCGGCAGCAGGGTGCGCTGGATCGCCGAGGTGCGGGTCACGCCGCCGGTCAGCGCTTCCAGGTGACGCAGCGCGGCGGCCGGGTCGGCGAACCCGAGGATCTCCAGCCGGCGGCGGGCCGACTCCGGGGTCATCCGCAGCTCCTCGGCGGGCACCCGGGCGACCGCCTCCAGCAGTGGCCGGTAGAGCAGCTTGACGTGCAGGCGGCGGACGTTGGCGGCGTGCCCCACCCAGTCGGACCGGAAGGCCTCGACGGCGTCCCGGCCGGGCACGGCGGTGTACCCGAGGGCGGCCGCGAGCCAGCGCAGCCCGTCCGGATCGTCCGGCACGGTGTGCGTACGCCGAAGGTTCTGCAGTTGCAGTCGGTGTTCGACGCCGCGCAGGAACCGGTAGCCGCGCAGCAGCGTCTCGCCGTCCTCGCGGCCCACGTAGCCGCCGGCGACCAGGGCGCGCAGCGCCGGGAGCGTGCCGCCGCCGCGCAACGTCTCGTCCACCCGGCCGTGCACGAGCTGGAGCAGCTGCACCGCGAACTCGATGTCACGAAGCCCGCCCGGACCGCGTTTGATCTCCCGGTCCAGTTCCTTCTTCGGCACGTTGTCGATGATCTTGCGGCGCATGTCGCGGACGTCGGGAACCGCCTCGGGCCGCTCGGCCGCGTGCCAGACCAGCGGCGCCAGATCGGCGATCCACTCCTGCGCCAGGGCCAGATCGCCGGCCGCCGGACGGACCTTGAGCAGCGCCTGGAACTCCCACGTCCGGGCCCAGCGCCGGTAGTAGGCCTGATGGCTGGCGAGGGTGCGCACGAGCGGGCCGCGACTGCCCTCCGGGCGCAGCGCGGCGTCGACCGGCCAGGCCACCTGGCCGCCGATCTCGATGATCCGGGCGGCGATCGTGGTTCCGGCGCTCAGGTCCTCGTCACCCGCCGCCACGAAGATCACGTCGACGTCGGAGACGTAGTTCAGCTCGTTGCCGCCGCACTTGCCCATCGCGACGACCGCGAGACGCGGCTCCGCCACGCTCTCCGGCAGGGCGGCCACCGCGATCGCGTAGGCGGCGGCCAGCGTCTCATCGGCCAGGCGGGAGAGGGCGGCCATGGTGGGTTCCAGCCCTCTGCCGCCGGTCAGGTCGGCTGCCGCGATTCTCAGAAGCGAGATCCGGTACGCGGTACGCAGTGCCGGAACGGTCAGCTCCGTGAAGTCGGCCAGCCCTCCGTCGGCGTCCGGTGGCCCGCCGCTCGTCCCGGTGGCCAGCGTCAGCCACTCCCCCGGGTTCGCCACCAACAGGTCCCCGAGGGTGGACGACGCTCCCAGCACGGCGAGCAGCCGCCGCCGCAGACCGTGGTCGTCGGCCAGCGCCCCGAGCAGCTCGCCGGGGTCGTCGCCGCGCCGCTCCACCGACTCGACGATGCGGTGCAGCTGGCGCAGCGCGAGGTTCGGGTCGGCGGCCTTGGAGAGCGCCTCGAGCAGCCCGGCGGCCCGCTCGTCGACCGGCGCCTGCGCCTCGGTGTCCCACAGCCGCAGCCCCTGCGGGCCGAGCAGGTCGGTGGCCCGGGCGCCGTTGTCGGCGAACCCGTACCGGGCCAGGCGGGTGGGCCTGGTCATCACTGCTCCAGCAGTGGCAGGGTCCGGCCGACGACCTGGTTCGGGATGTCGGCGTCGGGCAGGGTGCCGAGCGCCAGGGAGGCGAAGCGGACCGCGAACGGCTGCCAGACCTCCTCCACGTCGGCGAGCGACCCGGCGGTGGCCAGCACCACGGCCTCCGGGTCGTAGCCGAGCTCGGCCAGGGTGGCGCTGTCCGCGCGCACCCAGTCGGCGATCATGTCGGCGTCGCACTCGATGTGGAACTGCAGGCCCCAGGCCCGGTCACCGATCCGGAACGCCTGGTTCGGGTAGCGGGAGGAGGCGGCCAGCAGGGTCGCGTTCAGCGGCAGCTCGGTGATCTCGTCACGGTGCCACTGGGTCACGTCGGGCAGCAGCGGCACCCACTTGAACAGCGGGTCGTTGTCGGCGGCGTCGCGTTTGCCGACCAGCCCGGGACCGATCTCCGGCCCGGCCGTGCCGCGCTCGACGTGGCCGCCGTGCGCGATGGCCAGCAGCTGCCCGCCGAGGCACACGCCGAGCGTCGGCACCCGGTGCCGGACCCCCTTGCGCAGCAGCCCCTCCAGGGCCGGGAACCAGGGGGCGCCGGGGGTGCCGTCGGCCGCCGGGTAGGCGTTCTGCTCGCCACCCAGCACGATCAGGGCGAGATAGCCGTCGAGCGTCTCGGGAAGCTCGTCACCGGCGTGCGGCCGGAGCACGGTGAGCTCCAGGCCGGCTTCGGTCAGCCAGTCGCCGAGGCGCCGGGCGTCGTCACTGGGGTCGTTCTCGATGACTAGAGCGGTGGCCACCCGTCGAGGCTAACCGTTGCCGCCCGCGGAAACACCGACAGGACGTTGTCGGGACGCTTCACCAGAGTGGTCCCTAGTTCCGACCACGAGTTCCTAGGAGAAGACGATGACAGCGGTCAACCAGATCGGGTGGTTCCAGATCGGCACCGACCAGCCGGCGGCGGCCGAGCGGTTCTACGGCGAGCTGTTCGGATGGACCTTCGCCGACGACGAGACGGCCGGCGCCGCCTACCGGATCATCACCACGCCGGGTGAGGGCGGCCTCCAGGGCGGTCTGGCGAGCACCGGGGGCCCGAGCCACGCGGTCTTCTCGGTGGTGGTGGCCGACACCGAGGCCACCTGCCGGCAGGCCGAGGCGGCCGGCGGCAAGGTGCTGGTGAAGCGGACCACGGCGGACGGGCTGACCCTCGCCCATGTGCTCGACCCGTCGGGCAATCAGTTCCAGATCTTCACCCCGCCCGCGGGCTGAGATCGCCGGTCAGGCTGAACGGGGACAGGTGGTGCGGGATGTCCAGGCCGGTCTCGCTGAGCGGCCGGTGCCGCACCGCCTCCCGGGTCGGTGTCGCCGTGGTGATCCGGTCCGGCCGGAACACCCGCACCGCGTCCCGCAGGCGGCACCAGGCGATCAGATACCAACGGTCGCCGATGCCGGCGTAGCCGAGCGGCTCCACCTCCCGCTCGGTCACGGCGCCGTGGCGGTCGGAATAGCCGATCCGGAGCACCCGGTCCACGCCGACGGCCCGGCCGGCCAGCCGTGGCATCGGAGTCGGTGGCGGGTCGCCGGCCAGGTGGATCCGCCCGGCCAGGGCTCGCGCGGCCGCCACGTCCTCCGGGCGCATGGCGGCGACCAGTTTGCGCAGCGCGCTGGCCGCGGGCTGCCGGAACGGAGTCCCGCCCATCGAGCGCAGGGCGAGGGCCATGGCGACCGCCTCCTCCGGGGTCAGGTTGACCGGGGGCAGCGTGTGCGAGCGGTCCAGGCAGTAGCCCCCGGTGCGGCCGGTCTCGGCGTAGACCGGGGTGCCGGACTGCTGGAGTGCCGAGATGTCGCGCTCCACCGTGCGCACGCTGACCTCGAAGCGCTCCGCCAGCCAGCGGGCGCTGCGCGGGCGGGGCGCCACCGCCCGCAGCTCCTCGACGAGCGCGTACAGCCGATCCGTTCGGTTCACCCCTCGCACGCTAGAGCGGGGGTACGACAGAAACAGTTCTCGCCTACGCTCCCGGCATGACGACGAGCGAGTCCGCCGGCATCCGGGTGTCCACACTGGAGCTGTTCTTCGATCTGGTCGCGGTGGCGCAGCCGGCCGCGATCCCACTGATCATGGCGGCCGGGGCGATCGCGGAGGATCTGCCCCGGATCCGTCGTCTGGGCATGGCCGAAGCCATCGGTGACTTCGGCCGTAACGCGGGCCAGGTTCTGTCCGGCGATCCGCCGGACAGAACCTGGATCAAGCGATGCAGGCGCAGACGATCAGCGCGGCGCCGAAGTGCGACGCGGCACTGACCAGTGCCCCCGGGTGCTTCTCCTGGGTGCAGATGACCTCGCCCAGCTTGCCCGGGGTCAGCCAGTCCAGCACCAGGAAGGCCAGGCCCATGATGCCGATGCCGACCAGGCCGAACAGCGCGGTCGAGGCCAGCCCCTCACCGAACGAGTCCCACGTGGTGAAGATCGAGGTGAAGACGATGGCGGCGATGCCGAGCTGATTCGAGGCCAGCAGCAGCGCGGCGTTCGGGTTCTTCTCCACCCAGATCAGGTCGCGCAGCTTGCCCGGCGTGAGCACATCGATCAACACGAACCCGACCGCCATCAACCCGATGCCGATCAGCCCGAACACTATGCTGCGCCCGGCGCCCTCGAGCAGTTCCTCCAGCACGGCAAACTCCCTTGTCCCGAAATCGTCGACCCAGACCGTATCGGAGCCGATCGACCACGTCGATCGGCCGTATCGATCATGGTGGTGACGTTTTTCGGTCAGGGGGCGCTGTACCAGAGGAGGCCGCATGCCGGGGTGTGGCCGACGAGAGGCTCGGAGGTCATTGGATGGTGGCATCGGAGGACCTCGACGCCGTCGTCTCCGCGGCGCAGGCCGGGGACGAGGAGGCGTTCCGCCGGCTCTACCGGGCCCAGCAACCGGCGCTGGTGCGCTACCTCCGGGTGCTGGTCGGCGACGACGCCGAGGACGTCGCCTCCGAGTCGTGGTTGCAGATCGCCCGGGACCTGCGGAAGTTCTCCGGCGACTGGGACGGGTTCCGGGGGTGGACCGCGACGATCGCCCGGCACCGGGCCATGGATCTGCTGCGCGCCCAGCGACGCCGGCCGCAGGCCGGTGTCCCGGTCGAGTTCCTGGCCCAGATGAGCGCCGGTGACGACACCGCCGACCGGGCCCTGGAGCTGGTCACCACCGCCGACGCGGTGGCCCTGATCGCGTCGCTGCCGCCGGAGATGGCCGAGGCGGTGATGCTGCGGGTGGTCGTCGGGCTGGACGCCACGAGCACCGGCCGGATCCTCGGGCGCCGGGCCGGGGCGGTCCGGACCGCCGCGTACCGGGGGCTGCGCCAGCTCGCCGCCAAGCTCGCCCAGCGGGACCCACGACACCCACCTGAGCCGCCCCGATCGCCCTCCTGGAAACCCGCTGTGACGACTTCGGCAGCCCCGGCGCTGAAGGAGATGAGATGACCAGCGACGAGGAGTGGATCCCGATGGACCGGACGACCGCGGAGAGCCTGCTGCGCGGCGACCGGACCGGGCTGTCCCTGGACCGGGTGCTGGCCGCCGCTAAGGCCCCCGCCACCGCCCGGGAGCTGGCCGGTGAGGCCGCCGCCGTGGCGGCGTTCCGGGCGGCCACCGCGTCCTCCGCCGGGCGCACCCGCAGGTTCCCGGTCTTCTGGTCGGCGTTGTCGAAACTGCTCACCGTCAAGGTGGCGGCGGCCGCGTTCGCGACGACAGCGACGGTCGGCGGGGTCGCCCTGGCCGCGAACAACAGCACCCTTCCCGGCCCGGTGAGCGCCCCGGCGGCGTCCGTCTCACCGAGCGCGGCGCCCGAGCCGAAGCCGACGCCGCCCACACCGCCCACACCGTCCGCGTCGGCCCGCCCCCGGTCGTCCGGCTCGCCGGGCGCCCGCCCGGACCGGGTCGCCGACCTCTGCCGCGAGTTCACCCGCCACGACCGGGAGAACCGCCGCCGCGCGCTGGACGACGAGCGCTTCCGCGAACTGGTCCGGCAGGCCGGCGAGAAGGACCGTGCCCGGGTGGAGGGGTTCTGCGGCATCCGGCCCAGCGGTTCGGTCAACACCCGCCCCAGCGGTTCGGTCAGCACCCGCCCCACCTGGGACCGCGACCGGAGGCCGCCGAGCCGGCCGAGGACACACGGCGGCATGGGGCCACGCCGCGAATGAGCCGGCACCCGGTGGACCGGATCTGGGGAACGGGCGGTCCACCGGGTGCCTTATCGGTCAGTTGCCGGTTATGGGTCGCCCCCACCCTGCGCCCGGCGGCTGCACCAGCCAGACGGCGGCGGCTCGGACACCGCCGCCGTCTGGCGCCTACAGAGAAGGGCCGGGAGCGCACACTCCCGGCCCTTCTCTCGTTCCGTAGGCTCAGAGCGCGCCCAGGTACCGCTGACGCTCGTAGGGCGTGACCTCGCGGCGGAACTGCTCCCACTCCTGGCGCTTGTTGCGCAGGAAGAAGTCGAAGACGTGCTCGCCGAGCACCTCGGCGACCAGCTCGGAGCCGGCCATCACCTCGATCGCCTCGGACAGGTTCTCCGGGAGGGCGTCATACCCCGCGGCCTTGCGCTCGGCCGGCGACAGCGACCAGACGTCGTCCTCGGCGCCCGGGGGCAGTTCGTACCCCTCCTCGATGCCCTTGAGGCCGGCGCCGAGCATGACCGCGAAGGCCAGGTACGGGTTCGCGGCGGAGTCGATCGACCGGACCTCGACCCGGGCCGAGCTGGGCTTGCCGAACGCCGGCACCCGGACCAGCGCCGACCGGTTCAGGTGACCCCAGCTCACGAACGCCGGGGACTCGGTGATCCGGTCCGGCAGCTGGAGCGGGAAGAGCCGCTTGTAGGAGTTCACCCACTGGTTGGTGATGGCCGTGTACTCCCGGGCGTGCACCAGCAGACCGGCGATGAACGCGCGCGCCGTCTTGGACAGCCGCTGCGGGTCCTCGCTGTCGAAGAAGGCGTTGCGCTCGCCCTCCATCAGCGACAGGTGGGTGTGCATGCCGGAGCCGGGCTGATCGGTGTACGGCTTCGGCATGAAGGTGGCCTTGACGCCCTGCGACAGCGCCACCTCCTTGACCACGTGCCGGAACGTCATGATGTTGTCGGCCGTGGTGAGGGCGTCCGCGTACCGCAGATCGATCTCCTGCTGGCCGGGCGCGACCTCGTGGTGGCTGAACTCGACCGAGATGCCGATCCGCTCCAGGGCCAGCACGGCCTGGCGGCGGAAGTCGCGGGCCACCGCGTGGGTGGTGTGGTCGAAGTAGCCGCCGCTGTCCACCGGGACCGGCACCGAGCCGTCGTTCGCCCCGTCCTGGATCAGGAAGAACTCGACCTCGGGGTGGGTGTAGAAGGTGAAGCCCTTCTCAGCGGCCTTGGCCAGGGCGCGGCGCAGCACGTGGCGCGGGTCGGCCCAGGCGGCGCTGCCGTCCGGCATGAGGATGTCGCAGAACATCCGGGCGCTCTCGCCGCTGGAGCCGCCCTCGAACGGGAAGACCTGGAACGTGGTGGGATCCGGCATGGCGATCATGTCGGACTCGTAGACCCGGGCGAAGCCCTCGATCGCCGAGCCGTCGATGCCGATGCCCTCCTCGAAGGCGGACTCGAGCTCGGCCGGAGCCACCGAGACGCTCTTCAGCGTGCCCAGGACGTCGGTGAACCAGAGCCGGACGAAACGGATGTCGCGCTCCTCGAGCGTGCGAAGCACGAACTCCTGCTGTCGGTCCACTGCCACCCCTCGTCCGGATGTCTACCTATCGAGGTGAGACTACGCTGCGCGCCCCCTGTGACGTCGGCCCGGGTCAGGATCCATTCACCGGTTCGGAGGGAAGAATGAGGGCATGCCCACGCTGCGCATCGCCCTCGCTCAGGTGAACTCGACAGTCGGTGACATCCCCGGAAACGCGGCCGCGGTACGCCGTTGGACACGGGAGGCGGCCGGCTCCGGCGCGCACCTGGTGGCGTTCCCGGAGATGATGCTGACCGGCTACCCCATCGAGGATCTGGTCTTCCGCAACTCGTTCGTGGAGGCATCCCGGCGGGCGCTGCGATCGCTGGCCGCCGATCTCGCCGCCGACGGGCTGGGCGAGGTGGCAGTCGTGGTCGGCTACGTGGACGCCGACGGCCCGGCCGCGATCAGCTCCGACGCCGAGCCCGGTGCCGGCCGGCGGGACGCGTCCGCGCTGCTGCACCGCGGCGAGGTGGTGGCCACCTACTACAAGCACCACCTGCCCAACTACGGCGTCTTCGACGAGGACCGGTATTTCGAACCCGGCGACACGCTCACCGTGGTCCGGCTCGGCGGGGTGGACGTGGCGCTCACCGTCTGCGAGGACATCTGGCAGGCCGGCGGTCCGTTCACCGCGGCACGGCGGGCCGGCGTCGGGCTGGTCGTCAACATCAACGCCTCGCCGTACGAGCTGAACAAGGACGACGTCCGGCTCGCGCTGGTCCGGCGGCGGGCGGTCGAGGCGGGCGCCACTGTCGCGTTCGTGAACATGGTCGGCGGACAGGACGAGCTGGTCTTCGACGGCGACTCGATGATCGTGTCCGCGGAGGGGGAGCTGCTCGCCCGTACCGGTCAGTTCGTCGAGGAGCTGCTGGTCCACGACCTGGACCTTCCGCGGGCGGCTGATGGGCCGCCGGCCCCGGAGCACGGCGACGGGATGCGGATCGGCCGCCGGGAGATCGCCCTCAGGACGGACATTCCGCACCAACGTCGCAGCGGCGGCATCGCCGGCCGGATCGAGGACGCGGCCGAGATCTGGTCCGCCCTGGTCCTGGGCCTGCGCGACTACGTGGACAAGAACCGCTTCCGCTCGGTGATCCTCGGCCTCTCCGGCGGCATCGACTCCGCGGTGGTCGCCGCCATCGCCGTCGACGCCCTCGGCCCGGAGCGGGTGGTAGGCGTCTCACTGCCCAGCGGCCACTCGTCGGACCATTCCCGGGACGACGCCGCCGACCTGGCCAAACGCACCGGCCTCGACTACCGCACCGAGCCCATCCAGGCGATGGTCGACGGCTTCCTGGCGAACATGTCGCTCTCCGGCCTCGCGGTGGAGAACCTCCAGGCCCGGGTCCGCGGCGTGATCCTGATGGCGCTCTCCAACCAGGAGGGCCACCTGGTCCTGACGACCGGGAACAAGAGCGAGCTGGCGGTCGGCTACTCGACCCTCTACGGCGATTCGGTCGGCGGGTTCAATCCGCTCAAGGATGTGCCGAAGACCATGGTGTGGCAGCTCGCACGATGGCGGAACACCCAGCCCGGCACGCCCCCGATCCCGGAGAACTCGATCACCAAGGCGCCGAGCGCCGAGCTGCGCCCCGGCCAGAAGGACTCCGACTCGCTGCCCGACTACGAGATCCTCGACCCGATCATCAAGGGGTACGTGGACCGCGACCTGGGCCGCGACGAGCTGATCGCGGCCGGCAACGACCCGGCCCTGGTCGACCGGACGCTCCGCATGATCGACCTCGCGGAGTACAAGCGGCGCCAGTCCGCCCCGGGCACCAAGATCTCCGGGAAGGCGTTCGGCCGTGATCGTCGCCTCCCTATTACCAACCTGTTTCGCGAAGGACGAGGATTTTAGTTCCTTTTTAAGGGCGGGGGGCGGGGTGGTCGGATGGGAAGTGCGAGGATGTGCGGACCCGGGGACCGCATCCACGCGGCCTCGAGGGAGGAGTTGAACGATGTCGGAGATTCCGACCCTGTACGGCGGCCCGCCCACCCGCCGGGTCCGCACCCGCGACCTGCTCAACGCCAAGGTCCGCGGCGACCGCTGGCCGATGCTCACGTCCTACGACATGTACACCGCACAGATCTTCGACCAGTCCGGCGTACCGGTCCTGCTCGTCGGTGACTCGGCGGCCAACAACGTCTTCGGGTACGAGACCACCGTCCCGGTCACCATCGACGAGTTGTTGCCGCTGGTCCGCGCCGTCGTCCGGGCCACCAAGACCGCCCTGATCGTCGGCGACCTGCCGTTCGGCAGCTACGAGGAGGGCCCCACCCAGGCCCTGCGCACCGCCGTCCGGTTCATGAAGGAGGGCGGCTGCCACGCCGTCAAGCTCGAGGGCGGCCGCCGGATGGCCCCGCAGATCGAGGCGATCACCGGCGCCGGCATCCCGGTGATGGCGCACATCGGCTTCACCCCGCAACGTGAGCACGCCATCGGCGGCTACCGCGTCCAGGGCCGGGAGAACGAGGGCGCCGAGGTCCTCTCCGACGCCCGCGCGGTCGCCGACGCGGGCGCCTTCGCCGTGGTCCTGGAGATGGTCCCCGGCGACGTCGCCAAGCAGGTCACCAAGGAACTGCCGATCCCCACGGTCGGCATCGGCGCCGGCCCCGACACCGACGCCCAGGTGCTGGTCTGGCAGGACATGGCCGGTCTCCGCACCGGCAAGGCGCCGCGCTTCGTCAAGCGCTACGCCGACCTGGCCGGCGCCCTCACCGAGGCCACGCGACAATTCGCCGCCGAGGTCCGTGGCGGCGAATTCCCGGCCGCGGAGCACACCTTCTAGATCAAACCCATTTTCCGGTACGGGGTCCGCAGCGCTTTCCGCCGCGGGCCCCGTCCTGTCCTCGCCGGGCCACCGGTCACGCGCGCTCGAAACGGACCGTGCGGGTCACCGGGTCGGCCGCGGTGAGCCGCACGTCGATCCGGCTGCCGAGCGGCAGGTCACCCAGGCACTTGGCCCGGACCGCCGGGTCGTCCAGCGCGATCGTGCCGCCGGCTGGGCGCTTGCCGGACGGCTCGTCCCGGTCCAGCACCGCCGCCTCGAAGACCTCCCCGACCCGGCCCTCCAGCAGAACCGCCTCGGCCAGGTCGATCGCGCCCCGGTCGGCCGCCGAGGCGACCCGGTCCGTGGACGACATCGCCTTCGGCAGCCGGGGCAGAGCCTCCATCGCCCAGTCCGGGACAGCCCTTCCGGCGTACAGCGCGAGACAGATCTCTGTGGCATACCGATCCGCGAGCCGTCGCAACGGCGCCGTGACATGCGCATACGGCGCACCCACCCCGCCGTGCCCGGTCTCCGCGGGCACTTCCGCCCCTCCCCGGCCACCCCGCGCCCCACCGTCTCCGGCCTTCGCCGGCCCACCCCGCGCCCCACCGTCTCCGGCCTCGGGGCGCACGCCGCTGCCGCTGCCGGGCGTCGACGGCGTGTCAGCGCCGAAGGCGGTGTAGGCGGCGCCGCGCAGCAGGTCGGCGGCCTGGTCCAGGAAGGCGGCCCCGCGCGGGCCGGACGGGTCCACCGACGCCACCACCTCACCCACCGAGGCGCCGGCCGGCCACGTCACGCCGAGCGGCCCGGCGGCGGCGCGCAACGTCTGCACCGCCTCCGGTTTCGGCGCCGGCATGGTACGCAGCAGCCCGATCCCACCGGCCAGCATGATCCGGGCCGCGGCCATACCGGTGAGCAGCGAGATCTGCGCGTTGTGCTCCTCGACCGGCAGCGGCGCCAGCAGCACGAGCCGCCAGCCGTCGCCATCCCGCTCCACCTCCTGCGAGGGCAACGGCAGATTCACCGCACCCCGCTCGGCGGCCCGCCGGGCCAGCAGAGTGCCGATCTCCGGCAGCAGCGCCAGCGGCTCCGGCACGGTGCCCGCGTCGATCTGCCGCTGCACCGTCTCGTAGTCCAGTTTGGCGCGGCTGCGAACCCGGGCCCGTTCCACCTCGACCGCGACCGTCTCCCCGTCGCCGTCCAGGTCGATCGTCCAGACCACGGCCGCCCGGTCCCCGTCCGGCAGCAGGCTCACCGCGCCCTCGCTGAGCACCGGCGGGTGCAGCGGAATCCGCCCGTCCGGCAGATAGACGGTCTGCCCCCGAGCCCAGCTCTCCGCCTCCAGCACGCCACCGGGCCGCACATACGCCGCCACATCGGCGATCGCATACCGCACCCGATAGCCGCCCCCGGCCCGCCGGCTCAGATGAACCGCCTGATCGAGATCCCGGGAAGACGCCGGATCGAGAGTCACGAACTCCACCCCGGTCCGGTCCACCCCCGGCAGCGGCGTGACCCGCGCGCTCTCCTCAGCCTCGGACAGCACCGCCGCCGGGAACTCACCCGGCAACCCCAGCTCCCGCCGCAGCCCCGAGAAGTCGATCTGCGGAGCCACCACCACTTTGATCGGCACGCGACATTCCTATCAGGCCGGCGATCCTCAAGCCCGGCTCCATCGCTCCCCCACGACGACGAAGCCCCGCCAAGGCATACCCCCACCGTCCCCATCCCACCCACCGCCCATCACTCCCCGGGCAGCGGGCCGGAACGGCGCGGGCCACGCCGATCGGCGTGGCCCGCTTTCACTCACCGGCGGCGGGTGGCCGCTCGCGAGGCTGTCACCGGTACGGCCTTGGCTGTGTTGCGAGCGCTCCGGCCACCACCGGGGGCGCCGTCCGCCACCGAGTTGGCCCCGGAAGTGCGCGACACCCGCGTCGCCTTGGCCGCGTTACCGGTAGCACGGCCCGCTCCGGTCGTACCCGATCCGTTGATCCTCTTGGCGGCCTTCGCGGTCGTGGCCTTCGCGGTCGTGGCCTTCGCGGTCGTGGCCTTCGCGGCTGTGGCCTTCGCGGCTGTGGCCTTCGCGGCTGTGGCCTTCGCGGCTGTGGCCTTCGCACCGGCGGAGCGACCTGCCGTCACCGCTCCCCCGGTCGTGGCCGCTCCTGCCCGGGTGGAGGATCGTGCCGCCGACTTCCCGGCGACGGCCTTGGTACCGGCTGTCCGGGCCGTCGCCACTCCGCCCGCCGACACCTTCGCGGCCGCGGTCTTGGCCGCCGCCGACCTCCCGGAACCAGTCGTGCCACCGGCCTTGCCCGCCGTCGCCTTCACTCCGGTGGCCTTGACGCCCTTGCTCGCCGTCGCCTTCACCCCGGTGGTCTTGGCCGCTTTGCCCGCCGTCGTCTTGGCCGCCGCCTTACTCGCAGTCGTCTTGGCCGCCGCCTTACTCGCGGTCGCTTTGGCGGCAGTCGATTTGACGGCCGCCGCTTTAGCCGCCGCTGACTTAGCTGCCGTCGACTTGGTCGCCGTTGCTTTGGCAGCCGTCGCCTTGGCCGTTGACCTCGCGGCCGTCGACTTGGCGGCGGTCGACTTGGCGGCGGTCGACTTGGCGGCGGTCGACTTGGCGGCGGTCGACTTGGCCGGAGCGGCCTTCGCCCCAGTTGCCCTCGCCCCGCTGGCTTTGGTGCCTACCGCCGTCTTGGCACCCGCCGTCTGAGACCCGCTGGCTTTCGCTCCAGCGGTCCCGATCGCGGCCCGTTTCGTCCCAGCAGCCTTCGCCGCAGTGGCTTTCGCCCCGGCCGTTCTGGTTCCGGCGGCCGTCGCGCCAGCGGCCTTGGCCGCAGGAGCTTTGGCACCAATCGCCTTCGCCCCCGTGGCTTTAGCACCAGCTTTCACCGCGCTGGCTTTAATACCAGCCGCCTTCGCCCCAGTGGCCTTCGCACCAGCCTTCACCGCAGTGGCCTTCGCGCCGGCCTTCGCCGCAGTGGCCTTCGCACCAGCCTTCACCGCAGTGGCCTTCGCGCCGGCCTTCGCCGCAGTGGCCTTCGCACCAGCCTTCACCGCAGTGGCCTTCGCGCCGGCCTTCACCGCGGTCGCCTTCGCACCAGCCTTCACCGCAATGGCCTTCGCGCCGGCCTTCGCCGCGGTGGTCCTCGCACCGCCGGCCTTGGCCGCTGTAGCTTTGGTGCCCGCGGTCTTGGCCGCTGTGGACTTCGTGGTGGCCGACTTCGCCGCCGTGGATTTCTTGGCCGCGGTCTTCGCGGCGGTCGCCTTAGCCGGTGTCGTCTTGGCGGGGGTGGCCTTGACGGATGTGGCCTTCTTCGTGGCCTTGGCAGCCTTTGCCGGGGTCGCCTCGACAGCCGCTCTTCCCCTGGCCGGAGCGGCCTTCACCGCACCAACCTTCTTGGTCGTCGTTGTCCCGGCCGTCTTGGCACCGGTCGTCTTGGCTGCTCCAGCCGCCTTCTTGGCAACGGACTTGGCTGCCGTCTTGGCGGCTGCCGTCTTGGTCGCGGTCGCCTTGGTGGCTGCCGTCTTGGTCGCGGTCGCCTTGGTGGCTGCCGTCTTGGTGGCAGTCGCCTTGGTGGCAGTCGCCTTGGCGGCAGTCGCCTTGGCGGCAGTCGCCTTGGCCGCAGCCGACTTGGCCGCAGACTTGGTTCCTGCCCCGGCTGCTCTGGTCCCCGCCTTCTTTGCCGGGGTGGCCGTGCCGACCGCCGACCCGGATGCCGGGGAACCGGGCGCCTCCTCGAATTCCCCGCGCTCGGCCGCCTCGGTCCCGGCGGGGCTCGCCTTGCCGTTCAGGTTCCCGGCGGTCATCGCGGCCGGGCTCTTGCCGGACCGCAGTCCAGCTGCCGTTCCGGCCTGCCTGCCGGCAGCCGGCTCGATGACCGGCCGGTCCGTCACCTCAGCGAGTTCGGAGGCGGCGTCCGCCGCCGGGGTGAGGGCGTCGTCGTCCCAATCCTCGAACTCGTCATCGGCCCGGTGGGCGGGGCTGAGTTCTCTCGCGTCCGCGCTGGAGACCCGCGGATCGGTGGGCCCGGCAGAACCGCTGCCCGCGGCACCCCCGGTCCCGCCGTCGGAATCGTCCTCGGTGCCGAGCCCGGTTCGCCCGGAGCCGGGTTCGGTGCCAGGTCCGGTTCGCCCGGAGCCGGCGGCGGTGCCGGGTTCGGTTCGGCCCGGTGTGGTCTCGGTGTCGAGCGCCTCCAGGTCGGGCCGGTCGGCGCCCCACTGGTCGGAGGTCCGGGCCGGCTGGGCGGGGCCACGATCCGGCCGGAACCAGTCGCCGACGAACGGCACCTCATCGACCGGCACGTCGCCTTGGCCGCGTGCCGGATCCTCCGAGTGTTCCTCGTCAATGCCCGTGGAAACGGTCACCTGGTTCTTCGGGATGTTGCCCAGAGCGGCGGCGACCCGCCGCGTACCCGTCGTCTTCCCTGAGCCGGTGCCCTTGGCGGCAACCACTTTCCTCGTGCCGGCACCCTTGCCCGCGACCGTCTTCGCCACGCCGGCGCCCTTGGTTCCGGGCGTCTTCCCCACGCCGGGAATCCTGGCCACGACCGCCTTGCCCCCGCCGGCGTTCTTCGTCGCACGTGTCTTGGCCGTGCCGGTGTTCTCGGCTCCGGACGCCTCGGCCGCGCTCTTCGCCCCCGGCGTCTTTCCCGCCGCGGCGGCCGGCCGAGCAACCGGGGTCGTGATCGTGGCGCGAGCGGTGACCGCCCGCGCCGACACGGTGCTGCTCGCCGCGACCGCGCCCTTCGCCGCCCGAGCGGAACCCGCGGCCACCGCGGACCGGGGTGCCTGCGTGGATCGGGTGGTGCCGGTGGCTGTGCGATTGCCCGTACCGGATGGGGGTCTGGGGTTTGAGGCTTTTTTGGCAGCGGGCATCGAGGTGTTCCTCCTTGCGGAATGACTGCAGACGCCGATACGGCGCTTGACGTCAGCTGGCTTCCCCTGTCCAGCGGGCGTCCTCGGCATCCCACTCGGCATTGCGCTTCTCGACCGTCTCGAGTGCCCGCGTCGCTTCGTCAGCCGTGGCGTAGGGACCGAGCCGGTATTGAGCGGGGCACACGTCGTCGCCGCTCTCCACCCGGTGGTCGCGGAGGCACCAGAAGTAGCCTGATCCGCCCAGCCCACTGTCGTTCATTCCATCACTGTGCCGCTAAAACCGGCCAAGCGCTACCGATTCGGGCAAAATGTCCCCGGATTTCCATTGTGGAAGAAAGACCGCCCCGGCCGAGTGTTCGGCCGGGGCGGTGCGGTTCGCGAGAAGTGGGTCGTCAGCGAAGCTCGGCGGCGACCAGCTCGGCGATCTGGACGGCGTTGAGCGCGGCGCCCTTGCGCAGGTTGTCGTTGGAGATGAAGAACGACAGACCGTTCTCCGCGGTGGGGTCGACCCGGAAACGGCCCACGTAGGACGGATCGCGACCGGCCGCCTGGAGCGGGGTGGGCACGTCGGAAAGCTCGACGCCGGCCGCGGCGGCCAGGATCTCCCGTGCGCGGGAGACGCTGAGCGGCCGCTCGAACCGGGCGTTCACCTGGATGGAGTGCCCGGTGAAGACCGGGACGCGCACGCAGGTGCCGGAGACCAGCAGCCCGGGCAGATCCAGGATCTTGCGGCTCTCGTTGCGGAGCTTCTGCTCCTCGTCGGTCTCGAAGCTGCCGTCGTCGACGAACGAGCCGGCCTGCGGGATCACGTTGAACGCGATCGGCTTCGGGAAGACCTTGGACTCGGGGAACTCGACCGCCGAGCCGTCGTGGGTGAGCTCGGTGGCCCGGTCGGCGACCTTCTTGATCTGCTCGTCGAGCTCGGCCACACCGGCGAGGCCGGCGCCGCCGACCGCCTGGTAGGTGGTGGCGATGAAGGACACCAGCCCGGCCTCGTCGTGCAGCGGCCGCAGCACCGGCATGGCGGCCATGGTGGTGCAGTTGGGGTTGGCGATGATGCCCTTCGGGCGGACGCGGGCGGCGCCGGGGTTGACCTCGGCGACGACGAGCGGGACGTCCGGATCCATCCGGTACGCCGACGAGTTGTCGACGATGACGGCGCCCGCCTCGGCGAAGCGCGGCGCGAACTCCTTCGAGCCGCCCTTGCCCGCGGAGAAGAGCACGATGTCGAGGCCGGAGTAGTCTGCCGTGGCGGTGTCCTCGACGGTCACCTCGCCGTCGCCCCACGGAATCGTGCGGCCCGCGCTCCGCGCGGAGGCGAAGAGCCGAAGCTGGGTAACAGGGAACTCGCGCTCGGCCAAAATGCGGCGCATGACGCCACCGACCTGACCCGTCGCGCCGACGATACCGATCCTCATGGCCACCAAAATACGTTCTGAACTGCTGATCCTGAAATCAGGTTGCTCAATATATGGGATGACTGTCCCACATTATCGGACGACAGGCCTAGCGTGAGGTCCATGGCGACCTACACCCATGGACACCACGAGTCGGTCTTGCGCTCGCACCGCTGGCGCACCGCAGAGAATTCGGCGGCGTACCTGCTGCCGCATCTTTCCTCCGGAATTTCCCTGTTGGACGTCGGATGCGGCCCGGGCACCATCACGGCCGAGCTGGCGGAGCTGGTGGCGCCCGGCCGGGTGACCGCCCTCGAGCAGACCGGCGAGGCGCTGGGCCTGGCCCGCGCCGAGATCGCGCGGCGCGGTCTGGCGAACGTCGACTTCGCCGTCGGCGACGTGCACGCCCTGGATTTCCCGGACGACAGCTTCGACGTGGTGCACGCCCACCAGGTGCTCCAGCACGTGTCCGACCCGGTCCGGGCGCTGCGTGAGATGCGCCGGGTGACCAGGCCGGGTGGCGTGGTCGCGGCCCGGGACAGCGACTACGCGGCCTTCACCTGGTTCCCGCTGATGCCCGGGCTGGACGAGTGGCTGGACCTCTATCAGCGGGTGGCCCGCGGCAACGGCGGTGAGCCGGACGCCGGGCGGCGGCTGCTGTCCTGGGCGCGGGCGGCCGGGTTCACCGACGTCACGGCGACAGCGAGCGTGTGGTGCTTCGCCGACGACGAGGACCGGCAGTGGTGGGGCGGCATGTGGGAGGAGCGGGTGCTGAAGTCGGAGATGGCCGCCACGGCGCTGCGCACCGGTGCGGCCACCGAGGCCGATCTGGAACGGATCTCGGCCGGCTGGCGGCAATGGGCCGGCGATCCGGACGGGTGGCTGATCATCCCGCACGGCGAGATCATCTGCCGCGCCTGAGAGCCGCGCCGAGAGTCGCGTCTGGAAGCCGCGCCTGAGATCAGGTAGGGGGACGGTACGCCCAGTGCCACGACTCCCGGGCCACGTTCTCCACGAAGCCGTAGTTGCCGGCGTTCTTGCGCATCCAGGAGAGCGCCTTGGCGTTGAGGTCCAGGTCGGTGGCCATGCCCCAGCCGTGTTCGCTGGTGCCGGGCTTGGCCGCCAGACCACCCTGCGAGTAGAGGCCCTTACGCCGGGCCAGGTCGACCTGCTCGGCGTAGGGGCGGTAGGAGTCGGTGATGCCGATCTCCACGCCGTCCCGCCGGGCGTCCTCGATCATCCCGTTCAGCGACTCGGCCGCCGGCGCCCAGAGCTTGTGCCCGGTGTTGCCGACCCGGCCCAGGGCGGTCTCCGGGATCTTGCCGTTCCCGTACGCGGCAAGATCTTCCGGAATGCCCTTGCTGTTGAGTTTGTAGGTCTGGCCGGTCGGTGCGGTGGACGCGATCGCGCCCTGGAGATGACTGGCGAAGGTGCCCTGGGCGGACGTGACGCTCGCCGACGTGGTCCCGGCCCGCTGAGTCTGCAAGGCGATGATCCGGCTCTGGATCTCCGCGATGCGCGAGTTCACTCCCTCGATTCCCACGTTCCCTGGTTCGGCGCGCCCGGGGAAAACTGAGGGAAAACCTCAGGACGCCGGGGCCAGATCGATCGTGTGCTGGGTGTGCGTCACCTTCGCCTGGAGGTAGCGGACGTTCACCGGGGAGGCGTGCACCCCGGTCCGCCGGACCGCCCGCACCTCGACACCGAGATCCCGCAGTTGGCGGGATTTGTCCGGGTTGTTGGTGAGCAGGTCGACGACGGGCGCGCCGAGCGCCTGGAGCATCTGCGCGGCGGCGGTGTAGTCCCGCTCGTCGTCGCCGTGGCCGAGTGCCCGGTTCGCCTCGTACGTGTCCATCCCGAGGTCCTGGAGGGCGTACGCGTCGAGCTTCGCGTACAGCCCGATACCGCGGCCCTCCTGGCGCAGGTAGAGCAGGTAACCGCCGGTCTCGGCGATCTGCTCCACGGCTTCCCGCAACTGTGGGCCGCAGTCGCAGCGCTGTGAGCCGAAGACGTCCCCGGTCATGCACTCGGAGTGCATGCGGACGAGCGGCACCCCGGCCTCCGCGACGTCGCCCAGAGCGAGCGCGAGGTGCTCCTTCCCGTCGGCTAGGCCGGTGAAGGTGATCACCTCAGCGGTGGTGCGGTACCCGTCGGGGAACTCCAGCGGAACGATGACGCGCGTACGAACCGGCATGCCCTCTCCCTGTGCACTTGATACTTCAAGTACGGATCGACCGTACGCGGCGGTTCATGAGGTGGCCATGCTTGTCTGTGGGTCGCGGATCACAGGCCCGGCCGGGTGGTCAGGTCGGCCGGATCGGTGTTGGCCCCGCAGAGCAGCACCACCACGCGCTCGCCCGGTTCGGGCTGATAGGCCTTGGTGAGCAGGGCGGCGTACGCGGCGGCGGTGCCGTGCTCGACCACGATCCGGTAGTCGTCCCACAGTCTCCGGCGGGCGTCGACGATCGCGTCGTCCTCGACCAGCACGGAGGTCGCGTCACGCGCCAGGGCGAACCCGACGTCCCCGATTCGCCGGGCGCCCAGCGAATCCGCCGCCACACCCGAGACCGGCACGTCCACCGGGTGACCGGCCTGCTGCGCGGCATGGAAGGCGCACGAGGTGACCGGCTCGACTCCGACGATCCGGATATCTCGCGAGAGAGCGGCACGAAGCCCGCCGATCAGGCCACCGCCGCCCACCGCCACCAGCACGGCGCCGAACCCGTCCGGCACCTGCGACAGCAGCTCCAACCCGATGGTTCCGTTCCCGGCCACCATCTCCGGATCGTCGTAGGCGTGGCAGAACAGGGCGCCGGTCTCTCCGGCACGGATCGTCGCCGCGGCGTACGCCTCCGCGTACTCCCCGCCCTCCTGGACCACCCGCGCGCCCAGCTCGCCGAGCTTCGCCACCTTGACCGCCGGGGCGGTGACCGGCACGAACACCTCGGCCGCGACGCCGAGCTCACGGGCCGCGTAGGCGGCGGCGAGGCCGGCGTTGCCGCCGGAGGCCGCGACGATCCCGGCCGCCGGTGGATCGACGATCCGGTTGAACATGCCCCGGGTCTTGAACGACCCGGCGTGCTGGAGGAACTCCAGCTTGAACCAGAGATCCGGCCCGGCCGCGAGCACCGGGGTGCGCCGGACCCGGCCCTCGACACGTTTCGCCGCGGCCCGCACGTCAGACAGGTCGATCACGGGGAAAGCCTAGGCGACGCTCCACGTCACCCGGCTGGACGGAACCGGTAAACGGTCGCCCACCAGCCTCGCCAGATCCAGCAACCGGTTGGAGAAGCCCCACTCGTTGTCGAACCAGCCGCGCACCTTCACCCC
Organism: Actinoplanes hulinensis; assembly: GCF_019429605.1. Lineage (NCBI taxonomy): Bacteria > Bacillati > Actinomycetota > Actinomycetes > Micromonosporales > Micromonosporaceae > Actinoplanes > Actinoplanes hulinensis. Next base: position 194,633 of record NZ_JAHXZI010000012.1, on the reverse strand, counting down.
ACCGTCCGCGGTGGTCTGCGTGCCGGAGGGATCGAACAGGCAGGACGCCGGGTTGTTCTTCACGTCGATCGACACGGTCGGGTCCGGGTCGTACGCCAGGATGCCGCGCAGTGGCCCGGCCGCCGCCTCGGCCATCGCCCGGTTGACCTCGTCGGCGGTCACCGGCCGGTCGGTCTGCCCGGACAGCTCGGCGAGCGAGCCGATCGGGGTGGGTACGCAGTAGTAGCTGTACCGCATCTCGCCGATCTCCGGCAGCGCCACCCGGACCAGGTCACCGACCACATAGTTGTGCGGGATGATGCTCTCGCCGGCGGCCCGGCCCAGCCGCGGATCCTCCCGGGACGTGCCGACCAGCGAGTCCTGCACCCGCTGCCAGCTCTGGGCGGCCAGCATCACCGACGTGTTCACCGACCGCAGCCCGAACCGGTCGAGCAGCACCTTCGCCATCACGGTGAGCGCGTTCACCCCGCACGAGGCCGGGGAGACGACGTCGTGCAGCGCCGGGTCGTAACTCTTGTGGTTCGCGCCGACCACCAGGAACGCGTCCGGGTCGTCGGCGGAGGCGCTGATCACCACCTTACGGGCGCCACCGTGGGTGATGTGAAAACGGGCCGCCGCCCCGGCGCGGAACCGGCCGGTGGCCTCGATGACCACGTCGACGCCCTCCTCCGCCCAGGGAATCCGCTCCGGGCGCTCGTGGTGGAATGCCCGAATGGCGTGGTCGTTCACCACGAGGTAGTCCCCGCTCGCGGTCACCGTCCCCGGAAAGGCGCCGCGGACACTGTCCCGGCGCAGCCCGTAGGCCAGTTTGTCGGTCGACGCGACGTCGTTGACCGCGGCGATCTGCACGCCCGGGTTCGAGGCGGAAGCCACGATCCGGGTCACACTTCGGCCGATCCGCCCGAGCCCATTGATCCCGATCGCGACAGTCATCGAGCGCTCCTCGATTTCGGATGCTTTGCCAGGATTTCCCCCGTGACCAGGCTCACCTGTTTCCCCCAGGATCCACCCGCAGTCACGGCTTCGACACTATGAGTTGTGCAAGTTGCACGTCAACGGACGACATTCTCACACCCCTCCAACGACGGACGTCGAACCGCGGACAGCACTGTGGACCCCGGTCCGGCATTCTGGGGGCGTGCCCGTACTCGTCTCCCACGCCGTCGCCGACGAACCCTGGGCACAATGGATCGCTCTGGAGCTGCGCGCCGCCGGCCACGACGTCCACCTCGACCCGGCCGGCCCCGGCTTCGTGCGCCGCCTCGCCGGCGGCCTCGGCGGCACAACCCCGGTGCTCCTGCTGATCTCCGCCGAACACCGGGCCACCGCCGCCGACTGGGCCACCCTGCTACGGGCGCCGGCGATCGTCGGCCGGCTGATCGTTCTGCGACTCGACGCCGCCGAACTCCCTCGCGCGCTACGCGCCCTCCCCTGCCGCAGCCTGCACGGCCTCGACGAGGAGGACGCTCTGGAGCTGCTGCTCAACCTGGCCGGCGGCATCCGCCGCCATCAGTTCCCGCGCGCCGCCGGCTGGTGATTTCCGGTCACCCTCTTCCCAACCCCCATTTTGTACGGCCAAAGCACCCGTTCCCCGGCCCCCGGCCCGACCCGCCCCGCGGCAATCCCGAGCGGCCGCCACTCTCCCGCCCGATCTTGAGCGTTGGTTGCCATCCCGCGCGATCTTGAGTCCTGACACACCGCCCGCGGTCGACGAAGGCCCAAGATCCAGGCGCTGTGACCGACGGTCAGCCGGTGACGGCACGGAAGAGCAGGATGAGGCCCACCGTCGTACCGAACGTGACGATGACGTATTTCAGCACCCGCTGCGGCAGACGCCGTGCGAGCCGCGCCCCAACGTAACCCCCGACGATCGCGGCCGGCGCCAGAATCGCCACCGCACCCCAGTCCACGTCCGCGAACGCGGCGAACACCACCAGCGTCACGAACCCGACCGTCGCCGACAGCACGTTCTTCAGCGCGTTGATCCGCTGCAGCGACTCGTCGAGGATCAGCGCCAGCACCGCCACGTACATCACCCCGAGCGCGGCGCCGAAATACCCACCGTAGACAGCACCGGCGAACACCACGGTCGGTAGGGTGACCGCGGCCCGCCGCTGTGACATCGCCCGCGGATGCCCGACCAGCCCGCGCAGCCGCTCCTGGAACGCCAGCGTCGCCGCCGCCCCCAGCACCAGGAACGGCACCACGATCTCGAACGCCCGCTCCGGGGTGAGCAGCAGCAGCGCACACCCGGCGGCCGATCCGAGGACCGCGGCCGGCAGCGCGGCCCGCACCCGCCGCCCCTGACCGGCCAGGTCGGCCCGGCTGCCCACGACGCTGGACACATACCCCGGAAAGACCGAGACCGAGTTGGTGACATTCGCGGCCACCGTCGGCAGCCCGGTCGCGATCAGGCTCGGAAAGGTGATCAGCGACCCACCGCCGGCGATCGCGTTCACCGCCCCGGCCGCGACGCCGGCCGCGGCGAGAAGCAGGATGTGCGTGAAATCCATGGTGGCAGTGAATCTACGTGCTCCCCGCCCACCCGGCCCGGTGATCTTGCTCCCCGCCCGGCCCACGACCTCCCCGGCACGTAGGATGGCGGCGCGACGGACGAGTCGGCTGGGCGGCCGCGTCGGCGCCCGCAGGGGCGCCGCCGAGGAACGTCCGGACTCCGCAGAGCAGGGTGGTTGTTAACGGCAACCCGGGGCGACCCGCGGGAAAGTGCCACAGAAAACAGACCGCCCTCCCTTCGGGGAGGGTAAGGGTGAAACGGTGAGGTAAGAGCTCACCAGCACCCCGGGTGACCGGGGTGGCTCGGTAAACCCCACCCGGAGCAAGGCCAAGCAAGGCCACTGCCGCAAGGCGGTGGCCGGCGCAGGCGTTCGAGGGCTGCTCGCCCGAGCCTGCGGGTAGGCTGCTCGAGCCTGCCGGCAACGGCAGGCCTAGATGGATGGCCGCCACCGGCGACCCCAGGGTCACCGGCCACAGAATCCGGCGTACAGGCCGGCTCGTCCGCCGCCCTCAAGGTCACCACCGCGATGGCGGCGCTGACCTCTCCTTATATATAGGTGTTACTGGGCGACGTTGGTCATCATCAGTCGCCGTCGGACGCCCCGGAGACGCCCCGACGCCCCGAGGACGCCCTCGAATCAACCCCCAAGGGGTCATCCCGGTCGCCTGGGCTCCGCCATGCCGGGCCTCCGCCAGGTCGTCAAATAGCCTCATCGTTTGACGACCTGGCGGAGGTCTGGCATCCCTCCGGGCAGGCGAGCGGGATGACCCCGACCCACCGCAACTATCACTCTCTGCAAAAGACGAGCAGCCAGCGTCCATCCCGGGAGCCAGCCCGCCCGGCGAGGGCAGTGGTTTGAGACCCCCACGGATTCGCCGCGTAGTCAAGTCTTCTCGTTCTGTAGTCATGTCGGTAGCTTCGGGACTATGACTTCGCAGCGTGCTTCAATACCGGCCGCCACTGAGGCGGCGATTTGGGCATTGAGTAACGGCCGGTGCTACTTCGATTCGTGTCCGGAACCTGTGGTCAAGGAGGTACGCCCAAAGACTTATCAGAAGAACGCCATGGTGGCGCATGTGTACGGCGTCATGCCGAGATCGCCGCGCTATTCACTCCTACCTCCTGGCGAGGACAGGAATTCTTTTAAGTTCTTGCTGCTGCTGTGCTATGCCCATCACAACGAAGTAGACGACAGGCGAACCGGCGAAAAGCTGTACCCTCCCGATCGACTGCTTGCCATGAAACAGCGCCACGAGGGTGATAACACCGAGGTACTGGCAAGTCTAGGCCCGATCTCTGACGAGCAAGTTTCGGAGCTACTTCTGGACGTTTTCGAGCCGCCTATTGCGCGACTCGAGCGTATTGCTGACCAACTGGAGGAGGCAGGTACCGCTAGCGCCGACACGCTGACGGAACTCAGGCAACTAATCTCGGCTGTTTCAGACCCGAGCTGGGGCGTAGATCGAAGCACCGCAGCATCCCTCGCCTACTCGGCAGAGATCCTGAGCACCGCCAACTTAGACAGCGCCGCGAGCGGTCTTGCATATGCTGCCGAGGTCCTCTCGAACCTAGATTTGGCGGCGAGCGCAGCAGGTCTTAGCACCGCTGGCCAAATGCTGAATCCAGGGCAGCTTGCGGAAGCGGCTCAGTCCCTCGCGACGGCCGCCGACATACTGTCCAACATCAACATTGGAGATGCTGCGAGCAAGTTCTCCCGAGCGGCCACGATTATCGCTGACAATAATGGGCGCTGGTAGGCCGCAAACGTGACCACATTAAGGAAGTCCCCGGATCAGAGCCGAACCTTCGGCAGATCCGGGGACTTGTTGTGTCGCGCCTGCCGCAGGGCTGGAACCGCTGGCGCTGCCGCGAAGCAGAGGCGCTGGCGGCGGGCCTCCGGCCCGGCCCTGCTGGGCGGCGCGAGCGGCCGGCGGAGCTGGCCGCCTTGAACCCGTATAGAAAGTTCTCACAAAGATCTAGACACTGGTTCGCCTGTCCGCCACATGAACTCAGGTGGCTCTACCCGCTCTTCAACCGGCTTCTGGAAGAGAGCGCCTGACCCTCGGTGGTTGAATCGGAGCGTCCGAACGTTCTGAAATCCGATGCTGCGGTAGTAGCCGTGAAGGCCCTCATTAGTACTCCAGGCGTCGAGCCTCACCCAGTGGCGTCCGGAGTTTCGGGCTACCTCTTCGGCTAGGCGTAGCAGGACCTTTCCGATCCCTCGGCCCGCATGGTCTCGCCGAACGATCATCCGATGCACATACACGGCATCGCCCGGGTTGTCCTCGTCTTTCCAGAACTCAGGATCGGCGAAGCTGTCAACCGAGATGGTGCCCACCACGGTCGATCCTTCACAGGCCAGCCAGCATGTTCCTGAGGCGACGTTTTTTGCGATGCTATTTTTCACCTTGTCACGGGTTTTCCGCCCAACGGCGTCAGGTTGCCACTGGTCGGTGCCCTTGGCGGCTAGCCACGCTGAGGCTTCGGCGTGGAGGCTCAGCACCGTTTCGACATCGTCAGCGGTTGCACGTTTGATAACAACCATCATTCCGCCGCCTGTGTTGGCAGGGCCACGCGCGTCCGTTCAAACGCGATGACGTGACGGTCTCCTGGAAGAACATTGAGCACGACTCGCACCGGCTGCCCTTCTTCCGTAAGGCCGGTTACCAGGTGATAGGCGATCGGCGTTCCAGGTCCGATACTGAGCCGCCGTGCTTCGTCAGGCGTTGGCATCCGAACGTAGAACTCGTCCAGAGCCCGAACTTGCAAATATCCAACCTCTGCAAGCACCTGGTTAGCTCCACGAGCGATGTCCTCGGGACGCATAATCTCGGTGTCTTGGACTAATCGCAGGGGAAAGTAGCTGTCGTTCGTGTGGAACGGTTCCCCGTCGAGGTAACGAACCCGGCGACGCACGACCGCCAGTTCCCCGTCACCGAGGTTCAGCCGCTTCTTGACGTCCCTAGGCGGATCGACGATTGCCACCTCGATGGACTGCGCTGGCTGCCGGCCATCGGCCGAGTGCTCAGCCAGGAAGATATCCATCTCAGGAGATAGCGGCCTTGGCCGGAACTCCTGCTGGGGCCGGTAGTAGAGCGGCTTCCGATCTCGCACGAAGTACCCGCGCGGTCGAGCGGGAGTTACGAGTCCTTCATTGACCAAGGCGGTCAGAGCTTGTCGAGCGGTGTTGCGGGCGACTTGGTAACGCTCGGTCAGCTCAGCTTCAGTGGGCAGGCGTGAGCCCGGCAACAGCGTTCCATCGTTGATCGAGGTCCGAAGCTCCTCGGCGATCTGCTGCCAAACGGGTAGTTGCCCTCGCCGCGAAACGGGCACGGGTTGTCTCCTAACTGCATCGTCTAGACAGTCTAGGCGAAACCCTTGACAGACGCAGTGGGTCAAGTCATCGTTGTCATTGTCTAGTCAGTACAGACTGACTGGCCTATGGATCACGAGTCCCCTCTGGGACTCACTACTTGAGGAGTCAGTTTCATGGCAAACCAGCCCCGCATCAGCACTCAGCCGCGTCTGCTGCTGAACACCACCGGCGTCATCTTCGAGATGGCGGACGAGATCATGCCGAAGCTCGACGACAAGGGCGCTCAGAAGCTCGACACCCGTGACACGGGCCTGCCGATGTGGACCGCGCCGGTGTTCGGGCGTGGCCGTACCCCGGGCAAGAAGTGGAGCGCTCAGATGAACATCACGATCGTGAGCGCCGAGCGTCCGAGCGTCCAGGACGGCGACCAGGTCCACCCGGTCGACCTCGAGGCGCTGCCGTGGGTGTCGGAGCAGAACGGCAAGACCCGTTCCGGTGTCGCCTTCAAGGCGTCCGGTCTGGAGGTTCTGTCCGGCCCGTCGGCTTTGAAGGCTGCCTGATTTCTTATCCGTCTGGCTCCTGAGGCCACCTAGTCACAGGACGCGGGGTCGCCAGAGATTGGCGTCGATGAGCGGCCCCGCACCTGCTCTTCCAGCAACTCCTAGCCCTCCGGAGAGGGAGAAATCGTCATGCAGAAGTCTAGCCGCCGCAAGGTGATCGGCGGCAACGGCAGGGGGCAGTCCGTCACGGTCGTTGAGGCCCCGGTCCTGCAAACCCAGCGCCGGAAGGCGCTCATCACGTTCTGGGTCACGTTGACCGTGACCGGTCTGCTCGGCGGCACTGTCGCGTCGCATTACATGCACCCGATCCTGGGCATCCTGACGGGGATCGCGTCGGGCTTCGTCCTGGGCATTCTGCTCGGGTTCCTGGTCCTGGCGTGGCCGGTCATCAGGATGGTCTGGTGGTGGCTGCCGGAGGTCCTGATCGGCGCTTTCCTGGTCTACGGCTGGGTGCTGCTGATGACCTCCACACCGCTGTGGCTGTCGCTCGTGGTCGTGGTCGCGCTCGCCGCGTCCGCTCTGGCCCGGGTGATCCGGTTCGGTGTGATGTCGGTGTTCTGGTGCCTGGCAGTGCGGCATCGGCTGCGGATGTGCTTCGCCGCATTCATCGCCAAGAACCGGCAGGGCACACTGCCGTTCATCCTGCTCGCCCGGCCTACCCCGGCCGGTGAACGGGTGTGGGTCTGGCTTCGGCCCGGTCTCGCCCTGCACGACCTGGAGCAGGAAGGCCAGTTGCAACGACTGGCTGTGGGCTGCTGGGCCAACGAGGTCCGCGTCACCCGTGCGTCGCGTAAGTACGCGGCGTTGATCCGTCTCGACATCACCCGCCGCGACACGCTCAAGGACACGGTGCTGTCGAGTCTGCCGGACTTCGTGCCCGACGACATGCCGGCCAACGCGCCGGTCTCCCCGGCCGGACCCCCGGTCGGCGTGAACCTCAACGACGTCCCGGTGCGCCCTCGGCGCTCGCCGGACGACAACGAACCCCGGTCGCGTCGCGGACGCCAACCGGAACCGTCGCCCTCGGACGACATCGACCCGAACGACTACGCCTAACCCTTCCTGACACGTACGTGTCAAGAACCCTCCATCACGGTCCCGGCGTGGCCATCGACCCAGGTCACCAGCGCCACGCCGGACCCCCTCTTCATCTGATCGGGGATTGAGCGTCATGTCCGTACCCGCCTTTCGCCGCGATCACGTCCTGACCGATCTCGCGGCTACTCGCATCGAACGTGACCACGCGGACCGGGTCATCCGGGACCTGGTCGCCTACGCCCGCACGTTCATCCACCCTCGCCCGTACCGGCTCGCTGATCTCGCCGCCGCCGCTGGCATGTCGACCTCAGGTGTCCGGACCTGCTTCACCGCGGAACACATCAACCGCGTCTCCGCACTGATCAAGGCACCCGCAAGTGGGTCGTCATGAGTGACTCCAGCAACGCGGTGTCGCCGTTCACCGGCCCGAGCATCCCGGTCGGAAGCCTCCTGTCGTTCTTCGACCCGCTGTTCCTCGGCATCGACGAATTCGGTCAGCCGGTCTATCTGCCACTGGCGTTCCGCAACATCCTCATGGGCGGCGAGCCCGGCGCGGGAAAGTCGTCGCTGCTCAACACCGTCGTCGGAACGGCAACCCTCTGCGACGACGTCAACCTGTGCCTGTTCGACGGCACGCAGGTCGATCTCGGCCTCTGGGAGGACTGCGCCGACGTGTTCGTCGGACCGGATCTGGAGCTGGCAATCCTGACTCTGGAACGCCTGCAAGTGGTCATGGACAACCGCTACAAGTTCCTGCGTTCCGTGCGGCAACAGAGGATCCAGCCCCGCGACGCCTTCGGCGCCATCCTCCTAGCGATCGACGAGATCGCCTACTACTCGGCAACCGCCGGAGACGAGAAAGAACAGAAGCGCTTCTCCGTGCTGCTGCGCGACATTGTCGCCCGTGGCCGGAAGGTAGCCGTGACCGTCGCCGGTGCGACTCAACGTCCGAGTTCGGACATCATCCCGCCGTCACTGCGGGACATCTTCGCCTGGCGGTTCGCCGGCCGCTGCACCAACGACGTGTCCTCGGACATCATCCTCGGCCACGGCTGGGTGAAGAAGGGCTACTCGTCGAACACCGTCGATCCCGACAACCAGGGATGCGGCTACCTCATCGGCGAGCGCGGGATTCCCATGCTGGTCAAGGCCGCGTACCTGAGCAACGACGACATCATCCGCGTCGCGGACTACGCCGCCTGGGTGCGCCGCACCCGTACGGCCGACAACGCGACAACCGACCTGAGGGCTGTCGCATGACCACTGTCACCGCTCTGATCCCTCGCGTACGCCGGGACCACACCGGCCGGGCTCTTGCGATCCGTTGCACGGCCTGCGGCACCTGGCGCAAGCCGGTCCGTTTCCTCCGCAACACCGTCATCTGCCGCCGATGCCCGTACGGGCCGGTCGGCCGGCATCTGGCCACCTACGCGGCCAAGCGCCGCTGACAACGGCACTACCAGCACCAACCCATAGGAACAGCCGACGAACCGGGACCTAGCCCTGGAAAGCACGCCCGGCCCGTCGGCCACCACCACCGCCCACGAAAGGACGTGGCGTCATGAACCGTACCCAAAACCCGACCGGCCCCGCTGCCGACACCACCACCGATGTTGTGGTGACCCCGGCTCTCACCCTGCGCGGAGCCGCCGACTACCTCGAACTCCGCGGCTGGACCCAGCGCTACTACTACGGCAAGGCCCGGCCCTTCCCGCCTGCCTGCGCGACGGGTGCCCTCGGTATGGCTGCTGACGGCACCGTCACCAACCACAGCCTCTGGTACGGACCCGCCTCCGGCGGAGACGCACATCGTGCCTGGCGGTACCTGCTGGGCTACCTCGCTGAGCACGGCGAGACGACTAGCTTCTCCGAGCCTGGTCTGACTTCGGTCGCCGACTGGAACGACCAGGACGATCAGACCGCCGAGAACGTCATCGCCACGCTCCGCGCTGCCGCCGACGAATACGACTGGCAGCACGCCTCCGAAGACGACGTCGAAACCTACGCCGACTCGTGCACCTGGGCTGAGACATGGCCGACCCGTGAGGGCTTCCTCGCGTGGCTCAAGTGGAGGGCCGGCCGATGATGACCGCCGCCCTCGTCACCGCTACCGCAGTGATCTGCGGCCGCTGCCGCACCGCTCCCGCCGAGCCCGCCCTCGACCAGGGCTTCGGCTACTCCCGCGAACCCGACCCGGTCCGGCCTGAGCCGGTGCCCGCGGGCGTCGACCTGTACTTCTTCACCGGCCGTACCCCTCGGAGGGCCGACGCGTGACCACACCCCCGATCGCTGACCTGACACGTACGTGTCAACCCTTCACTTCCGCCGGGATCGTCTCCGCCCTGGAGACCGCCTGGGCTGCGATCCGCGCCCGGCATCCCGAGGTTCCCGAGGTCGTCCTGATCGTCGGGTCCGGCTCACCGGCAAAACCGAACGCCTCCATGAAGTGGGGCCACTTCGCCTCGCTGCGCTGGCAGCACGGCGACCGGCAACTACCGGAAGTACTCGTCTCCGGTGAGGGCCTCAAACGTTCCTCGGCCGAGATCCTCGTGACCCTGCTGCATGAGGCGACCCACGGTCTGGCCGACGTTCGCGGCATCCAGGACACCTCACGCCAGGGCCGCTGGCACAACAAGAAGTTCGCCACCCTCGCCGCCGAGCTGGGCCTCTCGGCCACCAAGGACGACAAGCTCGGCTACTCCCCCTGCACCCTCACCGACCAGGCCGCCGCCGAATACGGCGACGTCATCACCGGCCTGTCCCGGGTGCTGCGCGTCTACCGGCACCCCGAGGTCTTCGGCCCCGGCAAAGAGCGCACGAACAACAACAACGGCGTCTCCTGCGAATGCGAATGCCCCCGCAAGATCCGCCTCTCCGTCACGGCCTTCGAGACCGGCGCGATCGTCTGCGCAGCCTGCAAAGCCGCGTTCCTGCCCGCCGACATCGACCGGGACACCTACACCTTTCCCACCTTCGGCCAGCCGTGCACCCACGGCGACGACCAGGCCGCCAACGTGCCGGCCGATCTGGAGGACCCGATGAAGTTCTACGACCCCACCGGGGAACGGCACGGCGGCACGCCCACCTACCCGTTCAACATGGCCCCGACCGGCCTGGCCACCCGCCGCCAACTTCGTGATCAGGGCCTACGCCCCGGCGGTCAGGAGATCGCCGCTCAGATCCTGTGGCGGCGCGGCGACCGTGTCGCCTACCTCTACCGCATCGACCTGGCCAAGCCCAAGCGCGAGGCCACCCCGGCTCAGCTCGCGGTCATCGACCGCATGCACCGGACCCGCCGGACCTGCCCGAAGTGCGGCGAGGTCAAGGACTACTACATCTCCACCCGGCACGGCATGTGCTACGAGTGCCGCCTGGGCGGTGCCCGATGAGCCTGCTCAACCAGCAGCGTGTCCGGATCGCGTTCAACCCGGAGAACTTCCTCGGCGACGAACGGCCGTGGGAGGCCTACTGCCCCTGCTGCTGGGTCACTCCGCCCGCGGACTGCACCGGGGTCTTCGCCACCTGGGCTGAGGCCATGGCGTGGGCTGAGGCCCACCTCGACCGGTATCACTGCCGGTTCTGCATCGACCAGCAGATGCCCGCCGGACGCGATGACGTCCTGGGCGAACTCTTCGAATCTTGCTGCGCCTGCACGCTGCCGTGCGGTGACTGCGACGGCTATGCCGTCTACCCGGCCCGCTACAGCGCGCCGACTGACCTGATCAACGACCTCGCCTCCATTCGCCTCACCCCCATCTTCTGCGACGGCTGCACCGGCGTGATCGCCGTCATCCCACTCGACCCGGAGGTCTACGCATGAACTCCACCACTCGCACACTGACCAGCGCCATCACCCGCCTGCGCAACGAGCAGCGCGACCTACTCAAGGGCAGCGGCTACCTGCTAGGTCACGGCATCACCTCGCACACCGGCGAGGTTGCCGCCCGGCTGCGGGCCATCCGCCACGAGGCCAACAACATGGCCGACCAGCTCAACGCCCTGGGCGAGTCCGTCCTCGCTGACGACGCTCGTGAAGGCTGGGCCATCATCTCGGCCAACCCTGCGGGGAGGTCGTCATGACCACCCCTCCCGTGCCCACCGTCCCGCGTAAGCGGATTTCCATCGACGGTGTGCAGTTCCTCGTCCTGATCGTCATCGTCCTGATCGTCGGCCTGATGGCCGGTGCGGCATCGTTCACGCACGTCAAGGAATGGACGCTCGACAACAGCCCGGCGGACACCGCCGAATGGTTCGGCTGGGCTAACGCGGTCATCTCAGAGTTGATCCCGACCGCAGCCATCATCGAGATCGGCCGTCGCCGTCGCCGTGACCGGGATGCCCCGGTCGGCTACCCGATGGTCCTGTTGTTCGGCGCGGTGCTGTTCTCGCTGACCGCGCAGCTCGCCGTCGCCAAGCCCGGCTACTCCGGCTGGGTGGTCTCCGCCCTGCCCGCGCTGGCCTTCCTCGGCCTGTCCAAGCTCGTCTTCTCCGCCACCAGCAAACGGCCCACCAACCCGGTCGCGGCTGACAAGCTGGCCACCTCACCCGCCACGTCATCCGACACCACGCGCGTAGAGGAACCGCCGGCCGCCGCACCCACGACCAGGGCCACCACCACACCCCGTAAACGCACCCCGGCGAAGAAGACACCAGCAACCCGGACTCCGGCCAAGAAGACCACCGCACCGGCAGTAGTGAAACCCGCCTCTGCCCCGGAGCCTGCCGAGCCGACGACGGTACCCGCTGCACCCGGTCCGCGGTTCCCGGAACCGCTGCTGAACAACGCCAGGACCATCGCCGCCGCACACCGCGAGACCAACGGCGAAGACATCAACCACGGCCAGCTCGCCGTCCGGCTGCGAGTCCCCACTTCCGAAGCCGCCGACATCCTGACCGAACTCGCCAACCATCCGACCGTGCCGGGCAACACCCGCCCGCACAACGGCAGCCCGATCGGGGCCGCCCGATGAGCAGCTCGACGCTGCCTCTCACACCCACCACCACTAACCCGGTGGTGGGTGCGGGGGAGAACGCCGAGACCTACTGGCCCTGGGCCACCCCCACCCCCGGCCCGGCCCCGGCCGACCCAGACACCCAACTCGGCTTCGACCCCGGCGAGGTCGCCACCGCCCGCCGCCGGGTCCGCTCCGGCCAGTTCCCCGAATGGCTCGACCACGTCAGCGCGGCCGCCGCCTGCACCCGGCCGATCCGGCTCTCCGGCCAGATCGACGTCCGCAACCGCGACGGCCAGCACATGCACACCATCGACACCAACTCGATGCCCGACGGCGTCATCTACACCCCGTGCGGCAACCGCCGCGCCAGCGTCTGCCCGTCCTGCGCCGAGGTCTACCGCCGCGACACCTTCCAGATCATCCGCGCCGGGCTGGAAGGCAACCGGTACGGCCTGCCCCCGCTCGGCCAGCACATCGCGATCTTCCTGACCGCCACCGCACCCTCGTTCGGGCCGGTCCACCACCGTGTGGTGAAGACTCATGCCGCCGACTGCAAGAGCCGGGAACGCTGCACCTGCCGCGCGTCGATCTGCCGGCCGTTCGGCAACACCTGCCCGCACGGCGCCGAGATCCGCTGCACCGCCCGGCACAAGACCACCGATCCGGCCCTCGGAACGGCGTTCTGCCTGGACTGCTACGACTACGCCGGGCACGTCACCTGGAACCACGACGCCCCCGAACTGTGGCGCCGCACCGTTCAGGAAGTCGACCGGGAGTTGGAACGGCTCGGGAAGCGGCTCGGCGTCGACCTGCGCCGCCGTCACGTCAAGGTCTACGAATTCCAGGCCCGGGGCGTCATCCACTACCACGCCATCTTCCGCCTGGACGGCTACAACCCGGACTGCCCGAGCGCGATCGTGCCGGCCGACCGAATCGTCACCCGGGCCATGTTCGCCAGCGTCCTAGAAGACGCCTTCGACAAGACCAGCTACACCAGCGCCCCACACCCCGCCAACGGCGATAACGGCTGGCACATCGGCTGGGGCAGCAAAGGCCTCGACCTCAAGCACATCAACGTGCCCGGCGGCGACGCCAACCTCACCAAACTGACCGGCTACCTGGCCAAATACGTCACCAAAGGAACCGAGGTCACCGGCGCTTCCTTCCGCCGCTTCGACGACCTGGCCGTGGAACTGCACGCCGACCCAGCAACCCACGTCGGCCGGATGATCCGCGCCTGCTGGGACCTCGGCCAAGCTGACGGCTGGGAACGGCTACGCCGCTACGCCCACCAATACGGCCACGGCGGTCACATCACCACGAAGAGTCGGGGCTTCTCCGTCACCTTCGCCTTCAAACGTATGGAACGCGTCATCTGGCGACGCACCCAAGGCTTCCCCCACCTGTGGGACGACCAGGAAGCCGACCTCGTCGTCTACCGGCTTGGCTACGAAGCGACCGGCTGGATCACCACCGGCGACGCCCTGCTCGCCAACTCGGCCGCCGACGCCGCCCGCCGCCGAGCCCACGCTCTCGACCTGGCCGACCTCGACCAGGCCGCCACCGCCCACCCTCTCGCCGCCTGACACGTACGTGTCAACCGTTCCTTGAAAACTCCACAGCGTGATCACACAAACCCGAAAGGAAACGTCGTGTCCATCGAGGTTCCGCCGCTTCTCGCCGTCCGGCTCATCGGCCCTACCGAAACCGTCGCGATCCAGAAGAACTATCTGACCGCCTTCTACAGCGAGTTCTACGGCGACCAGGTAGCGATTCGCACCAGTACCCGATCCGCACGCCGGACCGGATTCGTCCGCATGTACCTCACGATCACCAGCAAGGAGACACATGGCCAGAACGACACCGGAGGAAGCCCTCTGGGAGATAGACCAGGTCGCTGAGTACCTCCGCGTCCCTAAAGCGACGCTCTACACCTGGCGCAAACGCAACTACGGGCCTCCCGGCGCACGCGTCGGGCGCTCTATCCGTTACGACCCGGCCGACGTCCGGCAGTGGTTCCGCGACCAGGTGAAGGTGGCGGCCTGATGGGACATATCGAGGACCGCTGGTTCAACACCGTCACTCGGCCGGACGGGAGCACCCATCAGGTCAAAACCAAGCTGTACGGGATAGGCATGCGTTACCGCGTCCGGTTCGAGGACCCGAACACCGGCCGAGAGCGCAAGAAGTCCTTTCCGGACCGGGCCAAACGCGCCGCTCAGGACTATCTGATCTCCGTCGAGTCGGACAAGCGCCGGGGCACCTACATCGACCCGGCAGCCGGTCAGATCCTGTTCCGCGACTACGCCGAGACGTGGCTGCGGACCCGGCGCTTTGACCCGTCCACCCGCGAGAGCATGGAGATCCGTGTCCGGCGGCATCTCTACCCGTTCTTCGGTCACCGGCAGCTCGCGGCCATCCGGCCGGGCCACATCCGCGAATGGGACACACAACTCGTCGATGTCATCGGATCCGCCACCCGCGCGGTCACGTTCGCTCATCTCCGCTCGATTTTCAGCGCGGCCGTCGATGACGAACGCATCGGCAAGAATCCGTGTTCGGCGAAATCGGTGGACCCGCCGCGCCCGGATGAACGCAAAGTCGTCCCGTGGACTCTGGAGCAGGTCCGCGCCGTACGGGCGGCGATTCCGGCGCGATATCAACCGATGGTCGATCTCGGTAGCGGCTGCGGGCTCCGACAAGGGGAGATCTTCGGGCTGGCGGCCGAGGACATCGATTTTGTCAACGGCTGGCTTCACATCCGGCGACAGGTCAAGCGGGTCCGCTCCCGGCTCGTCTTCGGCCTGCCGAAGAACAACAAGGACCGGCGCATTCCACTGGCCGACGCCATCGCCGAAATCCTTGCCCAGCACATCGCCGACGTGCCACCGCTGGCAGTGACGCTGCCGTGGGAGGACCCGGCCAGCGACCGGCGGGAAACCGTCGTGCTGCTGTTCACCACCACCCGCAAGAACGCGATCAACCGAAGCGACTTCAACCCGGATTTCTGGCACCCGGCCGTGGCGGCGGCTGGGCTCGGGCGAAGTCGGGACAACGGGATGCATGCGCTGCGTCACTTCTACGCCTCTGCGCTGCTAGATGCCGGGGAGACGGTCAAGGCCCTCGCGGCGTATCTCGGCCATGCCGATCCGGGGTTCACGCTCCGGACCTATACCCACCTGATGCCGGCCAGCGAGGAACGTACTCGCGCGGCGATCGACGCCCTGTTCGGCCCGCGGAAAGACCCGCAAACGCCCTGGAGACGCCCTACACGGGTCCGGAGGCACTATCTGCGCAGGTCACGGCCGGGTCGGGGCACATAGTCCGGCGTACAGGCCGACTCGTCCGCCGCCCTCAAGTCGGCTGAATGCTGATATTCCTCCCACATCCGCGGCCGCGCGACTATGCGACCTTGATGCGCGAGAATGACCGCCGGTGCTGGTGGAACGGGGGTCGTGGTGAGCGTTCTGGCGCGGACCGTGGCCGCGCTCGCCCGGGTCGGCTGGAGCTGGTCGGTGGACGAGCTGCCGGATCTGGTCGCGGCCGTCGGCTGGGTGTGGCGTACCCCGTCGGAGGGGACCGTGAGCTGCCGCTTCGACGCGGACCCGGGCAACGCGGGCGCGTTCCTGTTCGGCGCCGAGGTGACCGCGCTGTACCTGAGCCTGGCCGAGCGGAACGAGGCGGCCGGGCCGGAGGCGGTGCTGGCCCGGCGGGACGGGTTCCGGGCCGCCGTCGATCAGGTGACGGAGCTGCTCGGGCCGCCGCAGGCACGGTGCCCGGGCCCGGATCCGAGTGCCGGCTGGCGGGTGGCGGCCGGGATGCTGGAGATCGTGGACCGGCCGGGTGTGCTGGATCTGTGGCTGCGGCCGGCGCCGCGCCGGGTGCCGACTCCGCCGGTGGCCCCGGTCGCGGACGGGACTGCCCTGGCGGTGGGGCTGGCCGCCGCCGCGGCGTCGCTTCCGGCCGGTGCGGTGGTGACCCTGGTGGACTCGAGGGGCGGGGTGCGGGCGGAGTTGCGGCAGACGGACGGCACCCTCACCGTGACCGCCGGGGGCGACGAGATGGTTCTTCCCTGGCCGGCCGCCGGGACGGCGTACCGGGAAATGGCCGCCGGCCTCGCCAACCGCTGGGGTGACGAGGCCGGTGAGCTCAGCTACCGATCGGACCTTCCGGTCCCGCATCTGCCGCTGCCGCGCGCATAGCGAAAGTGCCCGAGAAGGGTCAGGTCGACGAGATGTTGTCGACAGTGCCGGCGCGTTCCCGTTCGATGCGGGGGTCGCCCTCGTCGGCGAGGTAGTCGTCGGGCGCGGTGCCGTCGACGCCCTCGGCCACCTTGGCGGCCCGCAGGGCGAGCGTCACGAGCACCGCGACCAGCGCGTTGGCCAGCACCGCCACGAAGCCCACGTAGATCGTCCTGGTGCTGTCGAACCCGAATTCGGACAGCGGGAACGCCGAGCCGCCGAAGTGCTTGCGCCCGGTGGCCGCGTTCGGGATCTGCCAGAGCATCCAGGCTCCGAGTGCCATGCCGGCCGCCCAGCCCGCGACGAGTGCGCCCCGGTGCAGCCATCGGGTGTAGAGGCCGAGGACCACGGCGGGCGCGGTCTGGAGGATGATCACGCCACCGATGAGCTGGAGGTCGATGGAGAACTGCGGGTCGAGGAAGACGATGCAGGCCACCGCCCCGATCTTCACCACCAGCGAGGTGATCTTGGCGACGTTCGCCTCCTGCGCGTGGGTGGCGTCCTTGCGCAGGTATTCCTTGTAGATGTTGCGGGTGAACAGGTTGGCCGCGGCGATCGACATGATCGCGGCCGGGACCAGCGCGCCGATGCCGATGGCGGCGAACGCGACGCCGGTGAACCAGGCCGGGAACTGCTGGTCGAAGAGGATCGGCACGACCGTGTTGCTGTCCACACTGCCGGGTTTGGCGCCGGGCAGCGGCTTGACCCCGGCCGCGATGGCCATGTAACCGAGCAGCGCGATCAGGCCGAGCAGCAGGCTGTACGCCGGGAGCGCGGACATGTTGCGCTTGATCACGCCCCGGTTCCGGCTGGCCAGCACACCGGTGATGCTGTGCGGGTAGAGGAACAGCGCGAGCGCCGACCCGAGTGCCAGGGTGATGTACTGCATCTGGTTGTTGGCGTTCAGGAGGATGCCGTCGTTGGGTGCCGGTGACGCCTGGAACTTGGCGTCGGCCGCGTCGAAGATGGCGTTCCAGCCGCCCAGCTTGTACGGCAGCCACAGCACCGCCACCAGGATCACGATGTAGATCAGCGTGTCCTTGACGAAGGCGATCAGCGCGGGCGCCCGCAGTCCGGACTGGTAGGTGTAGGCGGCCAGGATCGCGAACGCGATGATGATCGGCAGGTGCCGGGCCAGAGTGCTCTCGCCGGTGACGCCCATCGTCTTGAGCACCGCTTCGATGCCGATCAACTGGAGGGCGATGTAGGGCATCGTCGCCATGATCCCGGTGATCGCGACCACCAGGGCCAGCGTCGGCGAGTCGAACCGGGTGCGGACGAAGTCGGCCGGCGTCACGAAGCCGTGCCGGTGCGACACCGACCAGAGCCGGATCAGAATGAGGAAGAACAGCGGGTAGATGATCACGGTGTAGGGCACCGCGAAGAACCCGGCCGCTCCGGCGCCGAACATCAGCGCGGGCACCGCCACGAAGGTGTACGCCGTGTAGAGGTCGCCACCGACCAGGAACCAGGTGATCCAGCCGCCGAAGCTGCGGCCACCCAGCCCCCACTCGTCGAGGTGGGCCATGTCCTGCGGCGCCCGCCACCGGGAGGCGACGAAGCCCATCCCGCTGACCAGCAGGAACAGAACCGTGAAGATGACGATCTCAGTGATGTGATCGCTCATGACCGGCCCCGGTTCCGCTTCGTCATCTGGTAGACGAGGGTCGTGGTGCCGACGCCGAGCAGGATGAAGGCGAGCTGCAGCCAGTAGAAGAGCGGGAATCCGGCGAGCCGCGGCTCGTCGTGGTTGTAGAGGAAGGTCAGCAACGGCACCACGATGGGCACCAGGAGCAGCCAGTTCCAGGGACTTCTATCGGTTCGGGGACGTTCCGGCTCAGCCATGGGTCACCTCTGTCACTTCCGTTGCGTGTGCGTTACGTCACGCTAACGAGACATCGGAAGATCGGGCGATCCCCTATGCGCTGAACGGGCGAGGCGGTGCGCCGAAAGGGGCGCACCGCCTCGGTTCCGCTAGCGGAGACCGGCCGAGATGGCCTTGGTGAGCGAAGCGTTCTCGTCGTCACCGTCGAGCGACCACATCATCGCGCCGCCCAGGCCCTTGACCCGGATGTAGAGCGCCTTCTGCACCATCACGGCCGGGTCGTCGTACGTCCAGAAGGTGGTGCCGTCGAACAGCCAGGCGTGACCGTTGCGCAGGTCCCGGTGCACCGTGAAGCCCTGCGCGGGCAGCTTCTTGAGCGTCTTCCAGTCCTCGGTGCCGTTGGCGAAGACGCCCGGCGCCGGGCCGGCGGCCGGCTGGTACAGGCCGTTGCCGGTGCCGGTGACCCCGGTCCAGCCCTGCGAGTAGTAGGGCACGCCGAGCACCAGTTTGCGCTTCGGTGCGCCACCGGCGATCCAGGCGTTGATCGTGTTCTCCGCCGAGAAGTCCGGGTTGTCCGGCGCCCCGGCCGGTACGCGCAGCGCCGACTGCTGGTTGGTGACCGGCTCCCAGGTGCCGTGGAAGTCGTAGCCCTGCACGGTGGCGAAGTCCAGGTACTTGAAGATCTTGTTGACCTCGAAGCCGGCCGTGATCTTCGCGGGCGCCGCCGGAACGAACGCTGTGAGCAGGTACTTCTTCCGGTTCGCCTTACCGAGCCGGTCGAGCTGGGCCCGGAACTCCGCGGCCAGCAGGGTGAAGTTCTGCTTGTCCTCGGGCCGGATGACGTTGCCCACCTCGCCGGCGGAGCCGGGCCACTCCCAGTCCAGGTCGACGCCGTCGAAGACGCCGGCCGCCACACCCTCGGGCAGGCCGGTCAGGTTGCCCTTGATCCACAGGTCGAGGCAGGAGCTGACCAGCTTCTTCCGGGAGGCGTCGGTGAGGGCCGCGTCGGAGAAGTACCTGGAGCCGGACCAGCCGCCGAGCGAGATGAGCGCCTTGAGCTTCGGGTTCTTCGCCTTGATCTCGGCGATCTGGTTGAGGTTACCGGCGAACGGCTGGCCCGCCACGTCGGCGACACCGTCCACACTGTTCTCCGCGGAGAACGGCGTCTGCCAGTCGGCCCACGGGTCGGCGGAGGCGCAGACGCCGTCCGCGGTGACCGGGCCGAACGCGTAGTTGAGGTGGGTCAGCCGGGCGGCCGCACCGGAGCTCTGCACGTCGGCGAGCTGGAAGTTACGGCCGTAGATACCCCACTGCGTGAAGTACGCGACCTTGGCATATGAGTCGTCCGAATGTGCCTGTGCGGGAGCGGGTGCTGCGGCCACGACGGCCGAGGCTACAGCCACCCCGGCGACGAGGCGGCGGGTGAAACCGCGCATGAGCCCTCCAGGGCGAAACGTTGAAGAAAGTTTCCTAATCGAGGAAGCTAAACGTCCGCCCTGCGAGGGTCAATATCTACTCATCGAAGATGGGCTGTCTCGTTGACCGATCTGACCGCGATGTTCCCGTCCGGCCACACGTCCATCGTCGACACACCCGCCGCGTCCAGGAACAACCGGTGCAGGAAGGCATCCCCCGCCGCCAGCGCGTCCCTCAGGATCAACTTGATCGGCGACACGTGAGAGACAAGAACGACGACCTTTCCCGGGTACGCGCTGAGCACCGACGCAAGAGCACCACGCACTCGTTTCGCGACCGCCTGGAACGACTCCCCGCCCGGCGGCGCCACACTCGTCGACGCCAGCCACGCGGCCACCTCGTCCGGCCACCGCTCCTGCACCTCGGCGAAGGTCTTCGCCTCCCACTGGCCGAAGTCGCACTCGATCAGGTCGTCCATGACGGTCACCGGCACGCCACCGGCCTCGGCCGCGATCAGCTCAGCCGTACGCATGCACCGGGAAAGGGGTGACGACAGCACCGCCGCGACGTCGCGGGAAATGCCCGCCACCCGCCCGGCCGCGGCCATCGCCTGCGCCTCGCCCTCATCGGTGAGCGGCACGTCGCCGCGCCCCGAGTAACGGCCCTGCGCGGTAAGCGGGGTGGCGCCGTGCCGGACCAGGATGATCCGGGTGGCGTCCTCCAGGCTGGCCGGCGGCGCCCACGACTTGGGCGACTCCGCCTTCACCGGGGCCTGCCTCACCGGAGCGCCGGCCGCCTCGTCCATCGCCCGGTTGGCCAGCTCGTCGGCCGCCTTGTTGCGCTCCCGCGGGATCCACTCGTAGGTCACCCCGGCGAACTTGCCGACCAGTGCCGCGGCCTCGGCGGCGAGCGGGCGCAGACCCGCGTTCTTGATCTGCCAGCGGCCGGACATCTGCTCGATGACCAGCTTGGAGTCCATCTTGACGGCGACCCGCTCGGCGTTCAGCTCGGCGGCCGCCGCGAGACCCGCGATCAGGCCCGAGTACTCCGCCACGTTGTTGGTGGTGACGCCGAGGGAGTCGTACCGCTCGGCCAGGACCTCACCGGTCGCGGCGTCCCGGACCACCGCGCCGTATCCGGCCGGGCCGGGATTGCCGCGCGACCCACCGTCCGCCTCGATGACCACCCGCAGACCGGTCACAGGCCAGACTCCGACGTGCGCACCATGATCCGGCGGCACTCCTCACAGCGGACCACGTCGTCCTTGGGGGCCGCCTTCACCCGGTTCAGGTCGGCGCCGTACAGCTCGATCCGGCAGGCGCCACACCGCCCGGCGTACACCAGGGCCGCGCCCATCCCGGTCTCGGTGCGGATCTTGTCGTACAGGGTGACCAGGTCGGACGGCAGGTCGGCGGCGAGCGGCCCCCGGGACTGGGTCTTGAACTCCAGCTCCTTGGCGATCTCCCCGTTCGCCTCGTCGCGGCGGCGCTCGGCGTCGGTGCGCCGGCCGACGGCGGCCGACAGCCGGCCCTGCACCTCGGCCAGGGTGGCCTCCGCCGTCTCCTTCTGCTCCATCAGCTCCAGCTCGGCGTCCTCCAGCTCGGACTGCCGCCGGTTCAGCGTGGCCAGCTCGTGCTGGAGACCCTCGACCTCACGCAGCGAACCACCCGCGTCGAGCCGCTTCTGGTCCTTGTCCTTGCGCTGCCGGACCTGGTCGATGTCCTTCTCCAGGCGGGCGATGTCCCGGTCCAGGTCGTCGACGACCACCTGGGCGCGGACCCGCTCGTCCTCCAGCGCGGAGATCTCCCGCGCGACCGCGTCGATCTCGGCCAGCTCGGGCAGCGACTTACGCCGGTGGGCGAGCTGGGCCAGGGTGGTGTCGATGGCCTGCAGGTCGAGCAGACGGCGCTGGGCTTCCGGGGCGGCCTTCACGGGCGGATCTCCAAATCATCGCGGTTCGCATGGACGGTCCAGGGGTCGGTGTCCACGTCCGACACCACTACTTCAACGGGAAAGACCTCGCGCAGCCAGGCCGCCACGTCGTCGAGCCAGGGACGCTCGCTCGCCCAGTGCGCGACGTCCAGCAGCGCCGGGCCACCGGCGGCGAGATGCTCGCTCACCGGATGATGCCGCAGGTCAGCGCAGAGGTACGCGTCGACGCCGGCCCGGGTCGCGTCCGGCAGGAACGAGTCGCCCGCGCCACCGCAGACGGCGACCGTACGGATCGGCCGGTCCGGGTCACCGGCGGAACGCACACCGGCCGAGGTGGCGGGCAGCCGCTCGGCCGCGAGCCGGGTCAACTCCGCCAGTGTGAGCGGCTCGGGCAGCACGCCGATCCGGCCCAGACCGCGCCCCTCGCCGGCGGCCGCGCCCTCGGCGGGCGCCAACGGGCGCAGGTCGGTGAGGCCGAGACGGGCGGCAAGCGCGTCGGAGACGCCGGGGTTGGCCACGTCGGCGTTGGTGTGCGCGGTGTAGAGCGCCACACCGGCACGGATCAGCCGGTGCACGATGCGCCCCTTGAACGTGTCCGGGGCGATCGACGACACCGGCTTCAGGAACAGCGGATGGTGCGCCACGATCAGGTCGGCGCCGAGGTCGACGGCCTGCTCCACGGTCTCCGGCACGCAGTCGACGACGCAGAGGACACGGGTGACGGGGTGGTCGAACTCGCCGAGCACCAGCCCGACCCGGTCCCAGGACTCCGCCCAGCTCCGCGGGTATCGCGTGTCTAGGGCGTCCACCACGGTCCGGACGGTTGAGTCGGTCACGAGGGCTGAGCCTATACCGCTAGGTGACCGCCCCCGGCTCGACTCGGGCGGCGACCGGGTTGCTGACCGCCTGGAGGGCCCGCCGCCAGGGGAACTGCCCCCGGTACCGGTCGGTCTGCCCGGGGCCGCCGAGACGGCACACGTCCTCCCCGTAGAGGACGTGCACCCCCCAGTCGCGAAGTTTCGCGAGGCTCTCGTGCAACGCCGGATGCAGCGCCATGACCTTGTTGGTGTACGGCACCACGGCGATCGGGACGCCGTAGCCGTACGCCTCGACGAGGAGGCCGAGCACCAGCGTGTCGGTGATCCCGGCGGCCCACTTGTTGACCGTGTTGACCGTGGCGGGCGCGACGATCATCGCGTCCGCCTGCGGCAACGTGTCCGGGTCGCCGGGACTCTTGTACGCGGATCGAACCGGATGTCCGGTCTGCGCCTGCAGCGCCGCCACGTCGACGAACTTGCGGCCGTCCGGCGAGGTGATCACGCACACGTCCCAGCCCTCGTTCTGGGCGAGGGTGACGAGGATCCCGACGTCCCGGGCCATCGGTGAGCCGCACACCAGCACGTACAGCACACCGGGTGAGGGGTTACCCGTCATCACTCGCAGACCCACCTCATACACCGACTCCCATCTGTTCAGCCAGCTCCGCGATCGGAGCGGGGGGCGTGCCCCGGGTCCGCCGGAGCACGTCGGAAAGGACTTCGTGGGCGAGTGGCCGGCACCGGATCTCGGAAGGGGCGAGCCGGTCGCCCTCCAGCAGCATCTCGCCCGCCTTCTCCACATCGCCGATCTGCGTGTAACCACGCGCGATGTCGAGGAAGTGGTGTGCCCGCCGCTCCGGGAGCATGGCGTGGAACCCGTTCTGGTCCATGCCCAGGTGTGTCTCCACCGCCAGCTTCCCGTCCCCGAGTTCGACCGCGGTCGCGCAGCGGTGCAGCTGCACGTTGGTCGGCCCGAAGCTGGTCCAGTAGTGGTTGAAGTCGCCACCCAGCTCCAGTGACGCCTGGTCGGCCCCGCAGAGCAGATCGCGGACGGTCGCGCTGTCCCCGATCCGGGCGGCCGCCATGGCCCCGTTGAGCAGCAGCATCCCGTAGACCGAGAGCTGCTCGGCACGCGGCCGCTCCGGGCCGGGCGCCAGCCGGTTGGCGATGTTGACGTTGACCTCGAGCGACGGCCGGACCCGGCCGAGCGCGAGCAGGGCGCTGCCGACCCGGTAGCTGGCCAGCCCGGCCAGCAACTGGTCACCGGCCCGCTGGGAAACCGCGATCGAACGGTCCGCGGCCAGCCAGGACAGCTCGTGCTCGCCGACCTTGCGCAGCGCCGACGAGGCGATCTGGTAGACCTGGCCGAGCAGGTGCGCGGCGTGCGACGCCTCGTCGCTGTTGGCGTGGGCGCTGTCCGCCGCCTGGGCGTCGCGGAGCAGCTTGGGCAGGGCGCGCGCCAGGACCCCGTACTTGGCGTGCTGATAGGTCAGCCAGGCGTGGCTGACGGCCTTGCGCATCTCCGCGAGCGGCGGCGAGTGCGGCACCGCCTGGAAGAACGCGCTCATCTGGTCGTACCGCTCGAGAGCGGCGCGGATCTCCTCGACCTCGACCTGGTCTATGCAGTTCTGGGTCTCCGGCTTGCGCTCCACCTCTTTGCCCAGCAACAGCTGGACGTCGACCTGGAGCACGTCGGCGATGTCGTACACGACTGAGAACTTGTCGAGCCGGCGAACCCCGCGTTCCACCTTGTCGACCCAGCTCTTCGATTTACCCAGCCGGTCCGCGAAGACCTGCTGTGACATTTTGCGTCGGCCCCGCCAGTAGGCGACGCGACGGCCGATCGGCAGCTCGTCCACGGTGCCTCCCCACTCAACCGGCGGTCTTTCCGCCGGCGAGCAATCCGGTGTCACTCGCAGTGTGGACCGCTCACGTGTGCACAGATCGCACAGCGTGTGTGATCGCCTGCTCACCGATGCTCGTAGTTTTTCTGCAAGTTGCAAGGGTGGATCCGCCGAGCCCAACGATGGTTGTCGTGACGGGTAACGGCACTCCCGCCCGATCCCGGGGGTATCGAGCTATGCAGTGGACCAGCCGTCAGCCGTTCGTCCCACCGTCAATCCTCGACCGGCCACTCCTGCGCCGCGCCGCCCTGCGGTATGCGGCACACGGGTGGCCCGTGATGCCCGGCTCGTACCTGACCGGAAACCGGTTCGACTGCGGACGGCCGGGTTGTCCCATCACCGGATGCCATCCGGCGATCGACTCCTGGGTCACCTCTGCCACCGACGATCCGGCCCGGATCACCGACTGGTGGCGGCGGCACCCCTACACCGTTCTCCTCACCACGGGAACGGCCTTCGACGTCCTGGAGGTGCCCGCGTCGCTGGGCAGGCACGGCCCGGACGCCGGGCCGGTCGCCGTGACCCCGGCCGGGAGCTGGATGTTCCTCGTCCAGCCGGGCACCGCACTGCGACCCGAACTGGAACGGCGCCTCGACGTGGTGCGCCACGGCACCGGCTCGTGGATCCCGGTGCCGCCCAGCCGGACGGCCGACGGACCGGTCCGCTGGGAAGTGCCGCCCGGCCGGTCACAGTGGCGTCTGCCGGACTCGGCCCGGGTACAGGAGCGACTGGTGATCGCGCTGGGCCCGGCTCGCCGGCCGGGACAACCGAACATCCCCCGGCAGCTGTCCACCGCTCGCCGGGCCGCCTGAGGCTCTTTGCACGGGTACACATGTCACTCGACAACCCTAGCCCGAACCAGGGTGCTCCGCGCGTCCCCCGAAAAGGTGAGACTCGTGAATGAATTCAGATGGCGAGATCCCGGTAGGCCATGATCACGGCCTTTGGTGCGTCCGGGCGGGCCCTGGCTGCCAAGGGGAAACCGGCCGGGACCCGCCCACCGCGGGTGTTCCCCGCGGACACCAACAGTGATCGGTCCGGTCCGTCCCCGGTTGAGCGCCCACCCCGTTGCGCCCCGGTTGCGGATAGTCTCGCCGTCGTGGACAGGGTCGAGCTGGTGCTGCGCAAATACGACGGCCGCCCGCACCGCAGCGTCACCGGCCTGCTGCTGGGCGACGACGAGCACGGCACGTGGATCGGCACCCCGAGGGGCAGCGTGGTCCGCTTCAGCTACGGCGCCAGCCCGGTCGAGCACACCCGCCACGACGCGGTCCGCCTGATCCCGCACGACGGCTGGTGGATGGCGATGTTCCTGGCCGAGCCCTCCACCCAGGAGGTCTACTGCGACGTGACCACCCCGGCCGAGCACTCCCCCGGCCGCATCACGGTCGTCGACCTGGACATCGACGTGACCCGCTCCCGCCCCGACGGCCGGGTCCTGATCGAGGACGAGGACGAGTTCGAGGCCCACCGCCGGGAACTCGGTTACCCACCCGAGGTGGTCACCGGGGCCACCGCCGCGGCAACCTACCTACGCGACGCGCTGACCGGAGCGGACGAGCCCTTCGGCACACATGCCCTGAGCTGGATGACCCGCCTGGGCGCAACGCCCCCACGGATGTGAATCGACTGGTGGGCGCGGTAGGTTTCGAACCTACGACCCCTCGCTTGTAAGGCGAGTGCTCTCCCACTGAGCTACGCGCCCGGCTCGGCGAAAGCCGGAGTCGCCATCCTACCCTGCCGGGGATCAGCGGCTCAGGGTGGCGAGGGCGGCGCGCCAGGGGGCCTGGTCGCGGGCCTCGCCGGGGCCGTTCATCTCGGCGAAGGCGATCCGGCCCGCCGGGTCGACCAGGAAGGTGCCGCGGTTGGCGAAGCCGCGCTCGTCGTCGAAGACGCCGTAGGCGCGGGCCACCTCGCCGTGCGGCCAGAAGTCGGCGAGCAGCGGGAAGTCGAAGCGCTCCTGCTCGGCCCAGACCTTGTGGCCGTAGACCGAGTCGACGCTCACCGTCAGCACCTGGACGTGGTCGTTCACGTACGCCGGAAGGTTCTCCTGGATCTCGGTGAGCTCGCCGTGGCAGCGGCGGCTGAACGCCAGCGGGTAGAACACCAGCAGGACCGCCTTGCGACCGTGAAAGTCGCTGAGGCGGACCTCCTGGTTGTTCTGGTCCTTGAGGACGAAGTCCGGCGCCGGCACGCCCAGCTCGATCGGCATCCGCCCAGCCTAGACCAGGCGAACGCCGCATGGTCGGCGCCCGCCGGGCGCCGACCAGAGAGGGGTGAGGGCAGTGAGCTACTTCTTCTTGGCACCCCGTGGGGAGACCAGGCGCGCGCCTGTCCAGTCCTTGCCGGCGTTCACCGTCGAGGTCTGCTGGAGGCCCGCGGTGGGGGCCGCCTCGCTGATCTCGCTCGGCTCGACGTGCCCGTCACGCCCGGCCTTCGGGGTCAACAGCCACACCACGCCGTTGTCGGCGAGGGGGCCGAGTGCGTCGGTCAAGATTTCGAAAAGGTCGTCGTCGCCGTCGCGGTACCACAGCAGCACCGCGTCGACCACCTCGTCGGTGTCCTCGTCGACCAGCTCTCCGACGCGTTCGGTCAGGGCGTCACGGAGATCCTCATCGACGTCCTCGTCGTAACCCATCTCCATGACCACCATGTTCGGCTCGAAGCCGAACCGGTCCGCCAGGCTGCGTACGCCGTCGGCCTGACCCGCGGTCGCGCTCACTGTCCAAATCCTCCTAGCCGTCTAAAATTGTTCCGGAACCTGGGGGTAGTCCACACATTCCGGGGCCGGTACGCAAGTGGCGCACCGAGTGTGTGGCAATTTACCGTGCCAGCAGGGCGTGGGCACCCTGTGTGATGGCATCCTCTCCTACCAAGACCTGTTGGGCGGCGGGACCCAGGGGAACCGGCACGTCGGCGGCCGCCACCCGGCGCAC
This sequence comes from Actinoplanes hulinensis, assembly GCF_019429605.1. Lineage (NCBI taxonomy): Bacteria > Bacillati > Actinomycetota > Actinomycetes > Micromonosporales > Micromonosporaceae > Actinoplanes > Actinoplanes hulinensis. Next base: position 167,177 of record NZ_JAHXZI010000012.1, on the reverse strand, counting down.
GGAACCGACAAATGCCCCATCCACCAGGGCCGCCAGCACTCCCTCGCCGACCCCTCCGGAGCGCCGTGTCTCGTCGACGACGAGCACCCGCCCGGTGGCCGCGGCCTCACGCAGCAGATCGGCCGTGGGCAGCGGGTTCAGCCACCGGAGGTCGACCACCCGGGAGCCGTATCCGTCGGCGGCCAGTTGGGCGGCGACCCGCAGCGACATCCGGACGCCGTTGCCGTACGTCACGATGGTCAGGTCCTGTGCGGCGCCCAGCCCGTAGATCCGCGCGCGGCCGATCGGCACGTGCTCCTCGGCCCATCCGCCGGGGGCGGGATAGGGCGCCAGCCACTCGTTGTCGCCTTGTTGATAGAGGTCCCTCGTCTGGTAGAGGGCGGCCGGCTCGAGGAAGACGCAGACGCTGCCGTCGACCTCCGCCGCGGCGATGCAGGAGCGCAGCATCGGCGCCGCGTCGGCGGCCCGCGCGGGCGCCGCGACCACGAGACCGGGGATCTCCCGGAGCGCGGCGAGCGCGTTGTCGTTGTCCAGGTGACCCCCGATCCCGTACGGCTGGGCGAGCCCGGGCACGCGCAGCACCAGCGGGTTGCGGTAGGCGCCGGCCGACAGGTAGGCCATGGTGGCCGCCTCGGCCCGCAGCTGCTCCATGGCGCTGTGCAGGGCGGCCAGGCAGTCGAGCTCGGGCACCGGCAGTTGCCCGGCGAGCCCGGCGCCGAGGGCCAGCCCGAGGATCGTGGTGGCGTCCGGCGGGCTGTCGAAGACCCGGTCGGCGGCGTAGTCGGACAGCCCGGTGGTGACGCCGTGCCGTCCGCCGCGGGTGACCGTGGGGCCGAAGACCAGCGTGCCGGGGCCGGCCAGCAGCGCGTCGGTGAGGGTGGCGCCGATGGTCTGTGCCAGGGTCATCGGCCCGGCGTCCTCGGGGAGGCGGCCGCCGAAGGCCCGCAGGCGGGTGGGCGCCCCGAGGCCGAGGGCGTGCCCGGCCGCCTCGGAGACGGCGTGCGCGACCCGCAGTGGGCGGCGCGGCGCGAGGGAGGCGACGATCTCCCCCATCGAGGCGAGTTTCGGTTCGCCGAGCACCTCTTCGGCGGCCTTGCGGACCTGCCAGCCGACCTCGTCGTACCGGGTGATCACCTCGTCCGGGCCGAGCAGGCCGGCCTCGACGAGCAGCCGGGCGGTGCCGATCAGCGGGTCGCGGTCCAGGGTGTCGCCGGGATCGGGGTCGCCGGGCAGGCCGAGCAGGTGCAGGGTGGCCAGGTGCAGCACGGCGGGGCGGCGCTCGCGGCGGACGAACTCGGCCGCCTCGGCCGCCGCGTCGTACGCCGCCGCCAGGTCGCAGCCGTCGGCGAACGAGTACCGCAGGCCTGGTCGGCCGCGCAGCACGCCGGCCACCCAGCCGTCCGGCCCGGCCCCGCCGGGGGCGTCGTCCTCGCAGATCAGCAGCAGCGGCGCCGGCTGCCCGGCGTGCCCGAGCCGGCCGGCCGTGTCGAGGGCGGCCGACGCGCCGGGGCGGGCCGTCGCGCCGTCGCCGAAGGAGGCCACCACGATGGCGTCCGCCGGCCACGGCGCGGTGCCACCGGGCCGGGTGAGGGCGTGCGCCAGGCCGGCCGCCCGGGGCAGGTGGCCGCCGCCGGCCGAGAGCGCCGGGACGAGGTGCAGCGCCGGGTTGCCGAAGATCTTGTCGCGGCCGCCGGTGATCGGGTCGCGGACCGAGGCGACCACACCCCGCAGGATGTCGCGGGCGGCTTCCTCGAGCCGCCGGGACGCGTCCGGGGCGCCTCCCCCGGCGGCGCTCGCCGCCCGTACGCAATAGAAGGCCGATGATCGATGGTGCAGGAGGGCCGGATCGTCGGCGCGCAGCGCCGCGGCGACCGCGGCGTTGCCCTCGTGGCCGGCCGACCCGCCGGTGTGGAAGCCCTCGTTGAAGCTGCGCAGCCAGCGCGCGGCGAGGTCGAGGTGGCGGCTGGTGAGCTGGGCGTCGAAGAGGTCCCGGGCACGGGCGCCGGTCAGGGTGCTGCCGTCGCGGACCGGATCGCCGGGGGCACGCCCGGACTCCGGTGGCCGAAGGGCCGAGACCGCATCGCGGAACCGCTCGTCGAGGCTTTGCGGAGTGGTCACGGAGTTCAGCATTCCCGACCCGCGCCAGCCGTGCCACTGCGAGAAAGTTCGATCTACGCACACATCGCGTCACCCGATGGTGTACTCAGTGACATGATCTTGTCGGCCGCCGCCCTGGCCGTCGCCCGGTGCGTGGGCTGGCTGCTCTGCGCGGCGGCGGTGTTCCTGGTGCTCGATCTCTACATCTCGAGACTCTTTCAGGACCTACCTTGAGTCGCACTCAGCCGCAGCTCGGCGGCTCGTTCTCCACCGTCCTGAGAAGGTCTCGTTAGGGTCGGCGGATGCGCACTGAAGTGATCACCGTCCGGACCGGCCGCTCCGCCACCGTCACGGACATCACCCGGGAGGCGGCCCGGTTCGTCCGGTCCGAGAAGGACGGTCTGCTGCACGTCTTCGTCCCGCACGCGACCGCCGGGGTGGCGATCATCGAGACCGGGGCCGGCTCGGACGACGACCTGCTGACCGCGATCGGCGAGCTGCTGCCCACCGACGACAGGTGGCAGCACCGGCACGGCTCGCCGGGGCACGGCCGGGACCACGTCCTTCCGGCGTGGATCGCCCCGTACGCCACTCTGCCGGTGATCGACGGCCAGATCGCGCTCGGCACGTGGCAGTCGATCTGCCTGGTCGACCCGAACGGCGACAATCCGTCCCGTCAGGTGCGTTTCTCGTTCGTCAAGGGCTGACGTCCCCGCCGGGTCACAAAGTTACTGGTCAGTACGTGTGTCGAGCATCGCTGAGACGGCCGGTAGGCGTGACGAGTCACACCGCGAGGGGGCAGGATGGAGACCTATTCCGAGCGATTCGCCACCTTGGGTCGCACGGATCCCGTCACTCACACCTAGAGGATTGCCTGTGGCCACGGAGCGCAAGCGCCCGGTGATCAGCGATGGCCTGCCGAGCCAGCTTCCCGACATCGACCCTGAAGAGACCAACGAATGGGTCGAGTCGCTCAACGGAGTCATCGACGAACGAGGCGCTAAGAGAGCCCGTTATGTGATGTTGCGCCTTCTCGAGAAGGCCCGGGAGCGACAGGTCGGCGTTCCGCCACTGACGTCCACCGACTACATCAACACCATCCCGCCGGAGCACGAGCCCTGGTTCCCCGGCGACGAGTTCGTCGAGCGGCGGATCCGGGCCTACATCCGGTGGAACGCGGCGATGCTGGTGCACCGGGCGCAGCGCCCGGAGATCGGCGTCGGCGGTCACATCTCGACGTACGCGTCGAGCGCCAGCCTCTACGAGGTCGGCATGAACCACTTCTTCCGGGGCAAGGACCACCCGGGCGGTGGCGACCACATCTTCTACCAGGGCCACGCCTCCCCAGGTATGTATGCACGGGCCTACCTCGAGGGCCGGCTCACCACCCACCAGCTCGACGGTTTCCGGCAGGAGCTGTCGCACCCGGGTGGCGGCCTCCCGTCGTACCCGCATCCGCGTCTCATGCCGAACTTCTGGGAGTTCCCGACGGTCAGCATGGGTCTCGGCCCGCTGAACGCGATCTACCAGGCCCGGTACAACCGCTACCTGCACAACCGCGGCATCAAGGACACCAGCCAGCAGCGTGTCTGGGCGTTCCTCGGCGACGGCGAGATGGACGAGGTCGAGTCGCTCGGCGCGATCGGCCTGGCCGCCCGCGAGGAGCTGGACAACCTCACCTTCGTGGTCAACTGCAACCTCCAGCGCCTCGACGGCCCGGTGCGCGGCAACGGCAAGGTCATCCAGGAGCTGGAGGCCTTCTTCCGCGGCGCCGGGTGGAATGTGATCAAGGTCGTCTGGGGCCGCGAGTGGGACGGCCTGCTCGCCGGCGACACCGACGGCGCGCTGGTCAACCTGATGAACGTGACGCCCGACGGCGACTACCAGACCTACAAGGGCGAGTCCGGGGCGTATGTGCGGGAGCACTTCTTCGGCCGTGACCCGCGGACCCGCAAGCTCGTCGAGGGCATGACCGACGACGAGATCTGGAACCTGAAGCGCGGCGGGCACGACTACCGCAAGCTGTACGCGGCGTACAAGGCGGCCACCGAGCACACCGGCCAGCCGACCGTGATCCTGGCCAAGACGGTCAAGGGCTGGACGCTCGGGTCGCACTTCGAGGCCCGCAACGCCACGCACCAGATGAAGAAGCTGACCCTGGAGGACCTGAAGGGCTTCCGGGACCGCCTCTACCTCGACATCAGCGACAAGCAGCTCGAGGAGAACCCGTACCTCCCGCCGTACTACCACCCCGGCGAGAAGTCCGACGAGTTCCAGTACATGGTCGAGCGCCGTCGTGAGCTGGGCGGGTCGATCCCGACCCGGCGGACCAAGGCGAAGTCGCTGGCGATCCCGGACTCGAAGGCGTTCAGCGGCCTCAAGGGCGGCAGCGGAAAGCAGAAGATCGCCACCACGATGGCGTTCGTCCGGCTGCTCAAGGACCTCATGCGGGACAAGGAGTTCGGGGCCCGCTGGGTGCCGATCATCCCGGACGAGGCCCGGACCTTCGGCATGGACTCGCTCTTCCCGACCAAGAAGATCTACTCGCCGCACGGTCAGACGTACACCTCCGTGGACCGGGAGCTGTTCCTGTCCTACAAGGAGGCCACGAACGGCCAGATCCTGCACGAGGGCATCAACGAGGCGGGTTCCACGGCGAGCTTCATCGCGGCCGGCACGTCGTACGCGACGCACGACGAGCCGATGATCCCGCTGTACATCTTCTATTCGATGTTCGGGTTCCAGCGCACCGCCGACGAGCTGTGGGCGGCCGCCGACCAGATGACCCGCGGCTTCCTGCTCGGCGCCACCGCCGGCCGGACCACGCTCAACGGTGAGGGCCTCCAGCACGAGGACGGGCACTCGCTGCTGATCGCGGCGACCAACCCGGCCGTGGTGTCCTACGACCCGGCCTTCGGGTTCGAGATCGCGCACATCATGGAGAACGGCCTGCACCGCATGTACGGCGAGAAGCAGGAGAACATCTTCTACTACCTCACCATCTACAACGAGCCGGCGATCCAGCCCGCCGAGCCGGCCGGCCTCGACACCGAGGGACTGCTCAAGGGCATCTACCGGTTCAGCGAGAACTCGCTCAAGGAGGGCCCGAAGGCGCAGCTGCTCGCCTCCGGCACCGGCATGCGGTGGGCGCTCAAGGCTCAGGAGCTGCTCGCCCAGGACTGGGGGGTGAGCGCCGACGTCTGGTCGGTCACCTCCTGGACCGAGCTGCGCCGCGACGCCATCGAGGCCGAGGAGCACAACCTGCTGCACCCGGGCGACACCCCGCGCAAGCCGTACATCCAGCAGAAGCTGGAGGCGACCGAGGGTCCGTCGGTGGCGGTCAGCGACTGGATGCGGGCGGTGCCCGACCTGATCGCCCGCTGGGTGCCGAACGGCTACACCTCGCTGGGCACCGACGGGTTCGGCATGAGCGACACCCGGCACGCCCTGCGCCGCCACTTCCACGTGGACGGCGAGTCGGTCACCGTGGCGACACTGCGCGAGCTGGCGCTGCGGGGCCTGGTGCCGGCGCACGTTCCGGCCGAGGCGGCCAAGAAGTACGCGATCGACGACGTCAACGCGGCTCCGGTCGGCGAGACCGGCGGCGACTCCTAAGAGGGCTGGGCCCGCGTTCGGTTCCGAGCGCGGGCCCTTCCCCGTAACTCACTCGTCCACGTCGGTAGTCTGGGGCGGTGACTGTTCGCGTACGCTTCGCTCCCTCTCCGACCGGCATGTTCCACGTGGGCGGCGCCCGCACCGCGCTGCAGAACTGGATCTACGCCCAGCAGCACGGCGGTGTCTTCGTGCTCCGGATCGAGGACACCGACGCAGCCCGTAACCGGCCCGAGTGGACCGAGGGCATCATCTCGGCGCTCGACTGGATCGGCATCGAACGCGGGGCGTACGAGGGTCCCCACTTCCAGTCGTCCTACGCGGCCGATCACACCGCCGCCGCCACCCGGCTGTACGGCGAGGGCCGGGCGTACTACTGCGACTGCACCCGCGACGACGTGGTGGCCCGCTCGGGCAACAAGCACACCGGCTACGACGGCTTCTGCCGTGACCGGGCACTCGGCCCGGGTGAGGGCCGCGCGCTGCGTTTCCGGACTCCCGACGAGGGCGAGACGGTGGTCGAGGACCTGGTCCGCGGCAAGCCCACCTTCGAGAACCGGCTGATCGAGGACTTCGTCATCGCCCGCAGCGACGGCTCGGCGGTCTTCCTGCTGGCCAACGTGGTCGACGACATGAGCCTGGGCATCACCCACGTGTTCCGTGCCGAGGAGCACCTGCCGAACACGCCGAAGCAGCAGCTGCTGTGGGAGGCGCTGGGCGCCACGCCGCCGGTCTGGGGCCACGTCCCGGTGATCGTCAACGAGAAGCGGCAGAAGCTGTCCAAGCGCCGCGACAAGGTCGCTCTCGAGCAGTACCGGGACGAGGGCTACCTGGCCGCCGCCATGCGCAACTACCTGATGCTGCTCGGCTGGGCGCCCACCGGCGACCGGGAGATCGTCCCGTGGTCGGTGATCGAGGAGGAGTTCCGGATCGAGGACGTCAACCACGCCCCGGCCTTCTACGACGTCAAGAAGCTGCGCGCCTTCAACGGGGAGTACATCCGGGCGCTGACCGTGAGCGAGTTCACCCAGGTGTGCGCGCCGTGGCTGACCGGCACCGAGACGATCCCGGCCCCGCCGTGGTCGCCGGCCGCCTTCGACGCGAACGTGTTCGCCGCGATCGCCCCGCTCGCCCAGACCCGGATCGGGGTGCTCTCCGAGATCGTCGACAACGTCGACTTCCTCTTCCTCGACGAGCCGGTGCACGACGAGGCGTCCTGGGCGAAGGCGATGAAGGACGGCGCGGACGACATCCTGGACGGCACGGCGGCCGCCTTCGCCGCCCTGACCGACTGGTCGGCCGAGGCCCTCAAGACCACGCTCGAGCAGGTCGGTGAGGCGCGAGGTCTCAAATTGGGCAAGACTCAGGCACCGGTACGGGTGGCGGTGACCGGCCGCACGGTCGGCCTGCCGCTGTTCGAGTCGATCGAGCTGCTCGGCCGCGAGCGGACACTGGCTCGCATCTCCGCAGCTCGCGCGCGTCTGAGCTGACGCTTACCGCATTCGGCGACCGGTTGCCACAGCTGGTCGCCGAAATCGGTGATGCTCTCCGTCACGAGGGTGACCACCACCCCCGCCGTTTGCGCGAGGTGGGTACTATTCGGCCGCTGATCAACGGCCGTTCCGTCTCCGCGGCCATCCCCCACATGGCTCCAATTCACCCTGCCTCGAGATGCGGCCGGGCCGGTGTCCGGGAAGGCTGGAGGCCTGGGCCGTGCACGGCTCCACCGCCGGGCACGAGCAGCAGGTTGAGTGGGGCCATGTCCATCCACGGGCGGGGAGGTCGGATGGTGCGGGGGACGACGATCAGGAGGCTGGCGTCAGCGGTGACGGCGCTTGCCGTGGCGCTCGCGCTGGCGGTCGGGGCGGCGCCGGGGGCGGTGCGGGCCGCGCCGAAGGCGCCACCGAAGCCGACGGCGCTTCAGCTCACCGGCACGGACATCCCGGAGCCGGTCCTGGTCCGGGAGGACGAGCGGCCGCAGCTCTTCGAGATGCTGGTCAGCGAGGTCGGCTGGCTCGCCACGGCCACGGCGTCGACGTCGGCGCCGAAGGCGGCGAAGCTGGGGCCGAAATACACGGTGACCCTGCTGGTCAAGGACGCGCCGAACCAGATCTACCACCTGTACCCTCTGGCCGCCGGCGGCCCGCGGGCGCATCGGCCGGCCAAGCAGCCGTCCGGGAAGAAGACCGAGGGCTGGTTCTACGGCCGGATGTCCATGCCGGAGGCGCTGCGGCTCGCCGGCGCCCCGCTGGAGACCAAACCGGACGTGGTGCACGGCGGCATCGGCGGTGGTGTCGGGGAGGACCTCCGGGCCGAGGTGAACCCGGTCGAGGAGATGTCCGAGGCGTTCACCGAGATGCGCCGGCTGTTCCTGCTCAACGGCGCGGTCCTGCTGGTCATCCTGACCGGTCTGGCGGGCATGGCGTTCCTCATTCGCCGCCGAGTGTGATCGCGCTCTCCTGAGCGGTGGCGGGCGCTGCCGAGTTCTCCACCAGGCGGACCAGGTCCTCCAGGTCGGCGTCGAACTCGGCGGCGCCCTCCAGCATTTCCGGGGTCGATCCGGGCAGCCCGCCGGTCACCTCGCCGGTCGTGTAGCCGAGCAGGAAGGCGCAGATCATCCGGGCGATCCGGGGCACGTCCGGCCCGGGCACCCCGGCGTCGCTCAGGACGCCCTGGAGCGCTCCGGTGAGCCAGGCCGCCGACGGGCCGGCCGCGGAGCGGTTCAGCAGCAGCGGGAAGGCGCTGGGATGGGCCCGGGCCAGCGAGCGGACCGCCCGGCCCAGCGCGCACAGCCGCTGCCGCCAGCCGATGCTCGCGAGGTCGTCGCCGAACGCCGCACCCAGTTCCAGGTGCAGCAGATCCACCAGTCCGTCGAGGAGGGCGTCCTTCCCCCCGACGTACGGGTAGAGCGCCATCGAGGTGAGCCCGACCCGTTCGGCCACCGCCCGCATCGACATGGCGGCCAGCCCGCGCTCGTCGACCAGCGCGAGTGCCTGGTCGAGAATCTGCCGTCTCTTGTCGTCCACCGTTTCCACCTGACCAGGCCGGGCCGCTCAGGACGGGGAAACGCGCCCGCCACTCACCCGTACGAGACTCAGCACCAGCGGCCCGGTGGGCGCCCCCGTCCGGCGGCCCGGCGGCGTGGGCGGACCGCGCCGTGCAGGTGGGCCCCGGCCCAGCCGCGCAGTTCGGTGCGGCATCCGACCCGTCCGGTGCCCGGGTCGCTGATCTGCTCCTCGTCGGCCGGCGACACTGCCGGCAGGTCGTCGAGGGCGGGATCCCTGTCGGTGTACGCGAACGCGTCGTCCCGTTCCATCATCTCGCCTCCTCGATCACATACCCACGGCACCGGGCTGCTCCCGGCACCGCTTCCTCATCGGCACCGTGACGCCCGGCGTTAACCCCCGGTCCGAAGCGCACTAGTCCGACACCTTGCCAGGTCACCGACCGAAATCGCGGGAGAGGCGCACCGCTACGCCGGTCGAATGTCATAAAAACCCCTAAAATGCATGCCGTCTCCGCTTCCGTCACCTGTCATCCGGATGCCGGACACCCGCGGCGCCGTGGCACGCTGTGCCAGTGGCAGAAACTGAGACCGGCGCCACTCCCGCGCCTTCCGGGCGACCGGAGACGCCGGCGAATCCGCTGCTCCCCGGCACTCTGCGCCGGATCGAACGGCACGCCGGCGCACTCGCCAGCGCCGCCGTGGCCCGCATGGATGAGACGCTGCCGTGGTTCCGGGCGCTCCCGGCCGACCAGCGCTCCTGGGTGATGCTCGTCGCACAGGCCGGCGTCCGGTCGCTCGTCGAGTGGCTGCGCTCCGGCGGCACGGTCGCCGCCAGCACCGAGATCTCCGACGAGGTGTTCGCCGCCGCCCCCCGGGCGCTGGCCCGGGTGATCACGCTGACCCACACCGTCCAGCTGATCAAGGTGACGGTCGACGTGGCCGAGGCCGAGGTGCCCGGCTTCGCCGAGCCGGCCGAGCACGAGGCCCTGATCCAGGCGATCCTGCGCTTCTCCCGGGAGATCGCGTTCTCCGCGGCCCGGGTCTACGCGCGGGCCGCCGAGTCCCGCGGCGCCTGGGACGCCCGGCTCCAGGCCCTGCTGGTGGACGCCCTGCTGCGCGGCGACTCGTCGGACGTACTGGCCAGCCGGGCCGCCGCGCTCGGCTGGGCGGACGCGCCGCCGGTGGCCGTGGTGGTGGGCCGGTCCCCCGGCGGCGACGTCACCGCGGTGCTGCACGCCGTCTACCGGGCCGCCCGCCGTGCCCGGCTCGAGGTGATCGCCGGCGTGCACGGCGATCGTCTGGTGGTCGTGGTCGGCGGCGCCACCGACCCGGTGGCGGCCGCGTCCGCGCTCAGCGGCGGGTTCGGCGAGGGACCGGTGGTGGTCGGCCCGGCCGTGCCGTCCCTGGACCAGGCCACCGAGTCGGCGCGCGCCGCGCTGGCCGGTTTCCGGGCCGCGCCGGCCTGGCCCGGGGCGCCGTCCCCGGTGGCCGCCGACGACCTGCTGCCGGAGCGCGCCCTCTCCGGGGACATGGACGCCCGGCGCAAGCTGCGCCACGACGTCTTCGGGGCGCTGACCCGGGCCGGCAGCGGCCTGCTGGAGACCCTGGACGCGTTCTTCGCCTCCGGCGGGGTGCTGGAGAGCGCGGCCCGCGAGCTCTACGTCCACCCGAACACCGTCCGCTACCGCCTGCGCCGGGTCGCCGAGGTCACCGCCCTCTCCCCGCTGGACGGCCGGGACGCCTTCGCCCTGCGGATGGCCCTCACGGTGGGACGCCTCGACCCCGGGACGTGAGCCGGATCTCGCACCATCAGACACGATCGCGGTAGTCACGAATGGGGTGAAAGTTGCCCAAGTAGGCCCCTGTTTTGTAGGAACCCTACAATGCTGGTCGTAGGGTTTGGTCGTGCCCGGCTACCGCGCAAAGGCCTCCGATCCGGAAGAGTCGAAGACGTGCTCGCCGTACTCTCGCCAGGCCAGGGCTCGCAGAAGCCCGGCTTCCTGACTCCTTGGCTCGACCTCCCGGACGCGGAGTCCCGTCTCCGTGGATGGTCCGCGCTCGCCGGCGTCGACCTGGTTCATCTCGGCACCGAGGCCGGGGCCGACGAGATCAAGGACACCGCACGGACGCAGCCGCTGCTGGTCGCCGCCGCCCTGCTGGCCGGTGAGCACCTGCCACTGGCCGGCGTCCGGCTGGTCGCCGGCCACAGCGTCGGCGAACTGGGCGCGGCCGCCCTGGCCGGTGTGCTGTCGCCGGAGGACGCGATCACCCTGGCCGGGATCCGCGGCCGGGAGATGGCCGCCGCCTGCGCCCTCGAGCCGACCGGGATGAGCGCGGTCCTCGGCGGTGACCCCGAGGAGGTGGTCGCCGCGATCGAGAAGCACGGCCTGCACCCGGCCAACCGCAACGGCGCCGGCCAGATCGTCGCCGCCGGCGCGCTGCCCGCGCTCGCCGAGTTCGCCGCCGAGCCACCGGCCCGCGCCCGGGTCATCGCGCTACCCGTAGCGGGCGCGTTCCACACCCCCTACATGGCTTCCGCCGAGGCCGTTCTGGCCACCGCCGCGGGTAAGGTTGTCGCGCATGATCCGGTCCGGACCCTGCTGTCGAACTCCGACGGCACGGCGGTGACGGACGGCGCGGAGATCATCCAGCGTCTGGTCCGTCAGGTCACCGCCCCGGTCCGCTGGGACCTGTGCATGCGCACCCTCAAGGAGCTCGGCGTCACGGGCATCATCGAGTTGCCCCCCGCCGGCACCCTCGCGGGCCTGGTCAAGCGCGAACTCAAGGGCGACGGAGCCCCGGAGATCGTCACGCTCAACACCCCGGACGACCTGCCCGCCGCTCTCGACCTGATCGCCCGCCACGAAGGAGAAACACGATGACCGCGGGTTCCCGCATCGTCGCGATGGGGCACTACCAGCCCTCGCGCGTGGTTACCAACGACGACCTGGCCCGTACGCTGGACACCAACGACGCGTGGATCCGGGACCGGGTCGGCATCGCCGAGCGCCGGATCGCCGGCACCGAGTCGGTCGCCGACATGGCCACCTGGGCGGCGGAGAAGGCACTCGCCGCCTCCGGGCTCACCGCGGCCGACATCGACATGGTCGTGGTCGCCACCTGCTCGGCGGTCGACCGCTGCCCGAACGTGGCGACCCGGGTCGCGGCCCGGCTCGGCATCGCCGCCCCGGCCGCCTTCGACCTGAACACCGCCTGCTCCGGCTTCTCGTACGCGCTGGGCACCGCGGACCACGCGATCCGGGCCGGCGCGACCCGCAACGCCCTGGTCATCGGCGCCGAAAAGCTCTCCGACGTGGTCGACTGGTCGGACCGCACCACCGCCGTCCTGTTCGCCGACGCGGCGGGCGCGGCCGTGGTCAGCGCCGTCCCGGACGGCGAGGAGGCCGCGATCGGCCCGGTGCTGTGGGGTTCCGCCCCGGACAAGGGCGACGCCCTGACCATCGCGGGCTGGCAGCCCTACATCAAGCAGGAGGGCCAGACGGTCTTCCGCTGGGCCACCACCGCCCTCGCGCCGTTCGCGATCGAGGTCTGCAAGCGGGCCGGCATCGAGCCGTCCGAGCTGGCCGCCTTCGTCCCGCACCAGGCCAACACCCGGATCATCGACGGCATCGTCAAGCGGCTCGGCCTGGGCCCGGACGTGATCGTCGCCAAGGACCTCGTCGAGTCGGGCAACACGTCCGCGGCGAGCGTCCCGCTGGCCCTGTCCAAGCTGATCGAGCGGCGGGAGGTGCCCTCCGGGGCGCCGGTGCTGCTGTTCGGCTTCGGCGGTGGCCTCACCTACGCCGGCCAGGTCGTCCGCTGCCCTTAGCACGGACGTCACCTGACCGTCGCCAAACCGCACCATCGAGAGGAAAGATTCCCACAATGGCAACTCGCACAGAGATCACCTCCGGCCTCGCCGAGATCCTCGAGGAGGTCGCCGGGGTGAACCCGGACGACGTCGCCGAGGAGAAGTCCTTCACCGACGACCTGGACGTCGACTCGCTGTCCATGGTCGAGGTCGTGGTGGCCGCCGAGGAGAAGTTCGGCGTCAAGATCCCCGACAACGAGGTGCAGAACCTCAAGACCGTCGGCGACGCCGTCAGCTACATCGAGGCGAACCACTGACATGAGCACCGTAGACGTCGTCGTCACCGGGCTCGGCGCGACGACCCCGCTGGGCGGGGACGTCGCGTCCACCTGGGACGCAATGCTCGCCGGCCGCTCCGGGGTGAGTCCTCTCACCCAGGAGTGGGCCGGCCAACTCCCGGTCCGCATCGCCGCCCAGCTCGCCGTCGAGCCCATCGAGGTCATCGAGCGGGTCAAGCTGCGCCGGATGGACCGGGCCGAGGCGATGGCGCTGATCGCGGCGAAGGAGGCCTGGGCCGACTCCGGCCTGGCCGACTCGGGGCTCGACCCGGAACGGCTCGCGGTCAGCTACGGCACCGGCATAGGGGGTGCGATCACCACCCTCGAACAGGACGACATCCTGGAGAAGTCGGGGCCGCGGCGGGTCAGCCCGCACACCGTGCCGATGCTCATGCCGAACGGACCGGCCGCGTACATCGGTCTGGAACTCGGCGCCCGCGCCGGTGTCCGGGCCATGGCCAGCGCCTGCGCCACCGGCGCCGAGGCGGTCGCGCTCGGGCTCGACCTGATCCGCGCCGGCCGGGCCGACGTGGTGGTGGCCGGCAGCACCGAGGCCGTGGTGCACCCGCTGCCGCTCGCCGGTTTCGCCTCGATGCGGGCCATGTCGACCCGCAACGACGAGCCGGAGAAGGCGTCCCGCCCGTGGGACAAGAACCGGGACGGCTTCGTCCTCGGTGAGGGCGCGGGCGCGCTGATCCTGGAGCGGGCCGATCACGCCGTGGCCCGTGGCGCCCGGATCTACGCGCGACTCGCCGGTGCGGGCATCACCTCGGACGGGTACGACATCGTCCAGCCCGACCCGGAGTGCCGGGGCGGCATCCGCGCCATGCGGATGGCCATCCAGGACGCCGGGCTGACCGGAGCCGACATCCACCACGTGAACGCCCACGCCACCTCGACCCCGGTCGGCGACATGGGCGAGATCAAGGGCATCAAGGCATCCGTCGGGACGCACCCCATCCTGACGTCGACCAAGTCGATGTCCGGCCATCTGCTCGGCGCGGCCGGCGCGCTCGAGTCGATCGCCACCATCCTGGCCCTCCGGGACGGCATCATCCCTCCGACGATCAACCTCGACGAACCCGACGAGCGCCTCGACCTGGAGGTCGCGGCCCACAAGGCCCGGACCGCGGACATCCGCGCGGCGATGAACAACTCGTTCGGCTTCGGCGGCCACAACGTGGCACTGATCTTCACCAAGGTCTGACGCTGATCCCCTCCGGTCACACCGATCCCGTCGACCACCGCGATCCGGAACAACGGCTCAAGGCGCTCTTCGACCGCGGCACGCTTCGGCTGCTGGCGGCGAAGGACGACTCGGGCGTGCTGCACGGGCGCGGCCAGGTCGACGGGACACCGGCGGTCGCCTTCGCCACCGACGCCACCCGGATGGGCGGCGCACTGGGCCTGGCCGGCTGCCGGCGCATCGTCACGGCGATCGACACCGCGGTCCGCGACCGCGTCCCGGTCGCCGGCCTCTGGCACTCCGGCGGCGCCCGCCTGGCCGAGGGCGTGGTCGCGCTGGACGGCGCCGGCCAGGTCTTCGCGGCCATGGTCCGGGCGTCCGGCCGGGTGCCGCAGATCTCCGCGGTGCTCGGCCCGGCGCTGGGCAGCGCCGCGTACGGTCCGGCCCTCACCGACATCGTGATCGCGAGCCGGGCGGGCCGGGTCTTCGTGACCGGCGACGCCCCCTCCGGTCGCTCCGGCGCGACCGGCTCCGAGGTGGTCCATCTGACCGCCGAGAACGACGCCGCAGCCCTGGGCCGGACCCGCGAGATGATCCTCCTACTGGGCCGCCAGGGCCGCCTCTCCCCCGACGACGTGACCCCCGGCAGCCGGGCCGGCGGTTCCCTGGACACTCTCCTGCCGTCCTCCCCGGACCTGCCCTATGACGTGAAACCGCTGGTCCAGGCCCTGTTCGACGCTGCCGGCACGGAGTTGCACGCCGACTGGGCGCCGAACATCGTCACCGTCCTGGGCCGTTTCGCCGGCCGCACGGTAGGCGTGGTCGCGAACAATCCCATCGCCCTGGATGGCTCCCTGGACGCCGACGCCGCGGAGAAGGCCGCCCGCTTCGTCCGCATGTGCGACGCCCTCGCCGTCCCGCTGATCGTCCTGGCCGACACTCCCGGCTACCTGCCCGGCCCCGGCCGCGACTGGGACGGCGTGGTCCGCCGCGGCGCCAAGCTCCTGCACGCCTTCGCCGAAGCGGTGGTGCCCCGGGTCACCCTGGTCACCCGCCGCGCCTACGGCGGCTCCTACATCGCCATGAACTCCCGCGCCCTCGGCGCCACCGCCGTCTTCGCCTGGCCCACCGCCGAGGTGGCGGCCCTGACCCCCGAGGCCGCCGTGAACGTCCTGCACCGCAAACGCCTCGCCGCCACCCCACCCGGCGAACGCGCCCGCGTCCGTGAGCACCTGGCCACCCACGAGTCGGCCCAGACCGGCGGCATAGACCGGGCGGTGGAGATCGGCGTGGTCGACGCGGTGATTGAGCCCACCCACACCCGCCGCCGCATCGCGCTGGCCCTGGCCGCCGCCCCCGCCGGCCGGGGCGCCCACGGCAGCATCCCCCTCTGAAACCACCGAACCCCATTTCCGGTACGCGTGACGCCGCCCCGCCGTATTGCGGCCGTCCCGCCGGCGCCACGCGAGCATCTGCCGGGTCCAGCCTGTGCCGCGCCCGCCGGGCGGAGATCGGTGGTCCCGGCCGACCCTGGGGGCTGCCCCAAACGCATTGAGGACAGCCCTGGCACGACCCCGGCTGGCGCTGGGGCTGTCTCGCGGGCCGCGAGACCGCCCTGGCGGCCAGCCGAAGTGGATCTCCTGGCCGGCGGGCGCGCTACGGCCTGGACCCGCGGCCAGGTCGCGCGGGGAGCCGGACCACCGAGCTCAGCCCGGCGGGCGCGGCACGGGCGCGACCCGGCAGCCTGCTCGCGCGGAGCGGGCGGGACGGGGAATCTCGGCGGAGGGCGGGGTCACCCGTACCGGAACGGGTCTAAGCGGCGCAGGCGGTCCGGGGGAGTTTGCCGACCGCGATGGGTGACCGGCCCGGCGCCGCGGCCTTTCCGGCGATCACCGCGGCGAGCGCCTCCATGGAGAGCCTGCTCGACGAGTAGGTGGCGATCAGCGTCGGCGAGGTGGCCGCCGCGAGCAGGCCGGGCGAGTCCATCATCACGGTGATCGCCGCCCGGTCGTTGAGATCGACTCGCTCGTCGCCGTAGCCGGTCAGGTGGATGACCGTGCCGCCGGCCGTCTGGACCGGGACGCCGGCCGCCTGGAGGGCCTTGATCAGGTTGGTCCGGGCGACCTCGCGGCTGGCCGGGGCGGTGACCGAGACGGGCCCGGTCGTGAGCGGCCCGGCGCACCGGCCCCGCAGGATCGTGACGGCGGCGGCATCGGCGGCGGCGACGGCCTTCTCGTGGGCCGCGGAACCGACCACCGTGAGGTCCGGCTGCGGGGTGAGCGCGGTGGTGAACTTGAGGGTGAGGATGCGGGTGACCGCCTCGGTGAGGCGTTCCCGCTTGAGGCTGCCGGTCTTCAGGCCGTCCAGGATGCCGTCCCGGGCCGCGCCGATGTCCGGTGGCATCAGCAGCATGTCGTTGCCGGCGTTGAGGGCCCGCACGGCCGCCTCGCCGGCCGGCCACTTCTTGGCGGGGGCCATGTTCATGGCGTCGGTGACGGCCACCCCGGTGAACTTGAGCTGCCCGCGCAGCACATCGGTCATGATCTTGTGGGAGAAGGTGGCCGGGACGCCCTTGTCGACCGAGGCCAGGTTCAGGTGGCCGGACATGACCAGGCCGGCGCCCGCCTCGATCCCGGAGCGGAACGGCGGCATGTCCTGCGTCTCCCACGTCCTGCGGCTCTGGCCGATCAGCGGCAGCTCGCTGTGGCTGTCGGCGGTGGTGTGACCGTGCCCGGGGAAGTGCTTGAGCGTCGCGGCGACCCCGGCCGACTGGAGGCCGCGGACCGCGGCGGCGACCTGTCCGGCGTTCACCCTGGCGTCACTGCCGAAGGAGCGTGATCCGATCACGCCCCCGCCGCCGGTGTTCAGCGTGTCGGCGACCGGGGCGAAGTCGACGGTGATGCCCATCGCGGCGAGTTCCTCGCCGGCGGCGTGCCAGGCCGCCTCGGTGAGGGCCGGTTCCCGGGCGGCGCCGAACGCCATCGCGGACGGCAGCATGGTGACCCCGTCGGCGACCCGCGTGACGACGCCGTACTCCTGGTCCATGCCGATCATCAGCGGCGCGGTGGCGGGCAGTCCCGCGGCCGCCTGCTGGAGCCCGGCGGTGAGCTCGCGGACCTGCTTCGGGTTCTCCACGTTGGTGGTGGGGTTGGTCTTGCTGGTCGGGTCGTCCACGGTGAATCCGACCAGGATGAGGCCGCCGAGCCGGTACTTCGTGATCATCTCGGCCGGGGTGTCGACGCCGGCCAGGCCCTGGTTGGCCTTCGCGTTGTCCGGGTCGACCGCGGTGGCCGAGCTGCCGTAGGCGTAGGGCATCAGCACCTGCCCGGCCAGGTCCTCGTCACTGAGCCGGGCGACCACCTCGGCGGCCCGCGCGGCCGGGTCGCCCACGGGGGCGCCGGGCGCCGACGGCGGGACGCTCGCCGCCGGAGGGACGGATCCAGTCGCGGCCGGGGTCGGCGCCGGCTCGTCGCCACATGCTCCGAGAAGCAGGAGCAGAGGTACGACGAGAGCGCGCGACAGAGTCTTCACGATCGCCATCGAACCAGTTCACGGCAAACGTCGCTACTTGACCCCCACCCGCGCTTTGGGCACGGTTCAGGCAGTTTTGCCCTGGTAGCCGGGTGCAAGACGGTCAGCCGACCCGGGTGAGCAGGGTCACCGGCGCACCGTCACCGGCGTAACGGTAGGGCTCCAGCTCGACGTCCCACGCGGTGCCCAGCGCCTTCTCCAGCGCATGCGACAGCGCCTCGGGCGCACGGACCGAGGACATGATGGCGCGCAGCCGGTCCTCACCGATCTGGATGTCACCCGAAGCGCCCGTCACCCCGTGGAACAGCCCACGGCCGGGGACGTGCATGAACCGCTCCCCGTCGACACCCGGGCTGGGTTCCTCGGTGACCTCGAATCGGATCATGGGCCACTGTCGCAGGGCAGCAGCCAGCTCGGCGCCAGTACCGGCGCGACCGGTCCAGCTGCACTCGGCTCGGCGCATGCTCGGATCGACCGGTTGCACGGTCCATTGCAGATTGACCGGCGCGGTCAGGACGCGCGCGATCGCCCACTCGACATGCTGGCACACGGCGAGTGGGGTCGAGTGGACGTATACGACGCCACACGTTGGCACGGTGACCTCCCGGAGACCGAGGTGCGTCTTCCCCTACGACCTCGACCCGCGGTTGATCGTGTCCCATGATGCCGGGTGGTACGGACGGTGCGCCAGAGAATCCGCAACATCGACTATGGGAGCGGCCGTAGTGGCATACCCTGCCCAACGCCGTTACCTGCTCCGACGGTATGGTCCCGGTGCCGTCGTGTAGAGTTGCCACGGCCTTTTTTCTGCCTTTTCAGCTTTCCTTCAAGGAGTACCGCCGTGGCGAGCAACACTTCAAAGACCGCCCGCGCATCAGTCCGCGCCGGCCAGGGCAGCGGTGGCGCCCTCAGCGTGCTCGGTGAGTACAAATACCTCATCCCGCTCGCCAACGGACGCTTCGCGTATGTGCGCAACCTGACCAACGGCAAGACCACGCACCTGCAGACCAACTCGGACGCGTTCGTCGAGGAGATCCGGGTGCTGGCGGCCGCCGGTCACGGTGCCAAGATCCGTGCTGAGCTGACCAGCCTGAACACCGTCAACCCGGAGCACGGCTGGGCCGACGTCGAGAAGCGTCTCGTGGACGCCGGCGTCTTCGAGGGCTGAGCAAGCGCATCGAAAAGGCGCCTCCCGGTTTTCCCGGGAGGCGCCTTTTCGCATGATCAGCACAAGATCAGTCGAGGAATTCGACCCATCCGCTGTCCAGGTCGTAGACGGCGCCGACCACCCGGACGCGGCCGGCGGCGATCTCCCCGGCCAGATCCGGGTTCTCGCGCAGCCGCTCCGCCGTACGCGCGACGTGCTTGCGGATCGCCTTCTCCGCGGCGTCCTCGTCGTCCAGCCCCACCTCGTGCACGGCCGGCGCCAGCTGGTCCACCAGGTAGCCGACCGAGCCCGAGTCGCTGCCCGGGGTGGCGCCGTCCCGCAGCGCCTGCACGGTGGCGTGCACCGCGCCGCAGCGCTTGTGCCCGACCACCAGGATCAGCGCGACGCCCAGCTCGGTCACCGCGAAGTTGATCGAGCCGATCAGCGAGCGGTCCAGCACGTGCGCCCCGGAACGGGCCACACAGATCGAGCCGAACGACTGATCGAAGATCGCCTCCAGCGGCACCCGGGAGTCGATGCACCCGAAAACCAGCGAGTGCGGCTTCTGCCCCTGCGCGGTGGCCGCCGCCTGAGCGACGTCGTGGCCGTAGCGGGGGTGGCCGTAGACGAAACGTTTGTTGCCCGAGATGAGCTCGCTCAAGGCGGCTGCGGGCGTGCTGACCTGGGCATCGCGAGTGGCCGTCATGAAGGTGATTCTCGTCGGCCCGGCGGTTCGCAACAGTGTTTGCGAGCTAACTCACGGTCCAGAGGCCTTCGGCCCGCGTCAGCCGGAAATCGGATCGAAACGCGCTGGTAATCGCGATGATCGCGAGTGATGATTATTACCCGTGGGTAAACGGGGACCGTGACCATCACGGAGGTACCCATGCAGACGCGTTCAGAGATCACCACGACCGACGGCGTCAAGCTGCATGTGTCGATCTCCGGCCCCCAGGACGCCCAGGTCACCGTGGTGCTGGCGCATGGCTGGTGCCTCGACCGCCGGACCTGGCAGCACCAGATCACCGCTCTCGCCGGGATGGGCCGCCGGGCCCCACGGGTGATCGCCTTCGACACCCGCGGCCACGGCCGGTCCGGCGCCACCCGGTTGCGCGAGGCCACGCTGGCCCGGCTCGGCGACGACATGGCCGAGGTGATCCGCCGCTGCGCGCCAACCGGCCCGGTCGTTCTGGCCGGGCATTCGATGGGCGGGATGACGATCATGGAGTACGCCCACCGCCATCCCGGCGAGTTCGCCGCGCGGGTGGCCGGCCTGCTCCTGATCTCGACCACCGCCGAGGGCCACACCCACACCCGGTACGGACTGCCCGGCAGCCTGGCCAACCTGCTGCGGGCCGGCGAGACCTTCGGGGCGGGGCTGCTCGCCCGTTCCGGCACCTGGCGCCCGCACCGGGCCGTGCTGCCCGCGCTGCGGCCGGCCCTGCGCTGGCTGCTCTTCGGTGACGACTGCGCCGAGGAGGCCATGCTGCTGACCATGCGCAGCCTGGGCCGGGCGCCGCTGCGGTCGATCGGTGGCTTCCGCGAGTCGATCGGCGCCCAGCTGCGGCTGGACACGCTGGCCGAGCTGAGCGGGATGCCGGCCACGGTGCTGGTCGGCGACCGGGACCGGCTCACCCCGCCGGCCTGCGCGGAGTCGATCGCCGGGGCGCTCACCGGGGCCCGGCTGACCGTGCTGGCCGGGGCCGGGCACATGCTCCCGCTGGAGCGGCCGGCGGAGGTGTCGGAGGCGCTGGTCGCGATCGTCCGCCGGGCCGCCCGGGACGCCAAGCGGTCCCGGCGCGCGATGACACGCCCGAGCCGCTGCTCCCGCGCCGCCTAGGGTCCACCCCGATCGTTTCCTCCGGAAATACACATCTCGCGAGGTTTCGGCGAGGATCCTGGGAAGTTCCGACCACGGGGTGACGCCGGGGCTCGTTCGACGCGGACCGGGGCGTAGGAGTAAGTTCGATTGCCCCCTTCGCGCCGAACGCGCTTTGGTGGTGCGCCATGAGAGGGAGAACAGCGGACTTGAGCGACACCACCGTCCTGCAACAGGAGATCGCGGTCGAGCAGCAGCACGTGGACCGCGTCTACGCCCGCCTCGTCGAACTGCGCCGGGACGCCTCCCGTGCCGAGAAGGAGGGCTACCGCCTGGCCGGGGTGGGCACCTTCGGGGCGCTGGTGGAGCGCGACGCGATGGTCTTCCACGCGGCCCGCCGCCGGCACGCCCTCGACACGGAGTACGAGGGGCTCGTCTTCGGCCGCCTCGATCTCAAGACCGGCGCCACCCACTACGTGGGCCGGATGGGCATCCGCGACGACGGCTCGAAACCGCTGGTGGTGGACTGGCGGGCGCCGGCCGCGGCGGCGTTCTACCGGGCCACCGCGGCCGAGCCGCTCGGTGTGGTCCGGCGCCGCATGATCCAGTCCAGCCGGGAGAAGGTCATCGGCATCGAGGACGACCTCCTCGATCCGGACGCGGCCCCCGACGGCATGCGCGTGGTCGGTGACGGCGCGCTGCTGGCCAGCCTGGCGAAGGCGACCGGCCGCGGGATGCGGGACATCGTCGCCACCATCCAGCGCGAGCAGGACGAGGCGATCCGCTCCCCCGCCTCCGGTGTGACGATCGTGACCGGCGGACCGGGCACCGGGAAGACCGCGGTGGCGCTGCACCGGGCGGCCTACCTGCTCTACTCGGACCGCAGCCGGTTCGCGGGCGGCGGGATCCTGGTGGTGGGCCCGTCCGGCGTCTTCGTGGAGTACATCGCGACCGTCCTGCCGTCGCTCGGCGAGGAGACGGCGACGCTGCGTTCGCTCGGCTCGCTGGTGCCCGGCTACGACGCCACCCGGGTCGACTCCGGCGAGGTGGCCGCGATCAAGGGCTCGCTGCGGATGCGGCGGGTGCTGGAGCGGGCCTCGCACGACGCGGTGCCGGGTGCGCCGACCGAGCTGCGCCTGCTCTACCGGGGCACGCTGCTGCGGCTGGACGCGCAGGCGCTGGACCAGATCCGGCGCAAGGTGCTGCAACGCGGGGCACGGCGCAACGAGGTCCGCGGGCACGGCTTCGACCGGGTCTTCGACGCGCTCTGGGCGCAGGCCCGGGAGGCGCGGGTGACCGGGCTGCCGGAGAAGAAGGAGTTCGAGTCGGAGCTGGCCGACCGCAACGACTTCCGGGAGTTCCTGAAGGCGTGGTGGCCACGCTTCACCCCGATGCGGGTGCTGCGCTGGCTGGCCGACCCGAGACGGCTCCGGGCGTACGCGAACGGGCTGCTCTCCCGGGACGAGATCGCCGCGTTGCAGGGCTCGTTCGACGCGCTGGGCGAGCACGGGCCGACGATCTCCGACGTGGCGCTGCTGGACGAGCTGGACGAGCTGATGGGCCGACCCCGGCAGCCGCAGCGGAAGACGAAGAACCCGTTCCACGTCCGGGACGGGATCCAGGAGGTCAGCACGTTCGCGGACCGGCAGGCGGCGGCCCGCGCCCAGCAGGTGCGGCGCGAGGAGGACTACCGGGAGTTCGCGCACGTGGTCGTCGACGAGTCGCAGGACGTGACGCCGATGCAGTGGCGCATGATCGGGCGGCGCGGGCAGTACGCGTCCTGGACGATCGTCGGCGACCCGGCACAGACCGCGTGGTCCGGCGACCTGGACGAGCTGGACCGGGCCCGCGAACGCGCGCTGGGCAGCCGCAAGCGCAACAGCTACGCGCTGACCACGAACTACCGGAACTCGTCGGAGATCTTCGAGGTGGCGGCGCGCGTCATCCGTACGATCATGCCGGATCTGCCGTTGCCCTCCGCGGTGCGCAGCACCGGCGTCGAACCGGCCGATGTGTCGGTGACCACCGGCGGTCTTCCGGAGGCGGTGCGGGAGCTGACCGAGAAGCAGCTCGCCGAGGTGGACGGCACGATCGGCGTGATCATGCCGGTGCCGCGGCACGACGAGGTGGCCGGCTGGGTGGCCGGGCTGCCGGAGCGGGTCCAGGTGGTGACCGCGCTGGAGGCCAAGGGCATGGAGTACGACGCCGTCGTGCTGGTCGAGCCGTCGCAGATCGCGACCGACCCGGCCGGGGTCCGCACCCTCTACGTGGCCCTGTCCCGCGCGACGCAGCGACTGACCACGGTGGGCACGAACCCCGGCTGGCTTCCTCAGGGGATCGGCACGGAGACCGCGTCGTAGGTGGTCTCCGGGGTCGGCGGGGTGGTGAAGCGGGCGTTCGGGAGGTAGAAGCGCTCGCGGTACTCGGCGATGGTGGTCGGCACGTCGAAGCTCGGGTCGGTGGTCACCGACACCGGGGTCCCGGTCGTCCCGGACCGGTTCAGCCTGATCTCGGCGATCTGGTTGAGCCGGTTCTGCACCACGTAGAGGTTGCGGCCGCGGAGCCAGAGGCCGTCGCCGTTGGTGAGCAGCGTGTCCCCGACGTCGATGCGTGACGTGACGCCGGAGTAGGAGACCCGGAACAGGAATCCGGTGTTGGACTGCACGATGATCAGGCCGCGGCCGTCCGGCGTCCGGCTGATGCCGTTGGCGTTGTTGCCGGTCAGCAGCGCGATGTCGCCGGTGAGCGGGACCGCGGTGGCCGCCCCGGGCAGTTTGCCGTGCCGGCCGAAGGGCACCTTGAACAGCACGAGGTTGCGCGAGTCGGTGAACCAGGCGGCCTCATCGGTGACGATCACGTCGTTGATGAACGTGGTCGAGCCCACCGGTTGCAGCTGGTAGGACCGGATGACCCGGCCGGTGCCCAGGTCGATGACCCGGGCGTCGCCGCCCGCGCCGCCGGCCACGAAGAGCCGGCCGTCGTCGATCTTGAGGCCCAGCGAGGCGGTCCCCGGGCCCTCGCTGAACACGGCGCCCTCTCCGGTCCGCAGATCGGCGCGGTAGATGTCGCCGTCGACGCGGGAGCCGAAGTAGGCGTAGGGCTTCCCACCGATCGCGATCCCCTCCGGCTGGAAGCCGCTCGGCAGGGTGATTGTGCTGGTTAGTGGGCTGGTCAGGGCCGCCGAGGCGGGTGCGGCGGTTACGGTCACCGCACACGCGGTGAGGCAGAGAACGTTCGCAAGGGTACGTCGAAGCACGAAACTTCCTTTCCGATGCGGAACGGGTCATCGAGATTCTCATCGCACGGCACCGGGGTCACAACCGTTTGCACATATAGCAATGTCCGCATACATTAGCGGCGGCCTGCCGGACGACGGAGGGTAAACGACATGGGAGCCGGCCACGACCACGGAACCCGGGACCTGCTCACCAGCGGGTCCGGGCATCGACGGCGCCTCTGGTGGGCGGCCGGGCTGCTGACCGTCTTCATGGTCGTCGAGGCGGTCGCGGCCGGGATCACCGGATCGCTGGCGCTGCTCTCCGACGCCGGGCACATGTTCACCGACGTGCTGGCGATCGCGATGACCCTGGCCGCGATCACCGCCGCGCACCGGGCGAGCACCGACTCGCGCCGCACCTACGGGCTCTACCGGCTGGAGGTGCTGGCCGCGCTCGCCAACGCGGCACTGCTCACCGTGGTGGCCGGGTTCGTCCTGGTGCAGGCGGTGCAACGGTTCACCGATCCGCCGCACGTGCCGGCCGGCTGGATGCTGGTGGTCGCGGTCGGCGGCCTGCTGGCGAACCTGGTGGCGTTCGCGCTGCTGCGCTCGGGGGCCAAGGAGAACATCGGGGTGCGCGGGGCCTACCTGGAGGTGCTCGGCGATCTGCTCGGGTCGGCCGGGGTCATCGTGGCGGCGCTGATCATCTGGCGCACCGGATGGGCGTACGCGGACCCGATCGTCGCCGTCCTGGTGGCCCTCATGATCCTGCCGCGCACCTTCGCCCTGGGCCGCTCGGCGATCCGGATCCTGGTCCAGGCCGCCCCCGAGCACCTGGACGTGGCCCGGGTCCGGGAGCGGCTGGCCGCCGTGCCGGGCGTCTGCGACGTGCACGACCTGCACGTCTGGACGCTCACCGAGGGCATGGACGTGGCCTCCGCACACCTGCGGCTGGACCCGCAGGCGGAGCTGGGCACGGTGCTCACCGCGGCGCGCGAGGCGCTGCACGAGGACTTCCGGATCGACCACGCCACGCTCCAGGTGGAGCCGGCCGGGGCGGCACGGGACTGCACGCCGGTCAGCTGGTAAACGTCGAGCTTTAAACCTGATCTGTACTTTTTGCGAACCGCCACGCCGGATGCGCGAAAAGATAACAATGCGAGACATGAGTGACGGGCGAGTCATGGTCTTCGCGCCGGCCCCACAGCTGACGGTGACCATCGAGCAACACCACGACGAGCCCGAGCTGCACGTCCATCCGGGCGGCCAGGGCATCTGGCAGACCCGGATGATCACGTCGCTCGGGGCCCGGGTGACGCTCTGCGCGGCGGCCGGCGGCGAGGTGGGCCGGGTTCTGGCCCCGCTGCTGGCCCTGCCCGGCGTCACGCTGCGGCTGGTCATGCGCGAGCACGGCAGCGGCTGGTACGTGCACGACCGGCGGGGCGGCAGCCGCCAGGAGATCGCCGAGCGTCCCGGCACCCCCCTGTCCCGGCACGAGCTGGACGAGCTGTACAACCTGACGCTCGCCGAGGGCCTGCGGGCCGGCATCGCCATCCTGAGCGGCCCGGCCCATCCCTCGGTGATCAAACCCGAGGTGTACGGCCGCCTCGCCGCCGATCTGCGGTCGAACGGCTGCAAGGTGATCGCCGACCTGTGCAGCCGCCACCTGGCCGCGGTGCTGGAGGCCGGCATCACCGTCCTCAAGATCAGCCACGAGGAGCTGATCGCCGACGGGATGGCGCCGGACGGCAGCACCGGATCCCTGGTGAAGGCCCTCATCCAGCTGCACGAGAGCGGCGCCGAGACGGTGCTGGTCTCCCGGGCCGACGAGGGCGCGCTGGCCCTCTTCGACGGGGAGATCTACACGGTGGCGCTGCCCCGGCTCACCCCCGCCGAACACCGGGGCGCCGGCGACTCGATGACGGCCGGGGTCGCCGCCACCCTGGCCCACGGGGGCCATATCGAGGAGGCTGTACGTACCGGGGCGGCGGCAGGGGCGCTGAACGTCACCCGGCACGGGCTCGGCACCGGGCACGTGGACGCGGTCCGGGTCCTCACCGAGCGGGTCCGGCTGACCCCGATAGAGAAGGCATGATGACCCCTCAACCGGGCAAGCAACCCCGAATGCGCATTCTGATCACCAATGACGACGGCATCGAGGCACCCGGGATCCGCTGGCTCGCCCACGCGGTGGCGCACGCCGGCTACGACGTGGTGGTGGCCGCGCCGCTGAGTGAGTCCAGTGGTAGCAGTGCCTCGATGACCGCGGTCGTCAAGGACGGCAAGATCGTCTCGGAGCAGCGCGAGCTAGCCGGGATCAAGAACATTCCGGCGTACGGGGTGGCCGCCTCCCCCGCCTACATCGTCCTGCTGGCGCTGCGCGACGCCTTCGGGCCGGCGCCGGACATCGTGCTCTCCGGCATCAACCGGGGCGCCAACGCGGGTGCCGCCGTGGTGCACTCGGGCACGGTCGGGGCCTGCCTCACCGCCTCGCACGCCGGGATGCACGGCCTGGCCGTCTCGCTCGACGTGCTGACCCCGGCGGCGGCCACCGCGGCCAGTGGCGGCGCCGCCATCGCCGCCCTCGACCACCTCGACGACGAGCAGCACCACTGGGGCAGCGCGGCCGACCTCGCGGTCCGCCTGCTGCCCTCGCTGCTGCACACCCCACCCGGCACGATCTTCAACCTGAACGTCCCGGACCTGCACGTGGACGGCATCCGTGGACTACGGCAGGCGACCCTGGCGGGTTTCGGCCAGGTGCAGATGAGCATCGCCGAGGCGGGTGACGGCTACGTCCGGACCGCCGTACAGGCCGCCGAGGAGACCCCGGACCCCGGCACCGACCTGGCCGCGCTCGCCGAGAACTTCGCCGTGGTCACCCCGATCCGGGCGCCCGCGGAGGCCGACGTCCGGATCAACGTCGGCGCCGTCCAGGTGCAGACGCCCGCCTTCTGAGCGGGCGCCGCGGCAGGCGTCAGGCGTTGACGGTCTCGTCGAAGGGCTGCGGGTTGCCGAAGAGGCCGAGGAGCCCGGTGACCCAGAGCTGCCGGTGCGCGAAGCGGCTGGGCCGGGTGACCACCAGCTTGACACCGCTGACCCCGGCAAGCTGGAACGCGGCCACCAGGGCGCTGATGCCGACCGAGTCGATGAAGGTCACATGCCGCATGTTGAGCTCGATCCGGGCAGGGGATCCGGAGGACAGCTGAGCCGCCACGGCCTCACGGATCTCGTACGCGTTCTCGACATCGATCTCGCCTCGCGGGGAGACCTCCACCGCGCCGTCGGCCAGCGTCGACGTCGTTATCGACAGCGTCACGCCTCTTCCCTCCACCCGCCCGGTCGCTCCGGGCGTTGTTCCTTTAAACGCGAGAATCGGCCATGCCGACCTTGGACAAGTCAGCACGACTCCTCCCCGGAAGGTTCGGTAGAAACTGCCCGAAAGGTTAGGCGCCGAACCTGTTAGTCACCTGAGTGGTCCGTGTGAACCCGGTCAACCCTACTGCGCCGCGTCAAATCGTTTTGGAACCGTGATGGCGTCCACAGCGGACGTTTGCGGAGGGTTGATCCGGGGCAAGCTCTGCCGGGAAGTCCGTGCAACCGGAGGTGCAGACGATGTTCTCGAGGAAGAACCAGGCCGAGAAGACCGCCGAGGAGGCCTGGGAGCAACTCCAGAGCGCGTGGGCCACGGCCGGGGACAGCGCCGGCCGGGCCGGGCGGAAGAGCCGGAAGCTCGCCGGGCGGGCCGGCGACCGAGTGACCTATGTCACCGACGAGGCGTGGGTCCGGGCCAACGCGGCCGCGAGCGCCCTCGCCGGCCGGCGGCCGCGACGCCCCTGGGGCCTGATCGTCGTGGCCGGCCTGGTCGGCATCGCCGCCGGTTGGGTGGCCGCCGGCACCGCGCGGGCCGCCCTGGAGCGGCAGGCCGAGAACGAGGAGATCGAGCTGGCCGAGACGGCCGTCGTGGTGACTCCGGCGCCCGGCGAGAGGTGACCCGGCGGGGCCGTTTCCGCAGGCCCTTGCCGACCTCCCACGAAAGGCCACGGCTCTGTACAGTTGAGCGGCATTCGGCTTGAACTCCTACAGATAAGGTCCGCTGGTGCTCAACGCGGGAAACCTCCTGGACAACCGTTACCGGTTGGACGAGCGCGTCGCCACCGGCGGGATGGGCGACGTCTGGCGCGGCACCGACGTCGTGCTGGGCCGGACCGTCGCGGTCAAGGTGCTGCGCACCGCGATGCTGGAGGATCCGGAGTTCGCCGCCCGCTTCTACGGCGAGGCCCGGATGATGGCGGCGTTCCGTCACCCCGGCGTGGTCGAGGTCTACGACTACGCGAGCGACGGCGACTACGAGGGCCCGGAGAAGGTCGCCTATCTGGTGATGGCCTTCGTGGAGGGCGAGCCGCTCTCCGCCCGGGTCAAGGAGGGCCCGCTCGGGGTCGCCGAGACCATGTCGATCGTGGCGCAGGCGGCCGACGCGCTGCACGCCGCCCACGAGAACGGGATCGTCCACCGCGACGTCAAGCCCGGCAACCTGATCGTGAAGCCGACCGGCGCGGTGATCCTGGTCGACTTCGGCGTGGCCCGGTCCAATGCGATGACCAGCGTCACCGGTGTCAACGCGATCGTCGGCACCGCTCTCTACATGGCGCCGGAGCAGGTGGCCAAGGGCAATCTGACACCGGCCACCGACATCTACGCGCTGGGAGCGGTGGCCTATCACTGCATCGCCGGTGTGCCGCCGTTCGACGGGGACAACGCTCTCCAGGTGGCGCTGCGCCATCTGGAGGACGATCCGGAGCCACTGCCCGACCACGTTCCGTACGAGGTTCGGGACCTGATCGCCCGGGCGATGGCGAAGCAGCCGGCTGACCGGTTCCAGAGCGCCGCCGAGTTCGCCGAGGCGGCGTTCGCCGTGGCCGGGCCGATGGACTGGAAACGGCTCACCGGCACCACGCTGGCCGCCCCGATCAGCCCGGCCGCCCGGATGGGCAGCGGGCAGTTCCCGGTCACCCGGATGGGGACCGGCCAGTTCCCGACCACGCCGATCAGCCCGGCCACGCCCCGGCCGGCGCCGATGCAGCGTGCCGTCCCGGCGCCGGTCCCGTTCTCCCGGCCGGGCTCCAAGGCGGCGCAGCCACCGGCGCAGCGTCTGCTGATGTTCGCGATCCTGGCCCTCTTCCTGGTGGCCGGCGGCATCGGCGTGGCGTTCGCGTTCAAGAGCGACCAGCCGGTCCAGGGCAGCACCGGCGAGCAGAATCAGGGCAACCAGGCCGACCCGATCCTCCCGCCGCAGCCGAGCGCGGAGGACTCCCCGTCCGCGGTGGAGACCTCGGAGACCAACACCCGGCCGACCAGGACGAAGAAGACGTCGTCGAGCCGTTCGGCCAGCCCGTCGTCGGCCTCGCCGTCGGTGTCGTCGTCGGCGCCGGATCCCACGGACCCGACGACCACCCCGCCGACCGACCCGACGACCGACCCGACGACCACGGCGCCGACGACACCGACGACGGATCCGGCCACCGACCCACCGGTGAACCCGGGCGGCTGAGCCCCGCACCTGAAAAACAACTAATCCTCAACTCGGGCGGACCACAGCCGATGTTCCCGACGGCACGGAGAAGCATCCGGCCGCTAGGGAAGAGGAACGATGACAGTCCACCTTCCACCGGAGCCGGGGCGGTACCCCACCGCTCCGCCGTGGGCCAGACCGCCGGAACCCGATCCGGCACCGGTGGCCCCGCCGGTCGACCCGACCGGTCACAAGCACGGCCAGCTGCTCGTCCGCTTCCCCGGGGAGGTGCACGCGGCGGGCCGCCCGGAGGCGCCGTCCTGGCGCCCGGTGGTGTACTGGACGTTCTTCCTCAGCGCGCTCGGCATCATCTCGGCGCTGCGGAGGTCCGGTCAGGCCCGCGGGTACGGCCGCAAGCGCTCGCCCTACTGGATCGCCTACGGCGTGACGGTGCTGGGCGGCGCCGCCGTCTGGGCGGCGCTGACCTTCACCGTGGTCGTTCCGGCCTACCACGCCTATCAGGAGGACCGGATCACCACGGTCCTCCAGGACACCCTCGCCGTGGACAGCCGGATCACCAGAGAAGTCGGCGAGTTCACCGCTGTGGCCTGCCTGGGCGAGAGCGACCGGAACACCGAGGGGCTGCGCACCTATCTGTGCACGTTCGAGCTGCCCACCGGCAAGAGCACCGGCATGTACGTGGCGGCCGACGCCCGCGGCAACTGGCAGGAGCCGGAGTGAGCGGGCCGGTCACCCGGCCCGCTCCCCCGATCAGAAGACCGGCACGCCCTCGCGGACGAGCTGCCAGTTCCGCACCGAGAAGTCGGCCGGGTCGATCCGGCCCTTCGCCTGCGCCCAGTCGATGAGCAGCTGGCGGATCTCCTGCTGCTCGTTGTAGACCTGGGTCTTCACGATGCCCGGGAAGCTGCCGCCGCCGGAGCGCCGGTAGTTGTTGACCGCGACCACGAACCGCGCGTCGGCGGCGACGTCCACCCCACCGATCTGGAGGCGGGTGATCCGGCTGCCGACCGGTTTACTGATGTCGATGTCGTAGTCGACGCCGGAGAGCACGTCGTAGTTGTAGTCCGGCACGGCCGGGTCGCTGATCGTCTCCGGGTTCACCGGTGCGCCGACCGCGTGCGTGACGAAGTACTTCGCCGAGTACTCCAGGTACGCCTTCACCTCGGCGCCGGTCAGCACGACCGCTTCCAGGGTGTTGTCGTAGATGTAGAGCCCGGCCACGTCCTTGATCTTGACGTCGCCCCGCGGGAACACCGCGGTCCGGCTGAACGGCGCGGCGATCGACAGGACCGGCAGGCTCGCGTACTCGGAAGCGGCCAGCGCCGCCGTGACGGTGTCGGTCTGCACCTTGTTGATGTAGTCGAGGATCGGGGTGTCCTCGTACCGGCTGGTGGCGGCGGACAGCTCCACCGTCGAGGCGGCGACGACCTGGTTGACGTAGGCCACCGTCTTCTCGTGCTGCCTGCGCACCGCGGCGAGGACCTTGGGGTCGGCCTCGACGGTGTTGGTGTTCAGCGACGTCGCGGCCTTCGTGGTGATCTTCCACTGGCCCTTGACGCGGGTGATGTCGAAGTCCATCTTCGTGAGCCGCTGGCCCCACTTCGACGGCTCGGAGAGCAGCACCTGCTCGCCGGTCTTCAGGTTGGTGACGAACCGCTGCGGCACCTCGCGGTGCGCGTGGCCGAAGAGGATCGCGTCGATGCCGGGCACCTGCTCGGCGATCAGCGCGGTGGGGTTCTCGTTCGGCAGCTCCGGGCCGTAGCTGGAGGTGCCGCTGTCGCCGCCGTGCGCGGAGATCAGCACGACGTCGGCGCCGCGGGCCCGCATGATCGGCACCCACTTGGCGGCCGTGGCGATCATGTCGGTGAACTCGATCTTGCCCTCGACGTTGGCCCGGTCCCAGATCGCCGAGCCCGGGTTGGTGAGACCCAGGATGCCGACGCGCAGGGTGGGCGCGTGCCGGCCGAGCGAGACCTTCTTGATGACGTACGGCGTGAACGCCGGCTTTCCGGTCTTCGCACTGATCGCGTTGGCGGCCAGGGCCGGGAAGCCGAGCTGACGGATCCACAGGTTCAGCAGCGGCAGACCGTAGTTGAACTCGTGGTTGCCCAGCGTGACGGCGTCGTAGTGCAGCACGTTCATGGCGCGGGCCATCGGGTGCTTCTCACCGGTCGCGGTGATCGGCTCCTGCTTGGCGTAGTAGGTGGCCAGCGGGGTGCCCTGGATGGTGTCACCGGCGTCCAGCACCAGCACCGGGCCGGTCGCCTCGGCGCGCAGCCTGTTCACCAGCGCGGCCAGCTTGGCCACGCCGACATCGTTGTGGGCGCTGTCGTCGTACTCCGCGTCCTTGTAGTAGTCCCAGTTGTAGACGTTGCCGTGGGTGTCCGACGTGCCCAGAACGGTGAGCCGGTAGGTCTTCTCCACGGCCGTGCCGCCGGCCTGCGCGCCCGAGGAGGAGACGAGCGGCGCGGCGACGGTGGCGGCTGCCGACGCGGCGAGGACGCTCCGCCGCGAGACGCCGGTGGGAAGGGTCATTGCGAACCTCTCAACATCGGATCGATCGCGCCTTGTGGGCGCCGAAACCAGCACCCTAACGGCCGATCACCTGATCGGTCGATGAATCGGGGATTGCGTGGTGATCAAATCTGGTCGAGGGCCTCGACACCGAGGAGAAACATTCCGGTGTGCAGGGTCCGTGCGGTCAGCTCGCAGAGGGCCAGCCGGCTGCTCCGCGTCTCCGGTTCGGCGTCGATCACCCGGCACCGCTCGTAGAACCGGCTGAACGTGCTGGCGAGCTCGTACAGATAGGTGGCGATCCGATGGGGTTCCCGCGGTCCGGCTGCCGCGGTCAGCGCCGGTTCGAAACCCATCAGCGCGAGGGCCAGCGCCCGCTCCGCGGGCTCAGTGATCCGGATCGGTCCCGGCGCGCCCTCGGCCCTACGTGAGATGGAGCAGATCCGGGCGTACGCGAACTGGAGGTACGGTCCGGTGTTCCCGGTCGAGGCGAGCATCCGGTCCCAGTCGAAGACGTAGTCGCCCCGCCGGTCCCCGGAGAGGTCGGCGTACTTGATCGCGGCGATGCCCAGCGCCGGATCGGTGGCCCGGGAGTCCGCCTCGTCGAGCAGCCCGGAGAGCCGGACCGTGTCACCGGCCCGGGTCTTGAGCATCTTGCCGTCGGCGCCCAGGATCGAGCCGAACCCGATGTGCTCGGCGCTGACCGTCTCCGGCAGCCACCCGGCCGCCCGGGCCACCGCGAAGACCATCCGGAAGTGGATCCGCTGCGGTGACCCGACCACGTAGAGCAACTCGTCCGCGCCGAGATCGGACACCCGGTGCCGGAGTGCGGCGAGGTCGGTCGCGGCGTACCCGAATCCGCCGTCGGCCTTGCGCACGATCAGCGGGAGCGGCGCCCCGTCCCGGCCGGTGAAGCCCGCCGGGAAGGCGCAGAGGGCGCCGTCGCTCTCGGTCAGCAGGCCCTTCTCCGCCAGTTCGGCAGCGATGCCGGCGAGTTCGTCCTGGTAGGTGCTCTCCCCCGCGAAGTGCTCCGGGCCGAGGGTGACCCCGAGGCGGTCGTAGACGCCCAGGAACGCCTTCTCCGACTGGGCGACCAGCCGCCGCCACAGCTCCCGGGTCGGCCCGTCGCCGTTCTGCAACGCCACCACCCGCAGCCGGGCCCGGGTCCGGAAGTCGTCGTCGGTGTCGAACCGCACCCGGGCCGCCCGGTAGAAGGCGGTCAGATCGGCGAGCGAGTGCCCGGTCCCGTCGGCCGCCTCGGCGAGGTGTTCGAGCAGCATGCCGAACGGGGTGCCCCAGTCGCCGATGTGGTTGACCCGGTGCACGTCGTGGCCCTGCCAGTCGAGGAGCCGGGCCAGCGAGTCGCCGATGATCGTGGACCGCAGGTGGCCGACGTGCATCTCCTTGGCCAGGTTCGGCGAGGAGTAGTCGATCACGATCCTTTTCGGATCGGTCACCGGCGGCACGCCCAGCCGCGGATCGCCGGCGATCGCGTCCAGGGCCGCGGCGATCCAGTCGTCGGCGACGGTCAGGTTGAGAAAGCCCGGCCCGGAGACCGTGACCTCGGCGATCCCGGTCAGGTCAGCGGTGGCGGCCACGTCGGCGGCGATCTCCCGCGGTGGCCGGTGCAGCCGGCCGGCCAGGGCGAGCGCCGCCCCGGACTGGAGATCGGCGTGCGGGGAGGACCGGACGGCCGGGTCCACCGGTGTGCCGGCGACCGCCGCGAAGGCGGGCGCCAGCCGGTCGTGCAGGAGTGATTCGAGATTCATGGTCCGGCCTCTCGACGAATGCGGAGGCGGGTCGGACCGACCACTGCTGTCCAGTGCCGGCGGGTGTCGACCCGCCGGGAGGAAAGCAGAGCTTCAGCGGCGGCCCTCGGGACGCCGGCGTCGCACGCTGAAGCAAGACATGCCGGGGACTATAGCTGATCGTCGTGGGCGATCCGGGTCATCTGCGGCCAGAGGAGGATCAGGAAGACGGCCGAGGCGGCGAACGCGGCCCAGAACGGGGCGACGATGCCGTACTGCTTGGCCAGCAGTCCGCCGATCACCGACCCGGCGACCAGACCGGCGTACACGCAGATGGTGTTGACCGCGCTGACCCGGCCCTGGAGATGCTCCGGCACGGCCCGCTGGCGGACCGTGGTGGAGGTGGTGCCCCAGATGAAGGCGTGCGCGCCGAACAGGAAGAACACCGGCAGCGCCACCAGCGGTGAACGGGTCGCGGCCAGGAGCAGGTGGGTCAGGGTCTCGATGATCAGGCCGATCCGCATCACGTTGCCGAGGCTCACCCGGGCGGTGATCCAGCCGTACAGGGCGGTGCCGAACAGGCCGCCGACCGCCGAGACGGTGGTGATCAGGCCGAACCCGAAGTCGCCGAGTTCGAGCCGGTCCCGGGCGTAGAGCACCAGCACCGACCAGGCGGCGCCGAACGCCAGGTTGAAGATCAGGATGGTGAGGCAGAGGGTACGGACCGGCGGGTGGTGCAGCACCCAGCGGAAGCCCTCGACGATCTCGTGGCGCACGCTCGGGCCGCCGGTACGGCCGTGCGGCGGCAGCTTGATCCGGCTCACCAGCAGCATCCCGGCGAGGACCAGCAGCACCTCGGACACCAGCGGCCAGGACCGGCCCAGGGTGAACAGCGCGGCGCCGATCGACGGCCCGGCCAGCTGGTTGAGAGTGATGAAGCCGGTCTGGAGGCGGGCGTTGGCCAGCGCCAGGTCGTCCCGGTCCACCAGCATCGGGGTGAGCGTGCCGGTGGTGTTGTCGGCGAACACCTCGGCCGTGCTGATCAGCGCGACGCCGGTCAGCGCCGCCACCACCGTCAGGTGGCCGGTGGTCAGCGCGGCGATCATGGCCAGCAGGACCACGGCCCGGAAGGCGTTGGCGGCCAGGACGATCATTCGGCGGTCGTACCGGTCGGAGAGGACACCGGCCCAGAGACCGCAGATCAGCGGCGGCGCCCAGGTGGTCAGGGCGGCCAGGGCGATCAGGAACTCGTCGGAGGTGAGCGAGGCGACAAGCAGCGGACCGGCCGCGGCGGCGATGCCGTCACCGAGGTTGGTCGTCCAGGACGACGCGAGCAGCCAGCGGAAACTCGTTCCGAGGCGGGTGGGCAGGAGGGTCTGGACGAGGGGACTCACAAGGTGAGCACCCTACTGGCACGATCTAGCCATGGCGGATGGCTGGGACGAGGACGCCGACGGGGTGATGCGGCTGCCGTCCGGACGGCTGATCCGGGGCCGCGGGCTGCGACGGGCGATGCCGACCGGGCACCCGCCCCGGTTCGGGGTCTACCTGCTGGGCTCGCCGCCGCCGGAGTTCGGGTGGACCAGCCGGTGGATCAGGTGGCCCGACTTCTGGCTGCCGCGCGATCGCGCGTACGCCGAAGAGGTCTTGACCGAAGCCCTGCGCCGCGCCGAGGGTGAGCGGGTCGAGGTCGCCTGTGGTGGTGGCATCGGCCGGACCGGCACCGCGCTGGCCTGCCTGGCCGTGCTCGACGGCGTGCCGCCGGATCAGGCGGTGGCCTGGGTCCGGCGGCACTATCACCCGCAGGCGGTGGAGACGCCCTGGCAGAAGCGGTTCGTCAGGCGGTTCAGAGGGTGACGGCCGGCGCCACCTTCGGATCGAGAGCCGCGATCAGGTCGCCGAGGCGGTCCAGCAGCTCGCCGTCGGCCGGCAGGTCCGCGACGCTGCGCCTGATCCCGGCGTCCACCCGGTCGTGCAGGCGGCGGCCGCGGGCGGCCAGGTGGACCCGGATGCGCCGCCGGTCGACGTCGTCGCCGCGGCGGTAGACCAGGTTCTCCTCGACCAGGTGGTCGATCAGCCGGGTGAGGCTGCCCGGTGGCAGGAAGCTGAGCTCGGACAGCTCGGTCATGAAGTGGCCCCGGCCGTCGGACAGGACCGAGACGACGCGCCACGCGTCCATCGAGCAGCGCTCAACGTCGAGGATGGCGGCCAGCCGGCGTGTCAGCAGCCGCTCGGCACGAGTGAGCAGGTACATGAGGTCGGTGGATCCCCGCATCGTCGGGATGTTACCGAACGGGGACCGGATCTCCTGGAACTCATGACAACGATCCGAAACCATGAGGGCCATGTCGTCCTTCGACGTGGCCCTCGTCCTGCCGCTGCGGGGGCCGGCCGGGATCTTCGGGCCGAGCGCGGAGCTGTGTGCCGAGCTCGCCGCCGAGGAGGTCAACCGGGCCGGCGGTGTCCTCGGCCGCGAGCTGCGGCTGGTGCCGGTGGACGGCGGCGCTCCCCCGCACGAGGTGGCCGCCGAGGTGGGGGCGCTGGTGGCGGCCGGCGCGGTGCAGGGCGTCACCGGCTGGCACATCTCGACGGTCCGGCAGGCGGTGGCCCCGCGGGTGGCCGGCCGGGTGCCGTACGTCTACACCGCGCTGTACGAGGGCGGCGAGCGCGCCGAGGGCGTCTTCCTCACCAGCGAGACACCGGATGTGCAGCTGTTCCCGGCGATGAGCCTGCTCGGCGGGGAGCGGTCGGTCCGCGACTGGTACATCGTGGGCAACGACTACGTCTGGCCGCGCCGGACCGCCCGGGCCGCCCGCCGGTACGCGACCGGCGCCGGGATGACCGTGTCCGGCGAGAGCTACGTGCCACTGGGCACCCACGACTTCGCCGGGGTGCTGCGCCGGATCGAGCGGTCCGGTGCGGACGCGGTGCTGATGCTGCTGGTCGGCATGGACGCGGTGCGGTTCAACCGGGCCTTCGCGCGGTCCGGCCTGGCCGCCCGCTGCCTGCGGCTGAGCACCCTGATGGACGAGAACATGCTGCTGGCCAGCGGCGCCTCGGCCACCGCGGACCTGTTCAGCACGGCGGGCTTCTTCGCCTCCATGATCACGCCGGAGAATCTGGACTTCCACGGCCGGTACGCGGCCCGCTTCGGCCCGGAGGCGCCGCCGCTGGGCAGTCTCGGCGAGTCCTGTCACGAGGGTGTGCTGCTGCTCGCCGCGCTGGTGGAACGGGCCGGCGTGCTGGACCTGGGCGCCATCGGGGCGAACGCGGAGTCGGTCTGCTACGAGGGCCCGCGGGGTCTGCTGCGCCTGCGGCAGCGGCACGTGAACCAGCGGATCTATCTGGCCGAGGCGCGCGGCGTCGAGTTCGACGTCCTCACCCAGCTGCCTTGACAGGATCGCCGTCCGCCGCGAGGATGCTTCCAGCAGGAAGTAACCGCTATTTGCCGACCCATTGTGGTCGGCTTTTTTCATTTCCCGGCCGATCTTCTCGGAAACCGCGTATTAAGCGGAGGGAAACGGCATGGAAATCGAGGCATTCGAAACTGGCGTTACCCGGCGACCCGCAGTGACGCAGGTCAGGGCAATCATGGACGTCAATTTTAGCGTTGCCTCTCTCCGATTTTGACGGAGGTTTCATGTTCTCGAATCGCGGACGCCGCACGGCGGCCATCGTCGCGGCACTGACCGCAGCCGTGACACTCACCGCGTGCGGCGCCAAGACCACCGACAGCACCACCGCGGCCGGCGCCGGCGCCACCATCGACACCTCCGGCTCGGCGATCAGGGTCGGCCTGCTGAACTCGCTCTCCGGCACCATGGCGATCAGTGAGGTGACGGTCAAGAACTCGCTGTTGCTGGCCGTCGAGGAGATCAACGCGGCCGGTGGCGTACTGGGCAAGAAGATCGAGCCGATCAGCGAGGACGGCGCCTCCGACTGGCCCACCTTCGCCGAGAAGTCGCAGAAACTGATCAGCGAGGACAAGGTCGCGGCGGTCTTCGGATGCTGGACCTCGGCCTCCCGCAAGGCGGTGCTCCCGGTCTTCGAGAAGAACAGGTCGCTGCTGTTCTACCCGGTGCAGTACGAGGGCCTGGAGCAGTCGCCGTACATCTTCTACACCGGCGCCACCACCAACCAGCAGATCGTGCCCGGCCTGGACTACCTGAAGGCGCAGGGGAAGACCAGCGTTTACCTGGTCGGCTCGGACTACGTCTTCCCGCGCACCGCCAACAAGATCATCAAGGCGTACGCCGAGGCGAACGGCATGAAGGTGCTCGGCGAGGACTACGCGCCGCTGGGCTCCACCGAGTTCTCCACGATCGTCAACAAGGTCAAGGCGGCCGGCGCGAGCGCGGTGTTCAACACCCTCAACGGCGACAGCAACGTGGCCTTCTTCAAGGAGTACAAGGCGGCCGGCCTCACCGCCGACGGCATGCCGGTGGTCTCCGTCTCGATCGCCGAGGAGGAGGTCAAGAGCATCGGCACCCAGTACCTGGCCGGTCAGCTCACCGCCTGGAACTACTACCAGACCACCGAGGGCGCGGCGAACGACAAGTTCGTCAAGGCCTACAAGGCGAAGTACGGCGACGACAAGCCGACCAGCGACCCGATGGAGGCCGCGTACGTCTCGGTCTATCTGTGGAAGGCGATGGTCGAGAAAGCCGGCTCCTTCGAGGTGGAGAAGGTGAGGGCGGCTTCCGGGGGGATCACCTTCGACGCCCCCGAGGGCAAGGTCACCGTGGACGGCACGACGCAGCACATCTCGAAGACCGCCCGGATCGGCAGGATCGGCGACGACGGCCTGATCACCGAGGTGTGGAACTCCGGTCAGGCGATCACGCCGGACCCGTACCTCAAGGGTTACCCCTGGGCCTCCGGCCTGTCCTGACGATCGTGATGGGCCGCCCGTCGCCGGGCGGCCCATCGGAAGGGTTACCTCCCGTGACTCTCGTCCTCAGTCAGCTCTTCACCGGCATCAGCATCGGAGCGGTGCTGTTGCTGATCGCTCTCGGCCTGTCGCTGACCTTCGGTCAGATGGGCGTGATCAACATGGCGCACGGTGAGTTCATCATGGCCGGCGCCTACACCGTGTACGTGCTCCAGCAGGTGATCACCGACGCCGGCCGGTCCCTGCTGGTCGCGCTGCCGGTGGCCTTCGTGGTGGCCGGCGCGATGGGTGTGCTGCTCGAGTTCCTGCTGATCCGCCGTCTCTACGCGCGGCCGCTGGACACCCTGCTGGTGACCTGGGGCGTCTCGCTG
This sequence comes from Actinoplanes hulinensis, assembly GCF_019429605.1. NCBI lineage: Bacteria > Bacillati > Actinomycetota > Actinomycetes > Micromonosporales > Micromonosporaceae > Actinoplanes > Actinoplanes hulinensis. Next base: position 128,355 of record NZ_JAHXZI010000012.1, on the reverse strand, counting down.
GTCCTCCAGCAACTGGCCCGGGACGTCTTCGGCGCGCCGAACGTGCAGACCCGCGCGCCCGAACTGCTCACCGGCAGCATCCGGATCACCGACGATCTGGTGATCTCGTCGAGCCGGGTGTTCATCCTGGTCCTGGCACTGTCCGCGGTCGCCGCCCTGACCATCGTGCTGAAGACCACCCCGCTGGGCCGCCGGATCCGCGCCGTCGTGCAGAACCGGGACCTGGCCGCCGTGTCCGGCCTGGCCACCGCCCGGGTGGACCGGCTGACCTTCTTCATCGGCTCGGGCCTGGCCGGCATCGCCGGGGTGGCCCTCACCCTGATCGGCCCGATCGGCCCGACCATGGGCACCAACATCATCGTCAACGCGTTCCTGGTCGTCGTGGTGGGCGGAATCGGTCAGCTCCAGGGCACCGTCATCGTGGCGTTCGCCCTCGGCGTGCTCCAGTCCATGGTGGAGTACACGACCACGGTCAGCGTGGCCAGCGTGATCGTCTTCATCGCGATCGTCGCCTTCCTCCAGTGGCGCCCGCAGGGGCTGTTCACCCTCCGGACGAGGAGCATGGCGTGAGACACCTCAAGAAGCCCGTGACGGGCTTCGCGATCGGAGCGGTGCTGCTGTTCGGCGTGGCGCCGCTGGCGCTCGGCGACTTCCGGCTCGACCTGCTCACCAAGTACCTCTGCTTCGCGATCGTGGCGGTCGGCATCGGCCTGGCCTGGGGCCGCGGCGGCATGCTGACGCTCGGCCAGGGCTTCTTCTTCGGCCTGGGCGGCTACGCGATGGCGATGCATCTCAAGCTCGCCGACGCGGGTCCCGGTCAGATGCCCGATTTCATGCTTCTGTACGGGCAACTGGACGAGCTGCCCTGGTGGTGGAGACCGTTCGCGAATCCCCTGTTCGCGCTCTCCGCCACGGTCCTGCTGCCGATGTTCACGGCACTGCTGCTCGGTCTGCTGATCTTCCGGCGCAAGGTGCGGGGCGCGTACTTCGCGATCCTGTCCCAGGCGCTCTGCGCGGCGTTCGCGATCCTGCTGATCGGCCAGCAGGGCACCACCGGCGGCACCAACGGGCTCACCAACATCCAGGGCTTCTTCGGGTACGACCTGAACGACCCGGTGAACCGGCGGACGGTCTACTTCATCGTGGCCGCCGCCCTGCTCGGCGTACTGGCCCTGACCTGGCAGCTGATGCGCAGCCGCTACGGCGAGCTGCTGGTGGCGGTCCGCGACGGCGAGGAGCGGGTGCGTTTCCTCGGGTACGACCCGGCGAACGTCAAGCTGGTCGCCTACGTGGCGGCGGCGGGCATGGCGGGCCTGGCCGGGGCGCTGTTCGTCCCGGCGGTGGGCATCGTCTCCCCCGCCATGATCGGTGTGGTGCCGTCGATCGAGTTCGTGATCGGCGTCGCGGTCGGCGGCCGGGCCAGCCTCCTCGGGCCGGCGCTCGGCGCGATCGCGGTGGCCTGGGCCAAGACCGCGCTGTCCGAGCGGGTGCCGAGCGCGTGGACGTACTTCGAAGGGTTGCTCTTCATCCTGCCGATCGTCTTCCTGCCGGGTGGCCTGGCCTCGCTGGCCGGCATGATCCGCCGCCGCTCGCGGCCTTCGGCAGTGGTGGAGACACCGGCGCCGGCGAAGGTGGAGGTGACGACATGAGCGGACTGTCGGTTCGTGACCTGCGGGTGGTGTTCGACGGGTTCGTCGCGGTCGACGGTGTGGATCTGGACGTGCCCCGGGGTGACGTGCGGTTCATCATCGGCCCGAACGGCGCCGGCAAGACCACCCTGGTCGACGCGATCACCGGTCTGGCCAGGGCCACCGGCAAGGTCACCTGGGGCGACCACGACCTGCTCGGCAGGAAGGTGCACAGGATCGCCCGGCTGGGCGTGGGCCGCACCTTCCAGACCGCGACGGTCTTCGAGGAGCTCACGGTCCTGCAGAACCTCGACATCGCGGCCGGATGGGCACGCCGGCCGCTCACCCTTCTGCGCAGGCGCAAGGCCGTCCCACCCGAGGTCGAGAAGGCCATGGAGACGGTACGGCTGAGCGCGGTGCGGGACCGGCCCGCCGGGACGCTCGCGCACGGCCAGAAACAGTGGCTGGAGATCGGCATGCTGCTGGTGCAGAACGCCGAGCTGTTCCTGCTCGACGAGCCGGTCGCCGGGATGAGCCACGACGAGCGGGATGCCACCGGAGAGCTGCTCGGACGGCTCAGCGAGGACCACACCGTGGTGGTGATCGAGCACGACATGGACTTCCTGCGGCGGTTCGCCCGGACCGTCACCGTCATGCACGCCGGGCGGAAGCTCGCCGAGGGTTCGGTCGCCGAGGTGCAGGCGAACCCCCGGGTGCAGGAGGTCTATCTCGGACATGCGGTTCAGGAGGCGTGATGCTGCGATTCGAGGACGTCCACGCCGGGTACGGCCGCAGCACGGTCCTGCACGGCGTCTCGCTGGCGGTCCCGAACGACGGGGTGGCGGCCGTGCTGGGCCACAACGGCGCCGGCAAGAGCACCCTGCTGCGGGCGGCGGTCGGCCTGATCCGGCTCCGGTCGGGCATGGTGCTGCTGGACGGGGAGGACATCAGCCGGCTGGCGCCGCACGAGCGGGTGGCGCGCGGGATGGCGTACGTGCCGCAGGGCCAGCAGAGTTTTCCGCACCTGACCACGAGTGAGAACCTGCGCCTGGTGGCGGACGGCCGTAGGGGCGGCCGGGAGGCCATGGCCGAGGCGCTCGACCTCTTCCCGGCGCTCAGGGAGCTGATGTCACGGCGGGCCGGGCTGCTCTCCGGTGGTCAGCGCCAGCAGTTGGCCCTGGCCCGGGCGCTGATCACCCGGCCCCGGCTGCTGCTGCTCGACGAGCCGACCGAGGGCATCCAGCCGTCGGTGGTCGCCGAGATCGAGCAGACGATCCTGTCGCTGGCCGCCCGGGGCGGGATGTCGGTGCTGCTCGTGGAACAGCACGTCGGCTTCGCGCTGCGGGCCGCCGAACGCTACTACGTGCTGGAGGCCGGCCGGGTCACCTCGACCGGTGACGGCGGCGCCGGGGCCGAGGGCACGGTCCGCCAGGCCCTGACCGTCTGAGGTGCGGGAAGGGGCCGTCGCCGGCCCCTTCCCGTCCACTACTCGGCGAGCAGCTTTTCCACGTCCGTCTTGATCTCGTTCAGCAGAGCCTCGCCGCGGGCGTGCTCACCGGGGACGTGGGCCAGGATGTTGCCGGCCTCCGCCAGGTACGGCGTGCTGCCGGGCTCGAAGTTGATGTTCCACTTCGTCTTCCACACCCGCTCGGCGGCCGTGGTGGCCGCCTTGTCGATCTGGGCGGCCAGCCACTTCTTGTCCGCTTCGGTCAGTGCCACGGGAATGTCCTCCAGATGCCAGGATGCGGTCGAGGCTTCGTACCGTGTCTCGTACGAGGATGAGAAGTGCGCGTGCTGGGTGTGCGCGTTGTCCCCGCTGTAGGAGCGCTGGCGCCAGTTGTTCGACGCCTCCCAGATGCGCCGGTTGTAGATCACGTAGCGCAGCCGTTTCTCGGCGCCGCTACGACAGCGGGCCACGATGTGCTGCACCACCTTCTCCATGGTCAGGTCCGACTCGCGGAGATCGGCGTCGAGGTCGACGGCGTGCACCTCGTGCTTGGAGTCCGCGTCTCTGATCGGCACGTTCCCGACCTCGTCGTCGTTGTGGTCGGAGCTTCGGCTCTGGTGCGCCACGTCACCGATCGTGCCGTCGCTCGATGTGTCCCGGCCGGGCGCGATCCGGTTCAGCTCGGTGCGCAACTGGCCCAGGCATGGCACCAGGATCCAGGTGGCCATCGGGCTCCTTTCAGTCGTTCGCTGCCGCTCTGTCGCTTGTATATCTCGCCGTCCGGTGTCCGGAAATCACCCGTTGCTGGTAAAGGAGTGCCATTCTGGTGGACTGTGATGACCGTCACCATGTGAAACGACCGGGATAGACCACTTCGGCCAGTTCCTTCTGGCCGTCCGCGTTCGGGTGGAAGTAGTCGAACTCACTCACCAGGTCGAGATCGAACCGGATCCGGTGCGCGGCGCCGCCGTCCCAGCGGCACCGGCCGCCGTACGCCCTGCACGCCTTCCGCAGTTCGGTGTTGTACGCCTCGATCCGGTCCCGGACCCGCTCCCGCCGCTGCTGGTCGGCCGCCGCGGTGGAGGTCGGCTCGGCCAGCATGGACGGACAGATCCCGCCACGGCTCCACACCTCGACCGCCTTGTCGCTCTCCCGGCCGACCTGCCACAGCCGGTACAGGTCCGGAATGCTGACCATCAGGACCCGGGTCTTCGGCAGGCCCTTCTTCAGCCGGGTCAGCCCCGCGCCGATCTCGTCACGGAAGGTGGCCACCGAGGTCATGTCCTCCACCCGGCGGGCGCACGCGTCGTTGGCGCCGATCAGGATCGTCACGTACTGGGGCTCGAGGTCGACCGCCCGGCGGGCCTGCCCGGCCAGCGCGTCGGCCTCGGCGCCCGGCTCGGCCAGGTTGTCCGCCTCCCCTTTGATCTTCGGGTTCTTGTCCCGGATCCGGTCGTAGTGGCTGGCGATCGCCGCGTTGTTCCCGGTCGACCAGGAGTTGCGGGTGCACGCCACATAGACGGCGCAGCTGCCCAGCCCCGCGGTGATCGAGTCGCCGAGCGCCACCATCGAGGCCGGATAGCCGGTGGCCGGTTTGGCGCTGGTCCTCGTCGGCTTCGGCTGGGCGTTGCCGCTGCCCTCGCAGGCCAGGGCGAACACGGCGAGCAGGGCCAGGGCAACAACATGCCAACGGCGAGTCATGACGCTCCATCCACTACAGAGAATCCCGCTGGGCGGCACCGCGGTCCGTCCCAGCCCGTCTCTCCAGCTTGCCTGAAGCGGCGAAAGGCGGGCTCGCGCCCGCCTTTCGTATCGCATCGGTCAGCTGATCGCCGCGTCGTCGAACCACACGGTCCCGGTGTTGTCGCCGGACTTGAGGTGCAGCTGCACCGCGTAGGCGCCGGCCGGAGCGGCGACCGTCTCGACCACCAGCTTGGTCCAGCTCGTGTTGCCCGCCGGGAGACGGTTCGAGGTGTTCTGGCTGATCCACTTGCCGTTCGCGTCGAACCAGCTCAGCGCGATCTCGGTGATGCCGGTCGCGTTGACGCCGCGGGCGTACGCCTCGGCCCGCCAGCGGTAGCCGGGCTGCACCGGCGTGATCGGCGAGAGGACCAGGCCGGGCAGACCGCCGGCGGTGCGGGTGGTGCCGGAGAAGCACGCCGACAGGACCCCGGTACGGGCCATCCCGGTGGTGATCACGGCCGTACCGGCGGCGGTGTTGGTCAGCCGCCACGGCGAGTCGATCTCCGCCGCCTCGAAGCTCAGGTTGAGGAGGCTGTTCGGCATCGGCACGCCGGAGAAGGCGGTCCGGACCACGGTGGCGGCCAGCTTCGGGGTGCCGTCGGCGCGGAACAGGCCGAACTTGTACTGGGCGGGCATCGTCGACACGACCGAGTTGGTGGGGATGGCGCCGGCCGAGAAGTCGTTCAGCGTCCACGGCGAAACCGAGGCGATTCCGGCCTCGGTCGCGGCGCGGAAGACCCGGGCCAGGTAGATGGCCTGCTCGCCCTCGCTGTAGACCGCGCTGCTGACGCCGGTCTCACCGATCACGACGGGGGTCGGGGCGACGGCGGACTGCGCCTTGCGGATCTCCGGGAGAGCCCGCTCCGAGTTGCCGTAGAAGTGGAAGTCGTAGTAGTCGAGCGGGGCGGCGGTCAGCGCCGACTTGATCTGCGCCATGCCGGCCGCGCCGGTGCCACCGTCCACCGAGAGGGTCAGCGGCAGGTTCGGGATCGCGGACCGGAACGCCGGGATGAACTGCTTCACCCAGGTCATCGCGGCCGCGTCGCCGGGCTGGATCTCGTTCTTCACCTCGACGGCGAGGACCCGCGGGTCACCCGCGTACGGGTCCAGCACGGCCTTGGCCCAGGCGACGCTGCCGGCGACGTCGGAGTAACCGGCCCACCAGTCGAAGAGGGTCACCTTGACGGTGAGCCCGTGCGCGTCGGCGATGCTGATGAACTTGCGCAGCTTCTCGGTGTACTCCGCCTTCGGCGCCGGGTAGCCGAACACCTGCGGGAAGACGATCACCCGGACGTTGTCCGCGCCGAGTTCCGCCACCTTGGCCAGGTCGGTGTCGATCTGGACGGCGTCGAAGCCGGTCCACATCGCTGACCAGCCGGCGTTCGACGGGTAGTAGTTGATGGACTTGGCCGACTTCACCGCGGTGAGCCGGTCGGCCAGGGTGGCCGAGGTCAGCGCCATGGTGGAGGTCTGGCCCTCGGCCAGGGCGGGCGCGGCGCAGAGACCGAGGCTCATCAGGACGGAGGAGGCGACAACAGCGGCACGGGCACGGAAGCTGCGCAAGGAAAGATCACGCCTCTCTCATTGTTGCTCTTCGGTGGTAAGCCTCTCGTTCGGCGGGCTGCGGCTGATGCTGCAAAGTTTGACCCCCTGCAGAAAGGTTGCAAATGGGGTACCTGCTCCCGGGTTACTACCCGCCAGCGGTCGGTGACCCAGCCGGAGGTTGCGGATCGGTAGCCGACTGCCCGATCGGGTGCAACGGCCCACGAAACCCGGCGGGCCCTCCACCCCGGATGGTGAGGTGGCCGGAAGAAACCCGACTCCGACAGCAAGGTGAACCTCCCGTGCGCTGGAACAGCCGGAAACGACACAAGGTGAAGCGGTTGGCGGCAGGCCGGCCTCGCATCCCGGCCCAACGGCCGGTCGCTGACACCCCGCTCGATCTCGACAGCGGGGCCGGCCTCCGGCTGGCCGCGAGCGCCGACCCGCGCGAGGTCGACCGAAGGCTGCTCGCGGCCCTGCACGGCGAGATCGAACGGGCCGGACAGCGTGGATGGCAGACGTCCGAGATGGTCCGGGCGGTACGGCGGGAGCACAGCGCCCGGCACAGCCGGCTCGTCACCGGGCCGGAACCACTGCCGGAGTGGGCGGACCGCAACGGGCTCGACCGGACCACCGCCATCGAGTCGATGGTCCAGGTGCTGCGCCTGCTCACGTCGATGCCGCACGTCGGGCCGGTCAGCCCGGCGCCGGCCGGTGAGCCCGGCCGGCAACTGCTGGACCGGGTACGGGGGCTGCTGGCCGAGGCCGAGGGCACCGACGACGCCGAGATCGCGGAGGCCCGCACCCTGGCGGCACAGGAACTGCTCCGGAAGAACACCGGGGACGGGCGCACGGGTGGGCGGCGGATCGCCGTGGACAACCCGTACGAGCAGCCGAAGGCACAGCTGCTGCGGGCGGTGGCCGCGGCGAACGGCTGCCACGCCGTCTGGATGCAGGAGTTCGGCCTGGTCGACGTCACCGGGCCGGTGACCGGCCTGTACGCCACCGAGCTGCTGTTCGGTTCGCTGCTGGCGCAGGCGGCCCGGGCCATGAACCTGATCGACTCGAAGAGCCGCACCGTCCGGCAGTCCTTCCTGACCGCGTACGCCGAGCGGATCGCGGACCGGCTCGGCGCGCCCACCGAATTCAAGATCTCCGGCTGAACCGCCCGCCGCCCCGAGCCGTGTTACCGGACGGCAGGTGAACGAGCGGCTACAGGAGGAATAGTGACGGTTCCGGCACGCCCATTGGTCCTCGGCGGCATCGTGCAAGCAACCGTCCTGCTCCTGCTGGGGGCTACCGTCGGGCTCGGGGCGGCGGGCTGGCTGGCCGGGATCGTCTTCGCGGCCGGTACGTGGACGCTGCTGGGCCGTTCCCTGGAACACCACCACGGCCACCGCTGGGGGCACGCCGACACCGTCACCTTCGGACGGCTGATCCTGACCGGCGGGGTGATCGCCCTCACCGCCGACGCGGTCGCCGGGAACACCCACCACGTCGCGCTGATCGGGCTGGCCGCGGTGTCCCTGGCGTGCGACGGCCTGGACGGCCAGATCGCCCGGCGGACCGGCACCACCTCGCAGTTCGGCGCCCGGTTCGACATGGAGGCCGACTCGGTCCTGGCCATCACGCTGAGTGTCTACCTGGGCACCACGCTGGGCTGGTGGGCGGTCGGTATCGGCCTCTTCCGGTACGCCTACGTGCTCGCGTCCTACCCGATGCCCTGGCTGAACGGCGCGCTGCCGCCGCGGTTCTCCCGCAAGGTGGTGGCCGCCTCGCAGGGCGCCGTCCTGGTGGTGACGAGCGCCGGCCTGCTGCCGGTCCCGCTGGCGCAGGCCTGTATCGCGGTCAGCATCGCCTCGCTGGTCTGGTCGTTCGGCAAGGACGTCCGCTGGCTGTGGCAGCAGGAGTCGCTGCGCCGTGAGGCCCCCTGGTGGAGCGGATCCCTGGAGGCGGAACCCGCCGCCACCACCGTCTAGGGCTCAGCGGCAGTAGATGTCGCCGGCGTTCGCCTCGTGCGGCAGCTCCCGGACGTGGGTGGCCATCTCGTCCCGGCCCACCCACTCCGGGAAGGTCATCGACATCGACTCGCCCATCGCGATGTCGAACTCCTTGAAACCGAGCCCGGTGACCCGGTCGAGACAGCGCAGCGCCACTTCCCGCTCAATTGTCGTGAATTCGAAGGACAGCGCCGGAACGGAACTGCTCAGGCCTGAGAGAACCGTTTCCTCGAACCCTTCGACGTCGATTTTCACGAATGCCGGAATCCCGTGTTCGGCGATCAGTGAATCGAGCGTCACGGACCTGACCCGGAACTGCTCGTCCCACACCTGACCCTGCCACCCGTCGGCGCCGTCGGCGGCCCGGACGAAGTCGCTGGACGCCGTGGACACCGTGGGATTCGCCGAGTTGACATAGAAGTCGACCGTCCCGGTGGACCCGCCGCACACCGCCGGAATCGCCACCACATCGTCGTCACCTGCGTAGATCTCCCGGATCGCGCGCAGGCAGAGCGGCTGTGGCTCCACCGCGACGACCCGCGCCCCGAGCCGCCGGAAACTCCCGATCCGGTCCCCCACGTGCGCCCCGACGTCGAAGACCAGATCGCCGGGCCCCACGAAACGCGCGTAGAACGCGTCCAGCGCCGCGTCGTGCTCCGCATTTCCGTAGTAGAAACCGAGCGACCGGTGAATGGGCGAGGCCGCCGGATCGGCTTTGAGCGAGTCCAGAGCTGCACGGTTGAATTGCATACCGGATTATAGCAATTCTTGGATGCGCGACCGACTCAGTCGAATACGCGCAGATCGTGCACCAGTTCCGAGAAGACCACCGGCGGCAGATCCCCGGGACCCCGACCGCCCGCACCGACCAGGATCACGTCGACGACGGTCTGCGGCGGGGCGGTGTCGACGGTGTCCGAGGCGTGCCAGCCCGGATCGGTGCGCAGCAGCGCGTGCACACCCCCGCCCAGCGGTTTCGCCATCTGGACGGCGGCGTCGTACCAGCGCGTCCAGCCTCGTCGTTCCAGGCCGCGCAGCACGGCGTAGGTGGTCTCGCGCCCGGCGTACCGGTGCAGGTCCCGAAGGTCCCGATGGACCGGCCGGTCGAGCTGCGCGAACGGCTGGAGCAGCTGATAGTCGGCGAAGACCGCGCCCCAGGCGGCCGGCTCGCCGTCCCGGAGGAGCAGCGGATGCAGCACGCTGAGGGTCGCGTCGTCCGGCAGCGCGGCCAGGTCGTCGTCCACGGTGGCCGGCGTGCCGTCCTCGGCGACCCGGATCGTGCCGGTCAGGGTCTCGCCGTCGAAGACGCCCCAGACCAGGCGGCGGGCCAGGTGGGTCGTCCACGGGTGGGCCGCGAACCGGTCCCGGAAGATCGGGGCCGGGATCCGCCGCTGGGCGCACATCGCCCGTTCCAGCCGGGCCACGTGCAGCGACGCCGAGGCGCGGGCCTCCTTGCGCAGCGCGGTGAGCCGGTCCTTGGCCGCCCTACGTCGCTGCGGGTCGCCGCCCCGGGGCAGGTCGGCGAGGATCCGGCCGCCGGTGTCCCGCAGGACCGGGGCCAGTTGGTGGTCGAAGCCGACCCGGAACGTGCCGGCGCCGGTGTCGAGGACGTCCCCGCCCTCCTCGTCGAGGCCGAGCGACGGCACCAGCCGGTCGGCCAGCTCGTCCGGGGTGAGCCCGCGCAGGTCGGCGATCGACTCGATGTGCTCCCGGGCGCGGCTCTTGAAGACCGGGAACCGGGAACGCTCGGCGAGCAGGCTCAACTCGATCAGGGCGGCGTCGGTGCCGCGGTGCCGCAGCGCGTCGAGGGCGGCCTGGGCACGGGCCGCCGCGTTGTTCCCGGCCCACTGCCGGGCGTGCGCGGCCAGCCGCCGGGCGCCCGCGTCGTCGCCGATCAGGCCCACCGCCTGCATGCACCAGCCGTCGGCGGCCGGCGCCCCGGCCGCCACCCAGCGGTCGAACAGCGCGTCCGCGAAGGCGGCCCGGGACACGGCGGTCCAGCGGTTCCGGGCGGCGAGGACGGCCGGGTGCACCTCGTCGGTGTCGCACGACGCCAGGCGTACCAGGAAATGGTCTTGATCGTCGGTTGTCGCCCGGCTGCCGTCGGCGGCCGTGAGCGGAGGCAGCGGCGTGCCCGTCAGATAGGCCGGGATCTTCGGCTTCCTGGCCTTCGGCGCGTCGAGCGGGTCCCGTTCCAGGAGCGTGACCAGGTCCGCGGCCCGGTCGGCGGCCTGGGCCGTGAGCAGCGCCCGGTGCCCCTGCGCGTCGAGACAGCGCAGCACCCGCCCGGTCGCCGGGTCGTCCGGTTCAGTGCGCCACAGCGCCACCGTCCCGGCGGCCGCGTGCTCCGGATGGCGCAGCAGCCAGGAACGGGCCAGGCGGCGATGCTTCTTCCCGGCGAAGGCGCGGGCCATCGGCGCGGCCAGCGACGCGTGCCCGACCGGCTGCGCCACCTCCAGCGCCGCCTCCGCGCACGCCGCGTCGCCGAACGCCGACAGCAGCGGCGCGACGTGACTCACCCCGTGCCTGAGCAGCAGCAACGGGACCAGCGACCGCACCCAGTAGTGGTAGTGGGTGAAGCCGAGGGCCATCAGCCGCTCATGGGTCCAGCGCGGCGCGAGAGCCAGTGCGGGCAGCGTCGCCGGGATCGCCCAGCGCTCGCGATGCTCCAGCCAGGCGGTCACCGCGGCGGTGTCGCACCGCCCGATCGGCACACCGTCCCACTGCTCGGCGCTCTCGTTCACGCCCTTCTGCTCGGCCTCCTCCCGCTCGGCGTCGCGGAGGCGCAGCACCGGCTCCACCGGCACGGCCACGTCCAGCCAGGCGGGAAAAACCGCCTTCGGCGGCTGATAAGGACAAGGCGATCCATCCTGTACGCCCACCCGCGCCGTTTCCGGAACGGTGAATCCGGTCGCCCACGTGTGCCCGGCGCGGCGCTGCTCGTCCAGCGCGGCCCGGGCCGTGTCGTCGTCGACGTGAGCGAGCAGACCGCACCAGATGCCGTTGTAGTGCGGGTCGTCGCGGTACGGGGAGTCCGGCCGCATCCGTGCCAGCACCGGGCCGGCCGCCGCGCCCGCCGTCTCCACGACACCGGACAGGTAGATCCGGCCGGCGAAGAACTCGTGCCGCACCCGGTCGTTGGCGTGCAGGAAGCGTTCCAGGGTGTCCAGGTCGCCGGCGGCCAGCCCGGAGGCGTGCACCGCGGCGTTGCCGAACCGGCCGACGTACGACATCGCCTCGGCGTGCGCGGCCCGCTCCTCCGGCCCCGCCTGCGGACCGAGCGGCAGCAGATAGGTGACCGCCCAGAACAGGTCGGCGCGGAGGCTGCCGGTGATCTCCTTCGCCATCCGGTCCCGGACGTCCAGCAGCACGTCACGGGCCTGGGCGTACGTCGCCGCGTCGGCCGTCACCAGCAGCTCCCGCAGGCGGCCGAAGACACCCACCCCGGTGTACGGCAGGTCGGCGTGGAAGCCGCCGAGCACCCGCCGGCACGCCTCGGGCAGACCGTGGGCGGCCACCAGGAAGTCGGCCAGCCACTCGTCGGCGCCGTGATCGACGTACTGGAACCGCTCGCGGACCGCCCGGACCAGCGCGTGGTCCTCCCCCTCGTCACCGATCCGGGCCGCCTCGCCGAGCAGCCGGGCGCCGAGAGCCCGGTCCTCCACGGCGGACGAGGTGACCAGCTGCCACACCCGCGACGACTCGGTGGAGTTCGCCCGGATCGCGGCGTCCTGCGCCCAGACGCCGCGCCGCAGCCCGGCCCAGGCGTCGTCGACCCCGGCGAGCGGCCGGATGCCGGTGACGATGCCACCCCGGCGCGGGTGCAGGACCCTACGGAGCCAATCGGTGACGATCACACCATCCGTCGACGAGGTCATCGCGACACCCTAGCGACGAGGATTCAGCCTCCGTAATAGCGTGGGCGCCTCGACCGGTACCCGTTCCGGCCGCGGCCACCGACGATCTGCCGGGTGACGAGGCCGCCCACGACCAGCCCGCCGGCCAGGGCCGCGGCGATCAGCGGCATGTTCGTGCCGCTCTCACCGGAGTTCTGTTCGGCCGCGGAGAGGACCTGGGTGGCCGGCTTGCTGCTGGCCGCCGCGTTCGGGGCCGGCGCGGTCGGCAGTGCGGCGAAGTCCACGATCCCGCTGCTCTCCAGCAGGGTCATGTGCGTCATGACGAACTGGTTCGCCTGCTGGGCCAGCTTGCGGACGGTGTCGTTGCGGGTGCTCGCCCGGATCGTCGCGATCGCCGGGAAGATCTTGCCGTGCGCGGACCGCAGCCGTTCGATGTAGATCGCGTCGAACTCGGGACCGTCCGCCGCCTCCATCTCGTCGAGCCAGCCCTGCTGGTCGCTGTTCGGCTCGTTGGGCAGGGCGATCTTCAGTTCCTTCGCGGCGGCACGGGCCAGCTCGTCGAGCGCGGCATGCTGGTCGGCGATGTTCTGGCCGATCCGCTTGATCCGGGCGCTGTTCGACTTCTGCTGGGCCATCTCCCCCGCCGGGATCTCCCACAGGCCGGCCAGACGGACCTTCACGACGAGATCCTTGTCAGCGGCCGAGATCGAACCGGTCCCCCGGTCCAGCAGCAGGTTCTCGGGAGGCACCGGTACGTCCGGCGCGGCCCGCGCCGGATCCGGGACGAGCATGACCAGCGCGGCGGAGAGAACCGCGGCACTGCACAGACGGCGCCACACGGACATCAAACCTCCCTCGTTCTCATGTGCCGCCCAGGGCCCATCGAGTCCCGTCGACACTTGCGGACACAGGGTGATACGAAGCATTGACCGGATCGGATCACGAAACCTGTGGCCCATCTGTGCCCACCCGTTCCCGGGGCGGGGTAGCGTGCCTCCATGCCGCCCGCCGCCAAGCTGGAACGCCGCGTGGTGACCGCGGCCGAGCAGGCCCTGGAGCGGCAGCGTCACGTGTGCCCACTCGACGTGCTCACCGGGATGGGGTGGCTGCCACCCGGGCTGGTGACCGACTGGCGGCAGGGCCGGGCCCCAGACCTGGAGTCCGTCGCGGCGGTCTCCGCCGACCGGCTCACCGACGCCCTGGAGATCTTCCACCGCTGGGTGGAGGGCCGCGGTCTGCGCCCCAGCGAGGTCGACTACCCGTCCGCCACCCGCGACCGCCGGCCGCTGCGCTTCACCGCCGCCGCCGACCCCGCGCTGGAACGGGCCTACCGCACCCACTGGATGCCCGCGGACCTGCCGGAGCGCCAGCGGGACCGGCTGACCGCCCGGCAGAGCCGGCCCCCGGATCTCGTGGTGGTGCTGCCGCTGCGCGACTTCACCTGCGCGAGCTGCGGCCACAGCGGCGCCGAGATGCTGACGATGGAGGACGCCGGCCCGATCTGCCTCACCTGTGCCGACCTCGACCACCTGGTGTTCCTCCCGGCCGGCGACGCGGCGCTGACCCGTCGCGCCAAGGCGGCCAGCCGGCTCTCCGCGGTGGTCGTCCGCTTCAACCGCTCCCGCAAACGCCACGAACGCCAGGGCCTGCTGGTCGAACAGGCCGCACTCGACCAGGCCGAACAGCAGTGCCTGTCCGACGAGGAGGCCCGCGCCCGCCGCCGCGAACGCGACCGGGAACGCCGCGAGGCCGCCGACGAGACATTCCAGCACGACCTGGCCGCCGAGATCACCCGGCTGTTCCCCGGCTGCCCACCGGACCGCGCGGAGTCGATCAGCCGGCACACGAGCATCCGCGGCAGCGGCCGGGTGGGCCGCAGCGCCGCGGGCCGGGCCCTCGACCAGGACGCGGTGACCCGCGCGGTGATCGCGTCGATCCGGCACGAGGAAACCCCGTACGACGACCTGCTGATGTCCGGCGTCCCCCGGGACGAGGCCCGAATCCGGATCCGGGACGCCATCGACCGGATCCTCACCCGCTGGCGCCGATCAACCCAGGTGGACGATCACCCATAGGATCGGCGCACATCACTACCCGCGGGGGATTCATGGCCTTCCTTGCTTACCGCGCCTCCACAGTCGCCGCAGCGACCGTCGTCCTTGCCCTGTCCGCCTCCCCGAGCTGGGCGGCGGCCGCCAACAATCCGCCGGCCGTCCCCACGTCCCTGAGGGTCGGCGGCATTGCCTGCGCGCCCGGCGGCATCTTCGTCGGCACCACCGGCCCGCAGGTCACCGCCCAGTTCACCGACGCCGACTTCGGCACGATCCCGGGCGAGACGCTGACCCCGGCGTTCGTGATCTGGCCGGCCGGCGAACCCGCTCGGCGCATCGACTGGACCGCCACCGAGATGACGTATTCCGGAACGGCGTTCACCACGGTCCCGGCCACTCTGACCAACGGCCAGAAATATCACCTGAAGGCTCGCGCCACCGACGCCGCGGGCGCCGTGTCGGCGTGGTCACCCATCTGCACCCTCACCATCGACACGACCCGTCCGCACGCCCCGGTCGTGACCTCCGCCGACTATCCGGAAAACGCTCCGGGCGGCGGCGTCGGCATCACCGGGAAGTTCACGTTCGCCGTGGCCGGCGGCGACCGGGACGTGGCGAAGTTCCGGTACTCGACGACCACGTCCGGGCTGCGCGAGGTGCCGGTGGGCCGTGACGGCCGGGCCACCGTCGAGATCACGCCGACCATGCTGGGCACGGACGTCCTCACGGTTCAGGCGATCGACCGTACCCTCAACCGCTCGCCCGAGACGAACTACTCCTTCCGGGTCATCGACCACACGCCGAAGGTCTTCGACCAGAATTGGGGCGCCGCAGTCGGCGAGCCGCGGACGATCCAACTCTCGAGTCAGGTGCCCGGGACGGTGTCGTTCACCTACCGGCTGAACGACGGCCCGTCGGCGACCGCCACCGCCGATGCCGAGGGCCGCAGCACCGTCGTCGTCACCCCTGACCGGCGAGGAGACAACTTCCTGACCGTCACCAGCCAGACCACGGAGGGCGTGGTCTCCCCCGAGGCCAGGGCGAACCTCTACGTGCCGGTGCAGGTTCCGCGACCGGCCATCAGCTCGCCCGACCTGCCGACCGACGGCACCCCGTCACCCGCGGGCCGGCCGGTCACGATCGTATTGCGTACAGACTCACCGGACGTCGCCGAGTTCGTCTATTCCGTCGACTTCGGGAACACCGAGCAGGTGGTGGCCGCCGACGAGAACGGCAACGCCACCTTCATTCACACCACGCCCCCAGGAGCGGGATACCTGGAGGTCATGGCCCGTGCCCGCACCGCGGACGGCTTCGAGTCGGACATGGTCGTCACCGGATGGGAACTGACGCCCACCGAGCCCTGACGAATCCACCACCAGCTCAGCGGCGTCTGGCGAACTCCGCCAGGCGCCGCTGAGCCAGCTGAAACGCGGGCACGGCGGCCGATGGCAACAGCCCGGCTTGATCTCGCGCATCAGTCCCTCGCCGTCCCGATTCCAAGCAGCATGATCCGCCGCGCACCCCGGTCCGCCAGGTACAGGTGCGGCCTCATTGAAGAATTCGGTGTTCCCCGCGAGTTCTCCATCACCGTCGCCTCCGCGCAAGTCGGTTTCCGCAGGCGGATCGTCCGCGCGCTGGAGCGGCACGGCTTCAAGGTGGCCTTGATCGCCGGTAGCTCCCACCATAGGTGGCGCAAGGTTGATTGAGTTGATAGAAGGTTTCCATTACTTCATGAGCACCATTAAGGGACAGGTAATGAAACCCGGCACGGGACGGCGGGATCGAGCCCCCTGCCGGTCGAGGCCGCCTCGTGTCACCAAGGTTTCGGTTGCATAGACAGGGATCACCATGCCGCCGGGCGAACCATGTGACCTCACCCACTGGTCAACATCTCATAGTGAAATTCAAGAGACCGAAAGGTCATCAGGATTTAACGCGCCAACATGATTAGCCGCAGCTCAGGGGTCATTCAAAGCAATAAAGAAAGATCTTTGAGCCACACGCACGCCACCAATTTCACTAATTTGTAACCCGTGCCGAATATTAATGTTCGGAGCTACGTGTCGCGCGTCAG
The DNA here is from genome assembly GCF_019429605.1 of Actinoplanes hulinensis. Lineage (NCBI taxonomy): Bacteria > Bacillati > Actinomycetota > Actinomycetes > Micromonosporales > Micromonosporaceae > Actinoplanes > Actinoplanes hulinensis. The sequence goes on along the minus strand of NZ_JAHXZI010000012.1, from coordinate 112,010 downwards.
CAGATGTTCCTGTTTCCTGGTCTACGGCACCGAATTCACGGCGCTGAATATCGAAGGCTTTCGGGAGCATCCATGACGGCACCGCCAGTTCCGCCGGCCCGAGCAGCTCGCCTGGCATGGCGGCCGCTGCAGCGTTCGACGCGCGTAGCCATCATCGCGGCGCTCGGCGCCACGCTGTTCTATCAACTCTTCCTGCTCAACCCGGCGTACCGCGGGCCCGGCTGGCTGTGGTTCGCCATGCTGGCGGCCGAAGGCCTGACCGCCCTGCACCTGATCGGCACGTGGTGGACCATCCTGGCGCACGACGACCGGCCCGAATCGGTGGACGCCACGGTTTGGCGCAACCGGCTGCGGGCCGGTTCGGATGCGCCGTCCATCGACGTCTTCATCACCGCGTACGGCGAGGAGCCGGCGCTGGTCCGGCGCACCATGATCGCGGCCCGGGACATGGACCTGCCACACCGGACGTTCCTGCTCGACGACGGCGACAGCGATGAGCTGCGCGAGATCGCGGACCAGGTGGGCATCGACTATCTGCGCCGCCCGGGCGGCGCGCATGCGAAAGCCGGCAACGTCAATGCCGGCCTGGCCCGTGCCAGCGGTGAGTTCGTGGTCATCTTCGACGCCGACCATGTGCCCGAGCCGGGCTTCCTGCTCAGCACCCTGCCGCACTTCCACGACCCGGACGTGGCGTTCGTCCAGTCGCCGCAGTTCTACACGAACAACGTGAATCTGGTCGCCACCGGCTCCGGCGAAGCTCAGCGCATCTTCTACGAGCTCGTCTGCCCGGGCAAGAACCGCTTCAACGCCGCCTTCTGCGTCGGCACGAACGTGATGTTCCGACGGGCCGCGCTGGACGACATCGGCGGCATCTGGACGGGCAGCAACTCCGAGGACATCTGGACGTCGATCGAGCTGCACAAGCGCGGCTGGAGGTCCATCTACGTCCCGCAGGTGCTGGCTCGCGGGCTGGCCCCGCAGGATGTCCCGTCGTACCTGAAACAGCAGCTGCGCTGGGCGAGCGGCGGTTTCGAGGTGCTGCTACGCGGGCGACTGTTCAAGCGGGGCATCGGCCTGACGATCGACCAGCGACTGCAGTACCTGTTCTGCGGTACGCATTACCTGCTGTCCATGGCGATGCTGACCTTCATGCTCTTCCCGGCGCTCTACCTCCTCTTCGCGCTGAGCCCCATTCGTGCCGACGGCCTCGCATGGGCGACCCACTACCTGCCGTTCCAGGCGGCCGTGCTGCTGGTCACCTGGCTGCAGTCGGGCGGGTTCAAGTTGTCGGCGATCGTGGCCAGCATCGGTGCGACGCCGGTACATCTGCGAGCGCTCGGAGGCGTGCTCCTCGGGCGACCGGCGAGATGGAAGGCCACCAACGCCGGCGGCGACGGCACCCGGTCGCTGTGGGCGGTCATGCCCCTGTTCGCGCTGTTGGTGCTGAACGTCACCGCCATCGTGGTCGGTGTGCTCGTGATGGCCGATCCCGCGCCGACCTGGCTGTCCGTCGGCTGGGCCTCCATGATCGTTCTGATCCTCGGCCGGATGATCCTCGAATCAGTCACCGGCGGCCGGCTGCGGCACGGCGCGAAGCCGCCGGCCGAAGCGCCGGATGCCCCGCTCCCGCCCGCCCGCGAACAGACCACCCACCAGCCGCGGCATGTCGCGGCAACCGCCTGACCCGGTCCACACCGTCGAGAGGGTACGACCATGAGCGCCACGATCGACAATGTCAGAACCCACGACAACGACGCGACCAGAGTCATTCAGCGCACCGCACCGGCTGCCCCGCCGCCGAAGCGCCGAGGACGCAGCGCACTGCGCCTCGCGCGTACCAGCTCGGTAGTGCTGATCTTGCTGGCAGCGGCCGGCACGGGCGGCACCCACATCGTGCGCCAGCGCCTCGCCGAACGAAACATGGTGGATGCCGGCACGGCCGTGCTCATCGCGCAGCCGATCGCGGTCGGTTCGGCCGACGCCGCGGTCGTCACCGACATGCTGGCCACCGAGCGGACCAGCGTCACCGCCGGCGCGGTCCTGGCCACCATCACCCTGACCGCCGACGGAGACGGGACCACGCGACGAGTGCAGAAGTTGCAGGCGCCGGCCGCGGGCATCGTCACCAAGATCAACGTTGCTCCCGGACAGATCGCCCGCGCCGGTGAGCCGATCGTCACCCTGTACGACCCGGCCAAGGTCGCCTTCGCGGTCGACGTGCCGCTGGAGAAGCTGCGCAAGTTCCGCCTCGGGATGACCGCCTACATGACGGGCCCCGGCCTCTCCCGCCGGATAACCTCGACGCTGGAGAAGGTCGAGCCGAAGGTCGATGCCGGCCAGCAGGCGAGCACTGAGGACGAGCTGACCGTCGTGCTGCGGCCGGACCCGGCGGCCCGTGCGACAGTGCGGACCCTGGTGCCGGGGCTGCAGTTCGCCGTGGTCGTCGACACCACCACGGCCGTCGGGAGCACCCCCGCCGTCAACAGCGCATGAACCGCCGCATCCGGACCATGACCGCGATCGCGGCTCTCACCGCACTGGCGGCGTGCACCTCCACGCCCGACGCGGCGCCGCCGGACCGGGTCCCGGCCGCGCCGCCGCAGAACGCCGGAACGGTCATGGAGGACGCCGCCGCGTCGCCGCTCACGATTCCCGTGGTGACCGGCAGCGGAAGCATCGCCGAGAAGCTGCCGGCCGGCTCCGCCCCGACCAAGGCCCCCACCCAGGCCGGCGACCTCACCGGCCAAGCGGTGCCGACCAACCAGTGGTGGAGCTCCGCACTGACCGGGCCCCGTACCCAGCCGATCTGGACCCACCCGCTGGCCGTGCAGGCGGCCGCCGACGGCCTGCAGATCAGCGGCGCGTCGCTCACCGCCTCCGCGAACGCCGTCATCACCCCGTTTCTGCCCGCCCTCACCGTCGGCACGGCCACCGGCGCGGTGACCGTCGTGAGCTACGGCGCTTTCCACGTCGTCCTCCGGGTCGGGCTCGCCGGCGGTGGCCGGGTCGATGTCACCCTCGCGCAGGGCAGCCCGGTGGTGTGGCTGCGCTTCGACGGGGCGGCGCCCACCGTGAACGGCACCTTCCGCGACGTCGGTAGCTCGCCCACCCGGGTTCGGCTCGACATCGCGGGCGGTCGCTGGGACGTTCTCGGCACCGATCTGGCGCTGACCGGGACCACCATCACCGGGTCGGGCCGGGGACTCGCCGTCGCCCGGGTCCCGGCCGGCGAGGATCGGGCGAGCTGGGAGAAGGCCAGCACCGGCGATCCGATCGTGCAGACCACGGCCACCACGGCGTACGACGCCACGGCCGGGACGGTCACTCAGGCGCTCACCGCACGCCGGGCCGCCGGCGGAGGCGGAGCGTGGGCCCTGCTGCCGCACCACCAAGCCGGCCTGGCCGCCGGGCCGGCGCCGCTGACGGGCTCCTATCCGGACGCAAGGGGGACGATGTCCCTGGTGACGGCCGGCACGGTGCAGATCAGGATGCCGATGCCCGGCCTGCTCACCGCTATGCCGAAGGTGCCGCTGAGCAAGCCGGCGAACAAAGCGGTGCTGGCCGATCTGGATCGTGACCTGGCCGATCCGCCCGGCGCGGGCGGCAGCTACTTCGGACTCAAGGAACTCGGCCGGCTGTCCACCGTCGCCGAGGTAGCGGCCGCCTCCGGGGCGGACACACAGCGCACGGCGGCGCTCGATCGGTTGCGGCCGCAACTAGTCGACTGGCTGACCTACACGGGACCGTCCGACGGGCGCTACTTCGGCTACGACCCGACCTGGGGTGGACTGATCGCCGTCCCGGCCGAGTTCGGCGCACAGGACTACAACGACCATCACTTCCAGTACGGCTACCTGGTCCGCGCCGCCGCCGTGCTGGCAACGGCCGATCCCACATTCGCCCGCGAGTACGGCGACGTGGTAGACCTGATCGTCCGCGACTACGCCGGTTCACTGGCGATCGGCCCCGCGAGCGGGCTGCCGCCGTTCCGGGCCTTCAACGCCTATCTGGGCAGTTCGGCAGCGTCCGGGTTCGCCCCCTTCGCGGACGGCAACAATCAGGAGTCGTCCAGCGAAGCGGTGGCGGCCTGGGAGGCCGTAGTCCGCTGGGGAGTCGTCCGTGACGACGCGGCGATGACCGGGTACGGCATCGCGCACTACGCTCTGGAGGCGGCGACAGCCCGGATGTACTGGCTCGGCGAAGGGGTGACGCGCGAGGCCGGATACGCGCACACCACTGCGGGCATCGTCTGGGACGCCAAGATCGACTATGCGACCTGGTTCGACCCCAAGCCGGAGTCCGTCCTCGGCATCCAACTGCTGCCCTTGACGGCCGGTGCGTTCTACCGCGGTCCGTCGGCCGCCCGTCAGAAGGAACTGGGCGACAAGCCCACGGTCTGGGGCGACCTCTTCGCCGCAGACCTCGCCCTCTCCGACCCGGAGGCTGCCCGCCGCCGGCTCGACGCGGGCGTTCCCCGAGAGGAAAGCACCAGCCGGGCGATGGTCCGCTACTGGGTCGAGGCTCTGGCCGTGCTGGGACCTCCACAGCCGAAAACCGCCGCGCCGGTGGGGTCTCTGGCGTTCGGGCCCGCAGATGCTCCGCGAACCCTCCGGGCACCCGGAGGGTGACCAACGACGGCCAGATCCGGCAAGGCAAGGGTGGGCCGGGCGGGACTCGAACCCGCGACCGAGGGATTATGAGTCCCCTGCTCTAACCCACTGAGCTACCGGCCCGTACCGGCGGCGATACTATCCCGTGCCCCGCTCCCAAGCCTAGCGATCTATCACCGCACCAGGGATTTTCGGCAGGAGGATGGTCTGCAGCCGGGGATCGGACATCATGAACGGGGGCTGGAGATCCTCGATTCTCGGCACCTCCTCCTCGCAGCGGCTGGGGCTTTCGGGTCCGTCCTGGGTGATGAACTCAGCGTAATTCTCTGGACTGATGTCGCTCATTGAAACCCCCTTTATCGGGCATTACACCCCGACCCGGGCGCCGAATGACGCCAGGACTGCTCCGGCGGCGCGCCAGCCTCCGGCCAGTGCGCCCTGGATGGAGGGGCTGTCGCGGTGGTCGCCGGCCACGAAGAGGCCGTCGCCGAGGTTGACCGGCTTGCGCAGCCGGGCCTGGGGCGGGCGGGCCGCGGGCAGGGCCTGCGGCACGGAGACCACGTTGAGCAGTTCCCAGTCGTCGGTCGGCGTTCCGTACATTCGGGATAGTTCGACCCGGATCACGGCCTCGGACGCGCTGGAGGGCGCCGAGACGCCGACGACGGTGGCCGCGATGAGACTCTTGCCACCGGGGGCGTATTCGGGTGCGGCGTTGCTCATCACGACGGTGTTGGCGATGATCTCCCGCCGATCGCCGTCGAGCAGGAGGATGGGCTCGTCGATGGGGGCATGGCCGGCCCCGAAGTAGAACGTGGTGAGGCTGTGCACGTCCGGCACGGGCAGCCGCCTGGGCAGCAGGGCGGCGGCGCTGACCGGGTCGGTGGCGACGATCACGGCGCGGCAGCGGATCTCACCACCCTCGGTGACGACCATGCCGGGGCCGACGGAGAGGGTCCGCGCGCCGATCAGCAACTGCGGGAAGGGCAACGGTCCGGCGATCGCGGCGGGCAGCGCGGCCATCCCGGCGGCCGGGACGCCGATCCGGCCGCGGGCGAAGGAGCGCAGCACCATGGCGGCCACGTGGCTGGACGTCTCGAGGGAGCGGTCGGCGAACACCCCGGAGAGGAACGGCCGCAGCACCTCCTCGATGATCCGGTGGGAGAGGCCGGCGCCGCGCAGCATCGCCTGGGTGGTGGTCTCCGGCATCTCGAGGAGCCGGGCCGCCGGCAGGGTGGCGCAGCGGGTGACGAGCGCGGCGAACTTGAGCCGGTCGGCGAGGGTGCCGATTCCGGAGAACAGGGCCTGCGGGGTGGCGAGCGGTTCGCGCAGCGGGTTCTCCAGCCGGTGCAGGCTGTGCCCGCGGCGCACCAGCACTCCGGAGGTGAACCAGCGCATGTCCAGCGCGTCCACGTCGACGAGCGCGGGCAGCCGCGGATAGGCGGTGTTGAGCACCTGGAATCCGCGGTCCATCCGCCAGCCGTCCACGACGTCGGTGGCGACCCGGCCGCCCAGCCGGTCGGAGGCCTCCATCAGCAGCCACTCGACGCCGGCCCGATCGAGCCGGCGAGCGGCGGACAGCCCGGCGAGCCCGCCGCCGATGATGACGACGTCCACCTCTACCGGCCCCGACATGCCCACCTCACATGCTGCAATCAATGCGGAACCCAGCGTAACCGCGCATGCTGGCCCGAGCAGGCGAAAGCCCTTCAACCCCAAACCACGCAGACGTACGGGCATCGCGCGGCCCGATTCAGAAGGATCGCCGTCACGCGCTCGGTAACCTCGGTCGGGCCACTCGGGATCGGGGCCGGTCGGCCGCACCTGATCAGAGGCGGACGTCGCCGAAACGGGGCCGGAAAACAATAATGCTCCGGACCACAGTGGTCCGGAGCATTGTCGTTACTGCTCCCCGAATAGGACTCGAACCTATAACCTGCCGGTTAACAGCCGGCTGCTCTGCCAATTGAGCTATCGGGGATTGCTCTGTCCTGCCTGTCGCCCGGTCTCCCTGGCGACGCTGAACAGACTACATGACCACCGCGGCGCCTCACCAACGGGATACCCCCGTGGGCGTGGCGCCCCCGGCATGCCGAAACGGTGCCGCTGCGAAGTATCGCCCGGGCAGGATGAGGACACGGGGAGTACCACGCCGCCAGGATGGGTATGCACCCCCGCAGACGCATGCGCGTCGAACAACGGAAGGAGCCGCCACCATGCGCGGAAAGCTGATGTTCCTCACCGGTCTCGCGGCGGGCTTCGTCCTGGGCAGCCGTGCCGGCCGGGAGAAGTACGAAGAGATCCGGGCCAGTGCTCAGAAGGTGTGGCAGCACCCGACGGTTCAGGAGGCCGCGGGCGTCGCCCAGGCGCAGGCCAACAAGCTCTACACCGAGGGCAAGGACAAGCTCCAGTCGTCCAAGCTCGGCGAGAAGCTGAGCACGGGCACCACCGGCTCGACCACGACGGATGAGCTGCTCGCGCCCAGTGACAGCCTCTCCACCTCGAAGGGCACCGGCACCACGTACTGACCGCCGGATAGTCGAAGGGCCGCCTCGTCCGGGGTGGCCCTTCGGCTGTTCAGGGGGCGGTGCAGGGCTGCTGCTCGGGCACCAGGCCGAGGGCGGTGAGTTCGGCCAGCACGTACGCCAGGTCGGCGGCGCGCCGCTCGTCCCCGCCGGGGGTGTCGACGACCACGTACTCCGTGCGGGCGGTGTCGGCGGCGAGCAGGTGGCGCAGCATCGGTTGCCAGGCGGCGCCCGGCTCGGTGATCAGGGCGGTGATGACGGAGAGGCCGGCGTCGGTCATCCGGTCGATGCCGGCCTCCGGGGCGGGCCAGTCGCGCAGCGCCGTGCTCAGGTCGAGACAGACGCCGAGCCGGTCCTTGTCGACCCGGGTGAGTGCCGTGACGATCTGCTCGGGGGTGTCCAGCACCAGGCCGGGGCCGGCCTGGAAGCCGGCCCGGACGGCGCGGCCCACCCGCCAGGCCAGGTCGGCCAGTCCGCCGGAGAGGCGCATCAGGTGCCGTGCGCCGGCCCGCTGCCGGGCCTCGTCCCAGTCGTCGGCACGGCCCAGCCCGTACGTGCAGACGGCGCCACGGACCTCCTCGGCCGGGAGCAGGTCGACCAGGATCCGGGCCAGGTCGAGGGTGTGCCGTAGGCGGGCCGGCTCGCTCCAGTCGGCCTCGAGCCCGTCCTCGCCGGTCTCCGTGCCGGCCGCGCCGGAGCCCTCGAACCCGGTTGCGCCGGCCTCCGAGTCGTCCGCGCCGCCGCCGGGACCGGATGCACCGGTCTCCGTGCCGTCCGCGCCGCCGCCGGGACCGGATGCGCCGCTCAGCGTGACCACCTCGAGCCCGCGGGCGTCGAGGTCGGTACGCAGCCGGGTCCGGGCGCGCCCGTCCTCGGCGAGTGCGGCAGCGAGACGGTACGGCAGCCGGAGCGCGACGGTGAGCGGCCCGGTGCCGAAGTGGCCGCGGAGCGCGCTGTTGGCCGCGTCCAGCCGGCCGACGACGGACGCCGGATCCTCCGCGTGATCTAGGCTGATGCCGCAGCTGAGATGCACGATCCGGCCGGAGGGATGTCGCAGCCGCATCAATTTCCTCCCCGGACGAGGTCACCCGTGCAGGTGCACGTGCATTCGCACGCGCTGACGGTTCCAGTATGGACCATGTCCATGCCTGGGCCCGATCGCCCGATCTGACGGTGCCGGGGTCTCATCGCCGCCTCCATCCGTGGAACACCTGCCCTCGGATACGAGCCTGCGCCGTGAGACGGATCACCGGCGCACCCGCCGTGCGACGTGGCCACCAGCCACAACATGATCGAAAGCAGCCGCACCCATCGATTCATGCAGATCTTTGAGACTGGGGTGACCAGCGAGTAGCCGCCCACGGACCGTCACGAAGAGGCATTGTCGGTCAGTCGGCTTGTTCAGATCCTGATCAAACGGACATGCAATCGTCGCCTGCCCGTGCGTCCGTCGCGTGCCGAGGCACGACGGTGCGGATGCACGAGGCGACTGCTCGCGCATCCGCACCACGGATGGGTGATTCAGCGCTGACTCAGGCCGTGCTCGCTGCCCTTCTTGAGCTTGCGGGTGTCCCGCAGTTCCAGGAACGGCTCGTCGTCGGCCGGGTGCCCGGCCGCGATGGCCCGGCCCCGCTCCAGCTCCGCGTCGAGCTCGGCGCCGAGCAGGATCGCCATGTTCGAGATCCACAGCCAGACCAGGAAGGCGATGACACCGCCGAGCGTGCCGTACGTCGCGTTGTAGTTGGCGAAGTTGGCCAGGTAGAGCGCGAACGCGGCGGAGGCGGCGACCCACAGGACCACGGCGAAGATGCCGCCCGGGCTGACCCAGCGGAAGCCACCGGTCTTCGCGTTCGGCGAGGCCCAGTAGAGGACCGCGAACATCAGGCTGACCAGCATCACGAGGACCGGCCACTTGACGACGTTCCAGGTGGTGACGGCCACCCCGCCCATCCCGAGCATCTCGCCGACCACCTGGGACAGCTCACCCGTGAAGATCACGATGGCGGCCGAGGCGATCAGCATGACGCCGACGACCGCGGTGACGCCGACCCGGATCGGCAGCGTCTTCCAGATCGGCCGGCCCTCCGGCACGTCGTAGATCGAGTTCGACGCGCGCATGAAGGCGCCGATGTACCCCGACGCCGACCAGAACGCCACCACGATACCGATGATCGCGGTCAGCCCGGCCTTGCCGGTGGCCTGCACCTGGTTGAGCACCAGGTCGACGAACTCCTGCGCCTGCTGGTTGGTGGTGATGTCGTCGACCGCGTCCCGGACCGTCTGCTGCCCGTCGTTGCCGAGCATGCCGAGCAGCGACACGATCACCAGCAGGCCCGGGAAGATCGACAGGACGCCGTAGTAGGTCAGCGCGGCCGCCCAGTCCGAGATGTTGTCCTCGGAGAACTGCTTGAAGGTCCGTTTGAGGGCGGCGACGATGCCCTTGCCCCGCAACTGGAGCGGGCTGTCCGGGCCGGCGTCCGGCCCCGGGGCGGACAGGTCCCGGTCGCGGTCCTCGGCCGTCCGGGCGGTCGCCGCGGCGGCCACATCGAAGTCGGCGGTGCCCTGCCGGCGCGCCTCGGACGCTGCCCGGTCCTCCGTTGTGGCGGCCTGCTCGTCGGCCTTGTGGAACAGGTTCATGGCGGGGTTCCCTCCGGGCATCAGCGATGGCTCCCGGCCGGTCCGCCCATCGTGTCCCCGGCACGGTGGGCACGGACGACCTGCGCATCTGTTGCCCGCTGGAGCGTTCCGCTAACCGTCCGCGGCGCGGCGCGACCCGAAAGGGCCGCGCCACGGGGTCACCGGCAGAGCAGCCGCTCCATCCGGCGGCCGGCGATGAGCAGGCCGGCGCCCGTCATCGCCAGCAGGTAGAGCACGTCCAGCGCCTGGACCGGGCCCAGCGTGCCGATGCTGATGCCGCGAATCAGGTCGACCGCGCGGTACAGCGGGGTGACCTCGACCAGCCACCGCAGCACCGGAGGGTAGGTGGTGGCGGGGACGAACGTGCCGGAGAACAGAAACAGGGCGAACTGCCCGGCGCCGATCATGTCGAAGTCCTGCCAGCCGCGGATCAGCGTGGAGATGGTCATGCCGAGCGCCCCGAAGGCGAAACCGACCAGGACCGCGGCCGGGAAGGCGAGCAGCGCCCGCGCCGGGGTGGTCAGGTCCATCAGCACCATGATCACCAGGAAGGCCGCGGAGTAGACGCTGCCGCGCAGCATGGCCCAGGACAGCTCGCCGAGCGCGATCTCGATGGGCCGCACGGGCGTGGCGAGCATGCCCTCGTACAGCCGCATGTACTTCATCTTCCCGAAGAAGTTGAAGGTCGTCTCGGCCAGCGCCCCGCTCATCGCCGACGACGCCAGCATGGCCGGTGCCACGAACTCCGGATAACCCACCGTGTGGCCGCCGGGCAGGGTGATCTCCCCGACCAGCGCGCCCACCCCGACGCCGATGGAGAACAGGTAGAGCACCGGCTCCAGCAGGCCACCGAGCATGACCAGCCAATACGCCGTCTTCAGCGCGGCGATGTTGCGCTGGGCGACCGAGGCCGACCGGCGCGCGGCCCCCTCGAGGCTCACCAGCCGGCGGGGCAGCACCAGGGTCAGCACGGTCGCACGCACCTCTCGGACGTCATCTCAGATCACCAGCCGGCTGCGGTAGCGCCAGTGCGCCAGGAACCACCCGGCCGTCCCCCACGCCACCAGATAGAGGGCCTGCCACACCGCCTCCGGGCCGGGGTCGAGCCCGAGCGTCGCGGCCCGGCACAGGTCGACGCCGTGCCACAGGGGCAATGCATACGCCACCCAGCGCAGCACCTCCGGCAGCGACTCGACCGGGAAGAACACCCCGGAGAACAGCGACATCGGCAGCACCGCGAACCGCATCAGGATCGCCAGGTACATGTCGGTGGAGACGGACGCCGTGTACGCGGCCACCGGGGCGGCCGCGGCCAGCCCGAGCAGCAGCGCGATCGGCAGGACGGCCAGCGCCCACACCGACCGCAGCGCCCCGAACAGGGCCGCGACCAGCAGGAACGCCGTCACGCTGGTGAACACCCGGAACAGCATGAAGGCGAGGTGCCCGCCGAGGATGTCGGCGACCCGCAGCGGCGCGGCGGCCTGCGCGAAGTAGGTCCTCATCCACTCGAAGCAGCTCAGCACCGGCCAGGTGGACTCGCCGATCGCCCCCTGCACGGCGGTGGTGGCGATCAGGCCCGGCACCATCCACTGGAGATAGCTGACGCCCTCGACACCGCCGGTCACATAGGCCCCGACGCCGACACCGAACCCGAGCATGGTCAGCAGCGGCAGCACCAGCGAGGAGAGCACACTGGCCCGCCACGTGCGCCGGTAGTTGACCAGGTGGTACTCCATCACATAGAGCGAGGGGGTCATCTCAGTCCACCAGGGTCCGGCCGGTGAGGTGCAGGAACACGTCCTCCAGGCTGCTACGGCGGACCAGGGCGCTGGCCGGGCTCAGCGAGCGCCGGTGCACCTCGGCCAGGGCGTCGTCGCCGTCGCCGACATAGAGCAGGATCCGGTCGGGCAGCACCTCGGCACGGTCGCCGATGCCGGCGAGCTTGTCCGCATACCGTCCCTGGTCCTCGGTGAGGAAGCGCAGCTCGACCACCTCGCGGGTGGAGTGCGTCTCGATGAGCGCACGGGGCGAGCCCTCGGCCACGATCCGGCCGCCGTCCATCACCACGAGCCGGTCGCAGAGCTGCTCCGCCTCGTCCATGTAGTGGGTGGTCAGCACCAGGGTGACGCCCTGCTGCTTGAGCCGGAACAGCCGCTCCCACACCAGGTGGCGGGCCTGCGGGTCGAGGCCGGTGGTGGGCTCGTCGAGCAGCACCAGATCGGGCTCGTTGACCAGGGCGCGGGCGATGGTGAGCCGCCGTTTCATCCCGCCGGAGAGCGGCTCGACCCTGCTGTCGGCGCGCTCGCTGAGCTGGACGAAGTCGAGCAGCTCGGCGGCGCGGGCGCGGGCGACCTTACGCGGGATGCCGAAGAACCGGGCGTAGGTGGTCAGATTCTCCCGGACGGTCAGCTCGGGATCGAGGTTGTCCAACTGGGGGCAGACGCCCAGCCGGGCCCGGATCGCCGGACCGTCGCGCCGCGGGTCCATCCCGAGGATGCGCAGCACGCCGTCGGTGGGTGGGGAGACACAGCCGATCATGCGCATGGTGGAGCTCTTGCCCGCGCCGTTGGGCCCGAGGAAGCCGAACGCCTCGCCGGGCCGAACGTCGACGTCGATGCCGTCGACCGCGGTGAAGCCCCCGAACCGTTTGATCAGGCCACGCGCGTGGATGAGCGAGTTCACGCCCCGACCCTACGGGTGGGGTACGACAGATTTCAGTCCGTGGGATCGGCCGCCGACCGGGCCGCCCCGACCAGTTCCCCGGTGGCCTCGACGATCTCCGGGGACTCCGCGGGCGTACCCGAGTCGTAGCGGACCGCCCAGCTCAGCCCGTCGCGCCCGCCGACCCGGCGGCCGACCACCCGGACCGCGCCCCCGGGCAGCGGGTGATGCGTCGTGTACGCCACCGAGCGGGTCACCCGGGTACGGACCTGGTCCGGCAGCTCGCCGGGCTCGAGCAGCAGGAACGACACCTCGGGGCCGTCCACCAGCACGGTGTAGCCGTCGCGTTCCGCCAGCACCTCGGCCGGGGTGATCCGCAGCTCCCGCCCGGACCACGCGGCTTTGTGGATCTCGTGCCAGCCGAGCCGTTCGACCGCCGACGGCAGCCAGAGCCCGTGGTTCGTGGCGACCACCACGTTCTCCGTCCCGGCCGTGTCGCCGACCGCAGACCAGGCCAGGATCCGTTCCTCGGCGGCCAGCGGGGGCCGGGAGCGCGCCGGGAGCACGGGACGCCGTCGGAAGAGCTTCACAGTCCACCTGCCGCCTGGTCACGCAGGGCCCGTGCCTGCTGTTCGAGCGAGAAGAGCTCCCCGGCCAGAGCCAGGTACTGGTCCTTGTTGGCGACCGGGTTCAGTCGCTGCACCTTCGACTTGAGGTCGCGGATGCGGGTGGCGAGCGCCCCGCCCTGGAGCCGGGCCAGGGTGACCTGGACGTAGTACGGGTCGGCCTGGCCGTCCACGTACAGCGGCTCCACGGCCAGCTCGCTGACCAGCATCTGGCCGCCCATGTCGGGGCAGGCGTCGCGGACCTTCTCGATCCAGACGACGCCGCCGGTGGACGAGGCGGCGCCACCGGCCTGGGTGATCGCCTCCCGGACGGTCCGCAACACCTGGTCGCCGTAGTTCTCCGGGCCGACCGCGTCGAACATCGGCCCGGCGAGCACCGGCTCCTGGAGGGCCAGTTTCAGCGCCTCCCGCTCGACCAGGCGCTGCGGGGAGTCGGCCGCCGCCTGCTGCCGGGTGGTGGCCCGTGATTCGGCCTGCTCACCGCGCAGCGCGTTGTTCACCGCCCGCTGGACCGGGTCCAGGTCCATGCCGAGATCGCCGGCGAGCTTTCGCGCGTACTCCGGGCGTTTCTCCCGGTCTTTGATCTTGGCGACCAACGGCGCCGCGCGGCGCATCGCCTCGACGCGGCCCTCCACGGTGTCCAGGTCGAAGCGGGAGATGGTCTGCCGCAGCGCGAAGTCGACCAGCGGCTCCCGGGCCGCGATCATGTCGCGGACCGCCAGGTCACCGCGGGCGAGGCGCAGCTCACAGGGGTCCATGTTGTCCGGCGAGACGGCGATGAACGTCCGCCCGACGAAACGCTGGTCCTCCTCGAAGGCCCGCAGCGCCGCCTTCTGCCCGGCCGCGTCGCCGTCGAAGGTGTAGATGATCTCGCCGGTGAAGCTGTCGCTGTCCATCAGCAGGCGCCGCAGCACCTGGATGTGGTCCACGCCGAAGGAGGTGCCGCAGGTCGCCACGGCGGTCGGCTCGCCGGCCTCGTGGCAGGCCATCACGTCGGTGTAGCCCTCGACGATCACCGCCCGGCCACGCTTGGCGATCTCCCGTTTCGCGTGGTCGATGCCGTACAGGACATGCGACTTCTTGTAGATCGGCGTCTCGGGGGTGTTCAGGTACTTCGGGCCGTCGTCGTCGTCGAACAATTTGCGCGCGCCGAACCCGATCACGTCGCCGCCGAGGTCCCGGATCGGCCAGAGCAGCCGGCGCCGGAACCGGTCGATCAGCGAGCCGGAGCGGGCCGGTTTGGCCAGTCCGGCGATGGTCAGCTCCTCCGCGGTGAAGCCCTTGAGGCGCAGGTGCTTGCTGAGCGAGTCCCAGCTGTCCGGGGCGAAGCCGCACCCGTACCGTTCCGCGGTGTCCCGGCCGAAACCCCGCTCGGCCAGGAACTCGCGCGCCTTGCGCGCCCCCGGCGAACCGAGCTGGTCGCGGTAGAACTCGACGGCGGCGGTGTGCGCGGCGAGGAGCCGCTGTCGCTGCCCGGTCTGGGGGCGCGGGCCGGCCGGAGCGCCCGGCTCGGTGTCGTAGCGCAGCTGGATGCCGGCCTTGCCGGCCAGGCGCTCCACCGACTCGATGAACGACAGGTGCTCCGCGTCCATCAGGAACTTGATCGCGTCGCCGCCCTGCCCGCAACCATGGCAGAAATAGACATTACGGGCGGGTGAGACGTTGAACGACGGAGTCTTCTCGTCGTGGAAGGGACACAGCCCCTTGAGATTGCCGCCACCCGCCGACCGCAGGGTGACCGTCTCACTGATCACCTCGACGATCGAGGTCCGGTCCCGGACCAGTGCGATGTCCTCGTCCTTGACCCTGCCCGCCACGGCATACATCCTGCCTCGCGCTACCGGCGGCCCGCCAGCAGGGTCCGGTGCCACGCCACCGCGGCGTGGTCGGTGAGCGACGCGACCTGGTCGATCACCACGCGCAGTGCCGCGGCGTCGTCCGCGGCGGCCGCATGAAGCGGCCGGAAAAGCGGATCCAACCTCTCCGGGGTACGGGTGAGCGCGTCCACCAGCTCGGTCAGGACGGTCCGCTGCTGCTCGTACCAGCCCTCGCCCCGGGCACGCATCACGTAGCGCAGCGCCATGCCCTTGAGCAGCGCGCACTGGATCCGGACGGTACGCGGGACGATCAGGTCGGCGTCGTACCGGCGCAGCGGCCCGGTGCCGTGCCGGCTCTGCGTGGCGCCCACCGCCGAGGCGACGAACCGGCCGGTCAGCACGCTGGTCATCCGTTTGAGGGCGACCAGGGAGTGGTACCCGCCGTCGTAGCCGCAGACCTCCGCCACGGCCGGGTCGGCGAGCAGTTGCCCGAGGGCGGCGGCCAGCTCGCCGGGCGTCTCGGTGGAGTAGGTGGCGGCCACGTCGGCGCAGAGCGCGGCCCGCTCCCCCGGGTCGCGCAGCGTGTCCAGGTCGATGTAGCCGCCGTGCACCCCGTCCTCGACGTCGTGCACGGAGTAGGCGACGTCGTCGGCCCAGTCCATGACCTGCGCCTCCAGGCAGCGGCGCTCGTCGGCGCGCCCGTCGCGCAGCCACTCGAAGACCGGGCGGTCGTCGGCGTACACCCCGAACTTGCGGTAGCCGGGTTTGCGGAACCACGGGTACTTGGAGCAGGCGTCCAGGGTGGCCCGGGTCAGGTTGAGCCCGGCGCCGGGCTCCTTCGCCTCCAGACGGGTGATCACCCGAAGGGTCTGCGCGTTCCCCTCGAAGCCACCGCACGGTCCGGCGACCGCGTCCAGGGCGGCCTCGCCGTTGTGCCCGAAGGGCGGGTGCCCCAGGTCGTGGGCCAGGCCGGCGACGTCCACCACGTCCGGGTCGCAGCCCAGCCGGGCGCCCATCTCCCGGGAGATCTGGGCGACCTCCAGCGAGTGGGTGAGCCGGGTACGCAGGAAGTCGTCCGACCCGGCGGTGTGCACCTGGGTCTTCGCGGCGAGCCGGCGGAACGCGGCCGAGTGCAGCACCCGGGCACGGTCCCGCTGGTACGGCGTGCGACCGTACCCGCTGTCCTTGGCGGGCTCGGCTGCCCACCGCTGAGCGTCGGCGGCCGTCATGATCCCCACCCTAGGCCGGATGCCCGCCGGTTCAGGAGCTGAGCACGCAGAACTCGTTGCCCTCCGGGTCGGCCAGCACCACCCAGGGCACCTCCACCTGGCCGACGCCGACCGGGCGGGCGCCCATCCCGACGAGCCGCTCCACCTCGGCCGCCTGATCGTCCGGGCGCAGGTCGAGGTGCAGCCGGTTCTTGTTCCGTTTGACATCCGGATTCGTGCCGAACAGCAGTCCTGGCAGCTCATCGGGGGTGCGACGGATCTCCACCTCGTCCGGGGTCTCGTGGACGATCACGTAATCGAGCGCCTCGGCCCACCATCGGGCCAGTCGCGCCGGGTCCGCGCAGTCCACCACGACCTGCTCCCACCGACTGGGCATTCCGCCTCCCGGGATCGACAGATGGCGATCATGTTACGCGACCCGGTTGGGTGAACCGGGACGAAACAGCGCACCGCGCGTGCGACGACGTCACTCGATGATTGCCTCAGGATGACAATCCGTGATTCCTGGTTCACCGGCGACCGCATCGATGCGGCGCCTGCTCACCGAACTGGGCGAGTCCGGCCGGACCGGCGCGCTGCATGTCGGCGGCGTACCGGGTGGGGTGCTCTACCTGATCGCCGGCCGCATCTCGTACGCCGAGTCGCCCGCCTGCCCGGGCCTCGGCGAACGGCTGGTGTCGTCCGGCCGGCTCGCCCCACAGACCTGGCGGACCGTGTACGCGGAGGGCCGCGGCGGCCACCGGGTCGGCCGGGTGCTGCTGCGCGACGGCTGGCTCGGCCAGAACGAACTGTCCCTGCGAGTGGTGGCGGTCATCGCCGACGCCGCCCACGTACTGCTGCAACAGGCCGACGCGCCGGCCCGCTTCGTACCCGGCGAGCGGCACTGGCTGGGCGAGGTACCCGGCGTGGACCTCGGCTCGCCGGGCCATCTCACCGCGGCCCGGCTGCGTGCCGTGCCCGGTCCACGGCGGCCCCGGAAACGGGTCACCGCCACCGGACCATGACGCACAGAACGTGCGACTTGTAGTCGCACGGTCACCGGAGGATGGCCCACGGTGGCGGACGGGAAGGGTCTGACCGCCGACCGCAACGCTGAGGAGTGAAGTGCCCGGCGTCGACCACTGTCTACAGGAAGCCATGACGATCCCCGGCGCCGTCGGCGCCAGCATCGTCGACTACACCACGGGTTTCCCGGTCGCCACGACCGGAGCCGCGCCGAACGAGGACCACGAGGCCGCCGCCGCCGGAACGGCAGAGGTGGTCCAGGCCGCGAACAGCCGATCGCTGTTCGTCTCGGCCATACCGCACGACCTGTTGGAAGACCTGATCATCACCACCGCCGGGGGCTATCACCTCCTGCGAATGGTCCAGACCGAATTCGACAGCCGCCTGGTGCTCTACGTGTGGCTGGACCGGATCCGCGGCAACCTCGCCGTGGCCCGCCGGATGATGCAACGCCTGGCCGACGAACTGGTCACGGCCCGATGACCCGATCCACTGACCACGAAGGAGCGATCGGTGGCCCCGACGAAGACCGCCGCGCCCGGCGACCTGCTCACGCGGGTCGCCGAAGCACGGCAGACCGGAGCGCTGATGGTGGGTGGCCACCCCGGCGGCGCGGTCTACGTCTTCGAGGGCCGCGTCATCTACGCCGAGTCGCCGGCCGCGCCCGGGGTGGGCGAACTGCTCACCTCGTCCGGGCGGCTCGCCGGGCGGACCTGGCAGAGCGCGCTCGACCTGGGCACCTCGACCGCCCGGGTGGGCCGGCTGCTGGTCGAGCAGGGCCACCTCACCCAGGGCGAGCTGGAGTTGTGCGTGCTCGGCGCGACCTACGACGCGGCGTACTTCGCACTCTCCGCGGAGTCGGCGCCGGTCGAGTTCCTGCCCGGCGCCACCCACTGGCTGGGGGCGGTCGTGCACATCGACGCGGCCGCGGTCGGCCGGGAGGTGCTCCGCCGGGTCCACCTGCTCGACGGGATCTTCCCGAACCGGCTGATCGACGTGGAGCCGGTCAGCCCGGTCACCCGGCCACCCCGGGAACGGGTGACGGTCACCGCCGCGCAGTGGGAGCTCCTGGTCCACGCCGACGGTCAGCGCACCCCGGCCGACCTGGCCCAACTGCTCGGCCGGGCCGGGTACGCGACCATCCAGGAGCTGCGCCGGATGGCCGCGGCCGGACTGATCGAGCTGCCCGAGACGCGAGCGGCCGACAGTCCCGAGTTCGTCCGGCTGCCGCACCCACGGGGGGCCTCGGCTCCGGTGGACCGGACCACTCCGGCCGTACCGGTGATCTCTGGGATGAAAGGCCCGGAACCCACGGCCCGGCACCCGCCCCCGAACAGCGACCCCTCATCGGCCTCCGTGGCCGTGGAAAGCCCCACCGCGACGAACCGGCCACCTCGCCTGGCCCGCCGGAAACCCGGCGCGAAGCTGCCGAAGGAACTGGCCACCGATAGCCCGCCGGTGCACCAGGGCACCGACGAGGTCCTGCTCAAGCGCATACGCACCGCACTGAGGGCACTGCGGTGACGCGCGCACCCCCGACCAGCCGAAGGAGCGAGGAGAGGATGACGGTGGATCCGGCGGTACTCGAGGAACTCGGCCGCCTGCGCACCAGGGTGCCGGAGTTGTCCGGCAGCGTGCTCGCCACCGCGGACGGGCTGGTCGTCGCGCACGACTCGCACGGCATCGAACCGGACACCCTCGCGGCCCTGGCCGCGGCCCACCTCGCTCTGGCCCGGCGCTTCGCGCACGCGGTCAATCACGGTGAGCTGCGGGAATCCGTGGTGGAGTGCGACGGCGGCTACATCACCTCGTACACCGCGGGGCCCAACGCCCTGCTCACCGTGGTCACCTCGGGTGACGCGAACCTCGCCATGGTCCATCTCGAGGCGCGGCGGTGCGTACGCCGGCTGATCCGCATCCTCGCCCTGGACACCGCGCCGCAACTGCGGCCGGAGATCCCCACACAGGCCGGCCCATCCACTCCGCTGGCCCGGCGGACCCCGATGGCCACCCTGCCGAACAACGTCGCCCGGCGCCGCCAGGCGACCGGCTGACCGTTACACAACCCATCCCACCGCAACGGAGGAACGAATCCCATGCCCGACATGGACACCGCACTCAAGGAAATCATGGAGATCGACGGCTGCATCGGCGTCGCGCTCGTGGACCACACCAGCGGCATGGCCCTGGGCACTCTGGGCGGCGGGAAGGACCTCGACCTGACGGTCGCCGCCGCGGGCAACACCGACGTGGTACGCGCGAAACTGCGCGCCATGGAGATGCTGAACCTCTCCGAGAAGATCGAGGACATCCTGATCACACTGGATACGCAGTACCACATGATCCGGCCACTCACGAGCCGCTCCGGGAAGGGCCTCTTCCTCTACGTGGCACTGCGGCGCGACCGGGCGAACCTCGCGATGTCCCGGCATCAGCTGCGCCGCATCGAGAACGACCTCGACGTCTGAGGCCACGAGGCGTGATCGCCACCCCTGGCGGGGAGGGCCGGCACCGCCCTCCCCGCCCCCGCGGCGATCCGTGAACAAGGTTTCCGGGACGTCAACCCTTGCCGTCGGATCGACGCGCGTGCATCCTGTTTTGCAGCGCTGCAAAGGGTGTGCCAGCACCCTGCGCCTCCGTCTGTGAGGACCCGTGAAAATACTCGGTGCTCTGCTCGCCGCCACCCTTCTGATCACGTCACCGGTTGTGCCCGCCCAGGCCGCGGCACGGACGAACCCCGACCCCGTCGCCCACGACCCCACCCTGATCAAACAGGGCCGCTACTACTACGAGATCATCACCGGGGACAGCGGCACCCGGACCTACCTGCCGATCCGCCGCTCCACCGACCTGATCAACTGGACCTACGTCGACACCGTGTTCGACACCCCGCCGGCCTGGGTGGTCGAGGAGCTCGGGGTCACCCCGGCCGACTTCTGGGCGCCGGACATCAACTACTTCGACGGCGAGTACCACCTGTACTACGCGGCCTCGTCGTTCGGCACCAACAACTCGGTGATCGGCCTGGCCACCACCAGGTCCCTGGCGGACCCGCGCTGGGTGGACCGGGGCATGGTGATGCGCACGACCAGCGGCGTGGAGAACGTCAACGCCATCGACCCGGACGTCAGCTTCGACCGGGCCGGCAACGCCTACCTGTCGTACGGCTCGTTCTGGGACGGGCTGCGGATGCGGCGCCTGGACGTCCGGACCGGCCTGCTGTCCACCACGGACACCACCGAGTACCGGATCGCCTCCCGCAACGGCATGGCGATCGAGGGCCCGTCGGTGACCTACCACGGCGGCTGGTACTACCTGTTCGTCAGCTTCGACTTCTGCTGCCGGGGCGTGAACAGCGACTACCGGGTGATGGTCGGCCGGTCCCGGGAGATCACCGGCCCGTATGTGGACTCCGACGGCGTGGCCCTCACCGAGGGTGGCGGCTCGCAGATTCTGGCCGGCTACAACGGCTTCGCCGGCCCGGGCCACGGCGACGTCTACGGCGACCTGTTCGCCCACCACTACTACGACGGCGCGGACGACGGCGACCCGAAGGGCTCGATCCGCCGGATCCGGTGGGTCGACGGCTGGCCCCGGCTGTCCGACCCGCTCAGCGGCAACCGCGGCCACGGGCACGGGCCGGCGTACGTGCAACTGATCCACTCCGGCAGCGGCGCCGCCCTGGCGAACGCCACCTGCGGCTACGAGGGCGCCGACATCACCCTCGCCACCGCCGGCAGCCGCGACACCTGCCGGCAGTGGCAGCTCATCGACCGCGGCAACGGCTTCGTGAGCCTGACCAACCGCAGGAGCAACAAGGTGGCCGAGGTGGCCGCCTGCATCGACACCGACGGCGCCCGGGTGGCCCAGTGGGGCTGGCTGGCCAACGACTGCCAGCGGTTCCGGTTGGAGCCCACCACCGAGGGCTGGTCCCGGATCGTCAACCCGCTGGCCGGCCGGGCCCTCCAGCCCGCCGGATGCGGCGGGGCGGGGTCCGCGGTGCAGACCTTCATCGCCGGTGACTGCCCGGACTTCCGGATCCAGCCGGTCGGTGACGTGCTGCTCACCGACCTGGACAACACCCGGCTGATCGGCAGGAGCTGGCGGTTCACCCACACGACTGACGGCTGGTACCGGATCACCGGCTCGTTCAGCCGAAAGGCGCTCGGCGGCACCCGGTGGCGCATCGAGGCCTTGGTCACAGGCGGCTATCGTCTGACCGGACAGAACGGGCAGATACGGGAGGTTCTGCTGCTGACTCCGTGACCGTCCGGCCGCTCGGCGGTCACGGCGCCGGGGTCCTGGCCGGGAACCAGGACCCCGGCAACTACCATTCCCTCCCATGGCGGCCCGGGACATCATCGAGGCGGTACGGTCCGGGGCACTCGATCACGAGGACGCGCTGGACGTGCTGACCGGCGCCCCGTCCATCGAGGTGGACGCGGCGCTGACAGGAGCATTGAGCAGCGAGTTCAGCCGTCTCTTCGGCAACGGCTGGCAGCCGGCTGAACTGCACCGCGCGGTCGCCCGGCGCGGCAACCCGATCCAGGCCCGGCTGGTCGCCGACGCGGCCCGGGACTACGCCCGCGGGAAGAGCCCGGTCGACGAGCGCTGGCAGGCACAGGCGGACGCCCTGCGCACCCCCGAGAGCCGCCGGCCGGACCGGATCGCGGTTCTCGACGCCTCGCTGGCCCTGCTCGCCGAACTGCGGCGGATGCCCCGCATCGACATCCTGATCCCGCCGCCCGGCACTCCCCTGACAGCCGTGCCGCACCACGGTGACCAGCGCATCCTCGACCGGGTCCGGGCGCTGCTGGCCAAGGCGGAGGCCACCGACTTCCCGGCCGAGGCGGAGTCGTACAGCGCCAAGGCCCAGGAGCTGATCACCCGCTACCGGATCGAGGTGGTCGCCGCCCCGGCGGTGGACGTGACGCCGTTCGCCCGCCGGATCGGGGTGGACCACCCGTACGAGACCGAGAAGGCCGGCCTGCTCGACGCCGTGGCGCAGGCCAACACCTGCCGCACGGTCTGGTCGCCGGAACTGGGGTTCAGCACCATCTTCGGGTTCGACGCCGACATCGACGCGGTCGAGCTGCTCTACACGTCACTGCTGGTCCAGGCGAACCGGGCGATGGTCCGGGACGAGAAGAACGTCCGCAAGGCCCGGCTGAAGGCGTTCAAACGGTCGTTCCTGGTCGCGTACGGCGTACGCATCGGAGAACGGCTGCGGCAGGTCACCGAGCGTGAGATGACCGGCCACGGTGATCTGCTCCCGGTCCTGCGCCGCCGCGAGGTGCAGGTGAACGAGGCGATGGACCGGGCGTTCCCGCGCACGGTCCGGGCCCGTGGCAGCCGCGTGGAGAGCCTGGAGGGCTGGGAGTCCGGCCGGGCCGCCGCCGACGAGGCCGAACTGCGCTGACGCGCCCGCCCGCGCCTGGATTCTTCGCGATCGTGGACGATCCGCCCCCCGCGACCGGGGCGGAGGGGGCCCGCTCGCGGGAGCCCGGCGCGCCAGCGGTGCTTCCGGGGGGTGGGGGCCCCCCCCCCCCCCGCCGCGGGGGGGGCAGCCCCCACGATCGCGAAAGCCGGGCGCGACAGCGCGGGACGGTCAGCCGCCGGACTCGTCGGTCTCGGCGCCCTCGGGGACGGTCTCGTCGTCGCGGCTGTCCAGCCAACCGTGCGGCAGGGAGACCTTGCCGGGCGCGTTGACCCGGCCACGCGGCTGGCCCAGCGCGTCGGCCGGGAACGGCACCGACGGGTCCAGCCTGGCGAGCAGGTCGTCCAGCTCGGTCAGCGACGAGATCATCGCCAGGCTGCGGCGCAGGTCACCGCCGACCGGGAAACCCTTGAGATACCAGGCCACGTGCTTACGGAAGTCGGCGCAGCCGTGCCGCTCGTCCTCCAGTGCCTCGACCAGTAGCTGGGCGTGCCGGGAGATGATCTTCGCGACCTCACCGAGGGTGGGCAGCACCGGCTGGTAGTTCGCGCCCTGGGTGAAGGCGGCCTCCAGATCGGCGAAGAGCCACGGACGGCCCAGGCAGCCACGGCCCACCACCACGCCGTCGCAGCCGGTGTGCTCCACCATGCGCAGCGCGTCCGAGCCCTCCCAGATGTCGCCGTTGCCCAGCACCGGCACGTCCAGCGCCTGCTTCAGGGTGGCGATGGCGTCCCAGTCGGCCTGACCCGAGTAGCGCTGCTCGGCGGTGCGGGCGTGCAGGGCGACCGCCGCCACGCCGGCCTCCTGCGCGGCGAGGCCGGCTTCGACGTACGTCAGATGGTCGTCGTCGATGCCCTTGCGCATCTTGATGGTGACCGGGATGCCGAAAGGCTTGGCCGCCGCGACCGCCTGGCTGACGATCCGCCCGAAGAGCCGCCGCCGCCAGGGCAGGGCCGAGCCGCCGCCGCGCCGGGTGACCTTGGGCACCGGGCAGCCGAAGTTGAGGTCGATGTGATCGGCGAGGTTGTCCTCGCCGACCATCCGCACGGCGGCCGCCGTCACGTCCGGGTCCACGCCGTAGAGCTGGAGGCTGCGGAAACCCTCGTCCTCGGCGAACGCGATCATCTTGAGCGTCTTGGGGATCCGCTCCACCAGGGCCCGGGTGGTGATCATCTCGCAGACGTAGACACCGCCGCCCTGCTCCCGGCAGAGCCGCCGGAACGCCACGTTGGTGATGCCCGCCATCGGCGCGAGCACGACGGGCGGGTTGACGGCATGGTCGCCGAGGATGAGCGGTGCAATCACGGGGTCTAGGGTGACACGCCATGCCCGGCGACCTCGAATCGGCCGCTCGCCTAGTTGGGGCTCTCCCGGCCGATCAACGTCTCCAGCATCCCGATGATCTGCTGCACCCCACCATGCACGGTGTCGACCTTGCCTTCCAAGGTGTCGACCATCTCCTCCAGGTGCAACAGCTGGCTGGTGTGTTGCTCAAGCAGCATGGTGTGCTGGTTGAGGGTCTCGGTGTGCTGGTTGAGGGTCTCGGTGTGCTGGTTGAGGGTCTCGGTGTGCTGGTTGAGGGTCTCGGTGTGCTGGTTGAGGGTCTCGGTGTGCTGGGCCAGCGTCATGGTGTGTTCGGATTGAGTCTCCGCCAGGGCTTTCAGAAGCTTGTCCTGGCCCCGCAGCTTCTCGCCGATGTCACTCAGATCTTGATCTTGGCTGGCACGGAGTCGCTCCTGCTCGTCCATACGCTCCTCCAAGTCGGTCAAACGCTCTTCCACGGTAGGCAACACAGGCTCCAGGGGTGAAGGGTAGGCCGGTGAACGGACCGGCGCCGTACTTTCACCACCACGCTATTGTCACTGAGCAACCCGTCGCAAGTCACCTGGAAGGGTGACAACGGCCGGGCCCTCTGGCAGAGTCTGTGGCATGGAGAACGGTGCGCAGAGCCCACGGCGGCTGATCGCGGTCTTCGAGTCCCCGGTGTCGGAGATGCTGTTCCGCTTCGGGGTGGAGCTGGGCTTCCAGACCGTGCTGGTGGAGCCGGACCCGACCCGGCTGGGCGGCACGCCCCGGCCACACGGTGACACCTACGTGAGCGATCTGTCGGCGGCGGCGCCGGACGAACACACCGACATCCTGCTGACCGACCATCACCGGCCGGAGATCGGCGCCCTGCTCAGGGAGGCGCTGGACGGGAAGGCGCGCTGGATCGGCATCCTGGGCAACCCACGGCACGAGGGCCCGCATGTGGTGGCGCTGCGCGAGCTGGGCGTGCCGGAGGACGAGATCGGGCGGGTGCACCGCCCGGTCGGGCTGAACATCGGCTCGCGGACCCCGGCCGAGATCGCCGTGGCGACCCTGGCCGGGTTGATCGCGGACCGGAACAGCCGACCGGGCGGCTTCGAGTTCTAGATCCGGTGGATCAGCAACCCGGCAGGCGCTTGATCAGGTAGTCCTCGATCTGGTCGAGGGAGACCCGCTCCTGCTTCATGGTGTCGCGGTCGCGGACCGTCACCGCGTTGTCGGCAAGGGTGTCGAAGTCGACCGTGACGCAGAACGGGGTGCCGATCTCGTCCTGGCGACGGTAACGGCGGCCGATCGCCTGCGAGTCGTCGAACTCGACGATCCAGCGCTTGCGCAGGTCCGCGGCGAGCCCCTTGGCCTTCGGCGAGAGCTCCGGGTTGCGCGACAGCGGCAGGACGGCGACCTTGACCGGCGCGAGCCGCGGGTCGAACCGCATGACCGTGCGCTTGTCGACGCCGCCCTTGGTGTTCGGGGCCTCGTCCTCGTCGTACGCCTCGAGCAGGAACGCCAGCACCGCGCGGGTCAGACCGGCGGCCGGCTCGATGACGTAGGGCACCCAGCGCTCGCCCTTCTCCTGGTCGAAGAAGGACAGGTCGACCCCGGAGTGCTTCGAGTGCGTCGACAGGTCGAAGTCGGTGCGGTTGGCGATGCCCTCGAGCTCGGCGAACTCGGTGCCGCCGAACTGGAAGCGGTACTCGATGTCGACGGTCCGCTTCGAGTAGTGCGAGAGCTTCTCCTTGGGGTGCTCGTAGAAGCGCAGGTTGCTCTCGGACAGGCCCAGGTCGCGGTACCAGTTCCAGCGCTGCTGGAGCCAGTACTCGTGCCACTCCTCGTCGCTGCCGGGCGCGACGAAGAACTCCATCTCCATCTGCTCGAACTCACGCGTACGGAAGATGAAGTTGCCCGGGGTGATCTCGTTGCGGAAGCTCTTGCCGATCTGCGCGATGCCGAACGGCGGCTTCTTGCGGGCCGCCGTGGCCACGTTGTTGTAGTTGACGAAGATGCCCTGGGCGGTCTCCGGGCGCAGGTAGTGCAGGCCCTCGGTGCTCTCGGTCGGGCCGAGGTAGGTCTTCATCAGGCCGTTGAACATCTTCGGCTCGGTGAAGGTGCCCTTGTTGCCGCAGTTCGGGCAGTTCAGCTCCTGGAGGGAAGCCGGCAGCTTGCCGTTCTTGGCCTCGAACGCCTCTTCCAGGTGGTCGGCCCGGAAGCGCTTGTGGCAGGACTGGCACTCGGTCAGCGGGTCGACGAACGCGTCGAGGTGACCGGAGGCCGCCCAGACGTCGCGGGCGAGGATGACCGCGGAGTCCAGGCCGACGATGTCGTCGCGCTGCTGGACCATGGTCTTCCACCACTGCCGGCGGACGTTCTCCTTCAGCTCCACGCCGAGCGGACCGTAGTCCCAGGCCGAGCGGGTTCCTCCGTAGATCTCGCTGGAGGGGAAGACGAAGCCCCGGCGCTTGGCCAGGCTGACGACGCTGTCGATACGGTCGGCAGGCATGTGCGGTTTCCTCCTACGCCGGCTGGGTGTCGGCGGGGAAATTCGTAAAGGACTGGACGAAAAGCGAGGTTACTCCCCGAGGTCGCACACCTCTAACTTGCCCGTCTCCTTGTTCTGCCCGAGGAGGGCCTCCTGCCGCGCCGAGCCGCCGTCGGGGTAGAGCAGGTCGACCGGCACGACGATCCGCACGCCGAGGGCCAGCTCGCCCAGCCGGTACGAGGAGAACGGCTCGCTGGCCGACATCCGGGCGACGTAGTCGGACTGGCTCTCACCGTCCTGTGCCTGCTGGCAGAGCTGTTGGTAGGCCCCGTCGAAGTCACGGTCCTGGAGATCGTCGAGGTAACGGCTGACGACCACCTCGGCCTGCTCGTCGAGCGCGTTGCCGAACGCGGTGAGGAACCCGCCGGCGGCCACCACTCCCGCGCCGCAGATCAGCACCAGGATGCCCGCGGTGATCCCCAGGCTCGTCCCGATCCGCTTGCCCCTGCCCTCGACCGGAGGCGCCGGGAACGGCGGGTGCACGCCCGGGCCCGGTGGTGGAGGTGGAACGAGGCTCATGTCCACAGCCTAGTGTTCAGCGCCAGGGTTCGGCCGCCCGGTCGCTCGCCGTGATCACCACGTCCTCGCCCGGGGCGGCCTCGGCCAGGGTCTCGAAGGCGGACGGCTCGTCGAGGGAGAGCGCGAGCAGCGGTGTGGCGGACACCTTCACGTCGAACGCCCCGAGCGCCCGCCGGTAGGCTCCGACCGACTCCCATTCGGTGACCAGGATCCACCCGGCCGGGTCCTCCAGGGCCCGGGTGAGGCGGCCGGAACGGTAACCAGGCGTGCGCGCGAGGGCGGCGAGGGCGGCGTGCGCCTGTTCCCGGAAGACGTCCTGCGTTTCCGGGGGGACCGAGAAGCGGTTGAGCACCAGCATGTGACGAGGGTACGCACGCGCGACAGGAGCCACTGTGACACCGTCCTTCCTCCACCGGCTGGCCCGGGTGAACCCGACCACGGCCTTCATCGGCGCTCTCGTCCTGCTGCTGGCCGGGCTCTTCCTGCCCGGGATCGTGGGCGCCCTGCTGCTGGGCGTGCTGGCGGCCGGCCTGGCCGTGCTGACCTTCACCACCTGGCCGGTGCAGTCGGGGATCACCAGGGCCGTGCGGCTCGTCCTGCTGAGCGTTCTGGTGGCCGCCGTGGTGGCGAAAGCCCTGTGAAACCATGCGGCTTTGACAATCATTGTCATTATCGACCACAGTTGCCGTCATGATGCGCCGCCTGATTCCCGCCGTAGCCCTGCTGACCGCGCTGAGCGCGCTGACCGGGTGCGGAGGGGGCTCGGCCAACGGTGACGACGGCAAGCTCTCCGTCGTGACCGCCTTCTACCCGCTCCAGTTCATCAGCGAGCGGGTCGGCGGCGACGCGGTCCGGGTGTCGACCCTCACCAAGCCGGGCGCCGAGCCGCACGACGTGGAGCTGAACGCCGGCCAGGTCGGCCAGGTCGCCGACGCCGGCCTGATCGTCTACCTGAGCGGCTTCCAGCCCGCCGTGGACGACGCGGTGAAGCAGAACGGCGGGGACCGCGGTTTCGACGCGGCGGGCACGGTGCAGCCGCTCACCGCCGAGGAGGCGGACGCCCACGCCGAGGAGGAGCACGGCGCCAACGACCCGCACGTCTGGCTGGACCCGGAGCGGCTCGCCACCATCGCCGACAAGCTGGCCGAGCGGCTCGGCAAGGCGGACCCGGCGCACGCCGCCGACTTCACCGGCCGGGCCGCCGCGCTGCGCACCGAGCTGACCGCTCTGGACGGCGAGTTCAAGACCGGCCTGGCCAACTGCGCCCGGCGTGAGCTGGTGACCAGCCACACCGCGTTCGCGTACCTGGCCGACCGTTACGATCTGACCCAGATCGGCATCACCGGCATAGACCCGGAGACCGAGCCGTCCCCGCAGCGGCTGGCCGAGGTGGCCGCCGAGGCCAAGGAGCACGGCACCACCACGATCTTCTTCGAGACGCTGGTCAGCAGCAAGGTCGCCGAGACGATCGCCCGTGAGGCCGGCGCGCAGACCGCCGTTCTCGACCCGATCGAGGGTCTGACCGACGACAGCGCGGACTATTTCTCGGCGATGCGTGCCAACCTGACCGCATTGAAGCTCGGCCTGGAGTGTTCATGAGCGTTGTCGAGGTCAGGCATCTCGCGGTCGGCTACGACGGGCGCGAGGTGCTGCGTGACGTCTCGCTGAGCGTGGCGGCCGGCGACGTCGTCGCGGTCCTCGGCGCCAACGGGTCGGGAAAGTCGACCCTGATCCGGACGATCCTCGGCCTGGTCCCGCTGCGCCGCGGCGAGATCGACCTGTTCGGGGTCGCGCAGCGCCGGTTCCGGCACTGGGAGCGGATCGGGTATGTGCCGCAGCGGCTCGGCGCCGGCAGCGGCGTGCCGGCCACCGTCGGCGAGGTGGTCGCGTCCGGCCGGCTGGCCCGGCGCGGCGTCTTCCGCTTCCCCGGGTCGAAGGACAAGGCCGCGGTACGGGAGGCGCTGACCGCCGTCGGCCTCCTGGACCGGATCGGTGACCCGGTGACGACCCTGTCCGGCGGTCAACAGCAGCGGACGCTGATCGCCCGGGCGCTGGCCGGCGAACCGGACCTGCTGGTGCTGGACGAGCCGAACGCCGGCGTCGACGCGGCCAGCCAGGAGGCGTTCGCCGCGGCGCTGACCCGGTTCGCCGGCGCCGGCGGCACGATCCTGCTGGTCCTGCACGAGCTGGGCCCGCTGCGGCCGCTGATCGGGCGGACCGTGGTGGTGCACGACGGGCGGATCGCGTACGAGGGGGCGCCCCCCGAACCGGCCGGGCACCACGCCGAGCCCGGTCACGAGCACGTGCACCCGCACGCCGACGAGGCCAAGCCGGCCATCTGCGAGTGGGCGCCCACCGAGGGGACGAAGGCGTACTGATGGACCTGCTCACCCTCCCCTTCATGCAGTACGCCCTGGTGGCCGCCGTGATCATCGGCCTGGCCGCCCCGTCGCTCGGCATCTACCTGGTGCAGCGCCGCCTCTCGCTGATCGGGGACGGGATCGGCCATGTGGCGCTCACCGGTGTCGGCGTGGGCCTGCTCACCGGCAACTCGCCGGTGCTGACCGCGGTGCTGGTGGCGACGGCCGGCGCGGTCGGGGTGGAGCTGATCCGGGAGCGCGGCCGCACCTCCGGCGACCTGGCGCTGGCCATGCTCTTCTACGGCGGCATCGCGGGCGGGGTGCTGCTGGTCGGCCTCTCCGACGGCGCCGGCAACAGCAACCTGATGCAGTACCTGTTCGGGTCGCTGCTCACCACCTCGCCGGAGGATCTCGCGCTGATCGGCGGGCTCGGCGCCGCGGTGCTGGCCGCCATGCTGGTGTTCCGCCCGGCGCTCTTCGCGCTCTGCAACGACGAGGAGTACGCGCGGGTCAGCGGCCTGCCGGTACGCACCCTCAACCTGCTGCTCGCGGTGACCACCGCGGTGACCGTGACGATCGCCATGCGTACCGTCGGCCTGTTGCTGGTGTCCGCCCTGATGGTGGTGCCGGTCGCCGCCGCCCAGCAGGTCACCCGCGGATTCCGCAGCACCATGACGCTGGCCATGCTGATCGGCGTGCTGGCCGCGGTGGCGGGCATCCTGCTCTCCGCCGAGGTGAACACCGCGCCCGGCGCGACGATCGTGCTGCTGGCCCTGGCCGCGTTCGTGGCCACCGCCGTGGGCGGCGCCCTGGCCCGCCGGTTCCGGCGCGGACGCGAGCGCCCGCCGGCCGCCACGGAGCCACCCGATGTCGTCCTGCATGTCTGACGACACGCTCCCTGTACCGTTGTCGCAACGATGACGACCACCGGTTACGAGGCGTACGAGTCCGCGGGGGCGCTGTTGCGCGCGCTCTCCGCACCGATCCGTGTAGCCATCGTGGTCGAGCTGGGCGTGGGCGAGCGCTGCGTGCACGATCTGGTGGAGAAGCTCGGTGCGCCGCAGCCGCTGGTCTCCCAGCATCTTCGGGTGCTGCGGGGGGCCGGCGTGGTGCGGGGTGTGCGGCGTGGCCGGGAGATCGCATACTCCCTGGTGGACGAACACGTCGCCCACATCGTCACCGACGCCGTGAGTCACGCCAGGGAGAGCCGACAGTGAACGCCGAGAGCACTATCCGCAACACCCGGCAGCGCAGCGCCGTCAGCGCCGTCCTCGCCGAGACCGAGGGCTTCCACAGCGCACAGGATCTGCACGCGATGTTGCGCGAGCGGGGCGAGCGGGTCGGGCTCACCACGGTCTACCGGACGTTGCAGGGCCTGGCCGACGCCGGCGAGATCGACGTCATGCGCCCGCCGGGTGGGGAGCACCTCTACCGGCGGTGCAGCCAGGGGCACCACCATCATCTGGTGTGCCGGTCGTGCGGGCGGACGGTCGAGGTGGCCGGCCCGGCGGTGGAGTCCTGGGCCGACAAGGTGGCCGGCCAGCACGGCTTCGTCGACGTCTCGCACACGATGGAGATCTTCGGCACGTGCCCGGAGTGCGCCGCGAAAAGCTGAGTGCGACGCTTCCGGTGTGAAGCCCTATGCGGACCGATTCCCCGTCGCTCTTCGCCAACTGGTCACCGACGTCCTCGTGGTGCTCTGGGTCTATCTGTGGATCCGGGTGGCACTGTGGATCAACGACGTGGTCGAGAGACTCGCCGTGCCCGGGCAGAAGCTGGAGAGCGCCGGCAGCGGCATCGCCGACAACCTGGCCGACGCGTCCGGCAAGGTGGGCCGGGTGCCGGTCGTCGGTGACGATCTGACCAGGCCGTTCACCGGCGCCGCGGACGCCGCGCGGGCGATCGCCGACGCCGGTCACGAGCAGCAGGAGATCGTCGGACGGCTGGCGCTGATCCTGCCGCTGGTGGCGGTGGCCGTACCGTTGGCTCTGGTCCTGTTCCTGTGGCTGCCGCTGCGGCTGCGCTGGATGCGCCGGGCCGGGATCGCGGCCGCGGTCCGGGACGACGCGGCCGGCCGTGACCTGCTGGCGCTGCGCGCGCTGGCCGGCCGCCCACTCGGTGAGCTGACCAGGCTGGGCCCGGACATCGCACAGAGCTGGCGGGCCGGCGACGCGGCCGCCGTGGATGCCTTGGCCGAGCTGGAGCTGCGGTCGCTGGGCCTACGAGGACGCCGAGTCTGACTCGTCGCCCCACTCCCGGTGGGCGAACGGCAGGATGGCCCAGTAGGTCAAAAACCAGGCCCCGGTGACGACGGTCAGCGGGATGGCCCACATCCAGTTCAGCAGGTAGTCGGTGATCAGCAGGACGCTGCTGACCATCGAGACCAGCATGAAGGCCAGGCCGCCGGACGCCATCTTGTGGGCGTAGCGGACCAGTTCCGGTTTGCGGCCCTGCCGGAACAGGGCACGGTGGAACGCCACCGGCGAGATGATCATCGCGGTGGCGAAGGCCGCGCTG
Organism: Actinoplanes hulinensis; assembly: GCF_019429605.1. NCBI lineage: Bacteria > Bacillati > Actinomycetota > Actinomycetes > Micromonosporales > Micromonosporaceae > Actinoplanes > Actinoplanes hulinensis. The sequence goes on along the minus strand of NZ_JAHXZI010000012.1, from coordinate 80,226 downwards.
ATCAGCGCGACGATGTAGGTGTCCTTCTGGAAGCCGGTGACCTTCGGGAACCCGCTGCTGAACGGCAGGGTCAGCAGGAACGCGAAGAGGATCTGCACTCCGGTCTGCGCGACCCTGAGTTCTTGGAGGAGATCGCCGAAGTTGCGATCCCAGCGCTGTTTCTCGGTCTCACGGGAGGTGTGGTGCGTATCGACCGCCATGTCGCGAGAGCGTTCCCCCGTGGGCTCGTGGTCAAACGCCGATCCGTGCCAGGACGGCGTCGGCGAGCTCGCGTGGCGCCTGTTCGGGCACCCAGTGGCTGACCCCGCGCATGGCCACCATCTGGTACTCGCCTCGCACCCAGTCCCGGGTCCGCAGCGCCGCGGTGAGCCCGACCACCCCGTCCTTGTCGCTCCAGACGTACGTGGTGGGCACGGTCACCACCCCGAGCCCGGAGTACTCCTCGCTGGCGATGGCCCGGTACCAGTTGAGCCCGCCGGTCAGCCGGCCCGGCTCACGCATCGCCGCCACGTACTGTTCGGCGCGCATCCCGATGGGGCGCAGCATGAGCCGCAGGGCGAGCGAGTGCCGGGCGGACAGCACCTTCTCGGCGATCGCGGAGCGGAACAACCCCATGTAGGCGAGCCGGGCCTGCTGGGAGGGCCGGACCCGGAGGGCGAGCAGCAGCGCCCGCGGGTGCGGCACGGAGATCGCGGTCAGGGTCCGGACCCGGTGCGGGTGGTGGACGGCCAGCTGCCAGCCCACCTGGGCGCCCCAGTCGTGGCCGACCACGTGGGCGCTCTCGATGCCGAGGGCGTCGAGGACGGCGATGGCGTCGTCGGTGACTTCCGACATCCGGTACGCCGAGACCGCCGTGGGCCGCGCGCCGGGCGAGTAGCCGCGCTGGTCCAGGGCGTAGGTCCGCAGCCCGGCCTCGTGCAGGCGGGGCAGGATCAGGTCGAACTCACGGGAGTCCTGCGGGAATCCATGGAGCAGGAGGACCGGATCGCCGTCCGAGGGTCCCCCCTCGTACACATCGAACGTCATGCCCCTGGCCTTGACCTCGATCACGTGATCACTACCTCCCTGTGCCGCGCTGCTACCAGGTGTTACGGTCATCGAAGCACATCCACCGAGGCCTTGCCCGCGAGAGCGGACGGGCTTCGATCCGACAGGGGAGCGCACAGCGCTGAGAGTGCGGGTGACCGCAGACCCTCGTACCTGATCTGGGTAATGCCAGCGCAGGAAGTTCGGTCCTCTCCAGCCGCGTCGCACCCGGGCGCCGCTGCCCGGGTCGCGGCGTGCGTCTCCTCCCGGTGTCCGCTGGGAGGCGTACATGAAAGACATCAACCCGAACCGGTGGCGCACGATAGACATCGTGATCGCCTCGGTGATCGCCGTGGCGTTCGGCGTCATCTTCTGGGCGTGGGGCAACCTCTGGGTGATCACCGAGGGCGCCTTCGCCTTCTTCCCCCCGTCCCAGACCGTGCTGTACGGCGTCTGGCTGATCCCGGCCGTGCTGGGCGGCCTGATCATCCGCAAGCCGGGCGCGGCGCTCTACACCGAGCTGGTGGCGGCGCTGGTGTCCGGGCTGCTCGGCAGCACCTGGGGCCTGACCGTCGTCTGGCAGGGCCTGGCGCAGGGTCTCGGCGCCGAGCTGGCGTTCGCGGCGTTCCGCTACCAGTCGTTCCGGATCGGCACCGCGCTGCTGGCCGGCACGCTGACCGGCGTGAGCGCGGCGATCTTCGACTTCTTCGTGTGGAACTCGGAGACCGCCCTCTGGTCCTACCGGATCCCGTACGCGCTGATCACCGTCCTGAGCGGCGCCGTGATCGCCGGCCTCGGCTCCTGGGCGCTGGTCCGGGCGCTGGCCCCGACCGGTGTGCTGGACCGGTTCGGAGCCGGCCGCGAGCGGGCAACGATCTGATTCATGAGTGAGGTTCGGCTTCGCGGCTTCGGGTGGCGGCACGCCGGGCGCCGCGCCTGGGCGGTCCGCGGGCTGGACCTGGAGATCCGGCACGGCGAGCGGGTGCTGCTGCTCGGTCCCTCCGGGGCCGGCAAGAGCACCCTGCTCGCCGCGCTCGCCGGTCTGCTGCCGGAGGACTCCGGCGAGTCCGAGGGCGCCATCGAGATCGACGGGCTGGACCCGCGCAAGGCCCGCGAGCGGGTCGGCATCGTCTTCCAGGACCCGCAGACCCAGCTCGTGATGGCCCGCAGCGGCGACGACGTGGCGTTCGGGCTGGAGAACCGGGGAGTACCGGCCGGCGAGATCTGGCCACGGGTGTCCGACGTACTGGATCGCGTCGGTTTCCCGTACCCCGTCAACCGGTCCACCGCCGCGCTCTCCGGCGGTGAGGCGCAACGTCTCGCCCTGGCCGGGGTCCTGGCCCTGCGGCCCGGGCTGCTGCTGCTGGACGAGCCGACCGCCAACCTCGACCCGGCGGGCGCCGGGCTGATCCGGGACGCGGTGGCCCGAACCGCCGACCCCTCGACCACGCTGATCATCGTGGAACACCGGGTGGCCGAGGCCCTTCCGCTGGTCGACCGGGTCGTGGTCCTGGAGCCGGGCGGTGGCGTGCGCGCCGACGGCACGCCCGAGCTGATCTTCGCCGCCTACGGCGACAAACTCGCCGGCGAGGGCGTCTGGGTGCCAGGCTTCAGCACGCCGCCGATCAAGGCCGCCACAAAACCGGCAGACGATCTGGTACGCGTGACGCGCGCCGAAGTCACGAAACGCCTCCCACCCGTCTCGCTGTCCGCCGCGGCGGGCGAGGTGGTGGCCGTGACCGGGCCCAACGGCGCCGGCAAGTCCACGCTGGCGCTGCTGCTCGGCGGCCTGCTGGCGCCGACGTCCGGCCGGGTCGAGGCGTTCGGGGACCGCCGCCCGCCGCACCGCTGGCGGGCCGCCACCCTGACCGGGCGGATCGGGTCGGTCTTCCAGAACCCGGAGCACCAGTTCGTCACCGGGCGGGTCGCCGACGAACTGGCGCTCGGCCCGCGCCGGCTGGGCCGCACCCCGGAGCAGATCCGCCGCACCGTCGACGACCTGCTGGACCGGCTGCGGTTGACCCGGCTCGCGGAGGCGAACCCGTACACCCTCTCCGGCGGTGAGGCCCGCCGGCTCAGCGTGGCCACGGCGCTGGCCACCGCGCCCCGGCTGCTGGTGCTCGACGAACCCACCTTCGGCCAGGACCGCCGCACCTGGCGGGAACTGGTCGAGCTGCTGGCCGGGCTGCGCGACGACGGTCACGGGGTGGTCGCCGTCACGCATGATGACGCTTTCGTCCGTACCCTCGCTGATCGAACCGTGCCCCTCGGGGAGCCGGCGCCGGACCCGCTGCCGCGGAGGTCTCGTCCGTGAGCCTGTCCGTGGAGCCGATCGCCGATCCCGCCGCGCCGCTGGCCCGCCGCAACCCGGTCGCCAAGCTGGGCGCCGCGCTGTTGTTCACGCTGCCGCTGATCCTGTCCGTCGACCCGTTCACCCCGTCCGCGGCCCTGGTCGTGGAGCTGCTCGTGCTGCCGTTCTTCGGCATCCGGATGCGGCTGCTGGCCCGCCGGCTTGCTCCGCTGCTGCTCACCGCGGGCGGGATCCTGGTCACCATGGTCCTGTTCGCCGGGGAGCGGACCGGGGCCACCGTGGCGTCGCTCGGGCCGTTCGACGTCACCACCGGCGTGCTGGCCACCGCGGGCGCGCTGGTCCTGCGGATCTTCGCGATCGCGCTGCCCGGCATCGTCGTCTTCGCCACCACCGACCCGACCGACCTGGCCGACGCGCTGGTGCAGAACGCGAAGGCCCCGGCCCGGTTCGCGATCGGGGCGCTCGCCGCGTTCCGGCTCGTGCCGCTGCTCGGTCAGGAATGGCGGGCGCTCACCCTGGCCCGGCGCGCGCGCGGGGTGGACGCCGGGCGCAACCCGCTGGCCAAACTGCGGCTCTTCGGGTCGACGGCGTTCGCGCTGCTGGTGGGGGCGCTGCGGCGCGGGGTGCGGCTGGCGGTGGCGATGGACGCGCGCGGGTTCGACGCCGGCGTCCCGCGTACCCACGCGCGGGTGCAGCACTTCACCGCGCCCGACGCCGTCCTGCTGGCCGCCGCCCTCCTGACCGGTCTCGCGATCCTCACCCTCACGCTGGCACTGGGCTACTTCAACCCGATCATCGGCTGACCGTTCGCCGGGCGGCCACGGGATCGGCAACGGGCGCTGTCCTCTTCGGACGAGAGTGTCCGCCACGTGCCGCCGACCCCACGATCGCCGTGGGCTTCGAGGGGCGCCCGGCCACCAGGCCGCCGGCATCCCCGCCCCGAACGGCCGAGCGCGGGCCGGGCAGCGACTTCGACGCCGACGGGAGGTACGACGACCCGGTCTACAACGGCTCGATCAACACCCAGGCCGGCGACAACGGGCCCCCGGCGGCGGGTGGCCGGCTGATCCCGTTCGAGACCCGCGACCCCACTCCCCGCTGCGCCGACCACTGATCGCAGAGCGGGACGGGACGTGTGCGATGCCCGGCCACGCCGGGGCTACCCCTACTGTGGGTCGCATGTCTCGTCCCCCTTTGCGACAGCTCCTGGCCGAGGCCCGCAGTGGCGTCCTGGTGTTCAGCATCACCCCACCGCGGAGCCACGCCACCGAGGACCGGATCAGCGAGATCGCCGAGGTCACCCTGAAGCGGCTCGGCGCGCTCGACCTCGACGGCCTGATCCTGTACGACATCGACGACGAGTCCGACCGGAACCCGGACGAGCGGCCCTTCCCGTACCTGCCGACCCTCGACCCGGCGCGCTACTACAGCCGGCATCTGGCCGCCGGCTGGCGGGAGCCGGTGATCATCTACCGCTGTGTCGGCAAGTACCCCGAGGACGAGCTGCGGGGCTGGCTGGCCGGCGCCGGCGACCAGATGCTGACCGTCTTCGTGGGCGCCTCCTCGGGCGGCAAGCCGGTGCACACCGGTCTGCGCCGGGCCCAGGAGCTACGCAACGAGGTCCGCCCCGACCTGCCGCTCGGTGCCGTCGTGATCGGTGAGCGCCGCGACGAGCACCTGCGCATGCTGGCCAAGCAGGAGCTGGGCGTCGGCTTCTTCGTGACCCAGGTGATCTACCACCTGAACGACACGAAGAACCTGCTCAGCGACTACTACCTGGAGTGCCGCGAGCGCGGCGTCGACCCCCGGACGGTGATCTTCACGCTGTCGCTGTGCGGCTCGATGAAGACCCTGGAGTTCGTCCGCTGGCTCGGTGTGGACGTGCCTCGCTGGCTGGAGAACGCGATCCGCCACTCGCCCGACCCGCTCGCCGAGTCCTACCGGCAGTGCATGCTGATCGCCCGCGATCTGATCGACTTCTGCGAGCACCTGGGCATCCCCTACGGCTTCAACATCGAGAGCGTCTCGATCCGCAAGGCCGAGATCGAGGCCACCACCGAGCTGGCCACCGAGGTCGCGGCCCTCCTCGACCGTCAGCGCTGATCAATCTCGGCCAGCTCCTCGGCGGTGAGCCTGATCCCACCGGCGGCAACGTTCTCCTCCAGGTGAGCGACGTCGCCGGTGCCCGGAATCGCCAGCACATGCGGCCCCTGATGCAGCGTCCAGGCGAGCCGCACCTGATGCCCGGTGAGCCCGCGCCTCCGCGCGATCCGCCACTCCGCCCCGTCGGCCCCCGCCGTCGCACCGCCCTCCCGCCCCGGCCCGGTCTCTGGCTTCGGCCCGGTCTCCCGCTTCGGCCCGGTCTCCCGCTTCGGCCCGGTCTCCCGCTTCGGCCCGGCGATCGCGAAGAACGGGACGAAGGCGATCCCACGCGCGCCGCACTCACGCAGCAGATCCTCGTGCTGCCGGAGATCCGCGGCGAAGGCGTTCTGCACGCACGCCACCGGCGCGATCCGCTGAGCTTCGTCGAGCTGCTCGACGCCGACGTTGGAGATCCCGAGATTGCGGATCAACCCTTCCGCACGCATCTCGGCCAGCGCTCCGAACCGCTCCGCGAACCTCTCCCGATCCCGCACGATCCGCAGATTGACCAGGTCGAGCGCCTCCACACCGAGCCGCCGCAGATTCTCCTCCACCTGCCGGCGCAACTGCTCCGCGGTGAGAGCCTCACCCCAGCCACCATCGGCCCGCGGGTCCGGCCCCACCTTCGTGACGATCATCAAACCTTCCGGGTACGGCGTGAGCGCACCCCGGATCAACTCGGCCGCAAACCGAACCGGCCCGTCCTCCCCGTCGAGAATCCCGCCCGGCGAGAAGTAGAACGCCGCCGTGTCGATGTGATCGACCCCGAGCTCAACGGCCCGGCGCAGCACCCGAACAGCCCGCTCCCGATCGGCCCGCACGGTGAGCCGCATCGACCCGAACCCCATCCGATTGACGAACGTGTCCCCGAGCTTCCACCGCCCGGCCACTGACGCATCGATTCGCTCCACTGTCACCCGGCGAAGCTACGCCCCGCCCCGGCCCCCCGAACTCGGCCGCGCTCCCGATACCGGCGAATCGCCATCCCTGATAGTTTTCAGACAGAGCCAAGCCCCTCAGTTGACCGACCCGGGCTCCGCGATCCACCGCACCGGTTGCCCGGTCACCTCAGCAACCTTCACGAAGTCACGGTCGTAGTGCAGGATCGTCATCCCGTGCGCCTCCGCCGTGGCCGCCAGCAACAGATCGACGGGGCCGGCGGACCGGTGAGCGCCACACCTGGTGAGGAGTTCCTGAACCTCAGCCGCCCGGTCGAAGATCACATCAGGCATGAACACCCAGTTGTACCGATTTCGAATAGTCGACTCGATCTCCTTCCGATGGTCGACCGACCGAGCAGCGAAGAAGATCTCCAATTCTGTCAGTGGGCACACCGCCAAGGTCCCCGCAGCGAACCATGGGCGCCATGCGTCCCGCAGGGCGGACTCGCGGGCGAGCCGAACATATGCACTGGTGTCCACCAGGTACTTCGCTGTCATCGGCGGTAGTTCCGCTTGTCCAGCAGTTCGTCGAAGTCACCGGCCTGACCCATCCGGCCGAGTTCCTCGAGGGCCTCGACCCTCTGGCGGACGGCGACGATCTCGCGAAGCGCCGCGTTGACCGTGTCACCCGCCGTCGTCGTACCCAGAATCTTCGCGGCCTCCATCAAAGCCCGCGCATCGATGTTCATCGGCTCATCCACCACGGCGACCCCCATGAAACCACTTCCCTCCAGATTAGTGCGCTTTGCGCGAGACAACGTGCGCAACGCCTAGGGTAGTCGTACGCATTGATCGACTCAAGCGCGAGCCGCCTGGAAGGATGAGGGGATGCTGGTTGCCTTCTCCGTCACACCCATCGGGACCGGGGACTCCGTCGGCGACGCCGTCGCCGAGGCGGTCCGGGTGGTTCGCGCCTCCGGCCTGCCGAACCGGACCGATGCCATGTTCACCACGATCGAGGGCGAGTGGGACGAGGTGATGGCCGTCGTGAAACAGGCCGTCGACGCCGTCGCGACGGTGGCCCCACGGGTCAGCCTGTCACTGAAGGCGGATGTCCGGCCCGGCGTGACCGGCGCGCTGACCGCCAAGGTGGAGCACATCGAGCGGGTGCTGGCCGAGTGAGGCGCCTGGTGATGTGGGACATCGACTACACCCTGCTGCGCGGCGGCGGGGTGACGACGCGGGCCTGGAGGGCGGCTTTCACCGAGGTGACCGGGGTGGAGTGGCGGGACACGCCGAACTTCGGCGGGCGGACCGACACGGACATCTGCACGGAGGTGTTCGCGTCCCACGGGGTCACCGACTGCACGCCGGAGCGGTTCTTCGCCCGCTACGTCGAGGTGGTCCACGAGATCCGGCACGAGTTCGCCGAGCAGGGCGCGCTGATGCCGGGCGTCCGTGCGGTGCTGGCCCGTCTGGCCGACGACCCGGGGGTGGTGCAGACCCTGGTGACCGGCAACGTCCCGCAGGTCGCCGCGGTGAAGCTCGCCGCCTTCGGGCTGGGTGGCGAGTTCGACGCCGAGGTGGGCGGTTACGGCACCGACCACGCGGTCCGGGCGGTCCTGGTGCGCCGCTGCCTGGAGCGGGCGCGGGCGAAGTACGCCGAGAGCTTCCACCCGGTGGTGATCGGCGACACGGTCCACGACGTGACCGCGGCCCTGGCCAACGGGGCGGTCGCGATCGCCGTGGCGACGGGCCGCACCGCCGCGGCGGAGCTGGCCGCGGCGGGCGCGCACGTGGTGCTGCCGGATCTGGCGGACACCGACGCCGCCGTGGAGGCGCTGGTTACGTCGGGCTGACCGGGTTCGGCAGGGCCCCGCCGAAGCGGCGGTCGCGCTGGGCGTAGAGCTCGCACGCATACCACAGGTGGCGGCGGTCGAAGTCGGGCCAGAGGGTGTCGAGGTAGACCATCTCCGCGTACGCCGACTGCCAGAGCAGGAAGTTGGACGTGCGCTGCTCGCCGGACGGGCGCAGGAACATGTCCACCTCCGGGATCTCCGGGTGGTAGAGGTAGCGCGCGATGGTCTTCTCGTTGACCTTGTCGGCCTTGAGCTTGCCGGCCGCCACGTCCCGGGCGATGGCCGCCGCGGCGTCCGCGATCTCGGCCTGGCCGCCGTAGTTCACACAGAACTGGAGGGTGAGCTTGGTGTTGCCGCGGCTCATCTCCTCGGCGGTCTGCAACTCACTGATGACGCTCTTCCACAGCCGGCCGGCCCGCCCGGACCAGACCACCCGCACGCCCAGATCGACCAGCTGGTCGCGGCGGCGGCGGATGACGTCCCGGTTGAAGCCCATGAGGAAGCGCACCTCCTCGGGCGAGCGCTTCCAGTTCTCGGTGGAGAACGCGTACGCCGAGAGGTAGGGGATGCCGATCTCGATGGCGCCCTCGATGGTGTCGAAGAGCGAGTGTTCCCCCTGCTCGTGGCCCTTGGTCCGGGCGAGCCCGCGGTCCTTGGCCCAGCGGCCGTTGCCGTCCATGACGATCGCCACATGCTTCGGCAACGCGGCTGCGGGCAAGCGGGGTGGCTGGGCGCCGGAGATGTGTGGGGTGGGCGGACGCGGGCTCAAGGGTTCAACTCCCGTCGATCGACAAGCGGGAGCGAGCGCAGCGCCCGCTCCATGTGCCATTGCAGGTGGGCGGCGACCAGGCCGCTGCACTCGCGGCGCACCGCGGCCTCGGCGGCGTCCGCGACGGTCCAGTCGCCGGAGGTGAGTGCGGACATCAGGCCGAGGGTGGCCGGGCTGGGGTGGGCGGCGCCGGGTGGGCGGCAGTCGGGGCAGACCGCGCCGCCGGCCGGGACGGCGAAGGCGGCGTGCTGCCCGGGGGTGCCGCAGACCGCGCACTCGGTGAGAGCGGGGGCCCAGCCGGCGAAGGCCATGGCGCGCAACAGGTAGGCGTCCAGCACCAGACCGCCCAGGTGCTCACCGGTCGCCAGGGCTTTCAGCGCGCCCAGGGTGAGCTGGAAGAGCCGGAGCGCGGGCTCCCGCTCGACCGGGGTGAGCCGCTCGGCGGTCTCGCAGATGGCGCTGGCCGCCGTGTAGCGCGGGTAGTCGGTGAGGAAGCTCTTGCCGAACAGGGTGACCGCCTCGACCTGGCTGACCGAGTGCAGCGAGCTGCCCAGCCCTTCGGGGGAGCCGGCGAGTTGCAGGTCGATGTGGCCGAACGGCTCGAGCCGGGCGCCGAAGCGGGAGTTGATCCGGCGGACCCCGCGGGCGACAGCGCGCAGCCGGCCGTGGCGCCTGGTCAGCAGGGTGACGATCCGGTCGCTCTCGCCCAGTTTCTGCACACGGAGCACCACCGCGTCGTCGCGGTAGAGCTGGCGGCGGTATCCGGCGGGCACCCCGCCATTCTGCCCGGTACCTACGACAGACCCTGACCCGGATCTCAGGGTTGACTCCGGGACGGAACCCGATGGCTTTCCCGGACGGCGCAAATAGGTTCAGCGCATGAGCCGAAGAGTTGCCCTGATCCTCGCCGCCGTCACGGTTGGCGGCACCCTGGCCGGTTGCGACGGCGCGGTGGGCGCGCGGCTGACCTTCGAGGACACCGAGACTGTCAAGATCACCGAGATCGTGCTGTCCGGCCGGCACAGCGACGTCCGGATCACCGGCAGCGAGACCGCGACCGAGACGACGATCCGGCGGATCATCACGGGTGACAGCGATCCCGGCACCACCTACCAGCGCAAGGACGGGGTGCTGACCCTGACCTCCGACTGCGGGCCGGACTGCGGCGTCGACTACGAGATCACCGCGCCCGCGTCGGTCACCGTGCGCGGCGAGCTGACCTCCGGCGACGTGGGCCTGATCGGGGTGGGCCCGGTCGACATCCGCCTCACCTCGGGGGACGTGATGGTGGACCACGGCACCGGCCCGCTGAAGGTCCGGGCGACCTCGGGCGACCTCAACGTGGTGGGCCGCTCCGACGTGACCCTGGAGGCCCAGTCCGGCGACCTCAGCGTGCTGAACGCCGCCGGCCCGGTCACGGTCCGCACCACCTCGGGCGACATCGACGTCCAGCTGGCCGAGGCGTCCTCGGTGACCGCGGCGGCCACCAACGGCGACGTCCAGGTGATGGTCCCGGCCGGCGCCTACCAGGTGCGCACCGGATCGACCTCCGGCGACCAGGAGTCGGTCGGCGTCACCAACGACCCGAAGTCCACGAACGTCTTGGACGTGCACACCCGGAACGGGGACGTGAGCGTCATCGGAGGCTAGGGACGGGCTCGGGGGCGGCCGGTGCCGGGGAGACCGGGACGGGGACCGGCCGGCCGGGCAGCACGGTGACACGGCGCCCGGCGGCCAGGTCCTCCACCCAGCCGACCGCGGCGGTCACCACGCCGAGCAGCAGGAAGACCACGGCCGTACGCCAGCCGATGCCGACCCAGCCCTGGACCGGCAGACCGTGCCGCTCGCCCCACTGGGTCACCGCGACGATCACCGGCACGTGCCAGAGGTAGATCGTCAGCGCCCGCGCGTTCAGCAGGCTCAGCACCCGGTGGCCGCGCACCACCGGCCGGACGCATCCGAGCGCGACCAGGATGAACGCGGCCGACCAGAGCGCGTTGCCGAGCGGGATGTCGTTGAGGTCGTAGCCCCGCGGCCCGGGATGGGTCAGCACCCAGGCGGCGGCCGGCACGGCGAGCCCGGCCGCGATGGCGAGCAGCCGTTTGCGGCCGAGTCGCTCCAGGTGCCCGTCGTGGTGGGCGAAGCCGAGCAGCCAGGCCCCGCCGTACAGGGCCAGGCCGTGCGCCACCGGTGGCACCGTCACCCCGGTCAGGGTGATCGCCAGCAGCGCCAGGAACGGTGTCAGCACGGTCGCCACCGGGAACCTGCGGTAGAGCGGCAGCGCCAGCGGCGACAGCAGCACCATCCAGAGGAAGTCCCGCAGGTACCAGGTGTGGCTCAGCCCCTGCATCCACCAGCCGGTCGCCTCCGGGGTGTCCAGAGGGAACCCCCAGAGCAGGAGCATCGGGTTCACGCTCGACGTGCCGGTGGCCAGCATGGTGGCGATCGCGATCAGGGCGATCGCCCACAGCGAGGGCAGAAGCCGGCGGATCCGCCGCTCCACCGCCCACACCCCGAACCGGTCCAGCGAAGCGGCCATCAGCGAGCCGGCCAGGGCGAACATCACCGACATGGCCGGCAGGACCACGGTGAGCGTGGTCCAGCCGGTCAGGTGATAGACAACCACCCGGACGGTCGCCACAGCGCGCAGCATGTCCAGGTACCGGTTTCGCATGGCCCAAGGTGTTACCCCCGAACCGGCAACCTGTGCAAACTATGGTGAAGTTCACCATAGTTGGAGAATGTCCAAGTTTCGATTAAAAACCTAGCTTACGCAGTTGCTTCGGATCGCGCTGCCACTCCTTGGCGACTCGAACGTGGAGGTCCAGGTAGATCCGCCGGCCGAGCAGGTTCTCGATCTCCGTCCGCGCACGCGAGCCCACCTCCTTGAGCCGCGCGCCCCGGGTCCCGATGACGATCGACTTCTGGCTGTCGCGCTCCACGTAGAGATCCGCGTAGATGCGGGTGAGCTTGCCCTCGACCAGCATCTCCTCGACCATGACCGCGATCGAGTGGGGCAGTTCGTCGCGCACGCCCTCGAGCGCCGACTCCCGGATCAGCTCCGCGATCAGCACCTGCTCCGGCTCGTCGGTCAGCACGTCGTCCGGATAGAGCTGCGGCGACTCCGGCAGGTGCTTGACCAGCACGTCGGTCAGGGTCTCCACCTGATGACCGGAGACCGCGCTCACCGGGACGATCTCCGCGAAGTCGTACAGCTCGGAGACGGCGAGCAGGCGCTGCGCCAGGGTGGCCGGGTCGACCAGGTCGACCTTGGTGACCACCGCGATGACCTTGGCCTTCAGCTCGCTGATCTCCGACGAGATGAAGCGGTCGCCGCGGCCGATCGGCTCGTCCGCCGGGAAGCACACCCCGATCACGTCGGTCTCGCTCCACACCTCGCGGACCAGGTCGTTCAGCCGCTCGCCGAGCAGGGTCCGGGGGCGGTGCAGGCCCGGGGTGTCGACCAGGACGAGCTGCGCGTCCGGCCGGTGCAGGATGCCGCGGATGACGTGCCGGGTCGTCTGCGGCTTGTTCGAGGTGATCGCGATCTTCTGACCCACGATCGCGTTCGTCAGCGTCGACTTGCCCGCGTTCGGCCGCCCGACGAAACAGGCGAAACCGGCACGGTACACCCCATCATCACGCTTCGCGGCACTCGCGGCCTTGTGCCGGTGCTTCTTCGGCGAAACCCCTTTTCCGGTACGGGGTGAGCTGTCGGCAGAAGCACCACCCCGCCCCTGGGAGCTCGTGGGAAGCCCGGCCTTACCCGTAGGTTTTCCATCACTTCCACCACGACGGGGCGCGTTCGGCGTACCCGATGCGGTGGAAGCCCGGCCCGCGCCGGAGCCGCCGCGTGACCGCCCGCCCTGCTCCGCGCCCTGCTCCGCGGCCCGGCGGGCCACCCGCCGCTCCTGACGCCGCAGCTCGTTGCGCTCCCCCGCGGTGAGACGGCGCTCGTCCGCCGCCTTCTTCGGGGCCTGAGCGTGCTGCTCGGCGGACGCCTTCTTCGGGGCCTGACCACGCAGCGCGGCAGGCGTCTTCTTGGGAGCCTGACCGCGCTTCTTCTCCGGCTGGTCCGCCATCACTGGACCGTGCCGAACAGCGTGCCGCTCGGGCCCGCCAGGTGAATCGGCGCGCCGGCGGCCAGGTCACGCACCGCGGCGTGGCCCGCGCCCTCCAGCTCGGTGGACTCGGTCACCACGGCGGCCGCCTCCAGCCGGGTCGCCCCGGACGCGGCCGCCTGCGCGACCGCCAACTGCAACGCCGTCACCGACAGGTGGGGCAGCGCGACGGTCGCCGCGGCGTAGGTGCGGCCGTCCTGGTCACGCACCGCCGCGCCCTCGGACGCGCCCACCCGGGCACGGGAGCTGCGCGCGAGGGTCACCAGTTTGGCGTCCTCGGCACTCAGCGGAATGTCGCCGGCGCCCGGAACGGCGACGGCGGCGAAGGTCTGGTCAGGCATCGGCGGGTTGTCTTTCCTCGTTCTCGGCAACGTTCTCATCGTCCTGCTCGGCGGCGGGTTCCGGCCGCACCCGGCGCACCAGCACCGAGTCGATCCGGTTACGCCGCCCGATGGCGCCCTCGGCGGTCAGGTGCAGGCCCCCGACCTCCGCCTCGGCACCCGGAATGGGCACCCGGCCCAGCGTCTGCCCCAGCAGGCCGCCGACCGTCTCCACCTCGTCGGCGGGCAGTTCCACGCCGTACACCTCGCCCAGGTCCTCGATCGGCAGCCGCGCGGCCACCCGCACCGCCCCGTCCTCCAGGTACTCGATGGGTGGGCGCTCGACGTCGTACTCGTCGGTGATCTCGCCGACGATCTCCTCGAGGATGTCCTCGATCGTCACGAGGCCGGCGGTGCCGCCGTACTCGTCCACCACGATCACCAGGTGGTTGCGGGCCGCCTGCATCTCGGAGAGCAGGTCGTCGACCGGTTTCGACTCGGGCACGAAGTTGGCCGCGCGCATCGCCTCGGCCACCGCCTGGGCGGTCGCGTCGGGATTGCCGTTCTGGGTGAGCCGGATGACGTCCTTGAGGTAGAGCACGCCCAGCACGTCGTCGACGCTCTCACCGATGACCGGGATCCGTGAGAAACCCGACCGCAGGAAGAGGAAGAGCGCCTGCTGCAACGTCTTGGACGCCTCGATCCACACCATCTCGGTCCGCGGCACCATCACCTCGCGGGCGATCGTGTCACCGAGGGTGAACACCGAGTGGATCATCTCGCGTTCGCCGTGCTCCACCACACCGCGCTGCTCGGCCAGGTCGACCAGCTCCCGCAGCTCCACCTGGCTGCCGAACGGCCCCTCCGGGAACCCCTTGCCGGGTGTCACCGCGTTACCGATCAGGATCAGCAGCTGGGCCAGCGGGTTGAGCACCCGGCCGAGCCAGCGCACCAGCGGGGCGGTCGCCCGGCCCACCGCGTACGCGTGCTGGCGCCCCAGGGTGCGCGGGGCCACCCCCACCACCACGAAGCTGACCAGTGTCATGGCGCCCGCCGAGACCAGCGCCGCCCGCCAGCCGACACCCCAGGTGTCCACCGCGACCAGGGCCACCAGCGTGGTGGCGGTCAGTTCGCAGAGCAACCGCAGCAGGAGCAGCAGGTTCACGTAGCGCACCACGTCGGAGGCCACCGCGGTCAGCGCGCCCGCACCGCGGCGGCCCTCCCGGGCCAGCTCGGTGGCGCGCGCGTGCGAGACGGTGGCCAGCGCGGCGTCGGTCATCGAGGCCAGGCCGGCGAGCAGCACCAGAGCGACCGCGAGGAGGATCAGTTGCAGGTCCGGAAGCCCGGCCGACGCGGGGTCCATGATCAGCCGGCTTTACGCCCGGCGCGCCAGCTCTGCAGCAGCTTGTTCTGCAGGGCGAACATCTCGCGCTCCTCCTCCGGCTCGGCGTGGTCGTAGCCGAGCAGGTGCAGGGCGCCGTGCACGGTGAGCAGGTGCAGCTCGTCGGCGGCGGCGTGCCCGGCCGCGGCGGCCTGCTTGGCGGCCACCTCCGGGGAGAGCACGATGTCGCCGAGCAGGGCCGGCTCACCGGTGCCGGACTCGCCGGGGCCGTGGTCGACACTGCCCTCGTCCATCGGGAACGCGAGCACGTCGGTCGGGCCGTCGCTGCCCATCCACCGGTGGTTCAGCTCAGCCATGTACTCGATGTCGACGAGCAGGATCGACAGCTCGGCGAGCGGGTTGACCCCCATCTCGTCCAGGGCGTGCCGGGCAACCGCGAGGATCGCGTCGGTGTCGACCTCGACTCCCGACTCGTTGGCGATCTCGATGGACATAGTGGTGCGATTACCCCTTGCGAATCAGCGCCGGCGGCCCGGTGCCCGGCCACCGCTGGCGGCCCGGCCCGGCACGGCGTGGACGGATTGTGCCGACTGTTGTTCCTGGACGGCGTCGTAGCGCGCGTACGCGTCGACGATCTCGGCGACCAGCCGGTGCCGCACCACGTCGGAGCTGGACAGCTCCGCGAAGTGCACGTCCTCCACGTCGCGCAGGATCTCCCGCACGATCTTGAGGCCACTGGTCGTCCCGCCGGGCAGGTCGATCTGGGTGACGTCACCGGTCACCACGATCTTCGCCCCGAACCCGAGCCGGGTCAGGAACATCTTCATCTGCTCGGGCGTGGTGTTCTGCGCCTCGTCCAGGATGATGAACGCGTCGTTCAGCGTGCGGCCACGCATGTACGCCAGCGGCGCGACCTCGATCGTCCCGGCGGCCATCAGGCGCGGGATGGACTCCGGGTCGAGCATGTCGTGCAGCGCGTCGTAGAGCGGCCGCAGATACGGGTCGATCTTCTCGGTCAGCGTGCCGGGCAGGAAGCCGAGCCGCTCCCCCGCCTCTACCGCCGGCCGGGTCAGGATGATCCGGTTGATCTGCTTGGCCTGGAGGGCCTGCACCGCCTTCGCCATGGCCAGGTACGTCTTACCGGTGCCGGCGGGGCCGATGCCGAAGACGATGGTGTTCTGGTCGATGGCGTCGACATATTTCTTCTGGCCCAGCGTCTTGGGCCGGATGGTGCGCCCGCGGCGGGACAGGATGTTGAGGGTGAGCACCTCGGCGGGGCGCTCGGAGGTGTTCTCCTCGAGCATCCGCAGGGTGCGGCGGACGGCGTCGACGCTGAGCGTCTCGCCCTTCTCGATCAACTCGATCAGCTCGGAGAAGAGGCGCTCGGCCGTCGCGTTCTCCGCCGGATCGCCGGTGATGGTGATCTCGTTGCCACGGACGTGCACGTCACTGTCGAGGTTGCGCTCGATGAGCCGGAGGATCTCGTCCTTGGCGCCGAGCAGGTTCACCATGATCTTCGGATCGCTCACCGAGATCTTGGTCTGCGCCCGCACCGGGCTGGTCGAGCCAGTGCTGGATTCGTTCGGCGTACCGGTCATAGGGTGGCCCGAAGGGCCTCCGCCACCTGCTCTCTTCTACTTCGCCACCGCGGGTCGGGCGGCTCGCTCAAGGATCGTGCCATCCTATCCGCTCGGCCGCCCGCCCGCCGATGCCATTATCGCCGGTTAGTGGTTTCCGGCCCGTCGCTCGCCGGGCCCCCGTCGAAGCCCTCCTGAAGACGGGTCAACCGGTAGGTCGCCCAGTGCATCCGGACCACCGCCCCGCTGTCGTCGCGGGTGAGCCGCAACAGCTCGCCGGCCTCCCGCCCGGAGACGGTACGCAGCACGTCAGGCCGGTCCGGCAGCGGCTCGAAGATCGCCGGCGGGCGCCCGGCCGGCGCCTCGGCGGCCCGCGCCTGGAGCCGGCCGTCGTGCCAGGCGAAGACGAACTCCATGCCCTCGCTCCACCAGCGGCCGAGCACCGGCCGGTACGCGGGCGGCGCGGGCGGCGCGGCCCGCCACGGCCGGATCTCCGCCGGGTCCAGCTCGGCGGCGAGCCGCAACAGCTCGTGGACCAGCTCGTTGGTCTGCCCGGCGGTGCCGGAGGAGCCGAGCACCGCACAGCCGAGCGCGCCCGGGTTGCCGTCGCCGCCCCGCCGGCCGTAGACGCCGGCCAGGAAACCGGGCATGGCGCCGTCGTGGCCCACGTGCATGACCCGCTTGCCCTCCGGTACCAGGATCAGGCCGAGCCCGAACCCGGCCGCCCAGAGGCTCTCGTCGGTGGTGGTGAGCGGCCAGCGCATCTCGTCGACGGTGCCTGCGGCGAGCACCCTGCCGTCCGGGTCGGCGATCTCCGGGCTGGCCAGGAAGGCGGCCCACTTCGCCATGTCGGCCGCGGTGCTCCAGAGCTGGGCGGCCGGGGCCACGCCCCCGACGTCGACCGGCGGCTCCGGGCGGGCCGCGTCGGAGTACGCGTCGACCAGGTAGCCGACGGCCGCTTCCGGCGGCCGGCCGGCCGTGGTGTGCTCCAGGCCGAGCGGGGTGAGGACGCGCTCGGTGAGGACCTCCGCCCAGGTGCCGCCGCGCAGGCCGGCGACCATCTGGCCGAGCACCGCGAGACCGAGGTTGGAGTAGTGGAACCGCCGGGCGTTGGGCAGGACCCGCTCGGCCCGGTCCAGTTCGGCGAGCATCCGGCCGGCGTCCGGGGCGATCAGGGTGTCCCAGATGTCGCCGTACGGCTCCCGCTGGAACCCGGCGGTGTGCGAGAGCAGCCGGCGGACCGTGGCGTCGCCGTGCGCCGGCACGTCGAGGTACTTGCCGATCGGCGCGTCCAGGTCGACCAGGCCCTCGTCCCGGGCCTGCATGACCAGCACCGCCGTGAAGGTCTTGGTGACCGACCCGATCCGGAAGCGGGTGCCCGGCCCGAGGGGGTGGTCCGGGTTGCCGGAGTCGCCGACGGTGAAGACCCACGGCTCCCGGTCGGCGCGGTGCAGCGCCACCGAGAGCGCGGGTATCCGGCCGTCGGCCTGGGCCCGGCGGGCGGCGCGCTCGTAGCGAGGGGTGGGCGCGCTCATCGGCCGGCCAGCATCGGTCCGAGCGGGGCGCCGCCGACGACGTGCGCGTGCACGTGATGGACCTCCTGACCGCCGTGCTCCCCGGTGTTGAAGATGACCCGGAAGCCGTCGGTCAGGCCCTCCAGTTCGGCGACCTTGGCGGCGGTGGCCAGCACGTCGGCGGCCGCGGCCGGATCGGCGGCCAGCTCGATCACGTTCGCGTGGTGGGCGACCGGGATGACCAGGACGTGGCTGGGCGCTTTCGGGTCGATGTCACGGAAGGCGAGGGTGGTCTCGGTCCGGTGCACGACGGTGGCGGGGATCTCGCCGCCCAGGATGCGGCAGAACAGACAGGTGTTTTCCACCTCATGGATCTTATGGCCGGGGGTGTGCTCAGATGGGCGCCGGAACCTCCGACACACTCCTGGGAGCGCTCTCATGACCGATCTCGACGACCTTCTCGACCGGCTCACGCTGGAGGAGAAGGTGTCCCTGCTGACCGGACAGGACTTCTGGTCGCTGCCGGCGGTGCCCCACATCGGACTGCGGTCACTGGTCATGTCGGACGGCCCGGTCGGTGTCCGGGGCACCGGCTACACCCCCGAGGACCCGTCCGTGGCCCTGCCCAGCCCCACCGCGCTCGCCGCCACCTGGGACACCACGGTCGCCGAACGGGCCGGCCGGCTGCTCGGCCAGGAGGCCCGGCGCAAGGGCGTGCACGTGCTGCTCGGCCCGACCGTCAACATGCACCGCACCCCGCTGAACGGCCGCCACTTCGAGTGCTACTCGGAGGACCCGCTGCTCACCGGGGAGATCGCGGCCGGGTTCGTGGCCGGGGTGCAGGCGCACTCGGTCGGCACCACGGTCAAGCACCTGGTCGGCAACGACTTCGAGACCGACCGGATGACGGTGGACGTCCAGATCCCGGAACGGGCGCTGCGGGAGATCTACCTGGCCCCGTTCGAGCGGGTGGCGGCGGCCGGCGGGTGGGGCGTGATGAGCGCGTACAACGGGGTCAACGGCACGCCGATGGCCGCGAACGGGCGCCTCCAGGACGAGATCCTCAAACGGGAGTGGGGCTTCGACGGCGTGGTCGTCTCCGACTGGCGGGCCGCCCGGGACACCGTGGCGGCCGCGCTCGGCGGGCTCGACATCGCGATGCCGGCCATGGACAACCCGTGGGGTCCGGCGCTGGTCGAGGCGGTCCGCTCCGGAGCCGTGCCGGAGGAGGTCATCGACGACAAGGTGCGCCGGGTGCTGCGGCTCGCCGCCCGTACCGGGGCCCTGGACGGGCACGCTCTTCCCGCGCCGCCGCCGGAGGAGGACGGCGACGCGGTGGCGCACGAGGTGGCGGTCCGGTCGTTCGTCCTCGCCCGCAACGAACACGCCACCCTGCCGCTGCGGGCCGCCGACCTCACCCGGGTCGCGGTGATCGGCGCGCTGGCCACCGACGCGCGGGTGCTCGGCGGCGGCAGCGCCCAGGTCACCCCGCGGCACGTGATCTCCCCGCTGGACGGGTTGCGCGCGGCGCTGCCCGGGGTCGACGTGGCCCACGCGGTCGGCGCCGACCCGCGCCCGTTCCTGCCGCCCGCGCAGGGCCCTGACTGGGCGCCGTTCACCTTCTCCGCCGAGGGGCACGACTTCGGAGTGGAGACGGCCACCATCCGCTGGCTCGGCGACCCGCCCGGCGGGCTGCCGGTGGCCGCGATCACCACCCTCGAACTGCGTACCGAGATCACCCCGGCGGTCGGCGGCGAACACGTCCTGGCGGTCTCCGGGTTCGGCGCGTTCCAGCTGGTCGTCGGCGGCGAGACGCGCTACCAGGGCTCGCTGCACCCGCCCGGCACCGGCCGCGCCGACCTGCTGCTGCACCCGCGCGAGCAGCGGTTCACCGTGAAGCTGGAGGCCGGCGTACCGGTTCCGGTGCTGCTGCGGCAGACCTTCGAACCGGGCATGGCCCACTCGGTCTCCACCACGCTCGGCCACCGGGCGCCCGGTCCGGACGACGACGGCCTGATCGCCGAGGCGGTCGAGCTGGCCGCCCGCTCGGACGTGGCGGTCGTCGTGGTCGGCACCACCGAGCAGGTCGAGTCGGAGGGCTTCGACCGCGTCTCGCTGGCCCTGCCCGGCCGCCAGGACGAGCTGGTGTCCCGGGTGGCCGCGGCCAACCCGCGCACGATCGTGGTGGTGAACGCCGGCTCGCCGGTGCTGCTGCCCTGGTCCGGGGAGGCGGCCGCGGTGCTGCTCACCTGGTTCCCCGGACAGGAGGCCGGTGCCGCGCTGGCCGACGTGCTGCTCGGCGTCGCGGAGCCGGGCGGCCGCCTGCCCACCACCTGGCCGCGCCGGGAGGAGGACTGCCCGGTCCTGGAGGTGCGTCCTACGGACGGCACGCTCGCCTACGGCGAGGACATCCGGATCGGCTACCGCGGCTGGTCGGCCCGCCCCCTCTTCGCGTTCGGTTCCGGTCAGGGCTACACCACCTGGGCGTACGGGGAGATCACGCTCGACGCCACGCGGGCGCGGGTGACGCTCACCAACACCGGCGACCGCCCCGGCCGAGAGGTCGTGCAGGTGTACCTGTCGGCGAACCAGCCGGGCCCGGTGGCCCGCCCGGAGCGGTGGCTCGCCGGTTTCGCCACCGCCACGGCCACCCCCGGAGAGACGGTGACCGTGACGATCCCGCTGCCCGAGCGCGCCTTCCAGGTGTGGGACGGCGGCTGGCGCACGGTGCCCGGCGACTACACGGTGACCGCCGCACACGCCCTCGACGCCCCCCGCCTGACCACCACCCTCACCCTCACCCAACCCCTCCAGCCGGCGCCCACAGCTGCCTCACGCCCGCCGAAACAGCCCTGACAACCAGCCGGAATTCTTCAGCTGGCTGCCAGAGCTGTCTCACTGCCCTTGAAACAGCTCTGGGGGCCAGCTGAAGGGGTTACCAGCGGGTCAGGCGGCTGTTCAGGACGGCTAGGGCCGCCACTCCGGCGGTGGAGGTGCGCAGGACCGCGGTGCCCAGGCGGACCGGGGTCGCGCCCGCATCGCGGAAGGTCTCCAGTTCGGCGTCGCTGATGCCGCCCTCGGGGCCGACCACCAGGACGATGTCGCCCTGTTCCGGCAGAGCTGCGGTGGAGAGGCGCTCGGTGGCCTCCTCGTGCAGCACGAAGGCGGCCGCCGCCCCGGCGATGCGGGACGCCACCCGTTTGGTCGAGCAGTCGGGGTCGCCGGTCACCACCGGCAGCCAGGAGCGGCGGGCCTGCTTGGCGGCCTCACGGGCGGTGGCCGTCCACTTGTCGCGAGCCTTGAAACCACGGTCGCCGCGCCACTGGGCCACCGACCGGGACGCCGCCCAGGGCAGGATCTCGTCCACCCCGACCTCGGTCATCGCCTGTACGGCCAACTCGCCCCGGTCACCCTTGGCGATGCCCTGCACGACGACCAGCCTCGGGTCGGCGGCCGGCTCCTGGCCGACCGCGCTGACCATCACCTCGACGCTGCCCCGCCCGACCGCGGTGACCTCGGCCCGGGCGGTGCCGCCACGCCCGTCGGCGAGGATCATCGCCTCACCGACCCGAAGCCGCTGCACGGTGGCGGCGTGATGCCCCTCCGGGCCGTCCAGTGTGTACGACGATCCGGTGGGCAGGCTATCGACCAGGAACAGCGGCGCGGACATCCCAGAAACGTACCCCTCGCCCGGAGCCAGCACCGACCAGCACCGCCGATCGCTCACGCGTCCGCCGCACGCGCGACCACCCACCGACACGCCGACCACCGCGGGGCACGCGCACACAAAACCCGCCGCGTGTGCGGGTGGGCGCCGCGTGGCACCAGGCCCGCGCGCGAAGCGCGCCGCGTGTGCGGCTGGGCGCCGCGTGTGCGGGTGGTCTGTGCGGGGTCAGCGGGACCGCTCACTCAGGTCACCGGGTGGCGGTGAGTGTCCTGGACGCGCCAGCGGCCAACTCGCCACCGCCCGGTCCTCGGCGGGAGCGGCGGTCGGCACCCACCACCCGGCTACGACATGATCTTGAATTTGATCTTGTCAGGGACGGCGCCGGGTCGTCGGATGCGTAGCTCTCAGTGGCCGTTGAAGGCGTCGCGCATCCGGCTGAAGAAGCCGCCCTGCTTGGAGAGCTCGGCCACGTCCTCGCCGCGGGTCTTGGCGAATTCGCGCAGCATGCGCTCCTGGTCGGCGGTGAGCTTGGTCGGCGTCTTGACGTCGAGGTGCACGAAGAGCTCGCCACGGCCCTGGCCGCGCAGGTGCGGGACGCCCTTGCCGCGGATACGCAACGTGCTGGCCGGCTGAGTGCCCGGTTTGACCTCGATGTTCTCTTCGCCGTCGAGGGTCTTGATCGTCATCCGGGTGCCGAGCGCGGCCGCGGTCATCGGCAGGGTGACCCGGCAGTGCAGGTCGTCGCCCTTGCGCGAGTAGACGTCGTGCGGCCGCTCGTGGATCTCCACGTAGAGATCGCCGGCGGTGCCGCCGCCGGGACCGACCTCGCCCTGCTGGGCCAGGCGGATCCGCATGCCGTCCTCGACGCCCGCCGGGATCTTGACGGTGAGCGAGCGGCGTGTCCTTATCCGGCCGTCGCCGGCGCAGGTCGGGCAGGGGGTCGGGATGACCGTGCCGTGGCCCTGGCAGTTCTGGCAGGGGCGCGACGAGACGACCTGGCCGAGGAAGGTGCGCTGCACCGACTGGACCTCGCCGCGGCCCGCGCAGACCTCGCAGGTGGCCAGGTGGGTGCCGGGCGCGGTGCCGGCGCCGGAGCACTGGGTGCAGAGCACCGCGGTGTCGACGGTGATCGGCGCCTCCACACCGAAGGCGGTCTCCACCAGGTCCAGCTCGAGACGCAGGATGGCATCGGCGCCGGGACGGGTGCGCGGGCGCGGGCCCCGGGAGCCGCCGCCGGCGGCCGTGCCGAAGAAGGCGTCCATGATGTCCTGGAAGCCGACGAACGGGCCGGCGCCGCCGGCACCGCCGGGCATGCCGCCACCGGGCGCGAGCGGGTCACCGCCGAGATCGACGATCTGGCGCTTCTGGTCGTCGGAGAGGACCTCGTACGCCGCGTTGATCTCTTTGAACTTGTCGTGCGCTTCCGGATCCGGGTTGACGTCCGGGTGGTACTGCCGAGCGAGTTTGCGGTAGGCGCGCTTGATCTCGTCGTCGGTTGCCTCCCGGCTCACACCGAGAATTCCGTAATAGTCCTTGGCCACGGGGTTTGGAGTCCTCAATGTCTGCGCGAATCCGTCAATTCTGTGCCAACAGGTCGCCAACGTAGCGTGCCACTGCACGAACGGTAGCGATAGTGCCGGGGTAGTCCATCCGGGTGGGCCCCAGCACGCCGAGCCCACCAACGATCGTGGTGCCCGGTCCGTAACCACTGCTCACCACGGACGCCGACCGCAGGTTGTCGATCTCGTTCTCGTCACCGATCCGGACCCGGGTGGTCCGGGGCTCCAGGTCGCCGATGAGCTTCAGCAGGATCACCTCCTCCTCGAGAGCCTCGAGGACGGGCCGTAGCGTGCCCTGGAAGTCCAGCACACCGCCACGTGTCAAATTGGCCGTGCCGGCGAGGGCGAGGCGCTCCTCACTCCGCTCGACGAGGGTCTCCAAGAGTACCGACGCGAGGCATGCCATCGTGGCCCGTCGCTCGGGATCGTCACACTCGTCGACCAGCCGCTGCACCAGGGGTGGGGTGTCGGCGAGCCGCTGACCGGAGAGCTTCTCGTTGACGCGGCGGCGCAGGTCCCACACGTCGCCGTCGTGCACCGGGCCGGGCATCTCGACGAGGCGCTGCTCGACCCGGCCGGTGTCGGTGATCATCACGAGCATCAGGCGGGTGGTGGAGATCGGCACGAGCTCCAGATGGCGCACCGAGGACCGGGAGAGCGACGGGTACTGAACGACGGCGACCTGGCGGGTGAGCTGGGCCAGCAGGCGGACCGTGCGGTGCACCACATCGTCCAGGTCGACGGCGCCGACCATGAAGCGCTCGATCGCGCGGCGCTCGGCCGGGCTGAGCGGCTTGATCCGGGTGAGCCGGTCGACGAAGAGCCGGTAGCCGGCATCGGTGGGGACCCGCCCGGCGCTGGTGTGCGGCTGCCGGATGTAGCCCTCCTCCTCCAGCACCGCCATGTCGTTA
Source organism: Actinoplanes hulinensis (assembly GCF_019429605.1). Classification (NCBI taxonomy): domain Bacteria; kingdom Bacillati; phylum Actinomycetota; class Actinomycetes; order Micromonosporales; family Micromonosporaceae; genus Actinoplanes; species Actinoplanes hulinensis. Next base: position 56,227 of record NZ_JAHXZI010000012.1, on the reverse strand, counting down.
CGCACGGTGGCCGGAGAGACGCCGAGCTTGTGCCGGTCCACCAGGGCCTTGCTGCCGACCGGCTCCTGGGTCTCGACGTAGTCCTCGACGATCGCCCGGAGCACCTCGAGCTTGCGGTCATCCAGACTCATATGACCCCTCCCCCTCTGGCACTCCCGCTAATAGAGTGCCAGTCTACGTCCCCGGGGGCGGCAGCGCGATGATCGAAAGTACCTGCCTGGTCCTCGACCGGCTCGATAGCGGGTCCTAGCGTGTCTTTCATGACAGAACAGCCCCGCCCACCGGACGACGATCCGACCGCTCGCTATCAGCCGCCGGGCGGATATCCGCCGCCTCCCTACAACCCGCCTCCGGGGTACGGCTACAGGCCTCCGTCCACCGCCGGCGACGAGCGCACCTGGATCCTGGTGGCGCACTTCGGCGGGGCGGCCGGCGCGTTCTTCGGCGGCACGTTCTTCGGCTGGATCGCGCCGCTGGTCGCCCTGCTGGCCCGGGGGAACACCTCGCCGTACGTGCGGGAGGAGGCCGTCAAGGCGCTCAACTTCCAGCTTCTCTGGGGCATCATCGGCCTGGTCGGCAGCGTGCTCATCTGCGTCGGGGTGGGCGTCTTCATCGTCGGCGCGGCGTGGCTGATCGCCACCATCCTGGGTGTGGTCGCCGGGGTGAAGGCGGCCAACAACGAGCCGTTCAACTATCCGCTGAGCGCGCGCTTCATCAGGTGAGACTCACACCACGTCACGGATGACCGCGTCGGCCAGCAGGCGGCCGCGCAGCGTGAGCACGAGGCGGCCGTCGTCGTACGCCCCCGGCTCGAGCAGCCCGTCCGCCAGGGCCCGCGCGGCGCCCGTGGCGTCGACCCGGTCCAGCGGGATGCCGTCGCGCAACCGGACCCGGAGCATGACGTCCTCCATGTGCCGGTCGTCACCGCTCAGCGTCTCCCGGGCGTGGCCCGGCGAGGTCCCGGCGGCCAGGCGTTTCGCGTAGGTCACCGGGTGCTTCACGTTCCACCAGCGGACCCCGCCGACGTGGCTGTGCGCGCCCGGCCCGAGACCCCACCAGTCGGCGCCGGTCCAGTACAGCAGGTTGTGCCGGCACTCCCCGCCCGGCTGCGCCCAGTTGGACACCTCGTACCAGGTGAGACCGGCCTCACTCAGCGCGGCCTCGGCGGCCAGGTAGCGGTCGGCCGCCACGTCGTCCGAGGGGTACGGCAGCTCGCCCCGGCGCATCCGGCCGGCCATCCGGGTGCCGTCCTCGACGATCAGGGCGTACGCGCTGACGTGGTCCACCCCGGCGCCGATCACGGCGTCCAGCGAGGCCGCGAAGTCCTCCGGGGTCTCCCCCGGCGTGCCGTAGATCAGGTCGAGGTTGACGTGCTCGAACCCGGCCTCCCCGGCCTCGGCGGCGGCCCGCGGCGCCCGTCCGGCGGTGTGCCGGCGGTCCAGGACCCGCAGCACGTTCTCGGCGGCCGACTGCATGCCCAGCGAGATCCGGGTGAACCCGCCGCGGCGAAGTTCCCGCAGGTAGGCCGGGTCCACCGACTCCGGGTTGGCCTCGGTGGTCACCTCGGCGCCGGGGGCCAGGCCCCAGGTGCGGTCGATGCCGTCCAGGATCCGGGCCAGGTCGCCGGCCGGCAGCAGGGTGGGTGTGCCGCCGCCGACGAAGACGGTGTCCACCCGGCCCGGCTCGATCACCCGGGCGGCCAGGGCCAGCTCGGCCAGGACGGTGTCGGCGTACTCCTCGCGGCTCGCCCCGCCGCCCAGCTCGCTCGCCGTGTACGTGTTGAAGTCGCAGTAGCCGCAGCGGCTGGCGCAGAACGGCACGTGGACGTAGACGGCGAACCCGTCCTTGCCGACCTCACGGGTGGCTTCGTCGGGGAGCGACCCGTCGTCGGGTACGGGTTCACCATCGGGGAGTGCGCCGGCCATCCAGCAAGCGTAGTTAAGGTTCCCGGCATGGATCTGGTCCGTACCGCCACCGGCGCCGGGGTGACCACCCTTACCCTGGACAACCCCGGAAACCGCAACGCCCTCTCCACCGCCCTGCTCCGGCGGATGCTCGACGCGCTGGCCGCGTCGGCAGCCGACCCGGACTCCCGGGTGGTGGTCCTGTCCCATACCGGCCCGGTGTTCTGCTCCGGCGTCGACCTCAAGGAGACCGCCGCCGCCCGGCCCGGCGACAAACTGCCCGCCGAGATGCTCGCCGACGTGCTGGCCGCGCTCTGGGAATTCCCCAAGCCGGTGGTGGCGCGGATCGGCGGTCCGGCCCGGGCCGGCGGCCTCGGCCTGATCGGCGCGGCCGACATCGCGGTCTGCGCCCGGTCGGCGACGTTCGCCTTCACCGAGGTACGGCTGGGAGTGATCCCCGCGGTGATCAGCTCCACCGTGCTGCCGCGCCTGGCGCCCCGGGCCGCCGCCGAGCTCTATCTCACCGGCGACGTCTTCGACGGGACCCGGGCCGCCGAAGTGGGCCTGGTCACCGCGGCGGTCGCCGAGGAGGATCTCGATGCCGCTGTCGCGGCCTACTGCGCGTCACTCATCCGCGGCGGGCCACTCGCGCTCGCCGGCACCAAACAACTTCTCCGGCGTACGCGGAGCGAGTCCATCCGTACCGACCTGGCCGATCTCGCACAGCGGTCGGCGGGATACTTCAAGTCCGCGGAGGGCCGGGAGGGTGTGGCGGCGTCCCGGGAGAGGCGTGACCCCGACTGGGTTCGATGAATCATCCCCGCCCGGGGCACGAGCGGTCGTTGTCTAGGCTGGGCGTCCGGCTCGGCTGAGGAGGTGACGGTGCGAACCAGATCGATCGTGGGTGTGATCACCGCGCTGACCCTCGTCGGCGTGGTCGGCGTGATCGTGCTGATCAACAACCTGGCGGGCAGCATCAAGCTGCCGCAGCTGGGCCCGGAGTGCACGGTCAGCGCCGAGGGCGAGGTGACCCTGGACTCGGCACAGATGGCCAACGCGGCGACGATCGCCGCCGTGGGCGTGCGCCGGGGGATGCCCGAGCAGGCGGTGGTGGTCGCGCTCGCCACCGCCTTCCAGGAGTCGGAGCTGGAGAACCTGGACGGCGGGGACCGCGACTCGGTCGGCCTCTTCCAGCAGCGGCCCAGCCAGGGCTGGGGCACGGTGGAGCAGATCATGGACCCTAGGTATTCGGCCGGCAAGTTCTACACGGCTCTCAAGAAGGTCAAGGGCTGGGAGAAGATGCGGGTCACCGACGCGGCCCAGCGGGTGCAGCGCTCGGCGTACCCGAACGCGTACGAGAAATGGGCCGACGAGTCCCGGGTGCTGGCCGCCGCGCTGACCGGCCGGGCCACCGGGGCCGTCGAGTGCGTCGTCCCGGACACCCCGGCCATCCGCGGCGCGGAGGCTGCCACCGCCCTGCTCAGCAGCCTCCAGCTGGACTGGGGCAAGAAGCTGGGCGGCCAGGCCCGCAGCGCCGAGACGGCCGGCCTGACCGTGGCCGTGGCCGATCCCAGCGTCGGCTGGCGGTTCGCGCACTGGCTGGTCTCGCACGCCTCGGGCACCGGTCTCGAACGGGTCCGGTTCGGTGATCTCGAATGGCGCGCCCCCGAGGGGAAGTGGCAGCCGGTGACCGACGGCAGCGCCGGCGACCCGGCGCAGGTGGTCGCCGAGGTCTTCCACTGAGTTCTGCGCCCCTCAGACGCGGAAAGCCGGGCCCGCGGGGGCGGGACCGGCGTTTCCGTCTTCGCGGTCAGGCCGCGATCACCGGGTGATACCGCGACGGCCACCGACACCGGCGACCAGCGCCACACCGATGGCGGCCAGAGCCACCTGGAAGAAGAACTCGATCCAGTCGAAACCGGCGGTGTTCGCGACACCCGCGGCGCGGGCGATCACGGTGCCCAGCAGAGCGGCCACCACACCGACGACCAGGGTCAGCCAGAGCGGGATGTTCTGGCGGCCCGGTACGACGAGCCGGCCGAGCGCGCCGACCACGAGTCCGACGATCAGGGCGACGATGATGCCGGTGAGCGTGAATTCCATGAGGTTCCTCCTCGGGGGTGGAGCTTGGTGGTTGCGTCCATCGAGCCCCTGTGTTCCCGACCCCCCGAGGAATCAAACCGCCCTATTTCTTGCCTGACCCCTTCGCGTCGGTGCTGTCGGAGGTGGAGAGCGCGGCGATGAAGGCCTCCTGCGGAACCTCCACGCGGCCCACCATCTTCATCCGCTTCTTGCCCTCTTTCTGCTTCTCCAGCAGCTTCCGCTTCCGGCTGATGTCACCGCCGTAGCACTTCGCGAGCACGTCCTTGCGGATCGCGCGGATCGTCTCGCGGGCGATGATCCGGGAGCCGATGGCCGCCTGGATGGGCACCTCGAACTGCTGCCGCGGGATGAGCTTCTGGAGCTTGGCGGCGATCGTCGTGCCGTACGAGTAGGCGTTGTCCTTGTGCACGATGGCACTGAACGCGTCGACCGGCTCGCCGTGCAGCAGGATGTCCACCTTCACCAGGTCGGCCACCTGCTCACCGGAGGGCTCGTAGTCGAGTGACGCGTACCCCTTGGTCTTGCTCTTCAGCTGGTCGAAGAAGTCGAAGATGATCTCGGCGAGCGGCAGCGTGTAGCGCAGTTCCACCCGCTCGGAGGACAGGTACTCCATGCCGAGCAGGCTGCCGCGGCGGCTCTGGCAGAGCTCCATGACGGCGCCCACGTACTCGTTCGGCACCAGGACGGTGGCGCGCACCACCGGCTCGTGGATCTCGGCGATCTTGCCGTTCGGGAACTCGCTCGGGTTGGTGACCACCGTCTCCTTCGCGTCCTCGGTGATCACCTGGTAGACCACGTTCGGCGCGGTGGAGATCAGGTCCAGGCCGAACTCGCGCTCCAGCCGCTCGCCGATGATCTCCAGGTGCAGCAGGCCCAGGTAGCCGACGCGGAAGCCGAAGCCGAGCGCCGCCGAGGTCTCCGGCTCGTAGGTGAGCGCGGCGTCGTTGAGTTTGAGCTTGTCGAGCGCGTCACGCAGCGCCGGGTAGTCCGAGCCGTCGATCGGGTAGAGACCCGAGTAGACCATCGGCTTCGGCTCCTTGTAACCGCCGAGCGCGTCCTTGGCCGGACGGTTGTTGCCGGTGACGGTGTCGCCGACCTTCGACTGGCGGACGTCCTTCACACCGGTGATCAGGTAGCCGACCTCGCCGACGCCGAGCGCCCCCGCCTTCTCCATCTCCGGCGAGGCGACACCCAGCTCCAGCAGATCGTGCACGGCGCCGGTGGACATCATCTTGATCCGGTCGCGGGCCTGGATCCGGCCGTCGATCACCCGGACGTAGGTGACCACGCCGCGATAGACGTCGTACACCGAGTCGAAGATCATCGCGCGGGCCGGGGCGTCCGGGTCACCGACCGGCGGCGTGAACTGCCGGACGATCTCGTCGAGCAGGTGGTCCACGCCGACGCCGGTCTTGCCGGAGACACGCAGCACGTCGCTGGGCTCGACGCCGATCAGCTTGGCCAGCTCCTCGGCGTACTTCTCCGGCTGGGCGGCCGGCAGGTCGATCTTGTTGAGCACCGGGATGATGTGGAGGTCGTTCTCCATCGCCAGGTACAGGTTGGCGAGAGTCTGCGCCTCGATCCCCTGCGCGGCGTCGACCAGCAGGATCGCGCCCTCACAGGCGGCCAGGCTGCGGGACACCTCGTAGGTGAAGTCCACGTGACCGGGGGTGTCGATCATGTTGAGGACGGCGGACTCGCCCTGCTTGTCGCCCTCGCGGACCACCCAGGGCATGCGCACGGCCTGCGACTTGATCGTGATGCCGCGCTCGCGTTCGATGTCCATCCGGTCGAGATACTGCGCGCGCATCTGGCGCGGGTCGACCACCCCGGTGATCTGCAGCATCCGGTCGGCCAGCGTCGACTTGCCGTGGTCGATGTGGGCGATGATGCAGAAGTTGCGGATACGGCTCGGATCGGTCGATCCGATCACGTTCACGCCGGGGTCGAGCGGTCCAGGCACGGTCATCCGTTCTTCTCGGGCTGGTCTTCGGGTTCGGGTGGGCGCCGGATCTCAGCCGGCGCCCCCTATCGTCCCACGCCCGCGAGGGCAGGTCCGATCACACCCGTTCGAGCGGTCCCCGCGGGCCCGGCGGCAGCTCCACGGCAACCGGATCCCCGGGACGAATCACCCCACCCCGCAGCACGACCCCCATCACCCCGGCCCTGCGGACCGGGTTGCCCCGCCCGTCCTTCCGGAGCACCTCCTTGAGCAGGCCGGCCCGGAACCCGTTGATCTGCGCGCAGGGATTGCGCAGCCCGGCCAGGATGACCGCGGGCCGTGGATCGCCACCGCCGTCCCGCCGGGCGGCCTCCTTGACGGCCGCCGCGGCCCGGGCGGTGGGTTCGTCCAGCGTCGCGGCGTCGGCCGCCGCGAAGACGGCCCCCAGCACCGCCACCCCGTCCCCGCCGCCCGGCCCCTCAGCCGGCTCGGCGCCGAAACGCAGGATCGTGCCGCGCGGGAGCCCGAGCAGGTCGAGGCCGTGGGTGGTCACGTTCTCGCCCAGGCCGCCGGAGGGCACGTCGTAACCCTTCGGGGCCACCTCGGCGAAGAGCTCCGCCTGGATCAGGTGCACCTGCCGCAAGTTCGGCTGAGTGGGGTCTGCCTTCACCCGGCTGCGGTGCCGCACGTGCACGCCCGCGTGCACGTCGCCCTCCACACCGATCCCGGCCACCAGCACGATCTCGTCGCGGTTCGGCTTCGTAAACGAGTAGACGTCGTTGCGACTGACCGCGGCCACACTTCCCGATTCAGCACTCATGCCGCCGAGTCTGCCCAACCCGCCCGACCAGGCCGGGTCCGGACCCACGCCCCGGACGCCCGCCGGCCCACCCGGCCCGCACGTCAGTCCGGTGGCTCCAGGAAGAGGGCGGACAGGCGCGGGAGACGGCGGTGCATCTCCTCCTCGTTGTCGAAATCCCAAAGCTCGGCGACCTCCGGGCGGGTGCGTGGCCGCTCCCCCGCCGGCAGCGGCCCACCGGTGGCCTGCTCGTAGGCCCGGGCCGCGATGTCGAGCACCTCCTCGGCCGCGAAGACGGCGCCGGTGTCGGCCGCCTCCTTGATCACGACAACGTTGGCGAGCACATCGGGCTTCTGCACCGCCGCCGCGACGGCCTTGCGCCCGTGGGCGATCAGCCAGCCCCGGAACGCGTCGAACCCGGCCTCGTCGACGCCGCCGTTGATCAGGTAGGCGGCGGCCCACAGATCCTCGGTGCCGGACGCGGCCATCACCTTGTCCAGGTGACGGCCCCAGGCGACGATCTCCTCCGGATCGCGCGTGGCCAGGTCGGCGACGGCCCGCTCGGCCACCTCGGCGGGCGAGGCCGGCCGGTCGGCGGTGGCACGGTCGATGACCGCCCAGAAATCGTCGGTTCTCATGCCTGCGATCCTCCCAGTGGGGTACGACAATTCCGCCGGCGGCAGGATGGGGAACATGCGGCCGATCTCGCTGCCCGACGTACCGTACGACGCCACCGCCGTACGCCCGGAATGGTCTGATCTGCCGCGTGGCGTGCGAAAGGCGATCGCCGCGCGCCTCGGATCGCCGGTCGTCGCCGCGCGCAGCGCCGGCGGCGGTTTCACCCGGGCCTTCGCCGCGTTGCTCACCACCGGGACCGGCGCCCATGCCTTCGTCAAGGCCGCCCGGCTCGACGACCCCACCGCCCAGTGGTACGCACGTGAGCAGGCGATCACCGCGGCCCTCCCCGGGGAGGTGATCGCGGCCCGGCCCCGCTGGACCCTGGCCGAGGCCGGATGGTTCGTCCTGTGCATGGAGCCGGTCGACGGCCGGATCCCGTCGCTGCCGTGGTCCGGGGCCGACCTGGAGGCCACGCTGGCCTCCTGGGGCCGGGCCGCGTCGGCGCTGGCCCGCCCCTCCCCCGAACTGCTCGCCGTGGGGCTGCCCACGCTGCCGGACATCCTGCGCGAGGAGATGTCCTGGTGGTCACTGATCGAGGCGGGGCACGAGCCGATGCCGGTGACCGCACGGGGCACCGTCGCGCCGGAGCGGCTGGGCGAACTGGCCGACCTCGAACGCCGGCTGCCCTCGACCGCCGGCGGCCCCGGCATGTGCCACGGCGACCTGCGCGTCGACAACGTCCTGGTCGACGGTTCCGGCCGGGCCTGGCTCTGCGACTGGACGTGGCCCTGCCTGGGCGCACCCTGGTTCGACACGGTCACGCTCCTGATCAGCGCGTACGCCAGCGGCCTCGACACCGACGCCCACATCCGGACGTGGAACCCGCCGCCGGACGGGGTGGACGGCGCCCTGGCCGCGCTGGCCGGGTACTGGCTGGTCCGGGCGGCCGACGGGCCGACCAGCGCCTCCCCGCACAGCCGTCAGCATCAGCGGTTCAGCGGAACCCAGGCGCTGGCCTGGCTGGCCGAGCGCCGCGGCTGGACTCGCTGACCGCGGGGGGGCGGAGCCGTTTTGGCGGCTCGGAACGGTGCTGGTAGTCTGGCTCATCGCGTGTGGTGACACCCTGTCAACTGCTCCGGCTCCGAGTCGGGACAGATGGCGAGGCGACCATCGCTTGAGACCATTTTTTCCGAACCTAGTCAGGACAAGGCTGTCGCGTGGCGAACATCAAGTCCCAGATCAAGCGCAACCGGCAGAACGAGAAGGCCCGTCTGCGCAACAAGTCGGTCAAGTCTTCGCTGAAGACCGTGATCCGCAAGCTGCACGAGGCGAGCGACTCGGGCAACGTCGAGTCGGCCACCGCTCTTCTGCGTGACGCCTCGCGTCAGCTGGACAAGGCCGTCAGCAAGGGCGTCATTCACAAGAACCAGGCGGCGAACCGCAAGTCGGCCATCGCCAAGAAGATCGCCGCGCTGTCCGTCTGATCCGCTCGTTCCGGATCATGTCAGAGCCGCACAGCAGCGGTAGCTGACTCCGGCCGCCCTTCGGGGTGAGCCGGTTTGGACACAACCGGGCACCGCCGGACCTTCGGGTCCACAGCGGTGCCCGGTCCCATTTTCAGCGGTACGGGTTAGGAATCAATGACGGCGGGTGCGGACCAGACCGGTCCGTCACACCGCCTGATGCTGAGGAGCGGCCCTCACTCGTAGCGGCGAGCCGCCGCCTGACGAGCCATCTGCTGCCGCGTGTCCAGCTGCTCGGCCCACGGCCGCCGGATCGGCGCGCCCTTCCCCGCGGCACCGGCGTCCTCCGCCGGGTCCTGGGCAGCCGAGCCGTACCCGGTCGCGGGCGTCACCGCCGGCTGGGCATGAAGCGAGCCACCAGCAGGACCGGCTCCACCGTGCCCCGGCCCGGCGTTGTGGTTGCCCCCGACGTCACCGTAGGCAGGCCCCCGGGAATACGTGCCGGGATATCCCACCGCCGGCACACCGGGCAGGTCCTCCGTCGGAAACCCGTCCCCGAGCGACTCGGACAGCGCCGCCGGGCCGTATTCGGCGGTCTTCCGCTCCGGCGCGTAGCGCGCGGTCCCCGTCTCTTCGACCGACCGGTACTCCGACAGCGTCTCCGAGGACGCCTGCCCGTGCTCCGGCATGGTGGCCGGGCGCAGCACGGCCACCCGCGCCGACGCGGTCTCGGTGGCCACCTGCCGCGGCGTGATCACACCGGCCACCAGGTCGTTGAACTTCACCATCAGCGCCACGGTGACCGGCAGGACGAGCACCCCCCACCAGCTGACCAGTTCGGCCAGTGCGAGGAGGATGCCGAGAACGACCGCGCCCTCGAGGAAGACGAAGCAGAGCAGCCCGCTGGGCGCGAGGCGCCGGAGCCGCAGCGCCCGGGCGTACAGCGGCCGGTTCGCCTCGTCGGCGCGGCGGGAACGAATCGTCCGGGTCATCGGTTTCCTCCGTCCCGGCGAGCCGCCGCGATCGCGAAGACGGTCTGTTCCAGGGCGTAGCCCCGGTCCTCGGCGCCGCCCTTGACCGCGGCGTTGCACTCGGCGGCCGCACGCATGGCGTCGGCCAGCCCTTCCGGGGTCCAGCCGCGGCTGCGCCCCTGGGCCTTCTCGATCTTCCAGGCCGGCATGCCGAGCGTGCCGGCCAGCTGGTACGGATTTCCCCGCCCCGCCGACGCGACCCGTGCCACGGTCCGCACGCCGTCGGCGAGCGCGTCGGCGATCGGCACCGGGTCGACCCCGACGTGCAGCGCCCAGCGCAGCGCCTCCAGCGCACCGGGAAGGTCGCCGACCATGGCGGCGTCGGCCACCGCGAACCCGGTCACCTCGGCGCGCCCCTTGTAGTAGCGGGCCACCACCGCCTCGGTGATCTTTCCGTCCGTGTCGGCGAGCAGCTGGGAGCAGGCCGCCGCGATCTCGCGCAGGTCGTTGCCGACCGCCTGGAGCAGGGCGGAGGCCGCGGTGTCGTCACAGCGGGCACCGTTGCGGCGGAACTCGTTGCGCACGAACGCGATCCGCTCCGAGTCCTTCTTCAGCTTCATCACGGGCACCACGGTCGCGCCGGCGGCCCGCAGCCCGTCAGCGAACGCCTTGCCCTTGGCCCCGCCCACATGGGTGACGATCAGTGTCACGTCGGGGTCGGGGTTCTTCGCGTAGGCGAGCAGTGCGGTCGTCAGATCCTTACGCGCATCCTGACCGCTCTGGATCACCAGGACCCGGCGGCCGCCGAACAGCGACGGGCTGAGGATCTCGGCGACCTCACCGGCGACCAGTGACCCGGCCTCGAACTCCCGAACGTCCGCGCCGGGGTCAGCGGCTCGGGCCGCCTCGACGGCCTCAGCGACGGCACGGGCGGCGAGCAGCTCCTCATCGCCTTGGACGAGCAGCAACGAGGGGGGCGGCACGGCATTCACGCGCAACATCGTCGCACGGGGGAGCGACAAGTCCGCGAGCCTCACTCGTTAGCGCAGAACGCCGATCACCGAACGCGAAACCAGACATATCGGCAGCCCGACATGTCGCCCCGTCCGCAGGGTCGCGTGCTCAGGACCAACGCCCTGCCATGACTGTTTGCACCTTTCATCCCCTATTGAGCGTTATCAGGCGCAAATTTCGCGCCGCCCCGGGCGTGTCGCGCTGCCGGGAAGGATCATCACGCCGGCGGATCACCCCTGACCGCCACCGCCAGTTGCCCCTCCACGATCACCGCGGCCACGTCCCCCGACTCATCGGTACGCAGGACCCGCGCCCCGTCCCGCGCGATCCGCCCGATCACCCCGGCGTTGGGATGGCCGTAGTCGTTGTCCCGCCCGACCGACACCAGCGCCACCGCCGGCCGCACGGCGTCCAGCAGCGCCGTCGCCTGCAGCGCGCTCCCGTGGTGAGCGACCTTGAGCACGTCGGCCCGAAGCCCGGCCGCCCCCAGGCCCGCGACGAGATCCTCCTGTTCCTCGGTCTCCGCGTCGCCGAGCAGCAGCACCGAACGACCGCCGGCCCCGGCTCGCAGGATCAGCGAGTTGTTGTTCGGATCCGAGTTGGTGCCGCGCATCTCAGTGATCGGTCCGAGCGCCTCCAGCCGCAGCCCACCGACCGAGTACGCCCACCCGGCCCCGGCCACCCCCACCGCGACCCCGGCCTCCGCGGCGGCCTTCTCCACCGCGGCCCGCCCGCTCGCCGGCTCCGGCCAGGCGGGCCCGATCACCGCACCCACCCGACGGCCCCGGAACACCCCGTCGACGCCGCCGATGTGGTCGACGTGGAAGTGGCTGACCACGAGGACCGCCACCTCGCGCACACCGAGCCGCCGCAGGCACCGGTCCACCGCGTTCGGTTCGGGCCCGGCATCCACCACCACGGCCCGCCCCGCCCCGGCGGCCAGCACCACGGCGTCTCCCTGCCCGACCGCGCACGCCACCACGAACCACCCCGGCGGCGGCCACCCCGGGGAGAGCAACCGCACCGGCAGCGCACCGAGGACCGCCCCGAGCGCCACCACGGTCGCCAGCCGCCGCACGATCGCCCGCCGCGCGGCTAACAGCACGGCCACCGTCAGCCCGGCCAGCAGCAGCCCGCCGGCCGCGCCGTCCGGCCAGGGCAGCGCGCCCGCCGGGACCCGCGCACCGGTGTGCGCGACGAGCACCAGCCACTCCGCCGGCCAGTGCCCGAGCCACGCGATGAACTCGGCGGCCGCCGGCCAGACCGGCGAGAGCACCGCCGCACTCACGCCGAGCAGCGTGGCGGGGGCGATCGCCGGGACCACGACCAGATTCGCCGGCACCGAGATGAGGCTGACCGTGCCGGAGATGGCCGCCACCACCGGTCCGCAGGCCACCTGTGCGGCGGCCGGCACGGCCAGTGCCTCCGCCACCCCCGCGGGGCATCCGGCCCGCCGGAGCCCGTCCCGCCAGACCGGCGCGAGCAGCAGCAACCCGGCCGTGGCGAGCACCGACAGCGCGAACCCCGGATCGGCGGCCAGCTCCGGGTCGGCGATCAGCAGCGCCGCGGCCCCGGCGGCCAGCGCGGGCACCGCCGCCCGTGGCCGTCCGCTGGCCAGACCCAACAGCCCGATGGCGCCCATCGCACCGGCCCGGATCACGCTGGGTGACGGACGGGCCAGGATCACGAACCCGGCCAGCGCGACCGCGCACAGCACCGCGCAGAGGACCGGCCCGGCCGGGAACCGGCGCACCACGAACAGCACGACACCCAGCACGATCGCCACGTTCGTCCCCGAGACGGCCGTCAGATGCGTGAGCCCGGTGGCCCGGAAGTCCTCCTCCAGCGCCGGGTCCAGCCGGCTGGTGTCGCCCACCACCAGGCCCGGCAGCAGGCCGCCGGAGTCGTCGGGCAGCGGCTCACAGGCCCGCTGGAGTCCCGCCCGCAGCACACCGGCGCCGCGCTGCGCCCACGACGGCCGGCCCTCCGGCACCGGTGGGGTCCGCGCCGAGAGCACCGCGGCCCGCAGGTCCCCGGGGCGGGGCGGCAGGAGGCGGCCGGTGACCGTGACCCGCTGCCCGGGCAGCAGCCCCCGCCAGCCCGGATCGGCTCCGAGCACCAGGGCCCGCGCGGAGAGCCGGACCGGCGGCGCGTCCTCCGGGGTCACCGACTCCAGGGTGACCGCCACCAGAAACGTCGGCGGCCCGGCCGACCGGGCCAGAAGCCGGGGATCGTCACGCACCACGAGGGCGGCCCGGACCGTCGCACCGGACTCGACGAGCACGGACAGCGCCGGCGCCTCCCGCACCGACATCCGCGCCGCGGTGGCGACGGCTCCGCACCCGGCCCCGAGCGCCACCGCCACGCCGATCCAGCGCACCACGGCAGCGGACCTGAGCGCCCCGGCGAGAACCGCCGCGCACCCCAGGCCACCCGCCCCGGCCACGATCCCCCACCCGGCGGAGAGGTGCAGCGCGCCCAGCGCCGCGAGCCACAGCCCGATCGTGAACCCGGCCAGCCGAAGATCCGGAACAGCCCCGCCCATCAGACCGTCACCAGGTCCTTCAGCTGCTCGAACCGGGCCTGCCCGATGCCGTCCACCTTCCGCAGGTCGCTGACCGCCCGGAACCCGCCCTGCGTCTCGCGCGCGTCCAGGATCCGCTGCGCCAGCACCGGCCCGACCCCGGGCAATCCGTCCAGATCAGCAAGGGTGGCGGCATTCAGATTCACCAGCGATCCGGGGCCGGCCGGAGCGGACGGCCCGGCCGCCGGCACGGCACCCGGCGGCGGCGTGACCCCCACCATGATCAACTCACCGTCGGCGACCCTCCGCGCGAGGTTGAGCATCGCCACGTCCACGCCCGGGTCGGCCCCACCCGCGGCGGTCAGGGCGTCGGCGACCCGGGCGCCCGGGCTGAGCCGCACCAGGCCCGGCCGCCGGACCTTGCCGCCCACCGCCACCACCACCTCGCCGGAGGAGGCGGCGGGCCGGGGCAGCGCCGAGGGGCCCGCCTCCGCGACCACCGGGGACGGCTCGACCGGATCGACCCGCGGCCGGGCCCGCCACGCCACGAACGCCGCGATCAGCACGACCGTCAGCGCCACCGCGCCGAGCGCCCGCACCCCGGGACGCCCCGGATCGAAGGCGTGCAACCACCGCCGGCGCCCGCCCTCGAAAGCCCCCTCACCCGGCAAGGCGCCCGAGCCAGCGGCGGGCGGAGCGTCCCCACCCGGCGAACCGCCGGACGAACGGCTCCCTAAAGGGGAGACATCGTCCTCCTCCGCCGACCAGGCGGGAATGATGTCCGCCCACTCCAGCGGCCCATCCGCCGGTGCCGCGCCCCCGTCGAGCACGGCCCGCAGCCGCGCCCCCACGACATCACCGCTATCCTTCGCCTCTCGCACGGGCCGACCGTAGGAGCGATCGGCGTTCCCCCGCCCGTGGCCCTGTGGATGACGCGGCATTGTGGACAACCGTCCGGTGCCCTTCGATTCGTGCTGAGGACTGCGTGTGACAGATGCCCGAGCCGCCGCGATCGTCCGGCTGCGTGCCGCCGGCTGCGTGTTCGCCGAGGCGGAGGCGGAGATCCTGAGCGGGGCCGCGACCTCCGCTGACCACCTGGCCGCGCTGGTCGAGCGGCGTGCCGCCGGCGAGCCCCTCGAGCAGGTGGTCGGCCATGCCGACTTCTGCGACGTCCGCGTACGCCTCCGGCCGGGGGTCTTCGTGCCCCGGGTCCGCAGCGAGCTGCTCGTACGTCTCGGCGCCGCCGCGGTCCGCCCGGGTGATGTGGTCGTCGACCTGTGCTGCGGTTCCGGCGCCCTGGGCCTGGCCGTCCACCACCGGGTTCCGGGGATCGTCCTGCACGCCGCCGACGTGGATCCGGTCGCCGTGGCGTGCGCCCGTGACAACCTGCCGGGCCACGCCGTCCATCAGGGCGATCTGTACGGCGCCCTGCCGCCGGAGCTGCGCGGCCGGATCACCCTCCTGCTGGCCAACGTGCCCTACGTCGCGACCCGCCACCTGCCGTTCCTGCCCGCCGAGGCCCGGGATCACGAACCGCGTACCGCGCTGGACGGCGGCGACGACGGCCTGGCCGTGTTCCGCGCGGTCACCGCCGGTGCGGCCGGCTGGCTGGCCCCGGGCGGGCTGCTGATCTCCGAGATCACCGAGGCGCAGACCGCGGCGGCGCTCGCGGCGGCACTCGGGAACGGATTGACGCCCGCCGTCGTCACCGACGATGATCTCGACGCCCGCGCGATCGTGTCGCGCCAACCCTGACGTAAGAAGAGGGACTCCGTGGGCCTGTTCCGCAGGATCGCCCGCGCCCGTCTGGCCGCCAAGGTCGTCCGGCGGCTGCGCCGGGCCGGTGTCCGGGACGCCCGCTATCACGCCGCGCCGTTCGAGGTACGGTTCACCGCCCCGGGTGACGCCGAGCCGACCATCCTGCGTCTCGACCCGCTGCTGCGTGACCGCACGCACCTGGATGCCCTGGTCGCCGGCCTACAGCCCATCCCGGCCGCGTGGCCGGACGCCGCTCCGCTGCTGCGCCCCGTACTCCGCGGCGCCGCTCCGGGCTCCCCGCTGCGCCGGCCGGTGCTGCCGTTCCTCTCCGAGTTCGTGGTGATCGACCAGCCCGACACGATGACCTACGTCACCCCGGCGCAGTCGAAGACCTGGGGAGTCCGCACCGAACGGATCTTCGCGACCGCCCGCGGCAACCTGACCGGCGCGGTCCTGCGGGGCGCGGCCATCGGCCCGGTGGTGGTCCGGTTCGTCGACGACGGCAACGCCTACTGGACCTCCCACCTGCTGCTGGACGGCTGGCTGTCGCGCCTCGCCGACCAGGTCGGCGGCACCCCGGTGGCCTTCGCCCCCGAGCGCGGCACCCTCCTGGTCACCGCCGACGGCGGCCCCCATCTGCCGGCCCTCTTCGTCGAGGCGGAGACGATCTTCGCGACCTCCCCGCACGCGCTGAGCCCGATGGCCTACACGAGCGACGACCGCGGCTGCACCGTCCCCTACCCGGCTCCGCCGGACCATCCCCTGCACCAGACGGTCCGTCGCGCCGAGCGCCTGCTGGCCGTTCACGAGTACGCCCACCAGCCGCCCGATCCGAACCTCCCCTCCGCCGCCATCCAGGTGATCGGCTCCGCCACGGAGGGCTGGCGGACCCGCGCGGTCTGGCCCCGCGACACCCCCACGCTGCTTCCGGAGGCCGACGAGGTCCAGCTGGGCGACCGCGTCCTCCCCTGGTCCGCCCTAGCTCCCCACCTGACCGCCGGCGAGCACACCCCGGCCCGCTGGCTGGCCTCCTCCTGGGAACGTTTCCCCGGTTGAAGATCGTTCGTGGTCGAGGTCCGCGTGTCACTTCCAGCTCTTTTTCTTGTACGCGTGTCCTCGTCCCGCCCGATCAGGGCCGTCCCGTCCGGTCAGCGCGATCTCACTGCCCGCTCCGGCCTGTGCCGCGCCCGCCGGGCGCAGATCGGTGCCCGGGCAGGCCGGCCCAGTCGCCACCACCCCCTCTGCCGCCGCTCACGGCCGGCCCGGCTCTCGGTCACGCTGGGCGGGTGGTCGCGGTGTTGCCCGCCAGCTACCCGGGTTGCCCACTCCCAGCCGTTACGCCGGTCGCCCGGGGCGGGTCGTCGCGGTTGGTTGCCAGCACCCGGGTTGCCCGCTCGCGGCCGTAGCGCCGGTCACCCGGTGCGGGTGGTCGCGCTTACACCAGGGGGTGGGCCCACACGGCGGCCGTGTCGTGGTCGCCTACGTGGCATGGTTGCGGCGTCATCCCGACTCGCCAGCGATCTTGGTCGATGGCAGCCGTCAGGCCGATCTTGATTCCTGGTCGTCATCCGGCAGCAGACCATCGCCCATGATCCATTTCCCCTGGAAGACCTTGGGGGTACATCCGGACGGCCACGATCGCGCAAGATCGCGCCGTTCGGCGACGATCACTCAAGATCTACATCGATGTTTCGGATGGATCGAGCGGCTGGCGGTGACCGGCCGAGTCTCGCGGCGAAGGCGGGAACACGCGAACAGGCGACTTGACACCGAGGCCAGGCAACGACCGAGAAAGAGACTCCAGAACAGCCCGGATCCACCACGCCCCTTCCCGCCTCCACCACCACGGTCCGTGAGTGACTCGGTGGGTTCCCCGTGGCGGGACCGGCCTCAAGCGCCACCATCCACCCGACGCAACCGGCGTGACGGCCAGGAGCAGCACCCCGGATGCCTGGCAAGCACAACTGCAACCATCCACCCGGCGTGAGCGGCAGCACATGCGGGAGTGCCCAACGGATCTACGCCCGGCGGGGGCGGCACAGGCGGGAGTGGGCAGCGAGAGGGGCCGAGCGGGCGGAACAGCCCTGATAGGAACGGGACGAGGACACCCGTACAAGAAAAGGAGCCGGAAGCGAAACGCGGACCGAGACCCACAGAGGTTCTACAGCGGCGTCGTCAGGCGCGCTGATGGACCACCACGCCGGCCAGGCCCGGGCCGGTGTGCGCGGCGACGACCGCGCCCACCTCGGTGAGGTAGCAGTCCCGCAGCCGGTCGCCGAGGCGGGCGCTGAGGTCGCCGACCAGCGCGGCCGCCCGGTCCGGCGTGCCCAGGTGATGGACCGCGACGTCGGCCTCACCGTCGCCGGCCGCCTCGACGGCCAGATCGACCAGGCGGGTGAGGGCCCGCCCAGCGGTGCGGACCTTGTCGCGGACCACGACCGCGCCCTCGTTGACGTGCAGGATCGGCTTCACCGACAGAGCTGTGCCGAGCAGGGCCGACGCGGCGCCGATCCGGCCCCCGCGGCGGAGGAACTCGAGCGTGTCGACGTAGAAGTAGGTGCTGACCCGGGCCGCGTGGTCGGTGGCCTCCTGCCAGACCGCGTCCAGGTCGTGGCCCTTGCGGGCGGCCTCCGCGGCGGCCAGCGCCGGGAAGCCGAGCCCCATGGCCGCGGTCCCGCTGTCGACCACCTTGACGCGGGATCCGATCTCGGCGGCGGCGAGCTGGGCGGCCTCGTAGGTGCCGGACAGCTTGGCGGAGATGTGCACCGAGACGACACCGTCGGCGCCCTCGTCGAGCAGGCGACGGTACACCTCGGTGAAGGCTGAGGGCGCCGGCCGTGAGGTGCTGACGGCGGCCCGGCGCGCGGTGAGCGCCCGGGCCACCTCGGCCGGCGAGACCTCGATGCCCTCCAGGCCGCCCCAGCCGTTGATCACGACGGTGAGCGGCACGATGGTCAGGTCGTACATGCCGTCGAGTTCAGCCGGCAGGTACGCGGTGGAGTCGGTCACGACCGCGATGGTCATGCAGGCAAGGTACTTGATTCAGATGGACGTCAGCTGCCGGCCACCGAGGAGACCAGGAACGGCTCACCCTGCATGCAGGTGGTCATCAGCCCTGGATCGGCCTTGCCGACCACCGTGACCTGGGCTCCGACCTGCACCGTGGCCTTCAGTTTCTGGTCGTCGAAGACGAGCAGGTGGTCGCCGGTGCCGTCTTTGAGGAGCAGGCAGTTCGGCTCGACGCCGACGGTCACGGTCCCGGTGAGGGTGGCCGAGCCGGCGGGTGCCGAGGGCGCGGCGGCGCTGGAGGTCACCGGAGCCGGCTCGGGGGCGCCGCCGGCGTCGATGGGGGCGTTGTTGTTCGCGCAACCGGCGGAGAGCGCCAGGAACAGCGCGACGGGGACGACGGTTTTACGGATCAGCATGGTGGTGAGACGTTACCGGACATCGTCCGGTTCCCTCAGACGGGCGGCGGGACGGGCCGCTCGGCGAGGACACCCACGTTGTACGCCGCCATCTGCCACCCCCGCGCGCTGTCGTGGGTCAGCTCCACCCAGTGACAGTTCTGCAGGGCACGGAGCGTGCGGAGCTGCTCGCGCCCCCAGCCGAGCAGGTGGCCGACGCCCTGCCGGGCCGCCGCGCCGTGGGTGGCGACCACCACCGTGCCACCGGGCGGGGCCTGCCGGGCCGCGTCCTGGAGCGCGTCGGAGACCCGCTTGCCGAGGTCCTCGAGGGTCTCCACACCACCGCCGATGACGTCGGCGCCGGCGGTCCAGCGGGCGTGCTCCTCGGGCCGCTCAGCGGCCACCTCGGCCATGGTGAGGCCCTGCCACTCGCCGAAGTGCCGCTCGCGGAGCCGCTCGTCGGTGCTGATGGTGAGACCGGTCAGTGCGGCGAGCGCGGCCGCGGTGTCGGCGGCCCGGCTGAGGTCGCTGGCGACGATCGCGGCCGGGCGCATCCGGACGAGGAGTTCGGCGGCGTCGACGGCCTGCCGCCGGCCGAGGTCGTTGAGCGGCACGTCGGTCTGCCCCTGCACGCGGGCGCCCGCGTTCCAGTCGGTGTTGCCGTGCCGCCAGACGATGAGCCTCGTCACGGCGCCTCGGTGCCGGCCGTCGCGTCGACCATGTCCCGGTCGACGAACGGGATGATGGGGCAGTCCTTCCACAGCCGGTCGAGGGCGTAGAACTCGCGCTCCTCGCTGTGCTGCACGTGCACCACGATGTCGACGTAGTCCAGCAGCACCCACCGGCCCTGGTTCTGGCCCTCGCGCCGCACCGGCTTGGCCTTCTCCGGCAGGTTGACGAGAGCTTCCTCGATGGCGTCGACGATCGCGATCACCTGACGCTCGTTGGACGCCGAGGCGATGACGAAGGCGTCGGTGATGTAGATCTGGTCGGCGACGTCGATGACGGAGATGTCGTGTGCCTTCTTGTCCGCGGCGGCCTGAGCGGCCGTCAGAGCGAGTTCAAGAGCACGTTCGGTGACGGGCAAAGAAGAGTCCCCTCGGTCGGGTTTGCGGACTTCAAGCGTCTCACACCGGCTTGGCAATACCCGAGTCCCGATACAGGCCCCGCTTGTTGATGTACTGCACAACACCATCCGGTACCAGGTACCAGACCGGCAGGCCGGACGCCACCCGGTTACGGCAGTCGCTGGACGAGATGGCCATCGCCGGCACCTCGACCAGGGTCACGCTGTCGGCCGGCAGGTGGGCCCCGGACAGCTCGAAGCCCGGCCGGGTGACACCGATGAAGTGCGCCAGCTCCAGCATGGTGAGCGCGTCCTTCCACGACATGATCCGGCCCAGCGCGTCCGCCCCGGTGATGAAGTACAGCTCCGCCGATTGGCCGTAGACGGCACGCATGTCCCGCAGGGTGTCGACGGTGTAGGTGGGGCCGTCCCGGTCGATGTCGGCGCGGCTCACGTGGAAGCGGGGGTTGGAGGCGGTGGCGACGACCGTCATGAGGTAGCGGTCCTCGGCGGGTGAGACGCGGCCCTTCTCGTACGGCTGGCCGGTCGGGACGAACATCACCTCGTCCAGATCGAAGCGGGCCTGCACCTCACTCGCGGCGACCAGGTGCCCGTGGTGGATGGGGTCGAAGGTGCCGCCCATGATTCCCACGCGTTTTCCGGACATCAGGAGAGAATAACCCGAAAAGATCAACCATCCAGACGACGGCGTACGGCCACGAGCAGGTCGTCGGCCGTGAACGGCTTCTCCAGCAGCGCCACCCCGGGGTCGAGGGTGCCCTGCGAGGCCAGCACCGGCTGCGCGTACCCGGACATGTAGAGCACTCGCGTCCCCGGCCGGGCGACGATCAGCCGTTCGGCCAGCTCCTTGCCCAGCATCCCGGGCATCACCACGTCACTGACCAGCAGGTCGATCCGGCCGTCATGGCCGGCGGCCAGTTCCAGGGCCTGGGCGCCGCCCTCGGCCGCGAGCACCCGGTAGCCGGCGCCGGTGAGGATCCGCCCGGCCACGTCACGCAGCGCGTCCTCGTCCTCGACGACGAGCAGCGTCTCCCCGCGCCCACCGGTCGCGGCCGGCCGTTCGGTGGCCCCGTCGGCGGCCGGCGTGGCCCCGGCCGGCAGCAGCACGGTGATCGTGGTGCCGAGCCCCACCTCGCTGTTCAGGGTCACCTCACCGCCGGCCTGGGTGACGATGCCGTAGACGGTGGCCAGGCCCAGCCCGGAGCCCTCGGCGCTGCCCTTGGTGGTGAAGAACGGCTCGAAGGCCCGTTCCGCCACGTCGGCGGGCATGCCCCGGCCGGAGTCGCAGACCCGCAGCCGGACCTGGTCGGCGAGCGCCGTGGTATCGATCACCAGGTTGCCGCCGGAGGGCATCGCGTCCCGGGCGTTGAGGGCCAGGTTGACCAGCATCTGCTCGATCTGGCTGGGATCGCAGGTGATCATCGGCAGGGCCCGGCCGGGCCGGAAGATCAGGTTGACGTGCTCGCCGAGGGTACGCCGCAGCAGCTCCTGGACCTGCATGATCAGTGCGTTGAGGTCGACCGGCTGCGGCCGGACCACCTCCCGCCGGGCGAAGGCGAGCAGCTGGTGGGTGAGGTCGGTGCCGCGTCGACCGGCCCGGACCACCTGCATGGCGTCGGAGGCGATCATCGTGACGTCCGGCTCCGCCGACTCGGCCTCCTCGATCACGAAGTTGGCGTAGTTGAGGATCACCCCGAGCATGTTGTTGAAGTCGTGGGCGATCCCGCCGGCCAGCTGGCCCAGGCTCTCCAGGCGCTGGCTGCGGTGCGCGTGCGCCTCGGCCCGGAGCCGGTCCTTCTCCTCCTCGGCACGGGCCCGTTCGGTGACGTCGCGCACCACGGCGACGGCGACACGGCCCTGGGCCGTGTCGACGAGTGCGGTGGACGACTCGACCGGGAACTCCCCACCGTCGCGCCGCCGGGCGGTGGTGACGATCCGGCCGATCGAGCCGGGCGGCCCCTCCTCGACGAGGCGCCGCCGTTCCGGGACGAGCGCCCGGGAATGGTCGGTGAGCAGCACTTCGATGGGCTGGCCGACGAGTTCCTCGACGGGCCAGCCGTACATCTGCCCGGCACGGTCGTTGGCGAGCACGATGTGGCCGTCGGCCAGAACCAGGATCGCGTCCGGCGCGGCCTGCAGCAGACCGCCGGCCAGCTCCTCGGACCACTCCACGCATTCACCCCCGAAGCCTCAGGCTACGAAAGCCCCGAGGCCGCGGGGGTGGAGTCGACCGAATCCGGTCAGCCGCGGGCGGCCAGCGCCCGCCGCATGTCGTCGTCGGAGTCCTGCACCACACGGCGCAGGATCGGGTTCAGCCCGTCGGTGCCGAGCAGGTCGGCGGCGAGCTCCCGGGTACGCGCCGACACGGCCACCGTGGGGTACGCCACCACGGCGATGTGCTCGGCGCTCATCCCGCTGCGCACCCGCATCATCTCCGGCATGTCGGCGAAGTACCGCTCGACGTACGGCTCCAGCAGGTCGAGTTGCTCGGGCTGCCAGAAGCCGGCCGCGGTGAGCTCGGCGAGCCGGTTGGAGAGCGAGCCGTCGCCGATGACCGCGGCCCAGGCGGCCTCCTTCGCCGCGGCGTCCGGCCGGGCGGCCCGGCACCGGGCGGCCCACTGCTCGCCGGAGGCGCTGCGGTCCTGCTCGCGCTCCGCCTCGATGATCTCCGAGTCGGCCGCGCCGAGGACCGAGAGCCGGTAGATGATCAGCCAGCGCAGGTCGGCGTCGACGGTGAGCCCGTCCGGCACGCCGTCACCGGCCAGCCAGCCGTGCAGCCGGGCGGTGTCGACGGTGGCGCCGATCAGGCCACGGACCGCGGCGAGCTGCCGGGAGCTGCCACCCATCGAGGCGGCGAGCAGCCGGTCGGCGGCCTGGGCGACGAGTTCCAGGGCGGCCGGGCGGGTCTCCGGGGTGGCGTACCGGTCGACCAGGCCCCGGGTGGCGCGCAGCACGTCCTCGACGACGGCCACCTCGGTCTCCATCGGCAGCGCGGCCAGGACCAGGGTGACCAGCTCGGCGACCGGGCGCTCGCCGTCGACCACGGCGTCCAGCATGGCGGCCCAGATCACGGCGCGGGCCAGCGAGTCGTCCAGCAGCGGCAGGAGCTGCGGCACGCCGGCGGTCGACTCCGGGTCGAGGCGGATCTTCGCGTACGTCAGATCGCCGTCGTCGAGCAGCAGCAGGTCCGCCGCCGGCTCCCCGGTGAGAGCGGTCAGCACGGTACGCCCGGACGCCTCCAGCTCGACCTCGAGGCGTTTACGGCGCACCACTCCTCCGCCGGGCACCCGGTCGTACAGGCCGACGCCGATCCGGTGCGGGCGCAGTGTCGGGTAGCCCTCGGGGGCGGTCTGCGCCACGGCCACCTCGGCGTAGTTCGCGCCATCCCGGGTCACCTCGGCACGCAGCGTGTTGACCTGGGCCCGGCGCAGCCACACCTCGGCCCAGCCGGACAGGTCCCGGCCGGACGCCTTGGACAGCGCGCCGAGCAGGTCGGCCAGGGTGGCGTTGCCGTACGCGTGCGCCTCGAAATGCGCGTTGAGCCCGGTCAGGAAGGCCTCGTCACCGAGCCAGGCGACCAGCTGCTTGAGGACGGCGGCGCCCTTCGCGTACGAGATGCCGTCGAAGTTGAGCAGTGCCTCGTCGGTGTCGGAGACCTCGGAGGGGGCGACCGGATGGGTGGAGGGCCGCTGGTCGGCCCGCAGCCCCCAGGCCTTGCGCTGCATCGCGAAAGTGGTCCACGCGTCGGAGAACCGGGTCGCCTCGGCGGTCACCCGGCTGCCCAGGTACTCGGCGAACGACTCGTTCAGCCACAGGTCGTCCCACCAGGCCATGGTGACCAGGTCGCCGAACCACATGTGGGCCATCTCATGGGCGATGATGTTGGCCCTGCGCTCCCGCTCACTGTCGGTGACCTTGGAGCGCGGGATCATCTCGTCCCGGAAGACGACCAGGCCCGGGTACTCCATGGCCCCGAAGTTGAACTCGGGCGCGAAAGCCTGCTGGTAGTGCCCGAACGGGTAGCGGATCTCGAACATCTCGTGGAACCGGTCCAGCGCCTGCCGGGTCAGTTGCAGGATCTCCGGCGCCTGGGCCTCCAGGTGCTGGGCCAGGGCGGCGCGGGCGTAGAGGGCCAGCGGGATGCCGTCGTGCTCGCTGGTCACCACGTGGTACGGCCCGGCGATCAGGCTGGCCAGGTAGGTGGAGATCCGCTTGGTGGGCGCGAACTCCCAGCGCCCGCCCTCCCGGGAGACCAGGATGCCGTTGGTGGCCACCACCCAGTCGGCCGGGGCGGTCACGCTCACCCGGAACGACGCCTTGAGGTCGGGCTGGTCGAAGCTGGGCAGCACCCGGCCCGCGTTGTTGATGAACAGGTGCTGGTAGAGGTAGGTGCGGCCGTCGGCCGGGTCGGTGTACCGGTGCAGGCCCTCGCCGTCGTTCGAATACCGCATCAGGGCATCGACGACCAGCTCGTTCTCCTCGGCCAGGCCGGTCAGCTCCAGCCGGACTCCGGTGGACGCCCCGGGCGCCACGGGTACACCGTTCAGCGTCATCGACGCGACGTCGACCGGCTCGAACTCCAGGAACGTGGCGGCGCCCGGCCGGGCCCGGAACCGGACCACCGTACGGGATCGGAACGTGTCACCGTCCGCGGTGAGATCCAGGTCGACGTGGTAATCCTCGACGTCCACGACAGCTGCTCGGTCGGCGGCCTCGGCACGGGTCAGGGTCGGCATGACGACCATCATGCCCCGCCACGGTCCGTCGATACGGCGAGGGCGGCGCCCTCGCCGTACGCTCGCGCCGAACTATCCCTCGATGTCGTCGTCCTCGTCGGTGACCAGCACCGGCAACTGCGAGTTCGACACCGTGCTGACCGTCCCGTCGGCGGCCATGTGCTGAATCTCGTCGTCGTTGCGGATGCGGCGGGCCTTGCGGGCCGCGAGCCGCTGCGCCGCGGACGGCCGGGTGTCGAGCTCCTCCAGGCGGGAGTCGGTGCCACGCGGGCCGGAGACGTACTCCCCGGCGTTGGGATGCCAGTCGAACTCGCGCGTGCCGATGCGGACCGGGTCGCCGGCCTGGGCGCCCTTCTTGGCGAGCTCGCTCTCGACGCCGATCCGATCCAGCCGGTCGGCCAGGTAGCCGATGGCCTCGTCGTTGTCGAAGTTGGTCTGCTTGATCCAGCGCTCCACCTGGGTGCCGCGGATCACGAAGACGCCGTCCTCGTCCTGCTCGATGGTGAAGCCGGTGTCGTCGACCGCCCGGGGGCGGATCACGATCCGGGTCGCCTCCTCGACCGGCTTGGCCGCCCGGTACTCGGCGACCAGCTTGGCCAGGGCGAAGCTGAACTCACGCAGGCCCTCACGGGTGATCGCGCTGATCTCGAAGACCTGGTAGCCGCGAGCCTCGAGGTCGGGGCGGACCATCTCGGCGAGGTCCCGCCCGTCCGGGATGTCGACCTTGTTGAGCACCACGAGGCGCGGCCGGTCCTCCAGCCCCCCGTACGCCGACAGCTCGGCCTCGATCGCGTCCAGGTCGGCCAGCGGGTCCCGCTCGATCTCCGGCGCCGCCGCGTCCAGCACGTGCACCAGCACCGAGGTCCGCTCGATGTGCCGCAGGAACTGCATGCCCAGGCCCTTGCCGGTGGCCGCGCCCGGGATCAGGCCGGGCACGTCGGCGATGGTGTAGGTCTCGTCACCGGCCTGCACCACGCCCAGGTTCGGCACCAGCGTGGTGAACGGGTAGTCGGCGATCTTCGGCTTGGCCGCGGACATCACCGAGATCAGCGACGACTTGCCGGCCGACGGGAAACCCACCAGGCCGACGTCGGCGACGCTCTTCAGCTCCAGGACCACGTCCAGCTGGTCGCCGGGCTCGCCCAGTTCGGCGAAGCCGGGCACCTTGCGCCGGGCGTTGGCCAGCGAGGCGTTGCCCCGGCCGCCCCGGCCGCCGCGGGCCACGGTGAACTCGGTGCCGGCGCCGATCAGGTCGGCCAGCACCTCGCCGTCCTCGGTCTGCACGACCGTGCCGTCCGGCACCTTGAGGATCAGGTCCCTGCCGGTCGCGCCGTCCCGGTTCGACCCGGCGCCGCCGCCACCGCTGTTCGCCTTGATGTGCGGGTGGAAGTGGAAGTCCAGCAGGGTGTGCTGCTGCGGGTCCACCACCAGGGTGATGCTGCCGCCGTGCCCGCCGTTGCCGCCGTCGGGCCCACCGAGCGGCTTGAACTTCTCCCGGTGCACGGAGGCACAGCCGTGCCCGCCGTCACCCGCCTGCAGGTGCAGCACTACCCGGTCGACGAACGTGGTCACTTTGCGACTCCTACTACTGCTGGCTGGTTCTCAGTGCTGTCTCAGCGTCGCTGGGACAGCACTGAGGGCCAGCCGCCGGGTTGAAAAACGACAGCGGGCCGCGGACCCGAGGGTCCACGGCCCGCTGTAGAGAAAAACTACTCCGCGACCGGCACGATGCTGACGGTCTTGCGACCACGCAAGGTGCCGAACTGGACGTTGCCGGCGGCAAGCGCGAACAGCGTGTCGTCGCCGCCACGGCCGACCAGGTCGCCCGGGTGGAACTTCGTGCCCCGCTGGCGGATCAGGATCTCGCCGGCGTTGACCAGCTGGCCACCGAACCGCTTCACACCCAGTCGCTGAGCGGCGGACTCACGGCCGTTACGCGAGCTGGATGCACCCTTTTTGTGAGCCATGGCGCGCCTACTTCCCGGTCTTGATGCCGGTCACCTTGACGCGGGTCAGCGGCTGACGATGCCCCTGGCGCTTGTGGTATCCGGTCTTGTTCTTGAACTTGTGGATCCGAATCTTCGGACCCTTGGTGTGCTCGGCAATCTCGCCGGACACCGTAACGTTGGCAAGCTTGGCCGCTTCGGTCACCAGGTTGTCACCGTCGACGAGGAGGACCGCGGCGAGGGTCAGGGCATCGCCGGGCTGACCCGCGAGCTTCTCGACCTCGATCACGTCGCCCTCGGCAACCTTGTACTGCTTGCCGCCGGTCTTGACGATCGCGTACATGGGACGCGGACTCCCTGAGACTTACGCAGCCGTAGGGCTGCTGGCGGATGTTGCTAAGAGGCTCCGGCAAGCGCTTGGAGGCGCGCACGGAACTAGCGCCGAAAAGGCGCCGTCGGCAAGACTACTTCATAGCCGGGCCGAGACCCAAACCGGGCTCTACCCCCGGCCGCAGGCCTTGTCCAGCGTGGCATGCAGGGCGGCCAGCTTCTTGTCGTCGATCTTGGCCACGTCACCCTTGAGAGCGGTGATCTGCGCGCCCATGGCGGCGAGCGCCTTCTTGAGCTCCGCGTCCGAGGCGAGCTTCGACATGTCCAGCAGGGCGAAGGAGAAGTTCTCCACGTCCCGGGTGACCTTCTCCTGGGCCTTGGCCTTCGCCTCGGCGCCCTCGGCGGCGGCCTTGATCAGCAGCTGGTAGTCCTCGGCGAAGGTGGTGCCGAAACTCGTGCTGGTCCGGCTCGCCTGGGCGCAGATGGCCTCGGTGTCCTCGGCGAGCGCGGTGTCGGTGGGCTTCTCGGTGGTGGCGGCCGCCGACCCGGCCACGGCCGGGGTCGGCCCGGCGGCCGTGGGCGCGGGGTCGCCACCGGAGCATCCGGCCAGCAGCAGCGCGGCGAGCGCCACGGAGGCGAGAGCAGGGGTACGCATGGGCGTCGGTCTCCTCGGGGGACAGGGATCGATCCCGCCGAGGGTAACGGAAAACCCGGCCCGGTAGTTAGCTTTCTTTACAGATCACTACCGGGCCGGGTTTCAGCCGTTCAGGGGCGGGTACGGCGCCGTGCGCCACCCCGCCGGGACCGTCGGCGGGTGCCCGTGCCGGCGCCCACCACGTCGTCGTCCTCGTCGTCCTCGTCCTCGGCCGCGTCCGGGTCGTCGGCCCCGACCAGCCGCATCGGCTCGGCCTCGCCGGCGTGCCCGTTGGCCTCCGCCGAGTCGTACCGGGACAGGTCGTAACCACTGATGTCGTAGTCGTCGTCGCCGTCCGAGGTGGTCAGCGCCGACTGCACGCGCCGGACGATGCCGGAACCCGCCACCGGGGCGGCCGGCGGCACCTCGGCCACCTCCGCGACCGGACCGGGCTCCTCGGCCACCTCGGCGACGGCCGGCGGCTCCTCCACCGGCGTCACCGGCTCGACGACCGGCTCCACCGGCTCGATCTGCTCCACCGGCTCGACGGCCTCGATCTGCTCCACCGGTTCGACCGGGGCGCTGTCGCCACCACCGCGGCGGCGCCGCTGCCGGGAGGACTGCGGTTGCGGGGCAGGCGCCTCGGTACGCACCGCCGCGGCGACCGCCTTCACCTGGGTGCCACCACCACTGCTGCTGCTACCGCCACCGCCGTTGGACCGCTTCTCCGGCACCGGCTCCGCGTGGATGATCAGGCCGCGGCCCTTGCAGTGGTCACAGTTCTCGCTGAACGCCTCCAGCAGGCCCGCGCCGATCCGCTTACGGGTCATCTGGACGAGGCCCAGCGAGGTGATCTCGGTGACCTGATGCTTGGTCCGGTCCCGGCCCAGGCACTCGGTGAGCCGCCGCAGCACCAGGTCGCGGTTGCTCTCCAGCACCATGTCGATGAAGTCGATCACCACGATGCCGCCGAGGTCACGCAGCCGCAGCTGGCGCACGATCTCCTCGGCCGCCTCCAGGTTGTTGCGGGTGACCGTCTCCTCGAGGTTGCCGCCCGCACCGGTGTACTTGCCGGTGTTGACGTCCACGACGGTCATCGCCTCGGTGCGGTCGATCACCAGGTGGCCGCCGGACGGCAGGAAGACCTTGCGGTCCAGACCCTTGAGGATCTGCTCGTCGATCCGCCACTCGGCGAAGACGTCCTGCGTGCCGGTGTGCCGGCGGAGCCGCTCCAGCAGGTCCGGGGAGACCGAGTCGAGGTAGTTCTCCACCTCGGCGTACGCCTGCTCGCCCTGC
Source organism: Actinoplanes hulinensis (assembly GCF_019429605.1). Classification (NCBI taxonomy): domain Bacteria; kingdom Bacillati; phylum Actinomycetota; class Actinomycetes; order Micromonosporales; family Micromonosporaceae; genus Actinoplanes; species Actinoplanes hulinensis. The sequence goes on along the minus strand of NZ_JAHXZI010000012.1, from coordinate 27,698 downwards.
ACCACCAGGTCGCGGAAGTCCTCGTTGAAGAGGTCCCGGACCACCCGGATGACCAGGTCGGGCTCCTCGGACAGGGCGCGCGGGGCGTTGCCCTCGGTGGCCCGGGCCTGGATGTCCTCCCACTGCGCCTGCAGCCGCTTGACGTCGCGGGCCAGCTCGTCCTCGCTGGCGCCCTCGGCCGCGGTCCGGACGATCACGCCCGCGCCGTCCGGCACCAGCTTCTTCAGGATGTCGCGGAGCCGCTTGCGCTCGGTGTCCGGCAGCTTGCGGCTGATGCCGGAGGCGTTGCCGTTGGGCACGTAGACCAGGTGCCGGCCGGAGAGCGCGATGTGGCTGGTCAGCCGGGCGCCCTTGTGGCCGATCGGGTCCTTGGTGACCTGCACCAGCACCGAGTCGCCGGAACGCAGCGCCTGCTCGATCGAGCGGGCCCGGCCCTCCAGCCCGGTGGCGTCCCAGTTGACCTCACCGGCGTAGAGCACGGCGTTGCGGCCGCGGCCCACGTCGACGAACGCGGCCTCCATGCTCGGCAGCACGTTCTGCACCTTGCCGAGGTAGACGTTGCCGACCATGGTGCCGGAGGTGGCCCGGGCCACGTAGTGCTCGACCAGGATGCCGTCCTCGAGGACCGCGATCTGGGTACGGTCCTGCTTCTGCCGGACCACCATGACCCGGTCCACCGCCTCGCGGCGGGCCAGGAACTCCGACTCGCTCAGGATCGGCGGACGGGTACGGCGCTGCTCCCGGCCGTCCCGGCGGCGCTGGCGCTTGGCCTCGAGCCGGGTCGAGCCGGAGACACCCTGCACCTCGTCGGTACGCCGGGGCTCACGCACCCGGACCACCGTGTGCACGCCGTCCTCGATACCGCCGGTCTCGCCGTCACCGCTGGAACCCTTGCGCCGGCGCCGGCGCCGACGGCGGGTGACCCCGTCGCCCTCGCCGTCCTCGGACTCCTCGTCCTCCTCGCCGTCCTCGGCGGAGGCCTCGGCGCCCTCCTCGACGTCGCCGTCCTCGGTGTCGTTCTCGTCGGCCTCGTCGGACGGGCCCTTGCCCCGGCCGCGGCCACGACGGCCCCGGCGGCGGCGACGGCGGATGCCGCCGTCCTCGTCCTCGTCGGCGCCGTCCTCGACGTCGTCGGCGCTCTCGTCGACCTCGTCCACCTCGTCGGTGACCGGCTCGGTCTCGGTGGCGGTGACCTCGGCGGGCTCCTCGGCCGCGCCACGACGGCGGCGCCGGCCACGGCGCGGGGCCTCGACGGCCTCCTCGGTCTCCTCCTCGGTCGTCTCGGCGACCTCGGCGACCGGGGCCTCGGCGGCCACCGGCGGCTCGGCGGCGCCGCGACGGCGACGGCTCACCGGGGCGGACTCGGCCTCGGCGGCATCCGGCGGCATGAAGAGCACGGCGGGCGGCAGCGCTGCCCGGCGGGCCCGGGCGGGCCGGGCCGGCTTCTCCTCGACGAAGTCGTCATCGAGCGGCAGGACCCCGACGACCGGTACGGCGGCCTCACGGGCCGCGGAGGCGGCCGCCACGGCGGCGTCCTCGATGAGGGCGGCCTCGTCCTCGGTGATCTCGTCCTCGTCCACGGCGGCGACCGGGATCTCGGCGACTGGGGCCGCGGGAGCGGGCTGCTCCTCCACCTCGACGAGGGCGGGCTGCTCGACCTTCTTACGGCGGGCCCGGGTGGCCTTCTTCACCGGCGGCGGAGTCTCGGCGACCGGCTCGTCGGCGACCGGCGCCTCGGCGACCGGCGCCTCGGCCGGGGCGGCAGGCGCGGCGGCCTTCTTCCGGCTCCGGGTGGCCTTCTTCACCGGAGCGGGGGCCGGGGTCTCGGTCTCCGCACCGGGCTCGGCGGCGCTGTCCGGCGCCTCGGCCTCGGGCGGAGGTGCCGCCGCCTTGCGGCGCGGGGCCCGCGTCCGGCGTACCGGGGTGGTGCTTGCGGCGGTATCTCCGGGAGGAGTCTCTGCTCCGTCCCGTTCGCCGCCCTGTTCTCCCAGGTTGACTGGGGGCTCGTTATCGAGCATGGGGCGCTCTCCAGTTCTCGGCGACCCCGGGCGCGGGTGAGCGCTGCCACGCAGGGTCGCTGCAAAGTTTTTCGGGCCCGACCGATTGGGGACGGGCTTGCCGAAGTCTGTCAAGTGAACCTTTTTCAACCTGGCAGCGGGCCGAAGACCGCCGGGCCGTTGGCCGGCTCCGGATGCTGCCGCCCTCGCCACGTTGAAAAACGTTCTACGAACACCAGCCGGTTTGCGGCTAGCGTCCTCCGATGCCGACATCCCCGCGATCCGCGTCCAACGGATCGACGATCTCCCCCTGCGCGGTGAGTGTGCCCTGGGCCAGCCGGGTAACCCGTGGGGGCACCGGCGGCTCCAGGCCGGCCACCACGCGCAGGCCGGAGAGGACGTCATCGGGCCGCACGGCGGGCGTCACCTGCCGTACGACAAGGTCGATTATCGCACACCGTACGCCAACGGCCCCGGAAGGTAGGTCCGGCTCCCCGGACACCGCACAACGGGTCACCGCGGCCCGGGCGTCGAAGGTACGGCGACCCTGCTTGGTCATGCGTTCCACCAGGACTTCCGCGGAGTCGAGGAACGCGGTCACCGCCTTCTCGGCGTCCGCGGGCTCGACCCCGGGCAGTTCCAGCTGCCAGCGGGACGCGTCGATCCGGTCGGCGAGGCTGCCCTCGCCCGCGATCACCGCCTCCAGGACGTCGAGGCCCGGGGAGAGCGCGGCGTCCAGTGCGGCACGCAACTGCTCCGGGTCGACCGGCGCCTGGAGGCCAATCTCCAGGTACTCCGCCTCGCTGCCGACGCCGGTGGGCGCGGCGCTCGCGTACGAGATCTTGGGGTGTGGGGTGAAGCCCTGCGAATAGGCGATCGGTACGGCGGCACGGCGCAGCGCCCGCTCGAACGCGCGGGCGAAGTCGCGGTGCGAGGTGAAACGCAGCGGGCCACGCTTGGCGTACCGCAGACGGATCCGCTGGACGACCGGCGCCTGGCCGCCGACGGGTTGGTTCTTCGGGGGAATCGGAAACTCCTAAGCGGGAACCCGCAGATTCTTCACGGGTGTCAGGGGAAGCAGCTTCTTGCCGGTCGGGCCGATCTGGATCTCGGTGTCCATCGCCGGGCAGACGCCGCAGTCGAAGCAGGGGGTCCAGCGGCAGTCGTCCTGCTCGTACTCGCTGAGGGAGTCCTGCCAGTCCTGCCAGAGCCAGTCCTTGTCGAGGCCGGAGTCGAGGTGGTCCCAGGGCAGGACCTCCAGCTCCTCACGCTCGCGGGTGGTGAACCAGTCCAGATCCACGCCCATCTCGGGCAGGACCTCGTCGCAGGCCTCGACCCACCGAGAGTACGAGAAGTGCTCGGACCAGCCGTCGAAACGGCCGCCCTTCTCCCAGACCCGGCGGACGACCTTGCCGACCCGGCGGTCGCCGCGGGACAGCAGGCCCTCGATCAGCGACGGCTCGCCGTCGTGGTAGCGGAAACCGATCGCCCGGCCCAGCGAGCGGTCACTGTTGATCTCGTTCTTGAGCAGCTTGAGGCGGGCGTCGATGACCTCGGGACGCTCCATCGAGGCCCACTGGAACGGGGTGTGCGGCTTCGGCACGAAACCGCCGATCGACACGGTGCAGCGGATGTCCTTGGTGCCGGCGGCCTCGCGGCCGGCCCGGATCACCTCGTGGGCCATGTGCGCGATCTCGAGGACGTCCTCGTCGGTCTCGGTGGGCAGGCCGCACATGAAGTACAGCTTCACCTGGCGCCAGCCGTTCGAGTACGCCGTCACGACCGTACGGATCAGGTCCTCCTTGGTCACCATCTTGTTGATGACCTTGCGGATCCGCTCCGAACCGCCCTCCGGCGCGAAGGTGAGACCGGTCCGCCGTCCGTTGCGGGACAGCTCCTGGGCCAAATCGATGTTGAACGCGTCGACCCGGGTGGACGGCAGCGACAGCGAGACGTTGGTGTCCGCGTACTGCTCGGCCAGGCCGGAGCACATGTCACCGATCTCGGAGTGGTCGGCGCTGGACAGCGAGAGCAGGCCCACCTCGTTGAAGCCGGAGAACTCCAGGCCCTCCTTGACCATCTGGCCGACCGTGGTGATCGACCGCTCCCGCACCGGGCGGGTGATCATGCCGGCCTGGCAGAACCGGCAGCCCCGGGTGCAACCCCGGAAGATCTCCACGGCATAGCGCTCGTGGACCGTCTCGGCGAGCGGGACGAGAGGCTTCTTCGGGTACGGCCACGCGTCCAGATCCATGGTGGTCCGCTTGGCAACCCGGAACGGCACGTCCGGCCGGTTCGGCACGACCCGCTGGATCCGGCCGTCGGGCAGGTAGTCCACGTCGTAGAACCGGGGCACGTAGATGCTCTCGGTGCGGGCCAGGCGCAGCAGCACCTCGTCCCGGCCGCCCGGGCAGCCCTCCGCCTTCCAGTCCCGGATGATCCCGGTGATCTCCAGGACCGCCTCCTCGCCGTCACCGAGCACGGCGGCGTCGATGAAGTCGGCGATCGGCTCCGGGTTGAAGCTGGCGTGGCCGCCGGCCAGCACGATCGGGTGGGTCTCGTCCCGGTCGGCGCTCTCCAGCGGGATGCCGGCCAGGTCCAGGGCGCTCAGCATGTTGGTGTAGCCGAGCTCGGTGGCGAACGACAGGCCGAACACGTCGAACGCCTTCACCGGGCGGTGCGCGTCGACGGTGAACTGCGGGACGCCGTTCTCCTTCATGAGGGCCTCGAGGTCCGGCCAGACCGCGTAGGTGCGCTCGGCGAGCACGTCCTCCTGCTCGTTGAGCACCTCGTAGAGGATCTGCACACCCTGGTTGGGCAGGCCGACCTCGTACGCGTCCGGATACATCAGCGCCCACCGGACCGTGGTGGCGTCCCAGTCCTTGACGACGGCGCCGAGCTCGCCGCCCACGTACTGGATCGGTTTGCTGACCCGGGGCAGCAGCTGCTCGAGCTGCGGGAAGACGGAACTCACGCTCATGGGTGTCCAGGGTACGCGAGGCCGATGGAGGCTATCGGTCCAGTTCCGCCGCCGCCCGGTCCAGATCGGTGGCCAGCAGGTCACTGCGGAACGAACAGAGCTGCAACGTCATCCGTGCGGCCCCCCGCTCGCCGACGATCAGCCGAACCGGCTTCCTCCGATCATCCAGGTCACCCACGATGAAGTCGAGCAACCGGACCCCGGCGCTGTCCAGGAACGAGACCGCGGTCAGGTCGATCAGCACGGCGTCGGCCCCGGTGGTCCGGGCCACGATGGCCCGGCCGATGTCGTTGGCGTTGGCCAGGTCGATCTCACCCTTGAGGTGGACCAGTTCGGCGGTCCCCCGGCGGGAGAAGCTCACCCACTGGTCCGTCACTGTTCCCCCACTCGGGATTCAAAAGCGCAGTCCGGCGTCGTCATGAACTCCCTTCGGTCGCTCATGACGACTTACCCCGATGCCGCCGCATGGTCACCGTAGTCCCCTCCCCCTGGTCGAAGCTCACTTCGTCCATCGACTCGTAGATCAGTTGCAGGCCGCGGCCCCGGGCCAGGTCGGCGCCCGGCCCACGCCAGGTGCCGTGGTCGCTGACCCGGATCTCCACGGCGTCGGCGCTGATCGTGGCGGACACGTCCACCATCCCGAACGGGTCGTCCCGGTAGCCGTGCTCGATCGCGTTCGCCACCGCCTCGGAACTGGCCAGCAGCACCGCGTTCAGACAGTCCGGGTCGATGCCGTGGCCCGCCATCCAGCCCCGCATGTCCGCGCGGAGCCGGGAGATCTGGACCGGGTCGGCGCCGATCGAGCGCTCCAGCCGCTCCTCGGTGCCGAGGGAGAGGCAGAGCATGCAGACGTCGTCGCCGTGGTCGCGGCCGACCAGGATGTCGGCCAGCCCGGCGGTCAGGCCCTTGAGCGGGGCGTCGCGCAGCCGCGAGAACTCCCGGGCGAGGATCTCGAAACCCCGGTCGAGTCCGCGGCCCCGGCGCTCGATGAGCCCGTCGGTGTAGAGCAGCAGACGGCTCCCGCCGGACAGCCGGATCCGGTCCTCCACCCGGTGGCGGTCGCCGGCCCGGGAGCCGAGCGGCGCCGAACGGGCCTGCATGAGGTACTGCGGTGGGCCGGCCGGCTCGTGCAGCAGCAGCGGCAGGTGACCGGCCGTGGCGTACGTCAGTTCGCCGCTGAGCAGGTCGATCTCGGCGTAGACGACGGTCGCCATCCGCGCCGACTCGACCCGCTCGCAGAACCGGTCCAGCCCCTCCAGGAGCCGGGCCGGACCGTTCTCGGCGGTGGCCAGCGCCCGGATCGCGCTGCGCAGCTGACCCATCGTGGTGGCCGCGTCGATGCCCCGCCCGACCACGTCGCCGACCACCACGGCCAGCTTGTTCGCGGTGATCAGGAAGGCGTCGTACCAGTCACCGCCGACCTCCAGGTCCTGCGCGGCGGCCTGGTAGTGGGTCTCCAGCGCGAACCGGGAGTCGGCGCCCGGCACGTCCGCGGCGAGCAGGCTGCGCTGCAACGTCCGGGCGATGGCCCGCTCCTGCTCGTAGAGCCGGGCGTTCTCCAGCGCCAGGGCGGCCCGGTCGGCCAGATCGACCAGGAAGAGCCGGTCCGCCCCGGCGCCGCGCCGGTCCGGGGCCATCCGCAGGGCCAGGGTGCCGATCACCCGGCCGCGGACGGTCAGCGGCAGCACGGTGCAGCCCAGTCCGTCACCGTCGCCGGCGTAGACCGGCGCGCAGGTCTCGACCGCCTCGGCGACCCGGGCGTCCAGCAGCTCCGGATCGGGGGCGGGGCCGCCGTGGTGCTCAACCAGGCCGGCCGGGCCCACCTGGAGGCGGACCAGCGCCCAGTCGGCGATCTCCGGCACCACCCGCTCGACCAGGCGGCGGGCCCGCTGCAACAGGCGGTGCTGCTCGTCCAGCGCCCGGGTGGTGCGGGCCAGGAAGGAGGACCGGTCCTCGCGGCGGCGGCCCTCGTCGTACAGCCGGGCTCGGTCCAGCGCCTGTCCCGCCTGCTGTCCGAGCAGCCGGATCACCCGCAGCTCACCGTCGGTGAGCACGCGCTCCTCACGGAAACTGAACGCCAGCACACCCAGCACCGCCACGGCGCCGTGCTCCTCGGCCGGCCCGGTGGTGAGCGGCAGCAGCACCACGGTCTTGCGCTCGGAGCGGCGCATCGACTCGGCCAGATCCGGGAAGTGCTCCTCGGCCTCCGCCACGGTGGCGATCACGTGCAGGTCGCCGCGCCGGGCCACCTCGGCGACCGCCCGGGTCGACGAGCGGGGCATGTCGTCCCAGTTGCTGGTGGTCGGATCGGTCGAGGAGACCGCGATCAGCTCGTCCCGCTCCGGGTCGACCAGGAAGATGCTGCTGCTGGCGGCCTGGAACGCGGGTTCCGGGGCGCGGATCACCGCTTCCGCCACCTCGGCCTCGGTAGGAGCCGCCGCCAGGTCGGCCACTATCTGCTGGAGCACCCGCACCCGCTGCTCGGAGGACTCCGCGGCGCGGCGGGAGCCCAGCAGCTCCCGCTCGTAGCCCCGCCGCTCGGTGGCGTTGAAGATCATCGTGCGGATGATCCGGGGAGTGCCGTCGGGGCCGGACTCCAGCACCGAGTTGACCAGGGTGGGCACCCGGCTCCGGTCGGCACGGACCACGTCGAGCGCGATCTCATGCACCTCACCCTGCATCGTCAGCAACGGCGCGTAGTGCGTCTCGTGGAAGATCTGGTCACCGGGGGTGAGCAGGTCACGGAACCGTTTGTGACCGATCAGATCGGTACGGGCATACCCCGTCCAGGTCAGGAAGGTCTCGTTGACCCGGACGATGGTGCCGTCCGGGAGCGTCGTGAGGTAGCCACACGGCGCGTGTTCGTACAGATCCTCGGGATCGTCGTCCCAGGGCAGTCGCAACTCCTGTGTCACGTCCGGCCCGCCAGATTCACTCACGCCAATCGTCCGCCGATCATGCCCGTGTCTACAACCAGGACTTGATCGCGTCAACCGTCTCCTCCGGTGCGCTCAGATTCGGACAGTGCCCGGTCGCGTTGAGGGCCATGAAGGTGCTCTCCCTGGTGTTCTTGTGAACGTACTCACCGACCACGGTGGGGGCGATGACGTCGTCCGAGCACTGGAGGATCAGCGACGGAACCCGGAGGTTGGGCAGGTCGGCGCGGTTGTCCGAGAGGAAGGTGACCTGCGCGAACTTCCTGGCGATCTCCGGATCGGTCCGGCAGAAGCTGTTTGTCAGCTCCTCGCCCAGCTCGGGCCGCTCCGGGTTACCCATGATCACCGGCGCCATCGCGCTGGACCAGCCCAGATAGTTGCTGTCCAGCGACTCCAGCATCTCCTCGATGTCGGAGCGGGCGAACCCGCCGACATAGCCGTCCGCCTCGTCGTCGATGTACCGCGGGGACGGGCCGACCATCACGATCCCGGCGAACCGGTCCGGTTCCCGGATCGCGGCCAGCACACCGATCATGGCGGACACCGAGTGCCCGACGAAGACGACGTCCCGCAGATCGTGTTCCTCGACGATCTCCAGAATGTCCTCGGCGTAGCCGGCGAGCGTGCCGTGCCGTGAGTCCCGGTACGCCGACAGGTCCGACCGCCCGTTCCCGACGTGGTCGAACAGGACGATCCGGTGGGTGTCCGCGAACGCCGGGGTCACCAGCCGCCACATGTTCTGATCGCAGCCGTACCCGTGGGCGAACAGCATCGGACGACCGGAGACCGCCCCGGAGATCGTGACAGCGTTCCTCTGCGTCGTGCTCATGGTGCGGCGACCTCTTCCGTCTGCACGCGAACGTGAATCCGGGCACTCATCCGGCCAGCGAGGCCGGACGACGCCAAGTCCGGGTAACCATACGACTCCGGAGCGTCTCGCACATCGCCCTCGTTGTCCGCCATTGGTGTCCACTGCCCGGATCCGGCCTCGCCGTCCCACTGGCACAGCGTCCCTAACCTGGGTGAAGACGACCGTGTCGCCGAGCGTGGAGGAGATCGGAGAGATGGCCGACCCGCAGCCGGGCGATGAGACTCCGGCCGCCGGAATGCCCGACCCCACCCGGTACGCCGGATCCGGCGAGAACGACCCGCCCACCGAGGCGATTCCCGGCCGGTGGAGCGGCGCCGCGATGGTGCCCGAGCAGGGGCCGCGCCGCTCCCGCTGGTCCCGCATGATCGACCGGCTCACCGGCGGCGAGGCCGACCCGGAGGACGACCGCACCGCGGTGCCGGCCGCCGGCACCGGCCTGCCGCCGCTGCTCCCACCGAAGGTCCGCGCCTGGGGCCGCAGCGCCGCCACGAAAAGCCAGGAAGCGGCACGCAGCGCCGCCACGAAGAGCCAGGAAGCGGCCCGCCGCGCCACGGCGAAGAGTCAGGAGGCGGCCGGCAACGCCCCGGAGAAGATCCGGGCGTGGGGTCGGAAGGTCGCGGCCCCGGACCGGATCCCGGTTCAGCCCCGCCCACCGGCCACGCCACCCCCGTGGGCGGCCCGGCCGCTCCCCCGGCCACGCCGGCGCCGTCGGCTGCGCCGCCTGGTGCTGCTGGTGATCATCGGGCTGGCCCTCGGCTACTGGCTGGTGCCGGGCGTCCGGCAGTACCCGGTGACGGCCGTGCTCCCGGACTCCTTCGCCGATCTGAAGCTGCGCGACACCGCGGCCGGCCGGCGCGCCGCACAGCGGCTGGCCGACGAGTTGCAGTCGGCCGGATCGGGCGGCGACTCCTTCGCCGGCATCTACGCCGACGGGCGCGGCAAGCGCGTCACCGTCTTCGGTGTCACCGGTTTCCGGCTCACCCCGGGCTCCGACGTGGAGGCTCAGCTGGCGCGGCTGTCCGATTCGCTCCGGCTGAGGGACGTGCAGCCGTTCGACCTGGGTGTGTTCGGCGCGCATCAGCTGTGCGGGACCGGCCGGCTGGAGGACACGGCGGTGGTGGCGTGCGCCTGGGCGGACCACGGCAGTCTCGCCACGGTTCTGCTCACCCGGCGGTCGCTGGAGGAGAGCGCCGAGCTGGTGAGCAGTCTCCGCGACACCGTCCTGGAGCCGGCCGCCTGAAACGGCTGGCTCCGGGGGCTGTGGTCTATTCCTCGCGCTTGGGGGCGTAGCGCGGAACGTACTCCTGCCCGGTGAGCCGCTGGATCTCGCCCATCACCTGGTCGGTGAGTTCGCGCAGCGCGGTGCGGTCGTCGGGCCGGCCCACCGTATCGATCGGCTTGCCGAACTTGACCGTGATGACGCCGCGCTCCAGCTTCGGGACGAGACGGCCGATCGGCTGAACCTTGTCGGTCCCGAGGACGCCGACCGGAATGATCGGGACGCCCGCGGCGACGGCCAGCCGGGCGACGCCGGTCCGCCCGCGGTAGAGGCGCCCGTCGGGCGACCGGGTGCCCTCGGGATAGACCGCGATCAGTTCACCCTCGCGCAGCGCCGGGATGGCGGCGTCGAAGGCGGTGAGTGCGGCCCGGCCACCCTCGCGCTCGACGCGGATGGCGCCGAGGCCCTCCATCAGCTTGCGGTTGAGGAAACCCTTGACGCCGGTGCCGGTGAAGTAGTCGGACTTGGCCCAGAAGGCCAGGTGGCGGGGCACCACGGCGCCGAGGAGGAGTTCGTCGGCGACGGAGAGGTGGTTGCCCGCGAAGATGGCGCCGCCGGTCTGCGGGATGTTCTCGATGCCTTCGACGTGCGGCCGCCAGCCGGTCATCAGCACCTTGCCGACAGTGACCTTGCCGATCGAGTAGAGCAGCGGCAACTCGTCCTCCGGACGCGTGGGGGGTGGATGGTGTTGTGAGGTTAGCTGACAGTTGCCGCGATGTACCCAGTGATCTTGGACCGGCCCGGACATTCGCCCACACCAGGCGAACATCCGGGCCAATCGGTTGAATCACACCGCCGAAACGGTCACCGTGACCTGTTCGGCGTCGCCGACCTCGCCCGTGAAGCCTTCCGCCAGCTCGGCGAACTCCACCGACGTGGCGAGAGTCTCACCGGCGACGAACTCCCGGTACGCCTCGACCGCGGCCCGGACCACCGGCGCGGCCGACAGCACGAGCGCGATCCGGTCGCTGACGTCGAGGTCGGCGTCCCGGCGGGCCTGCTGCACGACGCGGATCACGTCGCGGGCCAGGCCCTCGGTGGCCAGCTCCTCGGTGACGACCGTGTCGAGGACCACGACACCGCCGCCGGCCGGCAGCGGCGCGGAGTTCTCCACGTCGGCGGCGACCAGCCTCAGCTCGTACTCCCCCTCGGCGAGGGTGACGCCGGCCGCGACCGGTGCGCCGTCGACGAGCTGCCACTCGCCGCTCTTGACCGCCTTGATCACCTGCTGGACCTGCTTGCCGACCCGGGGGCCGAGCGCCCGCGGGACGACCGTCAGGACCTGCTGGCAGTACGCGGCCACGTCGTCGGTGAAGACCACGTCCTTGACGTTGACCTCGTCCTTGAGCAGGTCGCCGAGGCCGGTCAGCCGGCCTCCGTCGGCAGTGGCCACGGTGAGCGTGGCCAGCGGCAGCCGGACCCGCAGCCCCTTGGCCTTGCGCAGCGACAGGGCCGCCGACGCCACGTCCCGGATCGCGTCCATCGACGCGACCAGCTCGTGGTCGGCCGGGAACACGTCCGCCGAGGGCCAGTCGGTCAGGTGCACCGAACGGCCGCCGGTCAGGCCCCGCCAGATCTCCTCGGCGGTCAGCGGCGCGAGCGGCGCCACCACCCGGGTGAGGGTCTCCAGCACGGTGGACAGGGTGTCGAAGGCGTCCTCGTCGCCGGCCCAGAAGCGGTCCCGGGAACGGCGCACGTACCAGTTGGTCAGGGCGTCGAGGTAGGACCGGATGCTGGCCGCGGCACCCGAGATGTCGTAGTCGTCCATCTGCCGCTGGACGTCGCTGACCAGCTCACCGGTCTTGGCGAGGATGTACCGGTCGAGCAGGTGCGTCGAATCCGTCCGATTCTTCGCGACGTAATCCGAAGCGTTCGCGTAGAGGCTGAAGAAGTACCAGACATTCCACAACGGCAGCAGCACCTGCCGGACCGAGTCACGGATCGCCACCTCGGTGACCGGCATGTCCCCGCCCCGGAGGACCGGCGACGACATCAGCATCCAGCGCATCGCGTCCGACCCGTAGGTGTCGAACACCCGGTACACGTCCGGATAGTTCCGCAGAGACTTGGACATCTTGCGACCGTCCTCGCCCAGCAGGATGCCGTGGCTCAGGCAGTTGCGGAACGCGGGCCGGTCGAACAGCGCCGTGGCCAGCACGTGCATGGTGTAGAACCAGCCGCGGGTCTGCCCGATGTACTCGACGATGAAGTCACCCGGGTAGTGGTGCTCGAACCAGTCCTTGTTCTCGAACGGGTAGTGCACCTGGGCGAACGGCATCGACCCGGACTCGAACCAGCAGTCCAGCACCTCCGGCACGCGCCGCATCGTCGACCTGCCGGTGGGGTCGTCCGGGTTCGGGCGGACCAGCTGGTCGACGTAGGGCCGGTGCAGGTCGGTGATGGTCACCCCGAAGTCGCGCGCGAGCTCCTCGTAGGAGCCGTAGACGTCGACGCGCGGATACTGCGGGTCGTCCGACTTCCACACCGGGATCGGCGAGCCCCAGAACCGGTTCCGGGAGATCGACCAGTCGCGGGCGTTGGACAGCCACTTGCCGAACGAGCCGTCCTTGATGTGCGAGGGCGTCCAGCTGATCTGCTGGTTCAGCTCGACCATCCGGTCCCGGAACGTGCTCACCGCCACGAACCAGGACGACACCGCCTTGTAGACGAGCGGGGTGTCACAGCGCCAGCAGTGCGGGTACGAGTGCGTGTACCCGTCGTGGCGCAGCACCACGCCGCGCTCCTTCAGCGTGGCGATCACCGGCTTGTTGGCGTCGAACACCTGGAGGCCCTGGTAGTCCGGGACCAGCGAGGTGAACCGGGTGTGTTCGTCGACGGTCACGACGGTCGGGATGCCGGCCGCGTTGCACGCGTTCTGGTCGTCCTCACCGAAGGCCGGGGCCATGTGGACGACACCGGTGCCGTCCTCGGTGGTCACGAACTCGGCGCCGAGGACCTGGAAGGCGTTCTCCCCGCCCGGCTCGACCAGGAAGTCGAAGAGCGGGGTGTAGCGGCGGCCGACGAGATCCCGGCCGTGGACGCTGCCGACCTGCTCGTAGCCCTCCAGCTCCTTGGCGTACGCCCCGACCCGCCCCGCGCCGATAAGCAGCTTCTGTCCCGAATTATCGGACATAACAGCGTATTCGATCTCAGGGCCGACCGCGAGCGCCAGGTTCGACGGCAGCGTCCACGGGGTCGTCGTCCAGACCGCGATGTCCTCGCCCGTGTCCAACCGGAATTTGACCGTCAACGCCGGATCGGTCCGATCCCGATAGACGTCGTCCATCCGCGTCTCGGTGTTGGACAGCGGCGTCTCGCACCGGAAGCAGTAGGCGAGAACCCGGAAGCCCTCGTACACCAGGCCCTTGTCATGCAGCGTCTTGAACGCCCACATGACCGACTCCATGTACTCCGGGTCGAGGGTCTTGTAGTCGTTCTGGAAGTCCACCCACCGGGCCTGGCGCGTCACATAACGCTCCCAGTCCTTGGTGTAGGCGAGCACCGACGTCCGGCAGGCGTCGTTGAACTTGTCGATGCCCAGGTCGACGATCTGCGCCTTGGTGGTGATGCCGAGCTGCTTCTCCGCCTCGACCTCGGCGGGCAGGCCGTGCGTGTCCCAGCCGAACCGCCGCTCCACCCGCCGGCCGCGCATCGTCTGGTAGCGCGGCACCAGGTCCTTCACGTACCCGGTGAACAGGTGGCCGTAGTGCGGCAGGCCGTTGGCGAACGGCGGACCGTCGTAGAAGACGTACTCGTTCGCGCCGTTCTCGCCCGCCGGCCGCTGGTCGACGGACGCCTCGAACGTCTTGTCGGCCGCCCAGTGGTCGAGCACGGCACGCTCGACCGCCGGCAGATCCGGGCTCGCCGGAACGCCGGTGGCGTCGGTGTGTTTCGGGTAGGCCATCTGGTGTTCCCCTCAAGCAGTTCACATGACGTGACTGCGAGGACGAGCCTTCGACGAAGACCCGCGGTACCACCTCGCTTGGCGGTTCATGGAGACCCGCCCGCTCATTCGCCGGAAGGCTGCGCGGTCCGGTGTCCGCCCGGTTCTACTAGGGCTCTTTCAAAAAGGCCCGTTCTTCCGGAGGCTCCCCGGTGATGGCCGGTTCAAAGCCTGCGTGCGCACAACGATACCGGGCACGCTCAGCTTCTCTCATCCGCATTACTTCAGGGGTACGGGCTACGCGCGGCCGCCGTGGGCCGGAAGCGACGTCCGTCGCTGCTCGCGCCCGGTGCCGCCCGCGCCGGGCGGAGCTGCCCACCCACCCTTCGACCGTAAACTCATGGGCGTGATCCGGATCGAGCTCGACGAACCGACCCTGTCGCGTACCCGGATCGCGATCAGCCCGCTGATCGAGACGGTCTGCGGCCTCTGGCTGCTGCACCGCCACCCGGAGACCGCGCCCTGGCCGTACGACGGCTGGGCCCGGCGGGCTCGGGCCGTGCTGCGCACCTATCCGGCGACCGCCCCGCTGCGGGTCTACTTCGAGGTGGGCCGGATGTTGCCGGACTTCCTCGCCCCGATGCCGGGGTCGCCGGCGCCCACCATCGAGGAGCAGCTCCACGAGGTCCGGCACACGCCCGCCGAGGTGATCGCGCAGCAGGTCGCCCGGCACCACCCGGACGGCGTTCCGACCTGTCTGCGGCCGTTCTTCGACGACCGGGAGACCGCGCTGAACCGGCTCGCCGACGGGCTCGCCGCCTTCTGGGACGGGGCCATGGCGCCGTACTGGCCGGCCATGCGGGCCGCGCTGGACGAGGAGGTCCTGCTGCGGGCCCGGGCGCTGGCCGCCGAAGGCCCGGACGCCCTGCTCGCCCGGCTGCACGACCGGGTCCGCTGGGAGCGGCCGGTGCTCACCCTGATGAAGCAGCTGGAGGACGACTTCACCGCGACCGACCAGCGGCTCCTGCTGGTGCCGCTGATCTTCTCGCGGGGCGCGCTGCTCTACTCCTCGGACCATCCCGAGGTGGTGCTGGTGACCTATCAGGCGCGCGGCGCCGCCGTACTGGCCGAGAGCCACACCCCGGCACCGGACGACCGGCTCACCCTGCTCATCGGCCGGGGCCGGGCCACCGTGCTGCGGGCGCTGACCACCCCGGCCACCACCACCGGGCTGGCCACCGTGCTGGGGCTGGCGCCGAGCACGGTCTCCGAGCACCTGGCCGGATTGCAGGCCGCCGGGGTGGTGCACCGGCGGCGGGCCGGGCGCCGGGTCCTCTACGGCCTGGAACCGGCCGGGCTGGCACTGGTCAACCTGCTCGGCGACGATTCGGCCACGACCGAATTCGTTTCCTGAATCGACAGTCGTTCCCTAGTTTTCCGGGCATGGAAAGCGACTACGCCATCGAGGCGGAGGGCCTGCGCCGCACGTACCGGACCCGCACCGGCTGGCTGCGGCCCCGGCGCGAGACGGTGGAGGCGGTCCGCGGCATCGACCTGACGGTGCGCCGCGGCGAACTGTTCGGCCTGCTCGGCCCGAACGGCGCCGGCAAGACCACCACCATCAAGATGCTCAACACCCTGCTCATCCCGACCGCCGGCACCGCGCGGATCCGCGGCTTCGACGTGGTCGAGCAGACCCGGGAGGTACGGCGGCGGATCGGGTACGTGTTCGGCGGCGACCGCGGCCTCTACGACCGGCTGTCGGCGCTGGACAACCTGCGGTACTTCGCCGAGCTGTACGGCGTACCGCCCCGCGACCAGAGACGGCGCATCGCCGAGCTGCTGGAACTCGTCGGGCTCACCGGACGGGAGAAGGAACGGGTCGAGGGCTACTCCCGCGGCATGCGGCAGCGGCTGCACATCGCCCGCGGCCTGCTGCACGCCCCCGAGGTGCTGTTCCTCGACGAACCGTCGATCGGGGTCGACCCGGTCGCCGCCCGGGAGCTGCGCCGCACCGTCGCCGGGCTGGCCGCGGGCGGCACGACGGTCGTGCTGACCACGCACTACATGGCCGAGGCGGACGAGCTCTGCGACCGGATCGCGGTGATCTCCGGCGGCGAGATACAGGCACTCGGCACACCAGCCGAGCTGCGGAGCCGGGCAGACGGGCGGCGGGTCGTGGAGGTCGAGGCGTACGGCGTCCCGGACACCGCGATCAGCGCCCTACGGGGGCTGCCCGGCGTCCGCGAAACCTCGGTGGAGGACCGCGGGGCGCTGCAACTGCTGACCGTCCAGTCCGATGCGCACGTCGACGTACAGGGTGACGTGCTGCGGGAACTCGCCGGGATCCGGCTGGGCCGGGTGGACAGCCGGGAGCCGACGCTGGAGGACGCGTACGTGGCGATCGTGGGTGCCGCATGAGGACGCTGCGCACCCTGCTGATCGGCACCGTGCTGCGCGCCAAGCACCTCAGCCGGTCCCCGTTCGAGATCGCCATGGCACTGGTCATCCCGCTGGTCCAGGCCACCCTCGCGGTCTACCTGTTCCGGGCCGGCGACGAGCCGCACCGGCTGCTGGAGGCCGCGGTCGGCGCCGGCCTGATGGGCGTCTGGGCCTCGGTGCTCACCGGTTCCGGCGGCGCCATCCAGCACCAGCGGTTCGAGGGCACCCTCGAGATCATCATGCTGACGCCCCGGCACCCGGTGCTGGTGGTCCTGCCGCTCACCGCCGCCACCGCGGTCACCGGCTGCTACGCGCTGGTCGCCACCCTGCTGTGGGGCCGCCTCGTCTACGGCATCCCGATCGACCTGGCGCACCCGCTCGCCTTCGGGGCCGCCACCCTGGCCTGCATCGCCGGGCTCGGCATGTTCGGCCTGCTGCTGGCCTCCACGTTCGTGCTGCTGCGCAACGCCAACGCGCTGGCCAACCCGCTCGACTACCCGATCTGGCTGCTCTCCGGAATGCTCGTGCCGATCAGCGTGCTGCCGGCCTGGACCGCCCCGATCGCGGCCGTCCTGCCGACCACGTGGGGCGCCCGGGCGCTGCGCGAGGCCACCGTCGGCGGGCCGGTCTGGCCGTCGATCGGGATCTGCCTGGCCCTCGGCACGGTGTGCCTGGTGCTCGGGGCGGTCCTGCTGAAATCGTTCGAACGCCGCGCCCGCGCGGCCGCGACCCTGGCGCTGGCATGAGGACGCTACGGCTCATGGGCATCGGTGGCGCGCTGGCGTACCGGGCCCTGTTCAACTGGACCACCCCCGCCATGTACACCGGGACACTGCTCGCCGGGCCCACCTTCCAGCTGCTGTTCTTCGCCTATCTGGGGCGGCAGTTGCAGGTGGCCGACGACCGGTTCTTCATCGTCGGCAACGCGGTTCTGGCCGCGTCGACCGCCTGCGTGTTCGGCGGGACGATGGCGGTCGCCAACGAGCGCCGCTACGGCACCCTCGGCCACGTGCTGCTGTCCCCGCGCAGCCGGACCGTGGTGTTCTGGGGGCGGGTGCTGCCGTACGCCGGGAACGGCCTGCTCATCGCCGCGTTCACGCTGCTCATGGGGGTGTTGCTGCTCGGCCTGCGGATCCCCGCCCCGGCCCTGCCCGGTCTGGCACTGGCCCTGGCCGCCGGCTCGCTGGCCTGCGGCTTCTTCGGGCTCACGCTGGGCGCGCTGGGTCTGCGGTTCCGCGACGTGTGGGTGGTCTCCAACGTGTCGGCCGCGCTGCTGCTCCTGCTGACCGGGGTCAACGTACCGCGCGACGGACTGCCCGACTGGATGATCACTGTCGGACATCTGCTGCCGATCACCCACGCGGCGGAGGCGGCCCGGCTGCTCGCCGCCGGGCGCGGCCTCGAGGCGGCCGCGCCCGCGCTGGGCCTGGAACTGCTGGTCGGCGCCGGCTACGCGGTCCTCGCCGCGCTCCTGCTCAAGGTCTTCGAGGCCGAGTCCCGTCGCCGGGCGAGCCTGGAGACCCTGTAACGACTGTCAGATCTAGAACTTCGGGAACCAGAGCGCCAGCTCGCGCTCGGCGCTCTCCGGGGAGTCGGAGGCGTGCACCAGGTTCTCCCGGTTGGAGAGCGCCAGGTCACCACGGATCGTGCCGGCGGCCGCCTTGCGGCCGTCGGTCGCGCCGATCATGGCCCGGACCACCTCGATGACCGAGTCACCGGAGAGGATCAGAGCCGCCAGCGGCCCGCTCGTCATGAAGTCCCTCAGCGGCGGGTAGAAGGCCTTGTCCACATGCTCGGCGTAGTGCGCGTCAGCCAGGGAGCCGTCCATCGTGCGCAACTCCAGCGCCTCGATGACCAGGCCCTTACCCTCGAAACGGGACAGAATCTCACCGAGCAGGCCACGGCGCACCGCGTCGGGCTTGATCAGGACGAGCGAACGCTCGGTAGGGCTGGACACGCAGTTCCTCCGTTATCACTACAGGCCGACACGCGGGGAGTTCAGCCTATCGGTACCGCGAACGGGGCGAGCGGCGATGTCCGTACTGCCGCACTTTCGCGGACGCACCGCAGGGCCATAACCTGACGGGAACAACCGGGAGGTCCACAGTGGCGAACCAGACCGGCCGGCCAATCGCCCCGGCGCGCAAGCTGGTAGCGGCGATCATGGCCACGCTGGCGGCCTTCGTGATCGTTTACGGGCTCGGCATGCGGAGTTCGGCCGTCGCCTTCTTCGGCGTCGCCGTTCTCGCCATCGCCATAGCGGTCGCTTTCCTCAACGTGTCGCGCCGTGGCGGCCGGGCCACCGTGGCGGGCACCGCCGAGGTGCGGTCGATCACCGAGCCGCCGCCGGTCGGGGCGTACGGGCGGGCCACCATCGAGCTCATCGTGGTGGCGCCCGGCCTGGGCGCCTTCGACGCCATGGTCCGCGAGTCCCGGGTGCCGATCGAGAAGTGGCCGGATCCGGGCACGACCGTCCCGATCACCGTCGACGTCGACGACACCCGCCGCGTCCGGATCAACTGGAAGGACGCCGTCGCCCGCCCCCAGGGCGAGGACCCGCCGCCACCTCCCGCCCCCGCCGACGGCCTCGATCCGGACGATCTCGACGAGGAACTCCTCGGCTCCGCCGACCCGGCCCCGTGGGAGGGCCGCGAACGTGAGTGGGACGTCGACACCGAGGACGACCCGCCACCCCCGCCCGGCCCGCGCGCCTCCTCCGGCGGGTTCGGCCGCCGGACCACCACGCCCGTCGTGGTCCGCGACACGCCCGCCGGCACCATCGTCGAGGGCCAGGTGGTCGGCACCGACGAGGAGCCGCCCCCGCTGCCCCGCCGGGCACGGCCGTTCGGCCCCGCCGCCGCCACCGCGTCCACGGCCTTCGACGACCCGCCGCGGTCCGGTGCACGCGACCACGCCGAGGACTTCTCCACCTCGCCGTACGACCCAGGCCCCACCCCGTCGTCCGACCCGCGCCCGGCCCCCGGCCCCGGCCCGTCGGCCAATTCGCACCCGGCCTCCGGCTCCGCCCCGTCGGCCAATTCGCACCCGGCCCCCGGCCCCGCCGCGTCGTTCGCGGGCCCGCCGTCAGGTGCCGCCTTCGCCACCTCGCCCGCGGAGGCCCCCAGCCGCCCGTTCGGCCCCGACCCTTCCGATCCGTCCGCCGGTGGACCCGGCCCGGCGGGTGGTCCCCGCACCACGACCGCCTCGGCCTCCACCCGCCCGCCCGGCTCCCGCCCGAGCCCGCGCCCCCGGAACTCCTCCGCCACCGCGACGGTCGAGCGCGACACCCCACCGGCCGCGTCCCGCGCCACCACCAGGACCGCCACTCAGGCGGCCACGACCATGCCCCCACCCCAGCGCACGTCGGCCGAGTCGGCTCCCACCCCACCGGCCGACCCCCACACCGCCGAGGCTCCCGACGCGGACGAGGTCCACCGCACCGAGAGCGACCGGGCCGCCTCCCCGGCACCCCGGCCCCGCCGGCCCACCGAAGCCGGCGACACCGCCCCGCCCACCCGGGAGACCCGCCACACCGGCCCGGCAGCGGAGACTCCCCGGAGCACCGTCCACCCGGCCGGCCCCCACACGGACGAGGTCGACGCCGACCGGAGCAGCACCGAGAAGTCCGGCTACCACCAGCCCGGGACCGGCACGACGGGCGCACACCGCGCCCACGCCGAACCCGATGCCGATACGGCCGTCGATCTCGATCTGGAGGACACCGGCCCAGCCGTCGACCTGGACCTGGAGGGAACCGGTCCGGCCGTCGACCTGGACCTGGAGTCCGTCGACCCGGCCGTCGACCTGGACCTGGACGGCCCGCCCACCCGCCCGGCACAATCCGGCGTCGGCACCACCGCCGCCGCGGCCTCGTCCCGGTCGGCGGCGATTCCACGCCAGGCGGGACACCGCCGAGCCGACGACATCGACCCCCCGGCGCGCCCCTCCGATGGCGAAGCCGTCCCGGGCACCCCCCGCGAAGGCGTCCCGGGCACCTCTCGGGAGACCGTCCGGGGCATCCCCCGCGAGACCCCGGCCGGGCCCGACGCCTCCGACCGCGGTCGCCACGACCGTCCGACCAACGACCAGCGATCCGCCCCGGAGACCGCGGCCTCTTCCAGCGCGCCGACCGTCCCCGCCGGGCGCCCGTCTTCTCAGGCCCCCGAGGATTCGCGAGGACCACGCCGCGGCACCGGGCCGGTCGATCCGGTCTCGCCCGCCTCACGGACGCCCCGAACCGGCACTCCCCCGCCACCACCCACCGCGTGGAGCCAGGGGTTGAAGCCCCCACCGCCACCGGTCCCGCGCCCGGCCGACGCCCCCGCACCGCCCCCGAGGCGCGTGCCCCGCCCGAGTCGCGCGGCGCCGCCCCCACCTCAGGCCCGGCCGGCATCTCAGACGACCACCCCGGCCACAACGCCGCCCGCACCTCAGACGGCCACCCCCGCAGCGCGCCCGGCCCGGGCCGAGGTACCACCGCGGGCCCCGTGGTCCCGGCCGTCGCAGGCGACCGCATCCCGCGGTGACGCACGCTGGACCGGGTCCACCCCCGAGACACCGGATCGCCCGGCTCCGCGACAGGCCCCACCGAGCGCCCCACCCCACGACGACCGCTGGGCGCGTCCCACGACCTCCCCGTGGGCGGAGCCGGAGGACGAACCCACCCCGGTCCCCCCGAACGTCGACGCCCATCCGCTGGGCAGCCGAACCCGGTTCTTCGTGCAGCCGGGCACCGAGCCGGGCACCCCTTCGACGACCGCTGAGGAGACGACCGCCGAGGACGAGCCGGGCACCAGGCCGGGGCCGACCCCGGTGGCGTTCCCGGCACAACCGCGCCGGGAGCGCGCCACGACCGCGCCGTCCCCGCTGACCACGCCCCCGACCGCCCCGGCCCCGGACCGGCCGTTCCCGAGCGCGCCGCCGCCGGCCTCCTACCCGTCCCGCGACCACGTCGACATTCCGCTGGATCTGCCGTTGCGCGGTAACCCGGGGGCGCAGGCGGCACCCGCCGTGGCTGACGGCTTCGTCGCGCCCCCGGAGCAGCCCCCGGAGCAGCCCTGGGAGCAGCCCCGGGAGCAGCCCCGGGAGCAGCCCTCGGAGCAGCCACCGAAGGGCACGTCGGCGCTGCGCGACGGCATCCTGGGTGTGGCGGTGGGCCGCGCGGCCGTCTCACCGCACCCGGAGGACGGCAACCCGTGGGGTGATTTCGCCGGCCGCAACGAGCCGGACGAGCACGCCGCCGATGTGATCACCGGCTATCCGAGCGCCCGCCCGGGCCCGGCCGGCTCGATCCACGGGGTGGGCATCACCATCCTGGTCACCGACCTGGCGCGCTCGACCGAGTTCTACCGGGACGTGCTCGGCTTCCACGAGATCGACACCGGCGACGGCAGTGCCGTACTGGCGTCCGGCGACACCCGCCTGGTGCTGCGTACGGTGCACAACCTGTCGTCCGAAGCGGGCCGGCTGATCTACCTGAACCTGGAGGTCGGCGACATCGAGGCGGTGCACACCGAGTTGCGGGAGAAGGGCGTCAAGTTCGTCCACTCGCCCCGCCCGGTGAACCGCGGCGACCGCCTGGAGCTGTGGTCGGCGACGTTCCGCGACCCGGACAACCACAACATCGCGATCACCCAGTGGCGGGCCATCCACTGACGGGCATCACCCGGTCCCGGAACGGGACCGGGTGTCAGCCCAGGATCGTCCGGCGTACGTGCAGCACGTACACCCACGTCAACCCGAAGATCACCCCGACCGCGGCCAGGGTCCAGTGCAGGAACCCGCCGAGCAGCAGCAGGACCTGGAGCACGGTGCCACCGGCCCACGCCCAGCTCCGCTTCATGCTGCCGGCCAGCACGATCGCCAGCACGGCCAGCACGAGCACCATGATGATCGCCGGGCCGCTACCGTCTCCGGCGATCGTCTTCAGGGGCGCCACCATGAGCAGCAGCACGACCGTCTCCAGCGCCAGTGTCCCGGCGCCGAGTCCCCGTACCGCTGCTTGGGGGTTCTTGAGCCCGGAGGGGCGTGGCTCTTGCGGGGCGCTCATCGTTTGAGCAGCTTCCGCGCGTCGGCGACGGTGACGACCGATCCGGTGATCAGCACAGCGATGCCGCTGGTGTCCCCGGAGGAGTCCTCCTCGGCCAGGACGACGGCCTCCTCGATGGCGTCGGGCATGGTAGCCGTGACCGTCACCCGGTCCTCACCGAAGACGGCCACCGCCAGTTGGCCCAGTTCCTCGGCGGGCATGGCGCGCGGCGAGCTGTTCTGCGTCACCACGATCTTGGCGGCGACCGGCTCGAGCAGGTCGAGTAGGCCGGTGACGTCCTTGTCGCCGAGCACCGACACGACCGCCACCAGGTGCCGGAAGGAGAACTCCTCCTCCAGCGCGGTGACCGTGGCGGCCATCCCGTGCGGGTTGTGCGCGCCGTCGAGCAGGATGGTGGGCGCGCTGCGCACCCGTTCCAGCCGGCCGGGCGAGTCCACCCGGGCGAACCCTTCCCGGACCAGGTCGACCTCGAGCTGCCTGCCGGGGCCGGCGCCGAGGAAGGCCTCGACGGCGGCGAGCGCGATCGCGGCGTTCTGCGCCTGGTGGGCGCCGAAAAGCGGCAGGAAGATCTCGTCGTAGACGCCGCCGAGCCCTTGGAGGGTGAGCACCTGCCCGCCGACCGCCTGGGTCCGCTCCACCACCCCGAACTCGCTGCCCTCCCGGGCGAGGGTGGCCTGCATGTCGGCGCAGCGTTCGAGGATGGGCCGCATGGCTTCCTCGGTCTGGAGCGCGGTGATCACGGTGGCGCCCTGGTGGATGATGCCCACCTTGTGCCAGGCGATGTCCTCGATCGTGTCGCCGAGCCACTCGGTGTGGTCGAGCCCGATCGGGGTGAGCACGCAAACGCCCGCCTCGATGACGTTGGTGGCGTCCTCCTCGCCGCCGAGCCCCACCTCGACGACCGCGATGTCCACCGGCGCGTCGGCGAACGCCGCGTACGCCATGGCCGTCGTCATGTCGAAGTAGGTGAGCGGCTCCGCATAGCGTGCGTCGACGAGCTCGGCCAGCGGCGCCACCTCGTTGAACGTGGTGACGAGCCGCTCCTCCGACACCGGCTCCCCGTCGAGGCTGATCCGCTCCCGGACGCTCTCCAGGTGCGGGCTGGTGTAGCGGCCGGTGTGCAGCCCGTGGGCCCGCAGCAGCGCGTCGATCATCCGCGCCGTACTGGTCTTGCCGTTGGTCCCGGTCAGGTGGATCGCCGGGTACGCCCGCTGCGGGCTGCCCAGCACATCCATCAGATCTCGGATCTTCTGCATGTCGAACGCCATGCGGGTGAAGCCGCGCTTGTCCAGCGCGGCCTCGACCTCGTCGTACTCGGGGTTGCTCATGATGCCGGCAACCCCGAGAGGGCGGCGGCGATCCGGACCAGGTCGGCCTCGGCGGCCGCGAGCCGGTCCTTGATCTTCGCGACCACGGCTTCCGGGGCCTTGCCGATGAAGGCCTCGTTGCCGAGTTTGGCCCGGCACTGGGTGACCTCCTTCTCAGCGGCCGCCCGGTCCTTCTCCAGCCGGGCCCGTTCGGCGGCCACGTCGATGGCGCCCCGGGTGTCCAGGTCGACGGTGATGCCACCGGTCACCGCGAGGGTGGCGGTGGTGGCGAAGTCGGCGCCGGGCGCGTCGAGCCGGGCCAGCGAACGGATCAGCGGCTCGTGCGCGTCGATGCCGACGTTGCCCAGCCCGGTGAGCGCCGCGGTGACCCGCTGGCTCGGCTTGAGCCCCTGGTCGGAGCGGAACCGCCGGACCTCGGTGACCACCTTCTGGAGGGCGGCCAGTTCCTCCTCGGCGGCGTCGTCGACGAGCGCCGGGTCGGCCGACGGCCACGCCGCCTTCATCACCGTCTCGCCGCCGGTGAGCGCGATCCACAGCTCCTCGGTGACGAACGGGATGACCGGGTGCAGCAGCCGCAGCAACTGGTCGAGCACGTGCCCGAGCACGCGCTGCGTCACGGCGCTGCCCTGGGCCAGCACCGGCTTGCTCAGCTCCAGGTACCAGTCACACACGTCGTCCCACGCGAAGTGGTAGAGCGCGTCGCAGACCTTCGCGTACTCGTAGGCCGCGAAGTAGCCGTCCACCTCAGCGGTCACGTGCTGGAGGCGGGAGAGAATCCACTTGTCGATAGCGGACAGTTCGGACGGCAAAGGAAGGTCGCCCGAGACCGACGCGCCGTTCATCATGGCGAACCGGGTCGCGTTCCACAGCTTGTTGCAGAAGTTGCGGGAGCCCTGGCACCACTCCTCGCTGACCGGCACGTCGGAGCCGGGGTTGGCGCCGCGGGCCAGCGTGAAGCGGGTGGCGTCGGCGCCGTACCGGTCGATCCAGTCGAGCGGGTCGACCACGTTGCCGAACGACTTCGACATCTTCTTGCCGAACTGGTCGCGCACCATGCCGTGCAGGTTGACCACGTCGAACGGCTGCCGGCCGTCCATCGCGTAGAGACCGAACATCATCATCCGGGCGACCCAGAAGAAGAGGATGTCGTAGCCGGTCACCAGCACGCTGGTCGGGTAGAACTTCTCCAGGTCGGCGGTCTGCTCCGGCCAGCCCAGCGTGGAGAACGGCCACAGGCCCGAGGAGAACCAGGTGTCGAGGACGTCCTCGTCCTGCTTCCAGCCCTCACCGGTGGGCGGCTGCTCGTCCGGTCCGACGCAGACGACCTCGCCGTCCGGCCCGTACCAGACCGGGATCCGGTGGCCCCACCACAGCTGCCGGGAGATGCACCAGTCGTGCATGTTGTCGACCCAGGCGAAGTACCGCTTGGACAGCTCCGCCGGCTCGATCTTGACCCGGCCGTCACGGACCGCGTCCCCGGCCGCCTTGGCCAGCGGCTTCGTGTTGACGAACCACTGCAGCGACAGGCGCGGCTCCACCGTGGTCTTGCACCGCGAACAGTGCCCCACCGAGTGCAGGTAGGGCCGCTTCTCGGCGACGATCCGGCCCTGCTCCCGCAGCGCCGCGACGATCGCCGGACGGGCCTCATAACGATCAAGACCTTCGAACGGGCCGGGTACGGTGATGATCGCCCGCTCGTTCATGATCGCCGGACTGGGCAGACCGTGCCGCTGCCCGATCTCGAAGTCGTTGGGGTCGTGGGCCGGGGTCACCTTGACGGCGCCGGTGCCGAACGACGGGTCGACGTGCTCGTCCGCCACGATCGGGATGCGCCGGCCGGTCAGCGGCAGCTCGACCTCGGTGCCGACCAGGTGCTTGTAGCGCTCGTCGTCGGGGTGCACGGCCACCGCGGTGTCACCGAGCATCGTCTCGGCACGGGTGGTGGCGACGACGATCGAGTTCTCGCCCTCGCCGTACCGGATCGAGACCAGCTCGCCCTCGTCCTCGGTGTGCTCCACCTCGATGTCGCTGAGCGCGGTGAGGCAGCGCGGGCACCAGTTGATGATCCGGTTGGCCCGGTAGATCAGCTCGTCGTCGTACAGCCGCTTGAAGATCGTCTGAACGGCGCGGGAGAGGCCCTCGTCCATGGTGAACCGCTCGCGCGACCAGTCGACGGAGTCGCCGAGCCGCCGCATCTGCCCGAGGATGGCGCCACCGGACTCGGCCTTCCACTCCCAGACCCGCTCGACGAACTTCTCCCGGCCCAGGTCGTGCCGGGACAGCTGCTGCGCGGCGAGCTGCCGCTCCACCACGTTCTGCGTGGCGATGCCGGCGTGGTCCATGCCGGGCAGCCACAGCACCTCGTAGCCCTGCATCCGCTTGAGCCGGACCAGGGTGTCCTGAATCGTGTGGTCGAGGGCGTGCCCCACGTGCAGGGACCCGGTCACGTTCGGCGGCGGGATCACGATCGTGAACGGCGGCTTGTCACTCTTCGGGTCCGCCGTGAAGTAACCCTCCGATACCCACCGCTCGTACCGCCGCTGCTCTACCTCGCCCGGCTGGTACTGGGCGGAGAGGCCACCGGTGGGCCGGCTGTCGGGAGTACGGGGTTCGGTCTCATCGGTCACCCGACAAGTCTACGGATCCCCGGCCACCGACCCGAATTCGCACCTCCTCCGAAGGACCCCGGCACCCCGGGTGATCGGCCCGTCCACCACCCACGGCGCCGGCCGCCACCGGATAGGCTCGCCTGATGTCGGACCGCGGTCAGCACACACCTCCTCCCGCCTCCCCGGAGCAGCCGGAACCCGCGCGCGCTCCGGAGCCCACCGCGGACCAGCCCACTTCCGAGCCCAGCACCACTCCGTCACCCGCGCCCGTCGACACTCCACCGCCCGCGATCGGCCCCGCGCCCAGCGACACCCCACCGCCCGCGACCGGCCCCGCGCCCAGCGACACCCCACCGCCCGCGGCGGGCTCGCTCTTCAGCGCGCCCGCGGCCCCGGCCGACGACGACACCCCGCTGGAACTGAGCGCGACCCCCGACGACCCGGACGGTGACAACGCGTTCGGTCTGATGGCTGCGGAGAGCGACGACCCCGCCCGCCCTGCGAAGCCGCGCAGCAAAACCCGCACGATCGTCCTGGCGAGCCTGCTCGCGGTGACGGTCGCCGGCGCCGGCGCCATGGCCGTCTTCGGCTGGCGGATCAACTCCCAGCGCAACACGACGCTCGCCACACCGACCAGCATCGGCTCGCTCACCCTCGACGACAGCGAGGAGGCCGCCGCGACCGCCGACTACCTGCAGACCGCTCTCTCCGCGGAGATCCCCATGACCAAGGCGGTGGGCGCCGTCTACACCGGGGCCGACGAGAAGAGCGTCCTGTTCTTCGGCGGCACCTCGCTCTTCTGGTCCCCCGGCTCCGAGCTGGACACCGCTTTCGATCTGGTGGGCGACGACCAGGGCGCGGTCACCGAGATCAGCGACGTGGAAGCCGGCGATCTGGGCGGCACCATGAAATGCGGAGTGACCCATTCCTCCGACGGCGACCTGACGGTCTGCGGCTGGGCCGACCACGGCGCCCTGGCCCTGGCCATGTTCCCGAACCGCACCCCGGCCGAAGCCGCCCCCTTGATGCTCCAGATCCGTTCCGCCACCCAAACCCGAAGCTAAGAAAACCCTTTCCGGTACGAAAGTGCCCGCCCCCAAACGCACCACCCCGTTCCGGGAGTCCCCGCGAGGCCGCTGCGCCGTCCCAGCCGTGCAGCGCCCGCCGGGCGTGAGCCTTCCGTCACCGAAAAAGGGCAAAAAGAAAGGCCCACCCCGTATGGGGTGGGCCTTTCTATCACGTTGAGTCCGGCGGCGTCCTACTCTCCCACACCCTCCCGAGTGCAGTACCATCGGCGCTGAAGGGCTTAGCTACCGGGTTCGGA
>NZ_JAHXZI010000011.1:0-331449 GCF_019429605.1 Actinoplanes hulinensis | reverse complement strand
CGGGTCTGGCCTGTGCCGCGCCCGCCGGACGAGCGATCTCAGCCCGGCGGGCGCGGCACAGGCTTGACCCGGCAGCCGGCTCGCGAGGCTCGGCGTGACGGGGTCGATGCGGTTGGGTGGCGGCGCACCGCGTACAAGATCAGCGATACCGGACCGGAAGGTGTTTGATGCCGTTGATCCAGCCGGAGCGGAGGCGCTGAGCGGGACCGGCGAGGGTGATGCCGGGCATGTGGTCGGCGAGAGCGTTGAAGATGAGGTCGATCTCCAGGCGGGCGAGGTTGGCGCCCAGGCAGAAGTGGGCGCCGCTGCCGCCGAAGCCCAGGTGCGGGTTGGGGCTGCGGGTGATGTCGAAGGTGTGCGGCGCGGCGAAGACGTCGTCGTCGTAGTTGGCGGAGCCGTAGAACATGGCGACCCGCTGGCCGGTGCGGATCGGGACCCCGGAGAGGACCGTGTCGTGCAGGGCGGTGCGCTGGAAGGCGTTGATCGGGCTGCCCCAGCGGACGAACTCGTCGACGGCGGTACGCGGGCGGGTCTCCTTGTAGAGATCCCACTGTGCGGGGTTGGACAGCAGCGCGAGCATGCCGTGGGAGATGGCGTTGCGGGTGGTCTCGTTGCCGGCGACGGCGAGCATCAGCACGAAGAAGCCGAATTCGTCGACGGACAGGTGTGAGCCGTCGATCTCGGCCTTGACCAGGGTGGTGACGATGTCGTCGCGGGGGCAGGACTGGCGTTCGTCGGCCATCTGCATGGCGTAGCCGAGCAGGCCCATCGCCGATTCCATCGGGTCGGCGCCGCTGAACTCGGGGTCGTCGTAGCCGATCATCGAGTTGGACCATTCGAAGACGTTGCCGCGGTCCTCCTGCGGGACGCCGAGCAGTTCGGCGATGGCCTGCAACGGCAGTTCGCAGGCGATCTCGGTGACGAAGTCGCCGGCGTCGCCGGTGGCGAGCGCGGTGCGGAGGATCCGTTCGGCGCGGGCCTGGAGTGCGGCGCGCAGGCTGTTGACGGCGCGCGGGGTGAAGCCGCGGGAGACGATCGCGCGCTGTTTGGTGTGCTGCGGCGGGTCCATGTTGAGCAGGACGGCCTGCTGCATCTCGATCCGGTCGCGGGTCATGTCCGGCTGGAAGCGGACGATCGCGGTGTTCTCCCGGCTGGAGTAGGTGTCGCTGTCGCGGGACACGGTCATCACGTCGGCGTGCCGGGTGACCGCCCAGTACCCCTCGTCGTCGAATCCGGCGCTGCCGCGCGGCTGCGGGATCCAGCAGACCGGTTCGGTGCGGCGTAGCTCGGCGAACTCGGTGTGCGGGATGCCGTGCAGGTAGATGTCCGGATCGGTGGGGTCGATGCGGGTGCGCGGCTCGGCCACGGCTCCTCCTACGGCAACAAGTTCTACCGATTCAAACATGGCATCAGAGAGATTTGGTAGGTTCAATCGAGAACAGGTTCTAGTTGGAGGTCGCGGTGGGGTCACCGGTCATCGTCGATGCGGTTCGCACTCCGATCGGCAAGCGTGGCGGGTGGCTGTCCGGCCTGCATCCGGCCGAACTGCTCGGTGCCGCGCTGCGCGCGCTGCCGGCGGCCGATGTGGAGCAGGCCATCGGCGGCTGCGTCACCCAGGGCGGTGAGCAGTCGAACAACATCACCCGTACGGCCTGGTTGCACGCGGGACTGCCGCACGCGACCGGCTGCACCACGATCGACGCGCAGTGCGGTTCGGCGCAGCAGGCGGCGCACCTGATCGCCGGCCTGATCGCGGCCGGCGCGATCGATGCGGGCGTGGCCTGCGGGGTGGAGTCGATGAGCCGGGTGCCGTTGCGCGCCAACCTGGGCGACGCCGGCCTGCCCCGCCCCGAGTCGTGGGACATCGACCTGCCCAATCAGTACGTGGCCGCCGAACGGATCGCCGACCGCCGCGGCCTGACCCGCGAGGACCTGGACCGGTTCGGCGTGCGCTCGCAGGCGAACGCGGCACGGGCCTGGGCGGAGGGCCGGTTCGACCGGGAGGTGATCGCGGTCGGTGACGTCACCCGTGACCAGGGCCTGCGTGACACCACCGTCGAGGGGCTGGCCGGGTTGCGGCCGGTGCTGCCGGACGGGCGGCACACGGCGGGCACCTCGTCGCAGATCTCCGACGGTGCGGCCGCGCTACTGATCATGGACGCCGACCGGGCGCGGGCGCTGGGTCTGCGGCCGCGGGCCCGGATCGTGGCGCAGTGCCTGGTCGGCGCGGAGCCGTACTACCACCTGGACGGCCCGATCGCGGCCACCGGCCGGGTTCTGGCCGCGGCCGGGATGAAGATCGACGACCTGGACCGGTGCGAGGTGAACGAGGCGTTCGCCAGCGTGGTGCTGTCCTGGCTCGCGGTGCACCGCGCCGATCCGGACCGGGTGAACGTCAACGGCGGGGCGCTCGCGCTGGGTCATCCGGTCGGCAGCACCGGCGCCCGGCTGCTGACCACCGCGCTGCACGAGCTGGAACGTATCGACGGCACGACCGCGCTGGTGACCATGTGCGCCGGCGGGGCGATGTCGACCGCAAGCGTCATCGAACGGCTGTAGAGGAGCACTGTCATGGTTCGGTTCGGGTACATGCTGCTGAGCGCGGTGGTCGCGGCCGTGCTCGCCGCCATCGGCGTCACCGCGGTGATGGCCGCCATCAACCCCAGCGCGACCGAGGTTGCCTCGAACGTCTCGGACAACGACCCGGCCACCCCGCCCGATTTCTACGGCACCCGCTGAGCTGGGCGCTTTTGCAAGATCAGAACCGGGCGGGGTACGGGGAGAGCGCTCAGCCCTGCGGAACCGGCGTCGGCAGCGGCCGGCTGTTGTCCGGCGCCCGGTGCCCGCCGCGCGGTCCGGCGCCCCGGGACAGCAGCACACCGGCGACGATCAGCAGCAGTCCGAGGACGGCGAGCCCGATCGGGACGTACCGGCCGAGCATGAGCAGCAGGTCGCGCCCGTGTTCGGCCTCGGCCCCGACGGCCTCCATGGTGGCCTGGTCGTACTGCAGGTCGGCGTCGAAGATGACGACCGCGGCGCCGGCGTCCGGCACGAGTTCCCGGTGCTGCTGTTCGCGGTACCCGACGATGGCGCCGGTCATCGGCTCGACCCACAGGGTGCGGGTGGCCCGGTAGGAGATGGTGCCGGTGGTGGCGCCGGGAGCCAGGAACCCGAGCAGCCCGGCCAGGGTCTGCGGGTCCATCTCGGCCTCCTGTTCGGGCACCTGCTGCTGGAAGCGGTAGGTGGGCAGCCCGTTGAACTCCTCCTCGGCCTGGTAGTCGATCGGCAGCGCCTCACCCAGGGTGGAGTCCCAGTACTGGTACGTGCGCTTCTCGGTGCCGAACGGGAAGAGGTAGAGCTGGCCCTCGAACTGCACGTTGCCGGGGGTGCAGCCGACGCCGGTGGCCGGGTCGGCCTTCTCCTCGAGGTGGCACTGCCCGGCCCAGGGCACCGCCTCGCCGGTGGTGCGGTCGAGTGCGACCCGGCTCTCCGAACTGTTGATCATCTCGTCGGTGTCGGCCCGCCGGGTGGAGTGGTACACGTTCCAGACCAGGGTCTCACCGGCCCGCTCGCCGGGGATCTCGGCGGCCGCCTCGAAGTCGGGTTTGATGCCGGTGGTGGAGCGCAGGCCGGCCTGCTCCACGGCCACCCGCGGCGACCCGTCCGGCAACGTCTTGACCTGCACGAAAGACGCATTGGCCGCCTCCACCACCACGTCCGGCGGCTCCAGGTCGAGCGGCACCTTCTCCTGCGAGGGCACGATGATCCAGACCAGGGCCATCGCGAGCAGGAGACTGAGGATGCCGAGTCCGAACAGGGCCGCGCCGGTGATCCGCCGCATCGCGGTCTCCCTTCGCAAAAAATAGAACGCGTTACAATCTACTGCTCCGTAACATCGATGGAAACCCCTGGGGTCTCAGGCGTGCTGACTGCTCACCGAGATGACCTCGCCGGTCAGATAGGAGGCGTAGTCGCTGGCGAGAAAGGCGATCACGGTGGCCACCTCCCACGGCTGCGCGGCCCGTCCGAAGGCCTCCCGCCCGGCCAGTTCGGCCAGCTCGGTCTCGCTGATCACCCGGCTCAGGTACGGGTGGGCGGCCAGGCTCGGCGCGACCGCGTTGACCCGGATGCCGTGCCCGGCCACGTCCAGGGCCGTACACCGGGTGAACGCCATCACCCCGGCCTTCGCGGCGGCGTAGTGCGCCTGCCCGGCCTGGGCCCGCCAGCCGAGCACCGACGCGTTGTTGACGACCGCACCGCCGCCGCCCTGCGCGATCATCTGGCGCAGCGCCGCCCGGGTGCAGCGGAACGTGCCGGTCAGGGTGACGTCCAGAACCCGGTGCCACTCCTCGTCGGACATCTGGGGAACCGGCCGGTTCCCACCCAGCCCGGCGTTGTTGACCAGCACGTCGATCCGGCCGTACCGGGACACCGCGCCGCCGATCAGCCGCCCCACCCCGGCCTCGTCGGTGACGTCGCAGGGGATCGCCCACACCCGGCCCGGATGCAGGTCGGAGAGCTTGTCGCGGGTCTCGCCGAGGCGGCGCTCGTGGCTGTCGCCGAGCACCACCCGGGCCCCCTCGTCCAGGCAGCGCCGGGCCACCGCCGAGCCGATGCCGGCGCCGGCCGCCGCGGTCACCACCACGACCTTGCCCAACAACAGGCCGCGCCCGGTCGGCCCGGTCATCCCCGGGCCTGACGGGGCAGCCCGAGCACCCGCTCGGCCACGATGCCGCGCTGGATCTCGTTGGACCCGCCGTAGATGGTGTCGGCCCGGGTGAACAGGAAGTACCGCTGCCAGCGCTCGGTCGCCTCCGGTCCCGCGTCACCGGCGGCCAGCACGTCCATGGCCAGGTCGCCGAGGCCCTGCCGCCACCGGGTCCAGAGCAGTTTGATCACCGAGGAGCCGGCCGGCAGGTCCTCGGTGAGGCTGCGCAGCGTGTGCGCGCGCAGCACCGACAGGTCGATCCAGGCGCGGGTGAGCCGGTCACGCAGGGCCGGGTCGGTGGTGGCGCCGGTCCGCCGGGCCACCGCGACCAGGTCGTCCAGATCCCGCTGGAAGCCGACCTGCTGGCCGACGGTGGCCGCGCCCCGCTCGAAGGCGAGAGTGGCCATCGCGACCCGCCAGCCCTGACCCGGTTCGCCGACGACCAGGCCCGCCTCGGTGGTGGCGTCGTCGAAGAACACCTCGTTGAACTCGCTGTCCCCGGTGAGCTGCCGGATCGGCCGGACCGTTATGCCGGGCTGCCGCATCGGCACGAGCAGGTAGGACAGGCCGGCGTGACGCGGGCCGCCGGGCGGCGCCGGCTCGGTGCGGGCCAGCACGAAACACCAGTCGGCCACATGCGCCAGCGAGGTCCACACCTTCTGGCCGGTCAGCACCCAGCGGCCGCCGTCGAGCCGGGCCCGGGTGGTGACGCCGGCCAGGTCGGAACCGGCGCCCGGTTCCGAGTAGCCCTGGCACCACAGCTGATCGACGGCGGCGATCGCGGGCAGGAACCGGTCGCGTTGCCGGGGTGTGCCGAGGGCGATCAGGGTCGGGCCGACCATGGTGGTGCCGATGTGGTCGACGCGACTCGGGGCGCCGGCTCTCGCGTACTCCTCATGGAAGATCACCTGCCGCTGGAGCGGCGCGCCGCGCCCACCGTGCGCCACCGGCCAGGCCAGCGTGGTCCACCCGCCCTCGGCGAGCCGCCGGGCGAAGGCCAGGCGCTGCGGGAAGGCCTCGTTCTCCCGGCCCGGGCCACCGGCGCCGCGCAGCTCATCGGTCAGATTCGTGGCCAGCCAGTCCCGGATCTCACGCCGGAACGCATCGTCGTCGGTCACTGGCGCCACCTCCGGGATCACGCGTAGGCTCACGCTACCGACCAAGCACTTGCTTGGTAAAGCTCCTCTATTCGGTAAAGCCTCTTTGGGGGTCCCATGGAGACCGTCCCGGCGGCGCTGGCACGGGCGGCGCTCGAATTCGGCAGGCACCCGGCCCTGGTCGATCCGCACGTGCGCCGATGGGATTTCGCCGGGCTGCACGACGAGGTCGTCACGGTGGCGCGCGCGCTGATCGCGTCCGGGATCGAGCCGGGCGACCGGGTCGCGATCTGGGCTCCCAACAGCGCCCGGTGGATGCTGTCGGCGCTCGGCGTGCTCTACGCGGGCGGCACGCTGGTGCCGGTCAACACCCGCTTCACCGCGGTCGAGGCGGCCGACGTGATCGGCCGCAGCGGGGCGCGCGGCCTCATCGTCACCGGCCCGTTCCTCGGCACCGACCGGCTCGCCTCACTGCGCGAGAGCGGTGCCGAACTGCCGCCGTTCGTGCTCGCGCTGCCCGAGTGGGACACCTTCCGGGAGCGCTCGGGCGAGGTGCCGCGCGACGCGGCCGAGGAGCGGGCCTCAGCGGTACGGCCGGACGACGTCAGCGACATCCTCTACACCTCCGGGACGACCGGCCGCAGCAGGGGGGCGATGAGCGCGCACCGGCAGTCGCTCGGCGTGGCCCGGGCGTGGGCGCGGATCGGCGGGCTCGACATCCGCGACCGGTACCTGGTGGTCAACCCGTTCTTCAACAGCTTCGGGCTCAAGGCCGGCATCCTCGCCTGCCTGGTCAGCGGGGCCACCGTGGTGCCGCAGGCGGTGTTCGACGTGCCCCGGACCCTCGACCTGATCGAGACCGAGCGGATCAGCGTGCTGCCCGGGCCGCCGACCCTCTACATCGGGCTGCTCGACCATCCCGTCCGGGGTGGGCGTGACCTGCGGTCCCTGCGGCTGGCCGTGACCGGGGCGGCCACCGTCCCGCCCGTGCTGGTCGAGCGGATCCGCGACGAGCTGGGGTTCGCCACCGTGCTCACGGCGTACGGGCTGACCGAGGCCGTGGTGGCGACCATGTGCCGGCCCGGCGACGACACCCGGACCGTGGCGTTCACCAGCGGACGGGCCGCCGCCGGCTTCGAGGTGCGGATCGCCGAGAAGGACGGCGAGGTGCTGCTGCGCGGGCCCAACGTGATGCTCGGCTACCTCGACGACCCGGCCGCCACCGCCGAGACGATCGACCCGGACGGGTGGCTGCACACCGGCGACGTGGGGACCCTCGACGCCGCCGGGAATCTGACCATCACCGACCGGCTCAAGGACATGTACGTGTGCGGCGGCTTCAACGTCTACCCGGCCGAGGTGGAACGGGCCCTGGCCGCCCTGCCCGGGGTGTCCGAGGCGGCCGTCGTCGGGGTGCCGGATCCACGGCTCGGCGAGGTCGGGCGCGCGTACGTGGTGGCCCGCCCCGGATACGAGCTGACCGCCGAGCAGGTGATCGGCTTCTGCCGGGAGCGGCTGGCCGGCTACAAGGTGCCCCGGTCGGTCCTCTTCCCGGACGGGTTGCCGCACAACGCGAGCGGCAAGGTGCTCAAGTACCGGCTGCGGGAGCCCACATGAGCGAGGTCGTGCTCTACGAGCGGCGTGGGCCGGTCGGCCTGGTCACGATGAACCGGCCGCGCTACCGGAACGCGCAGAACTCGGCGATGACGTACGCCCTCGACGACGCGTTCACGACGGCGGTCGACGACCCGGAGGTGGCCGTCATCGTGCTGGCCGGGGCGGGCGACCACTTCTCCGCCGGGCACGACATCGGCACCCCCGAACGGGACGCCGACACGCCCTTCCCGCGCCGGGCGGTGACCTGGTGGGACCACACCGGACGGGACGGCGCCGACCGCAGGTACGCCCGCGAGATGGAGGTCTACCTGGGCATGTGCCGGCGGTGGCGGGAGATCCCGAAACCGTCCATCGCCATGGTGCAGGGCGCCTGTGTGGCCGGCGGGCTCATGCTGGCCTGGGTGTGCGACCTGATCGTGGCCGCCGAGGACGCGTTCTTCGCCGACCCGGTGCTGCGCATGGGCATCCCCGGCGTCGAGTACTTCGCCCACCCGTGGGCGCTCGGGCCGCGCTTCGCCCGGGAGGTGCTGTTCACCGGCGATCGTTTCGGGGCACGGCGGGCGTACGAGGTGGGCATGGTCAACCGGGTCGTGCCCCGGGACGCTCTCGAGCCGGAGACGTTCACGCTGGCCGCGAAGGTCGCCGCGATGCCGTCGTTCGGGCTGGCGCTGGCCAAGCGGGCGGTCAACCTGTGCGAGGACCAGATGGGCATGCGCGCCGGCATGGACACGGTTTTCGGGCTGCATCATGTCGCCCACTCCCACAACGCGGAGACCACCGCCGACCCGCTGGCCGGCCTGACCCCCGCGACCATGAAGGCCGCCGCCTCCCCCACCTCTCCGGCGGCACCCGGTCGCGTCCCACCCCACCTGGCCGCGCCCGGCCCCGCGACACCTCACCGTCCACCCGGCGCCGACACGGGTGGGGTGGCGGAGTGAATCTCGACCTCGACGAGGCGGCGGTCCGTTTCCGGGGCGAGGTGCGGGACTGGCTGGCGGCCAACGTCCCGGCCGGCCCCCTGCCGGGAGTCGACACCGCTGACGGGGATCTCGCGCACCGGTCCTGGGAGCGGCGGCTCGCGGCCGCCGGGCTGGCGGCGGTGGGATGGCCGGTCGAATACGGCGGGCGGGCGGCGCCACCCCTGCACACGCTGCTGTTCGACGAGGAGTACCACGCCGCCGGAGCACCGGTGCGCATCGGGCAGAACGGCCTGTTCCTGCTGGCTCCGACGCTGCTTTCGCACGGCACGGCCGAACAGTGCGCCCGGATCCTCCCGCCGATGGCCCGCGCCGAGCAGGTGTGGGCGCAGGCATGGTCAGAACCGGACGCGGGCAGCGATCTGGCGTCCCTCCGTTCCCGGGCCCGGCGGATCGACGGCGGCTGGTCGCTGTCCGGCCAGAAGACGTGGAGCTCCCGGGCGGTGGTGGCGGACCGGGCGTTCGGGCTGTTCCGGTCGGCACCGGAGGAGCGGCGGCATCGGGGCCTGACGTATCTGATGTTCGACCTGCGGGCGCCGGGTGTGACGGTCCGGCCGGTCCGGCAGCTCGACGGCGCGGCCGGGTTCGCCGAGATCTTCCTGGACGACGTCTTCGTGCCGGACGCCGACGTGATCGGCGAACCGGGCGACGGCTGGCGGGTCGCGATGAGCACCGCCGCCCACGAGCGTGGCCTCTCCCTGCGCGGACCGGGCCGGTTCACCGCCGCCGCCGACCGCCTGGTCCGGCTCTGGCTTCAGCCCCGGCCGGCCGGGCAGGATCGGCACGGGGATCGGGTGGCGGGCGCGTGGATCAGAGCACGCGCGTACCGGATGGCGGCGTATGCCTCGCTCGAGCGGCCGGTGCCGCCGAGCGCGACCAAACTCTTCTGGTCCGAACTGGATGTCCTCCTTCACGAGACCGCGCTGGACATGCTCGGCCCGCTCGCCGAGACGGATCCGGAATGGACCGGTGGCTACCTGTTCTCGCTGGCCGGGCCGATCTACGCGGGCACGAACGAGATCCAGCGGGACGCCCTCGCCCAGCGGGTCCTGGGACTCCCCCGGGAACCGCGATGAGACTGGCGCCCTCGACGGAACAGCTCGCGTTCGCCGCGGCCCTGCACGGCCTGCTGGCGGCCGCCGACCTGCCGAAGGTGTCGACGGCATGGGCGGACGGCGACCCGGGAGCGGGGCGGGCGCTGTGGTCGGCGCTGGCCGGGGCCGGGGTGACCGGGCTCCTCGTACCGGAACGCTTCGGCGGACAGGACGCCGGCCCGGACGATCTGGTCGTCGCTTGCGAGGAACTGGGCCACCACGCCGTCCCCGGCCCGCTCGCCGAGTCGATCGCCGCCGTCCCGGCCCTGCTGACCGCCGCGGCGACCCGGCCCGGCCCGCGGGAATGGCTCGCCGCACTGGCCCAGGGCAGGCTGATGGCCTCGCTGGTGGCTCCGCCGTGGCTGCCGTTCGCGGCCGACGGGGACGGCGCGGATCTGATCCTGGTGGCCGACGGCGCCGAGATCCGGCAGGGCCACGCCCGATCGGTGCTCCCCTCGCTGAATCCCGCCCGGCGGCTGTCCGAAGTGACGCCCGGCGAGCTGATCGCTTCCGGGCAGGACTCGCGCCGGGCGATGGAACTCGGCGCCCTGGCCTGCTCGGCGCAGCTGCTCGGCGCGGCTCGGGCGCTGCTGGAGAGTTCGGTCGACTACGCGAAACAGCGGACGCAGTTCGGCCGGCCGATCGGCTCGTTCCAGGCGGTGCGCCATCAACTGGCCGACGTCGCGGTGGCGATCGAATTCGCACAACCCCTCCTGTACGCCGCCGCGGTCGCCCTGAGATCCGGGCCCGGCCCTCTGGACGTGTCGGCGGCGAAGGTGGCCTGCGGGGAGGCCGCACGGCTGGCCGCCCGAGTGGCGCTACAGGTCCACGGGGCGGTCGGGTACACGCGGGAACACGGGCTCTGGCGCTGGCTCGGCCTGGTACGGGTGCTGGATCTCGCCTGGGGCACGCCGTCCTGGCACCGGGCCCGGATCCTCACCGGTCTGGCGGGCGACGGCACATCCGTACCGGAAGGAGGGTTTGAATGATCGAGGAGCGTGCGGCTCTGCGCGCGGCGGTGCGGGACCTGGCCGGTGGCCATGCGGCGCGGGACGGGTTCGACGCGGGGTTGTGGGGGCGGCTCTGCAAGGAGATCGGCGTGGCGGGGCTGACGGTTCCGGAGCGGTACGGCGGTTCCGGCGCCACCCTGACCGAGGCGGCCGTGGTGCTGGAGGAGCTGGGGCGGCAGCTGACTCCCGGTCCGATGCTGGGGTGCGGGGTGCTGGCCACGCATCTGCTGCTGCGGTCCGGTGACGTCCGGCTCCTTCCCGGGATCTGCGCCGGGGAACGGATCGTGGCGGTGGCCTGGGAGGGGTCCGGGACCGCCGCGGACGGGCTGATCAGCGGCTCGTTCTCCGACGTCCTGGACCTGGCGATCGCGGACACGATGCTGGTGGCGTTGCCGGCCGGGCTGTACGAGGTCGATCCCAGGAGCGCCGAACCGCTGACGGTGGACACGTTCGATCCGACGCGGCCGTTGAGCGCGATCCGGCTCGACCGGGTGCCCGGGCGGCGTCTCGGGGAGGCGGCGCCGATCCGGGATCTGGCCATGGTGGCGCTGGCCGCCGAGCAGACCGGCACGGCGGAACGGGCACTCGAGCTGACGGTCGAGTACGTGCGGGTGCGGCATCAGTTCGGGCGGCCGATCGGGTCGTTCCAGGTGCTGCAGCACCGGCTGGCCGAGGCGTACATCCGGGTGCAGGCGGCCCGGTCGGCGGTGAACGCGGCGCTCACGGCCGGTGGCGCCGAGGCCACGATCGCGAAGATCCACTGCTCGGAGACGCTGCGGGCGGTGGCCGCCGAGATGGTGCAGATGCACGGCGGCCTGGCGATCACCTGGGAACACGGCGCGCACCTCTACCTGCGGCGGGCCTGGGCGTCGGCCCGGCTGTTCGGGCAGCCGTCCGAACACGTCACCCGGCTGGCTCCGTCCCTGTTGGACGGTTGACCCGATCCGGCCCGAGGATCGGGACAGGTGAATCGGCGGACGGTGCGGCGGGCGCGCGGCGACTAGCATGATCCGGTGCTTTCACCGGGTGTCGTGCTCAATGGCCGCTACCAGCTGACCCAGCGCATCGCCGCGGGCGGCATGGGTGAGGTGTGGCGCGGCAACGACCTGCTGCTGCACCGGGAGATCGCGGTCAAGGTGCTGCTCCCGGCGCTGATGTCCGACGCGGACTTCATCACCCGGTTCCGGTCCGAGGCGCGGATGATGGCGGCGCTGCGGCATCCGGGGATCGTGCAGGTCTACGACTACGGCGAGAACGCGGCGGTCGGCGCGCACCGGCTCGACTACCTGGTGATGGAGTACATCGACGGCACCCCGCTGTCGAAGCGGATCCAGCAGGCGGGACGGCTCGGTCCGGCCGAGACGATGACGATCGTGGCGCAGGTCGCCGAGGCGCTCCAGACCGCGCACGAGGCCGGCATCATCCACCGCGACGTCAAGCCGAGCAATCTGCTGGTACGTCCCGCCGGCGCGATCGTGCTGGTCGACTTCGGGGTCGCCCGGTCGGCCGGGATCACCGGCATCACCAGCACGAACGTGGTCCTCGGCAGCGCGCACTACATGGCGCCGGAGCAGGCGGAGGGCCGTCCGGTGACGGCCGCCACCGACATGTACGCGCTCGGCGCGGTGGCATTCTGCTGCCTCACCGGCCGCCCGCCCTACGTCGGTGACAACCCGCTCGCCGTCCTGGCCCAACTGGTGCACGGCAATCCGCCGGTCCTGCCGCCGGATGTGCCGCCCGCCACGGCGTCGGTGGTGATGCGCGCGCTCGCGCGCGATCCGGCTCAGCGTTTCCCTCATGCCGCCGGTCTGGCCGCGGCCGCGCGGGCCGCCTCAAACCGTTCGGGGTACGCGGTGAGCGCCCCGATTCCCCCGAACCCGGCCCCACCGAACCGGTTCCCGGCAGGCCCCACCGCGCCACCGTCCGGCGCCGCACCCGCCCCGTCGTCCGGCGCCGCTGCCGCCCGTTCGTCCGGCGCCGCTGCCGCCCCATCCTCTGGCGCCGCCCCGATCCCGCCGGGCGGGGCTCCTGGGATGCCGCCGGGCGGCGCACCGGAGCGGCCGGGCGGTTCGGCCGTGTCCGGGGCGGTCTCGCTCGGTTCGCTGCGGCACGAGACCGGGACGAACGCGGGCGCGACCGGGGCACATCCCGGCAGGAGCCGCCGGCTGACGGTGGCGCTGGCCGCTGTGGCGGTCGGTCTCATGCTGGCGGGTGGCGGCATCGCGCTGGGCAACCAGTGGCGGTCCGACCCCGAGGAGACCAGCGAGTTCGTCAGCGGCGGCCGGCCACCGGCCGGTGGCGGGGAGAGCCTCCGCGCCCGTGACCAGGTGACCGACAAGCCGATCGAGCAGCGCAAGCCCACGGCGAACGGCGACGAGCCGGCCAAGCCCACCGCGCCGGTGAACGAGTCGTCGCCGGCCGTCTCGGCCCCGGCCGGCGAACCGACCGCCACGACGAGCACCGATCCGGCCGTGTCCACTTCACCGACGCCGACCACGACGACCGAGACGAACCCGCACAAGCCGGCGGACATCTGCGGCAGCGGCTACTCGGTGATCGACAAGCAGCCGCTGACCACGGCCGCCGGTGTCAAACGGGGTGTCGTCTACCTGCTCTACGCCGCGGGCGGCTCGAACTGTGTGGTCACCGTCAAGAGCAACACCCTCGACCAGAAGACGGCGATGTCCGCCTCCCTGGAGGTGAAGGGCGGCGCCCAGCAGGCCGACAAGGGCTCGTTCCAGTATTACGCCGGCCCGGTACGCGCCGCGGCCGACGGGATCTGCGTCAAGTGGGGCGGCACCATCGGCGGTCTGACCTACCAGAGCCCCTTCGAGCACTGCGGCTGACCGTCACATCCGGTCGATCTCGGTGAGGTCGATGTCGATCGGGAACGGGACCTTGAGGTCCACGCGACCGTGGAAGATCCCGGTCGGCACGTACTGACGCGTTGCCGGCTCGATCTCGAAGGCGTAGACGACCGGGCTTCCGTCGTTCTCCTCGACCCGCCAGAAATGCGGGATCCCGGCGCCGGCGTAGAGCAGCGGCTTGCGCACACGGTCGCGCTCCTGCGACTCAGGTGAGACGACCTCCACGGCGAGCACGACCGCCTCCGCCGGATACCAGCTCGCGTCATCGTCGATCTCCGCGGCCGCATGCACCACGATGAGGTCCGGCTCCGGCCGCTGCCGGGGGCCCAGCACCACGGACATCTCCCGGCTCACATGAAACGAGTCCCGGGGTGCCGACCGGGCGAGCGCGTTCTCCAGCAGGCGCAGCATCTTCATGTGGAAGCGCTTCTGCGGACTCACGACGATGATGCTTCCGTCGATGAGCTCCGCGTGCGGCGGTAGATCGGGGATGCGATCCAGGTCATCCGCGGCGTACCCCTCCGCTGGCGGAATGTGCCACTCGGCCGCGGGTTCGGCGCTCATGAAACCTACCCCCTCCAGGGAATGCCGGCTCACCCCGTAGCCTACCCATCCGGCCGAGCGAGCAGACCTCACCGCTGCTCGGCGGCCCTGCTCCAGGCACATCAGCGACCAGGATCCCGGACCGGATTCCACTCGGCCGGGTGATCTCAGATCCAGTCGGTGTGACGGGGCCAGGAGAGCAGGGTGTCGACGACCTCGGGGGGCTCGTAGGGGGAGCTCGGCGCCGTGGAGGTGTAGCGGCCGCGGTAGAAGAGCAGAGGCGGGATGTCGCGGCACGGCCCCAGCGCCGTCACCCGGCCGATGACGATGACGTGGTCGCCGCCCGGGTGGACCGCCTCGACCGCGCAGTCCGCCCAGGTCAGCACGTCGGCGAGGACGGGTGCGCCGGACGGCGCGGGCGCCCAGTCGAGGGCCGCGAACCGGTCGGCGCCCCGGGCGCCGAAGAGCCGGGAGACGTCGCGCTGGTCGGAGGCGAGCACGTTGACGCCGAAGACCCCGGCCGCCCGGATCCGCCGCCAGGTCTCCGACTCGTTCCGCGCGCAGAACAGCACGAGCGGCGGGTCCAGCGACAGCGGCGCGAAGGACTGGCAGGCGAATCCGGCGGGACCGTCGGCGTCGGCCGTGGTGATGACCGTGACCCCGGTCCCGAAGTGCCCGAACACCCGCCGGAACCGCGCGGGCTCCAGGCCCGCCGCCGTCACCTCGGTCAATGACCACCCCCGCCGGAGAAGCGGTGGCCCCACACGCTGTGCGCGGTGGTCTGCCGGGCGACCCAGGTGCTGTCGTCGACGGTGAGCCCGCCGTACCCGTACTCGATGTCGAAGCCGCTGGGCGTACGCACGTAGAAGGAGACCATCTCGTCGTTGGCGTGCCGGC
This sequence comes from Actinoplanes hulinensis, assembly GCF_019429605.1. Classification (NCBI taxonomy): domain Bacteria; kingdom Bacillati; phylum Actinomycetota; class Actinomycetes; order Micromonosporales; family Micromonosporaceae; genus Actinoplanes; species Actinoplanes hulinensis. The sequence goes on along the minus strand of NZ_JAHXZI010000011.1, from coordinate 316,639 downwards.
CGAGTGTGGAGATCATCGGAGCTTTGTGACGGCCGCACCGGTCGATGGCGCGGCCCACGTCATCCAACGACGACGTCTCGATCATCAGGTGGATCAGCCCGGTCGGCGCCGGGATGGGCGCGAGCGCGACGCTGTGGTGCCGGGGCCCGCAGCCGAGGAACCTCATCCACAGTGGCCGGTCGGCGGGCGGCAGGCCGAGATGCTCGGGGACGAGCCGCATCGAGTCGCGCAGCCGGAAGCCCAGCACCTCGGTGTAGAACCGCAGCGAGGCGGCGTCGTCGCGGGCCGGCAGGACGGCGTGTCCCATGCCCTGGCCGCCGGTGACGAACCGGGTGCCGGTGGCGCTCAGGAAGGGCCGGGTGTCGAGGGCCGCGCCGCAGAAGAACTCGAGGCGGTTGCCGGCCGGGTCGTCGACGCTGATCAGGTGGGAGACGCGGCGGTCGGCGAGTTCGTCGGCGCCGGCCGGTTTGACCGCGTACCCCGCCTCCTCGAGCACCGCGGCGAGCCGGGTCATGGCGGCCGGGTCGGTGAGTTCCCAGCCGGAGGCGGCCAGCCGGTCCTTCTCGCCGGGCACCACCACGATGCGGGCCGGCAGGTCGTCCATGCGCAGGTAGACGGCCTGCTGGTCGGGGCCGCGGCCCTCGGCCATGCCGAGGACCTTGACGCCGAATTCGCGCCAGGCGGGCGGATCGGTGGACTCGACGCGCAGGTAGCCGAGGGAGCGGATGAGGCTCATCGCGCTACCTCCGCTGCGCTCCGGCATCGCAATGAGTACATGACGGAGCTGAATGATTCGCTCGCAGGCTCGCTCATGGAGCAATCCCCTCTCGAAGAAGGCGTGAACCGAAAGTCGGGGTGGGCGCGACAGGGAGAGCGAAGGGGCGTTCAGGAGGTGAGGAAGTCGATGGTCAGGCGGTTGAACTCGTCGAATTTCTCCAGGTGGGCCCAGTGGCCACAGCCGCCGAAGACGTGCAGGCGGGCGTTGCGCAGCAGTTTGAGGGCGACCAGCGCGCCGTCGAGCGGGTTGACCCGGTCCTCCCGGCCCCAGACGAGCAGGGTCTCGTGCCGCAGGCGGTGGGCGTCGCGCCAGAGCATCCCTTCCTCGTATGTTCGCGGGTCGGTGAAGGAGGCGCCCATCTCGCGCATGGCCCGCATGGCGGCCGGGTCGATCGCGGCCTGGAAACGTTCCTCGATCAGTTCCCCGGTGATCAGGGAGGGGTCGAAGACGAGGGTCCGCAGGAAGGCCGCCAGTCTCTCCCGGCTGGGGTCACGGCCGAAGGCCCCTAGTCGTTTGACCCCTTCGGTCGGGTCGGCGGCGAGGACGTTGAGGGAGAGGCCACCGGGTCCCATGAGGAGCAGCCTGCGGGCCCGTGCCGGGTGCTGGAGGGCGAAGCGCACGGCGGTTCCACCGCCGAGCGAGTTGCCGATCAGGTCGACCCGTTCGATGCCGAGTTTGTCCAGCAGCGCGGTCAGCTCACCGGCGGCGTGGGTGAAGTACTGCCCCACGATCGGGTCGCCGAGCGAGCCACCGTACCCGGGCTGGTCGACCGCGATGACGTCGAAGTGCGGGGCGAGCGCGGGGATCGTACGCCCGAAGTTGCTCTTGGCGGACGCACCCGGACCGCCGCCGTGAAGAAGGACCACCGGGGAGCCCGCGCCGTCGCGGTGAAAGGCCAGTGTCATGGGATCACACCATCGCGTCGTTGAGCGGGAGCCCGAACTCGCCGCGGCCGAACATGGACAGTGCCCGTTCCGGGTCGTTGATCGCGTGGACCCGGCCGGAGTGGGCGTCGCGCCAGAACCGCTGGATCGGGGTGCCGATCGCGAGGGCCCGGCCCCCGGAGTTCTCGAAGAGGCGGTCGACGGCGCGGATGGACAGCTCGGTCCCGCGGACCTGGTCGCGGCGGATCCGCAGGCGCAACGGCATCGGCAGCTTCGCGCCCGCGGTGGCCAGGTCCATCAGCTCGCGCATGTTGGCCTGGAGCGCGAACCAGGCGGAGTCGATGTCGCCGGCCGCCTCGGCGACGCGCACCTGCGAGTGCGGGTCCTCGGCGGCTTTCACGCCCACGTAGGACGCACGGACCCGGCCACGGGTGTGGTCGACGTGGGCCCGGTAGGCGCCGGTGGCCATGCCGATGATCGGCGTGGTGATCGCGTAGGAGAAGATCGAGGCGTAGGGGATCCGGTAGAGCGGCCCCGGATTCTGCTCCTGCCCGGGGCAGACACAGCGGGCGGTGTCGTTGAAGCTCAGCGTCCGGTGTTCCGGGACGAAGGCGTCGGAGACGACGATGTCGTTGGAGCCGGTGCCGCGCAGCCCGACGGTGTGCCAGACGTCCTCGATGGTGTAGTCGGCGGCGGGCAGCAGGAAGGTGCGGAAGTCGGCGGGTGTCCCGTCCTCGCCGGGCGGAACGATGCCGCCGAGCAGCACCCAGGTGGCGTGGTCGCAGCCGGAGGAGAAACTCCAGCGGCCGTTGACCCGGAAGCCGCCGTCGACCCGGGTGATCCTGCCGGTCGGCGCGTAGGACGAGGACATGCGGGTGCCGGTGTCGGCTCCCCACACGTCCTGCTGCGCCCGGTCGGGGAAGAGGGCGAGCTGCCAGTTGTGCACGCCGATGACCGAGGCGACCCAGCCGGTGGAGCCGCAGGCTGAGGCGATCTCCCGGACCCCGGTGAGGAAGTCGAGTGGGTGCGCCTCGTAGCCGCCGAACCGGGCGGGTTGCAGCAGGCGGAAGAAGCCGGTCTCGGCGAGCGCTTTGACGGTCTCCGGGTCGAGGGCCCGGCGATCCTCGGTCTCCTGTGCGTGCTCCCGCAGAACCGGTAACAGTTCCCGAACTCCGGCGAGGACCGCTTCCATGAGATCCCTCCAGGCTGGTTGGCCGTGTGTCGAGCGACCCCTATACTAGAACACGTTCTAGCTAGCGGACCAGGAGCGGCGCATGAGCATCAGCCAGCAACCGCGCACCATCGACGCCGGGAAGCCGCCGGCGAGGTTCGCCCGGGGGTGGCACTGCCTGGGGCTGGCCGACACGTTCCGCGACGGGCGGCCGCACGCGATCGAGGCGTTCGGCACGAAACTCGTGGTCTTCGCGGACTCCGGCGGGGCGATCAAGGTGCTCGACGGCTACTGCCGGCACATGGGCGGCGACCTCACCATGGGCACGATCAAGGGCGACACCATCGCCTGCCCCTTCCACGACTGGCGCTGGGGTGGGGACGGTCGCTGTGTCGAGGTGCCGTACGCACACCGCATCCCGATGCGCGCCCGCACCCGCTCCTGGACGACCTGCGAGCAGAACCGTCAACTGTTCGTCTGGAACGATCCGCAGGGCAAGCCGCCGCCACCCGAGGTGGCCATCCCCCGCATCGAGGGCGCCTTCTCCGACGAGTGGAGCGACTGGACGTGGGACTCGGTCCGGATCGACGGCGCCAACTGCCGGGAGATCATCGACAACGTGGTCGACATGGCCCACTTCTTCTACATCCACTTCGCCTTCCCGACGTTCTTCAAGAACGTGATGGAGGGGCATGTGGCGGCGCAGTTCCTGCACACCCGGCCACGTCCGGACGTCCCGAGCACGGCCAGCCAGTCCGGCGAGTCGACGCTGCGGAGCGAGGCGGCGTACTACGGGCCGTCCTACATGATCGACTACCTGCACAACGACTGGAACGGCATCGGCATCGAGTCGGTGCTGATCAACTGCCACTATCCGGTGTCGCCCGACTCGTTCGTTCTCCAGTGGGGCCTGATCATGAAGCGCCTGCCCGGCCTCACCACCGAGCAGGCGGCGAAGGCGGCGGCCAGGTTCGCCAAGAGCATCGGCGTCGGGTTCCTCCAGGACGTGGAGATCTGGCAGAACAAGAGCCGCATCGACAACCCGTTGCTCTGCGCCGAGGACGGTCCGGTCTACCAGCTGCGCAGGTGGTACGAGCAGTTCTACGTCGACGTGGAGGACGTCACCGACGACATGGTGGCGCGCTACGAGTTCGAGGTCGACACCACCCGGGCGGTGCAGACCTGGGAGGCCGAGGTCGCCGCCAACCAGGCCCGGGCGGCGACATGACCGAGCCGGCGAACGAGTCAGGCACAGCGGAGGCGGCGACGTGAACGAGCGCCGCGACTATCTGGAAGGTGGCCTCGTCGACATCGGCTGTGACGGCTGCGGGATCCCGGTCCGGGCCGGCAAGCGCAGCGCCATGCAGACCAGCGTGCAGTGGCGGGGCCGGGCCTGTGAACTGATCGCCGCGGAGGCGGGCGGCCGGCCGACCGCACTGGTCCCGACCTGCCCGAAACTGCGGGAGAGCATCGACCGCGCGATTCGTGAGGGCCGTCTGGAGGTGAGTTGATGCCGACGTTCCGACCGATTCGGATCATGGACGTGATCCCGGAGACCTCGGATGCCAGCTCCCTGGTGCTCGACGCCGGCTTCGACTACCGCCCCGGCCAGTACCTCACGGTCCGGACACCGGCCGGGGCGCGCTGCTACTCGCTGTCCAGCGCACCGGGAGTCGACGCCGCGCCGAAAGTGACGGTCAAGCGGGTGCCCGGCGGCCAGGTGTCGAACTGGATCTGCGACCACGTCTGCGCCGGGGACACCCTGGACATGTCGGGCCCGGCCGGCACGTTCACCCCGGACTCCCCCGACGACGACCTGCTCCTGCTCGCCGGCGGCTCCGGCATCACCCCGATCATGGGGATCATCAAGTCGATGCGCGGCGGCGCCCGGTCGCTGATCTACGCGAACCGGGACGCTGATTCCATCATCTTCCGGGACGAGCTGGACAGGCTGCTCCCGGTCACGCACTGGCTCGACAGCGAACGCGGCGTGCCGACGGCCGACGCTCTGCGGGAACTGCTCACGGCGTACCCCGATCGATTGGCCTTCGTCTGCGGCCCGGAAGCGTTCGTCGCGGTCGCCGAGAAGGCGTTGCAGCTGGCCGGCGTCCCCGCGTCGCGGATCCGGGTGGAGCGCTTCGAGCTCGAATCAGCCGGCTCACGCTCCATGGTCGATCCGGCCGGCTCGCGGGCCGCGGTCGCCGAGGTGGAACTCGACGGGCAGACCCACGTGCTGCCCTGGGCACCCGGCAAACGCCTGCTCGACGTGATCATCGACGCCGGGCTGAACCCGCCCTACTCCTGCCGGCAGGGCCAGTGCGGCGCGTGCGCCTGCCGCCTGCTCAGCGGCGAGGTCACCCTGGTCAACAACGAGATCCTCGAGGAGGAGGACTTCGCCGAGGGCTACATCCTGGCCTGCCAGGCGGTCCCGCTGACCGATTCGGTCACCGTCACCTACCAATAGATCCGGTACGGGGGATCGCGCGCCGCCGGGGTTGGCCGGATGTCCGGCCTCGACAGCCCAGTCGATCCAGCTGGCCCCCAGAGCTGTCTCGACCCAGTTCGAACAGCCCCCCAGAACCAGCCGGGAAGATCCAGCTGGCCCCCAGGGTGTCCCAAGCCCGGTGAGACGGCACTGAGGGCCGGCCGGGGAGATCGTTCAGCGGGCGGCCAGTTCGCGGGCGATCGTGATCAGCTGGTCCTCCTGGCCGCCGACCAGGCGGCGCTCGCCGGCCCGGACCAGGATCTCGGCGCCGGAGACGCCGTAGCGCTCGGCCAGCGCGTAGGCGTGCGTCAGGAAGCTGGAGTAGACCCCGGCGTACCCCATGATCAGGGCCATCCGGTCGAGCTTGCACTCGCCGGGCATGGCCGGGCGGACCACGTCCTCGGCCGCGTCGACGATCTTGAAGAAGTCCACACCGGTACGGATGCCCAGCTTGTCGCAGACTCCCACGAACGCCTCCACCGGGGTGTTCCCGGCGCCCGCCCCGAACCGGCGGGTGCTGCCGTCGATCTGCTTCGCGCCGGCCCGGTAGGCGAGGATCGAGTTGGCCACGCCGAGCCCCAGGTTCTCGTGGCCGTGGAAACCCACCTGCGCGTCGCCGCCCAGTTCGGCGACCAGCGCCGCCACCCGGTCGCCGACCTGGTCCATGACCAGCGCGCCGGCCGAGTCGACCACGTAGACGCACTGACATCCGGCGTCCGCCATGATCCGGGCCTGTTTCGCGAGCGCCTCCGGCGGCCGGGAGTGGGCCATCATCAGGAAGCCGACGGTCTCCAGCCCCAGGTCGCGGGCGATGCCGAAATGCTGGATCGCGATGTCGGCCTCGGTGCAGTGGGTGGCGATCCGGCAGACGCTCGCACCGTTTCCGGCCGCCGCGCGGATGTCGTCGAGGACGCCGACGCCGGGCAGCATCAGGAAGGCGATCTTCGCGCGGGTGGCCGTCCGCACCGCGGCCGTGATCAGCTCCTGTTCCGGGGTACGGCTGAACCCGTACGTGAACGTCGATCCGCCGAGTCCGTCACCGTGGGTCACCTCGATCACCGGGACTCCGGCGTCGTCCAGGGCCCGGACGATCGCGGTGACCTCGTCCACGGTGAACCGGTGCCGTTTCGCGTGCGACCCGTCCCGCAACGACGAGTCAGTGATCCGGAGATCCAGCAAGTTCCTCACCCACCCTGGTCGCCGCCGCCGTCATGATGTCCAGGTTCCCCGCATATTTCGGTAGATAGTCTCCGGCGCCCTCGATCTCGACGAAGATCCCGACCCGAAGCCGATCGCCCACCGGGTCGTACTGGGGCTCGTCGAGCAGCCGATACCCCGGCACATATGCCGAGATCTCGGAGACACGGTCGACGATGGACCTGGTGACGGCAGCCTGATCCGCGTCCGGGGACACCGCGCAGAAGACGGTGTCCCGCATGATCAACGGCGGCTCGGCCGGATTGAGCACGATGATCGCCTTACCGCGGTCCGCTCCCCCGATGGTCTCCAGCCCACGGCTCGTCGTCCGGGTGAACTCGTCGATGTTCGCCCTGGTCCCCGGCCCGGCCGAGCGGGACGCCACGCTCGCCACGATCTCCGCGTAGCTGACCGGCGTCACCCGCGACACGGCGTGCACGATGGGGATCGTCGCCTGCCCGCCACAGGTGATCAGGTTGACGTTGACCGCGTCCCGGTGTTCTGTGAGGTTGACCTCCGGCACCACGGCCGGTCCCACGGCGGCCGGAGTCAGGTCGACCGCCCGGATTCCGGCCTCCGCGTAGCGTGGCGCGCCGGCCCGGTGCACGGCCGCCGACGTGGCCTCGAACACCAGGTCCGGCCGCGGCTCCTGACTCAGCAGCCAATCCGCGCCGCCGGTCCCGGTGACCAGCCCGTGCGACGCGGCCAGCCGCAGCCCCGGGCTCTCCGGGTCGATCCCGGCCATCCACCGTGGCTCGATCACCGGCGATCGGAGCAGCTTGTACAGCAGATCGGTGCCGATGTTCCCCGACCCCACGATCGCCGCGGTAACCGTCACGGCAAGCCCTCCTTCTCGCTGTTCCCGCCCGTCGCGCCGCTCTCGCCGGTCGGGCCACGCTCGCCGGTCGGGCCACGCTCGCCGGTCGGGCCGCTCTGGCCCGTCGCGCCACGCCCGCTTCCGGGCCCGGCCCGCCCGCCGGGGCCGCCGGCGAAGGTCAGCCGCACCTCGCCGAGCCCGCTGAACTCGGCCCGGAACTCGTCGCCCGGCCGCGCATCGACGGCCCGCGCACACGCGCCCGGCAGGATCAGATGGCCGGCCCGCAGCCGTACCCCGAATCCCGCCACCGTCCGCGCCAGCCAGGCGACCGCTGTCACCGGATTGCCGAGCACCGCGTCGGACCGGCCCGCTGCCACCACGTCCGCTCCCCGGCGCAACACCGCGGCGATACCGCGAGGATCAAGATCATTCGGGGGTACGCGCGACGCGCCCACCACGAATCCCGCCGACGACGCGTTGTCGGCGATCGTGTCCGCGAGCCTGATCCGCCAGTCCACGATCCGGCTGTCGATCAGCTCGATCGACGGGGCGAACGCCTCGGTCGCCGCGAGCACGTCCGCCTCGGTGCAGTCCTCGCCCGGCAGATCGTCCCCGAGCAGGAACGCCACCTCGATCTCGACCCGCGGATAGCAGTACCGCCCCGCGTCGGCGGGTTCGTCCTCGGACAGCCGCATGTCCGCGAGCAGATGCCCGTAGTCGGGTTCGTCGACGCCCATCATCTCCTGCATGGCCTTGGACGAGAGCCCCACCTTGTGCCCCACGACCGCGGCCGTCCTGCGCCGGATGTTGTGCAGCTGGATCTCGTAGGCGTCCGCCGCACTCAACCACGGCCGTTCCAGCGTGAGCGGCGGAACCGGCGCCCGGTCCCGCTCGGCGTCCCGTAGCCGGTCCGCGATCCCCCGCAGCTCAGTGACGGCGAGCACGCTCATCCCCCGGTCCTCCCCCACTGCCCCGAGACGCCGGCCGGGTGGGATCACTCGAGTCGGCGGTGGTGTGCGTTTCCGGTTCCGGCGCGGGCTCCGGAATCTCCTGCCGATCTTGGGCGATCGACCACCGCCCGCGGTGAACAGGCACCCAAGATCGCCGGGGAGTCCGCGTCAGCGGCGACGCGGCGGCGTCGCGACCGGCTCGGCGACCGGAGAAGACACAGTCGGCCAGCGACAGTCCGCTGACGTAGGAGCCGGAGCAGATGCCGACCGCGGTGCGCCCGGCCGCGTAGACTCCCGGGATCTCGGTCGAGTCCGGTCGCAGCACCCGGCCGGTCTCCTCGTCGACGGTGAGGCCGCCGAGCGTCAGCATCGGCGCGGGAGACGCCCGGAGCGATACGTCCAGCAGCGAGAACGGTGGCCGGATCAGTGGCCGCACCATGGCCGGCGGCTTCCCGAACTCGTCGCACTCGACCGCGCCGCTCACCGCGGCGTCGCCGTCGCGCGTTCCGGGAATCGGCGAATCGGCCTCGGAGCCGGTCGCCGCGGCAGCCACATCCCCCGGCTCCGAACCGGACGCCGCAACAACCACATCCCCCGCCTCCGAACCGGACGCTATGGCGACCACGTCCGCGGACGCGGTGGGGCTCGGCGGTCCGATCCGGAGGGCGGCCGTGTTGTTGGCGGTGACGGTCGCTGCCAGGGTGGACGGGTCGATGCCCGCCCGGTTGGCCAACCGGTCGAGGGTGGAGCCGCGGAGGCGCTTGACGGTCAGCAGCCACCACGTGGGGAGGCGCTGGAACCACAGGGTCTGCGAACGCAACTGGCGGCGCGCCTCGGCGAGCACGGTCGCATCGATGAGCAGCCAGGCACGGCCGCCGGGGCGGTGCCGGATGGCGTCGCCGAGCGCGGCTCCGTACCGGGACTCATCGCAGAAACGGTGACCGTCCCGGTCGACCAGGACCCCGCCGAGCAGCGCCGAAGGCGGGGTCAGGAAACGCCATAGGCTGACCCGGCCGAGCTGCCGGGCCCCCGCCCCGGCCTCCGTCCCGAGCCGGATGCCGGAACCGTCGTCACCGGGCGTGCCCAGGCGCAACCCGCGGTAGTCGGGGGCGTGCTCGCGCATCATGTCCCGGTTGAAGACGAATCCGCCCGCCGCAAGCACCACCGCGCCCGCGTGGATGCGCAGTGCGCGGCCGTGGCGGTTCTCGATCCGGGCGGCCAGCCGGTGCATCGCGCGGCCGAATCCGGGCAGGTAGAGCCCGGGTTTCACCGACCAGCGGTGCAGTCGCCGGTGCGCGAACCGCGCCCAGGCGGGCGCATCCCGCAAGGTCCGGCACTCCACGCCCACTACCCGCCTTTCCGCGTGATCGGCCCTGGCGGTCGCGCTCTGCGGATCCGGTGAGAACTCGGCCGTCGAGGACGGGTCGGTTGCGGAAGTTTCGAACAGCGGCAAACCAGACGAAACCGATCCCGAGGGCGGCAGCCCAGACGGAGACGACGACCCTGACGGGGGCGCCACGGAGGGAGGCGACACGGAGGGAGGCTCGAGGATCAGGGAGATGGCCTGGGTCTGCGGGAGGAAGCGGACGCCGAGGGTGCGGGCCGCCGTGGCCAGCCGGTTGTGGAGGGTGCCGCCCGACGTGCCGGGGGCGTGGACGCGGTGGCCGCGCGGCGCCGGGTCGGGGTGGGCGTGTTCGCTGCCGGACTGGTACAGGTAGTGGCGGTTCGTCGGGTAGGACGTCTTGTATGGGCACAACCGCGCGTCGAACGGAACCCCGTGGCCCTCCAGCCAGGCGAGCATGTCGGCGGACTCGTCGCAGAACCGGCGCAGGGTGGCCGGTGACACCGCGTCGCCGGCCTCGTGGCGCAAATAGGCGTACATCGCCGACGGGGTGTCGGTGACGCCCGCCGCACGCTGCTGGCGGGTCCCGCCGCCCGCGTAGACGACGCCGCCGGAGATCGCGGTGGCGCCGCCGCCGGTGAACCGGTCGATGACCAGCACGTCGGCGCCCGCCTCGGCGGCCTCGATGGCGGCGCACGCCCCGGCCGCGCCGAAGCCCACCACCACGACCGTGGCCGATTCGTCCACATGCACCTCCCCGGATCCAGCCGGATAACTATAACCTGTTCTAGTGAAGACCGAGGAGGAGTACGACGTCGTCGTGGTCGGCAGCGGCGCGGCCGGGATGACCGCCGCCCTCGCCGCGGCCCACCACGGGCTCAGCGCAGTGGTGATCGAGCGGGAGAAGGTTTACGGCGGCTCCACCGCCCGCTCCGGCGGTGGATTGTGGCTGCCCGGCCCGGAAGCGTCCACCTACCTGAAACACGTTGCAGGTGATGAGGTGGCACCGGCCCGGCGGGACGCGCTGCTGGCGTACGGCCCCGAGGTTCTGGCGTTCGTCGAGAAGCACACGCCGCTGGAGTTCGTCCGGGTTCCGGGCTATCCGGACTACCACCCGGAGGCGCCCGGCGGGCTGGCCGAGGGGCGGACCGTCGAGCCGCGACCGCTGGACGTACGCCGGATCGGTGCGGACCTGGAGACGCTCGCCCCGCCGTACCGGGCCGCCCCGAACGGGATGGCGGTGACCGCGGTCGACTACCGCTGGCTGTCGCTGGGGATGCGCCACCCGCGGTCGGCGCTGACCGCGGTGCGGTTGGCGGTGAGCCGGTTCCGTGGCCACCGGCTCACCATGGGCCAGGCGCTGGCCGCCGGGTTGCGGGCCGGGCTGCGCCGGGCCGGGGTGCCGGTGCTCATGGACACCCCGATGACCGGCCTGGACGTCGAAGAGGGCCGGGTCGTGGCGGTCCGGTCCGGCGCGCGGACATGGCGGGCCCGCCGCGGGGTGATCCTGGCCAGCGGCGGCTTCGAGCGCAACGAGCGGATGCGCCGCGAGCATCAGGACCTGGGTACGGAGTGGACGGTCGGCGCGCCCGGCAACACCGGCGACGGCATCGTGATGGGCGATGAGCTGGGCGCCGCCCTGGATCTGATGGACGAGGCGTGGTGGGGACCGTCGCTGCCGCTCACCGGTGGCCCCTACTTCTGCCTGGCCGAGCGGAACCTGCCGGGCAGCCTCATGGTGGACGGCTCCGGTCGCCGGTTCGTGAACGAGTCCGCCCCGTACGTCGACGTCGTGCACGTCATGCTGGGCCGCCGCACCGGGACACCACACCTGCCGTCCTGGCTGATCACCGACCGCACCTACCGGGACCGGTACCTGTTCGCCGGCCGGGCGCCGCGCACCCCGCTGCCGCGCCGGTGGTTCGACGCGGGTGTGGCGCACCGGGCGGACACCGTGGAGGGGCTGGCGGCGAGCATCGGGGTGCCGGCGGAGGAGCTGCGCCGTACGGTCGGGAGGTTCAACGGCTTCGCCGCGAGTGGCCGGGACGACGACTTCGGGCGGGGTGATTCGGCGTACGACCGCTACTACGGCGACCCGCGGCAGCGGCCGAACCCGTGCCTGGGCCCGCTGCTGAAGCCGCCGTTCCACGCGTTCGCCCTGGTCCCCGGTGACCTGGGAACGAAGGGTGGGCTGCGCACCGACGAGCGGGCCCGGGTGCTGCGCCCGGACGGCACCCACGTTCCGGGCCTGTACGCGGCCGGCAACACGTCCGCCTCGGTGATGGGCCGCGGGTACGCCGGCGCGGGCGCCACCCTGGGCCCGGCGATGACGTTCGGCTATCTGGCGGCCCTCGACCTGACCGGGTGAATCCTGGACGGCGGCACGTACCTTGGCGGTGTCGCCGTTCCAAGTGGATCGAAGGGGTGAGCGTGCCGGCCCAACTCGCGCCTGCCGAGGTCAGAACCACCGAGACACCACCGCCCACGAGCGCGGGTCCGCTGGCCCGGGTTCGCGGGCGGATGAACACCCCGAGGCTCTACTGGCTGGTCGCGGCCGGTCTGGTGGTGCTGGGCCTGCTGGCCGGCACGGCGACGGTCGCCGCCGTCCGGGAGCGGTCCGCCCTGATCGAGGACGTGGCCTCGGCGAGCGGCCCGGTGAGCGTGGACGCGCAGACCCTCTACCGGGCGCTGGCGGACGCCGACGCGACGGCCGCGACCGCCTTCCTGGCCGGTGGCGCCGAGCCGGCCGGGCTGCGGCAGCGCTATCTGGACGACCTGGCCAAGGCGACCGCGGCGCTGACCGTGGCGCTGCGGGACGCCGGTGACGACGACGCGGCCCGGCTGCGGGTGGTCGCCGATCAGCTGCCGGTCTACACCGGGCTGGTGGAGACGGCCCGGTCGTACCAGCGGTTGGGGGTGCCGCTCGGTGGGGCGTACCTGCGGGAGGCGTCGGCGCTGATGCAGCAGACGCTGCTGCCGGCGTCGGCCCAGGTGTTCGACAGCACGCAACGGCGGGTGGCGGCCGAGCAGCGGGACGCGTCCGGCTTCCCGTGGCTGGTGGCGCTGCTCGCGCTGGTCACGGCCGGTGCGCTGGGGGCCGCGCAGGTGCTGGTGGCCCGCCGCAGCCGGCGCGTCCTCAATCCGGGGCTGGTCGTGGCGAGCCTGGTGCTGGTGCTGGCCCTGCTCTGGTCGGCGGCCGCGCTGACGGTGTCGGCGAACCGGCTGGAGGCCGGGCAGCGGGACGGCACCGACCTGGTGTCGACGCTCGCCAACGCCGGGCGGGCCAGCCTCCAGGCGCGGGCCAACGAGTCGCTGACGCTTGTCGCGCGGGGCGGTGGCGCCGACTTCGAGAAGACGTTCGGCAGGCAGATCGCGGAGCTGACCGGCACGAACGGGTGGCTCGCGAGCGCGCTGGCGCAGGCCCCGGAGAGCGACCGGAAGCTCATCCAGCAGGCCCGGGACGAGGCGGCCCGCTGGCAGGAGCTGCACGGACAGGTTCGTGAACTGGACGACGGCGGCGACTGGGAGAAGGCCGTCGAGCTGGCCACCGCCGACGGCACCGACGACCTCTCGTCGGTGTTCGGCCGGCTGGACGCCGCGATCATCGGCGCGCTCGACACCGCGAACGAGCGGGTGGACCGGCAGGCGGACGCGGCGGCCGGTGCGCTGCGCGGCCTGGCCGCCGGCCTGCTGCTGCTGACCCTCGGGCTGGTGGCCGGGGTCGTGCTGGGTTTCCGGCCACGAATCGGGGAGTACCGGTGAAGGCCACGGATCGGGGAGTACCGGTGAAGGCCACGGATCGGGGAGTACCGGTGAGAACTACGAAGGTCGTCGCCTCGCTGCTGCTGATCACCCTCGCCGCCGGGTGCGGCGGGGCCGGCGAAACGGTCCGCCCGGTGGCCGCCGACGCGACCGCGGTGGTGCCGCGCCCGGTGAACGTGCAGGACCCGGCCGAGGTGCCGTCGGCCGCGGCGGCTCCGGACTGCAACCCCCGGGCCAGCCTGCGCCCGCAGGGGACGCTGCCGAAAGCGGGCGCCATGCCGGCCCGCAGCACGATGGCGACGATCGCCGCGAACGGCCGCCTGGTGGTCGGCATCGACCAGAACGCGTACCTGTTCGGCTTCCGCGACCCGGAGAGCGGTGAGCTGGTCGGCTTCGAGATCGACATGGCCCGGGAGATGGCCCGGGCGATCCTCGGCGATCCGAACCGGGTGCAGTTCCGGGCCATCACCACGGCCGACCGCATCCCGGTGCTGGAGAACAAGCAGGTCGACATGGTGATCCGGACCATGACGATGACCTGCGAGCGCTGGCAGAAGGTGTCGTTCTCGACGGAGTACATCGCCTCCCGGCAGCGGCTGCTGGTGCGCAAGGGCGAAGGCATCGAGGACTTCGCCGACCTGGCGAACAGGAAGGTTTGCGCCACCCGGGGCAGCACCAGCATCCGGACCATCGCGGCGCAGCCGTCCAGGCCGATCGCGGTGAGCACCGACAGCACCCTGGACTGTCTGGTGCTGCTCCAGCAGCATCAGGTGGACGCCGTCTCGACCATCGACATCCTCCTGGCCGGCCTGGCCGCGCAGGATCCCACCACCGAGGTGATCGGGGCGCCCGTGTCCGACGAGCCGGCCGGCATCGGCATCCCGAAGGAGAACGAGGACATGGTCCGGTTCGTCAACGGGGTGCTGGAGAAGATGCGCGCCGACGGCACGTGGACGCGCATCTATGGCAAGTGGCTGGCCCCGCGGCTCGGTCCGGCCAGTCCTCCGTCGGCGGTCTACCGCTGACCGGGCGTTCGGCCGACGGCGCGGGTGGCCCGGCTGGACTACCCTGGCGCAGCCGGTCGATGACCGGGCTGAACTGGGAGGATGGCCGGTGCTGACGGCGACCGTGGTGTTTCTGGTGATCGGCGGCGTCGCCGTGGCGGTCCTGGCGATGGCGCTGCTCGGCGGCGAGGTGCTTCACTTCGGTCATCCGGAGGCGGCCGGGCCGGTGTCACTCGAGGTGGTGGCCGGTTTCGTGGGGGCGTTCGGGTTCGCCGGCGCCGCCGCCTCCGAGCTGCTCGGCGCCCGTACCCCCGCGGTGATCGCCGTGTCGATGCTGGTCGGCGCGCTCGCGGCCGTGCCCGCCGCCTGGCTCGCGTGGCGCCTGTCGCGGGCCGCGCGGAACATGCGCACCGACGCCACCCCGCAGCGGGCCCACCTGGTCGGCTCGCTCGGGGTGGTGGTCACCCCGGTGCCGGCCGGGACGGGGTACGGCGAGGTCCGGGTCCGGCTCGGCGGTCAGCCGGTGAAGCTCTACGCCCGCGCCGAGCGGGCGATTCCGGCGGGCGCCCAGATCTTCGTGATCGAGGCGCCGAGCGAGACGAGTGTCGTTGTCGAGGAAACCCCTCACAGTGGGAAGGCATAGATGTCTGGATTGTTGTACGCGATCGGCGGCGCCGTGCTGCTTGTCGTGCTTCTCGTGGTGTTCGTGCTCTCCCGGATCAAGGTGGCCGGGCCGAACGAGGCGTTCATCATCACCGGCCGCAAGGGCAAGACGACCCAGGGCCTGGACGGCACCAGCAGCACCGACATGTCCGGGCAGAAGGTCGTGATGGGCGCGTCGGTGTTCGTGCTGCCGATCGTGCAGAAGTTGCAGTCGCTGGACCTGTCCAGCCGCCGCATCGACGTGAGCATCAAGGGCGCGGTGTCCAAGCAGGGCATCCGGGCCGAGCTGCACGGTGTGGCGATCGTCAAGGTCGGCGGCACCGAGGGCGCGATCCGCGCGGCCGCGCAGCGGTTCCTGCACCAGCAGTCCGAGATCGAGGACTTCACCCGTGAGGTGCTGGCCGGTGCGCTGCGGTCGATCGTGGGCCGGCTCACCGTCGAGGAGATCATCCGGGACCGGGCGGCGTTCGCCAGCGCGGTCGCCGAGGAGGCCGAGCACTCGATGACCAACCAGGGTCTGGTGCTCGACACGTTCCAGTTGCAGGACATCCTGGCCGAGGGGTCGTACCTGCAGGATCTGGGTCGTCCGGAGGCGGCGCGCGTGCTCAAGGACGCGGCCATCGCCGAGGCCCGGGCCCGGCAGGCGGCCGAGCAGGAGCGGCTGCTCGCCGAGGAGGCGATCGCCGAGGCGAACCGGAACCTGTCGCTGAAGCAGGCCGCCATCCAGGCCGAGATCGACGCCGCGAAGGCGCAGTCGGCGGCGGCCGGTCCGCTGGCGCAGGCCGAGCGGGACCAGAAGATCCTGGCCGAGCAGCAGAAGGTGGCCGAGCAGAACGCCGAGCTCAAGCAGCGTCAGCTGGACACCGAGGTGCGCAAGCCGGCGGACGCCGAGCGCTACCGGGTGGAGCAGGAGGCCGAGGCGTCCCGCAGTGCCGCGGTGCTCCATGCGGACGCGCAGCGGCAGGCCACCATCGCGGCCGCGCAGGCGCAGGCCGAGCAGGCCCGCCTGGTCGGTGAGGGTGAGCGGGCCCGTCGTGCGGCGCTGGCCGAGGCGAACGCGATCGAGGGCGCCAAGGAGGGTGAGGCGGAGCAGCGGCGGCGTTCCGCGATCGCCGAGGCGATCGAGCGGGAGGGTGCGGCCGAGGCCGCGGCCATCCTGGCCAAGGGTCAGGCGGAGGCCGAGGCGATGGCCCGCAAGGCCGAGGCGTACGCCCAGTACGGCGACGCCGCGGTGATGGACCTGCTGGTCAAGGTGCTGCCGCAGGTGGTCGAGGCGGCCAGCGCCCCGATCGCGGGTATCGAGAAGCTGACCGTCATCTCCACCGACGGCGCGTCGTCGCTGACCAAGTCGGTGGCCAGCAACGTGGCGCAGGGCCTGCAACTGGGCACCGACCTGACCGGGATCGACCTGGCCGGGCTGCTGTCGCGGCTGGGCCCGAACGCCAACGGCGACCGGGCCGTCGAGGCGAAGCCTCAGGACTGAACCGTCACCGGGCCGCTCACTCGATCTTCAAGCACGAGGGGGATCGGGTGGCGGCCCGGTCGGTCTGGGTGAAGTCGGCGCCCTTGAGTTCGTAGCGGTAGGTGAGCTTGAGCTTCGGGCAGGCGTTGCTGTCGGTGCCACCGGTCCCGTAGGCCTGGATCGTCACGGCGCCGCCCTTGACCGACAGGCCGATCACCCACGGCTGGTCGGTGGGGCCGACGTCGGTGAGGATCGGTTTGCCGATCCGGGTCGGCTCCTCCACCGGCGACTTGCCGTCGAAGACCTCGACCGTCGACGGGAAGTAGGAGGTGGAGGCGTCGCAGGTGCGGGCGACCAGCGCGTCGGCGGTGCCGTCGCCGTTCACGTCGCCGATCGTCACGTGCTGGACGATCGGCTCCTGTTCGGCATCGGCGCACGCGGCGACGTAGTTGTCCCAGTCACCGCCGTCGCCGACCGCGGCCAGGGTGCCGGTGGGGTCCTCGGCCTCCGGCAGGTTCTCCGGCGCGACCGGGCTGGCCGTGGCGTTCGGCGCGGGACCGATCGGCGTTTCCGTGGCGCCCTTCTCGTCCGGTGTGCAGCCGGCGAGCAGGGCCAGCGCCACCAGTGAAACGGCCGCGGCTCTCTTGGACAACTCGGTCTCCCCCGTGCGTGACGTGATCTGTCGCGCCACAGCCTAGGGGGTCGCCTCCAGCAGAAGTGCGCTGGTCGGAACGCCGGTGCCGGCCGTCACGAGGACCGGTCCGCCGCCGGGGACCTGGTTGACGGCGGTGCCGCGGACCTGCCGGACCGCCTCGGCGATGCCGTTCATGCCGTGGATGTACGCCTCCCCCAGTTGTCCACCGTGCGGGTTCACCGGCAGCCGCCCGTCCAGCTCGATGCCGCCGTCGGCGATCAGGTGCCGGGCCTCGCCGGATGCGCAGAAACCCAATTCCTCCAACTGCATCAGGACGTACGGGGTGAAGTGGTCGTAGAGCATGGCGGTCCGTACGTCGGCGGGCCGGTATCCGGACTGCTCCCAGATCTGCCGCCCGGTCACCGCGATCTCCGGCAGCCCCGCCACGGTCGGCCGGTAGTAGCTGGTCATCACGAACTGCCCGGGTCCGCTGCCCTGGGCGGCGGCCGCGATCACCGCCGGCGGCCGGGGCAGGTCACGGGCCCGGTCCACGGTCGTCACCACCACGGCCACCGCCCCGTCGCTCTCCTGGCAGCAGTCGAGCAGCCGCAACGGTTCGGCGATCCACCGGGAGGCCCGATGGTCGTCGAGGGTGATCGGGCGGCCGTGGAACCACGCGTGCGGGTTGGTGGCGGCGTGCCGGCGGGCCGCGACCGTGACCCTCCCGAAGTCGTCGGTGCTCGCGCCGTGGTCGTGCAGGTAGCGGCGGGCCACCATGGCGACCTGCGCGGCCGGGGTGGCGAGTCCGGTCGGCACGTGCCAGCCGGCGTCGGTGTCCGGGGACGCGTAGGCCTGGCCGAACCGGCGGCCGGACCGCTCGTTGAGCGCGCGGTAGCAGACGACGACGTCGGCGAGCCCGGCGGTGACCGCGAGGACGGCCTGCTGCACGATCGCGCAGGCGGCGCCCCCGCCGTACCCGATCCGGGTCAGGAAGGTCAGCTCGCCGATGCCGAGTTCCCGGGCGACGGCGATCTCGCTGTTGTTGTCCATGGTGAAGGTGACCAGGCCGGAGACGTCGGCGGGCCGGAGACCGGCGTCGTCGAGGGCGGCCCGGATCGCCTCGACGGCGAGGCGCAGCTCGCTGCGGCCGGAGTCCTTGCTGAACTCGGTGGCCCCGATGCCGGCGATCGCGGCGGTTCGGCTGATCATGACGCCACCTCGACGGTTCCGCTGACGTGCACCCCGGCGGCGGTACGCCCGACGACCTCGATGCCGTGCGGGAGGACCTGCCCGGTGAAGGTGAGCGTGTCGTACGCGTGGCACGGTGTCCCGAGACGGATCCGGATGCCCCGTACCCGGGTGTCCGGGCCGAGCGCGTCGGTGACGAACCGCTGCACCAGGCCGGTCGTGGTGAGGATGTTGAGGAAGATGTCCCGGCCGCCGAGCCGGACCGCGGCGTCCCGGTCGTGGTGCACGTTCTGGAAGTCGCGGGTGGCCAGTGCCGTGCTGACGATCAGGGTGGGGGTGACCTCCAGCGCCCACGGGCCGAGCACCGGGACGTCGGGCCGCCACACCGGCAGCCCGTCGTCGAAGTGGACCCGGACCGGGTCGCCGATCTCGGGGCGGGGCCCGCGGTATTCGGCGACCACCCGGACGCCTTCGGTGAGGTCGACGAGGGCGACCGTGTAGGGGGCGCGCCTGCCGGGGACGGGTGGGTGGTGGTGCACCACGTAGCTGTGGATCCGCCCGGTTCCCTCGGCTGTCGTGTACTCCGGTTTCAGCGAGCCGCAGTGCGGGCAGGACGGGCCGGGTGGGTGGCGCATCGTTCCGCACTCGCCGCACCGCTGGATGCGCAGTTCACCCGCCGCGGCGCCCTCCCAGAAGGCGGCGTTGTCAGCGGTGATCATCGGCCGTAAAGCAATTGATCTGTCCGGTTTAGGCCCTGGCTTGTACCGCAAAATCCGGAAACGCATCTCCCCGACCGGCTCGTCCCCCACAAGCCAGGTACTGAGCGTGGTGACGAACCACCCTTCGCCGAGCGAGGTCCTCTTGGGCCCGACGACAGCCTCCAGCTGACTGCGGACCGAGACCGTCTCGCCAAGGCGCAGGGGCCGATGGTAGACCTGCTCGGAGTCGGTGGCGACGACGGCGCTGTATCCGGATTCGTCGAGCAGTTCGGACATCACCTGCAAGGGGTCGTCGACCGGAGACGGCGCGAGACCCCGCATCGTCCACACCTGGATCATCGCGGGCGGCGCGATGCCCGACCGCTCATAGGCCGGATTCCCGTCCCCCATCGCTTCCAGCCACGTGCGGATCATCGGCAGGTTCACCGGATCCCGCCCGGCCCGCGCCGGCGTCTCCCCCGCCGCGGTCAACCGCTCCACCACCTCTTCGATCATCACGACCTACCTGGGCACTCGGGGCAGGCCGAGGCCCGCGCTGGCGATGATCTCGCGCTGGATCTCGTTGACGCCGCCGCCGAAGGTCAGCACCAGGTCGCGCCGGGCGTGCAGGCCGAGCCAGTCGAGCAGGTCCGCGGTGCCCGGATCGGCCGGGTCACCGTGGCGGGCCACCAGTTCCTCCAGCTCCTGGCCGAGCCGCAGCAGGCGTTCGGAGGAGAAGACCTTGGTGGCGGAGGCGTCGGCCGGGGCCGGTTCGCCGCCGGCGATCTGCCAGTTGAGCAGTTCGTTGACACGCAGCGCCGCGTGGGTCCGGGCCAGCGCGCGGCGGACCTCCGCGATTCCCATGACCCCATGGGCGTACGCCCAATCGCGCACCCGATCGTGCAGGGCACCGATCCGCCCGGCCGGGCCGAGCATGACGCGCTCGTGGTTGAGCTGTGCGGTGAGCAGCCGCCAGCCGCCGTTCTCCGGCCCGACCCGGCGGCTGACCGGCACACGGACACCGGTGAGGTAGGTGGCGTTGACGTGGTGCGATCCGTCGCTCGTGATGATCGGCGTCCACGCGTAGCCGGGGTCGCCGGTGTCGACGATCAGGATCGACAGCCCGCGGTGACGTTCGGCGGACGGGTCGGTGCGGCAGGCCAGCCACAGGTAGTCGGCGTCGTGTGCCCCGGTGGTGAAGGTCTTCTGGCCGTCCACCACGTACTCGTCGCCGTCGCGCACCGCCCGGGTCCGCAGCGCGGCCAGATCGGTGCCGGCCTCCGGTTCGGTGTAGCCGATCGCGAAGTGCAGCTCCCCCGCCAGGATCCGCGGCAGGAAGAATTGTTTCTGCTCCTCGGTGCCGTGCGCCAGCAGGGTGGGCGCGACCGTCTGGAGCGTGACGGCGGGCAGCGGCACGTCCGCGCGGGCCGCCTCGTTGACGAGGATCTGCTGCTCGACGGGGCCGGGGCCGCTCCCGCCGTACTCGACCGGGAAGCCCAGCCCGAGCCGGCCGTCGCGGCCGAGGCGGGCCACCACGTCGCGGTAGGCGGGTCCGAGCCGTTCCCGCGCCAGCTCGCCACGCTGCGCGGGCGTCAGGACCCCGGCGAGGTACGACCGGAGCTCGTCCCGGAACGCACGCTGCTCGTCAGTCAGGTCGATGAACAAGCCGCTCCCCCAGTGTGGTCAGCCGGTGTTCGGCGCCGCCCAGGAAGCGGACCAGGTCCCGGATCAGCGTGGTGTGCCGGTGCAGCGGGTAGTCGATCGCCAGCCCGAGCCCGCCGTGCAGGTGATGGCAGGTCCGGGCGGCGGGCGGCGCCTCGGCGGTGAGCCACTGGGCGGCGACGTGCAGGTCGTCGTCGGCGTCCCGGCCGGTGCCGAGCCGCCAGGCCGCGGCGAGGGTCGCCAGGTGCAGGGTGTGGCTCGCGATGTAGACGTCGGCGATCTGCTGTGCGACCGCCTGGAAGGTGGCGAGCGGCCGCCCGAACTGCCGCCTGGTCCGCACGTGCTCGGCGGTGAGCGCCAGTGCCCCGGCCAGCGCGCCGTCACCGAGTGCGCAGGCGCAGCTCACGGCGTACCGGTGAAGGTCTTGATGGGTCTTGTCGTCGCCCAGCGGATGCGCGGCAGCCCGGTCGAGGCGCAGGATGCCGCGGTCGAGGGTGGCGCCGGGCCCGGCCGGGTCGATCGTCACGACGGCCGGGCCGGCGACCGTGACGAGCAGCCGGTCGGCGGCGGTGACCCCGGTCTTGACCCCGGTGACCGTCCCGTCCGCGAAGGTCGTCCGCGGCGCGGCCGGCAGCGGGTCACCCGGTTCGGCGACGGCGATGCCGAAGGTCCGCCCGGGCTCGTGGGCGCCGGTGAGGATCGCGACGAGGTGCCCGAGGGCGGGCAGGTCGAGGGCGCGCCGCCCGATCTCGGTGAGCACGAGGGTGGTTTCCAGGACGCCGAGGCCGGCGCCGTTGAGGCGTTCCGGGACCGCGAGGGTGAGCAGTCCGGCCTGGCCGAGGGCGGCCCATGCCTTGTCCGGATCGCCGGCGCTCCCGTCGAGCACCTCACCGGCGAGCCGGCTGATCGCCTGGTGTGACCCGTCCGGCCGAAAATCCATGACACTGATTAGAACACGTTTCAGTTTGGGCGCACCACGGTCGGGTGACACAGGGACGCAACGCGCCGTTGCTAGGCTTGATTCAGAGGCGAAAGGGCGACCATGGCAGTCACGAGAACGAGTACCACCACGGGCACCGCGCGCGGCGCGCTCACCGGCGCCGACATCGCGGGTTCGGCCGCACAGCGCGACCGGCGCCGCCGGATTCTGGAGGCCACGCTGGCGCTGGCGTCCAAGGGCGGCTACGACGCGGTGCAGATGCGCACGGTCGCCGAGCGGGCCGGGGTCGCCCTGGGCACGCTCTACCGCTACTTCCCCTCGAAGATCCACCTGCTGGTGTCGGCTCTGGCCGGCGAGTTCGAGACGATCCAGGACAAGATCGGCAAGAAGCCCGTTCCGGGTGATACGCCGTATGACCGGACGCTCTACGTCCTCGGCCGGATGACCCGGACCATGCAGCGCGAGCCGCTGCTCGCCGAGGCGATGACCCGGGCCTTCATGTTCGCCGACCCGTCGGCGAGCGCCGAGGTCAACGCGGTGGCCGGCCTCATGGAGGACATGCTGACCCGGGCCATGCACGCCGGCGACGACGGTGAGCCGACCGCCGACGACCGGGCCAAGGCGCGGGTGATCGGTGACGTGTGGCTGTCCAACCTGGTGGCCTGGGTGACCCGCCGGGCGTCGGCGAACGATGTCGTCAACCACCTCGAGCTGGCCACCCGGCTGCTGGTCCGCTGAGCGTCACCCGGCCAGGGCGGTCAGCTTCTCCAGGGCCTGCTGCGCGGCGGGCCCGGCCTGCTTCTCCAGCATGGCGGCCATCGGCCCGTTGAGCGCCGGCCCGGCGAACTCCATCTCGTAGGTGACCCGGGAACCGGCGCCCTCGGGTTCGATGACGAAGCGGTTCTTCGCCTTGACGCCCATCGGGCCGTCGCCGGCCATCTCCAGGCGGTTCGGGGCGTCCGCGGCGACGACCTTCCAGGCCATCTCGGCGGGCATGCCCATCAACTTCACCTTCTGCTTGTACGTGGTCCCCTCCGCCACGGTCGCCGGCACCTCACCGGTGAAGCCCTGGTGCATGGCGTTCCACTCGGGCGTGCGGGGCAGATCGGTGATGACCTGCCACACCTTGTCCGGCTCGGCGGTGGTGGTGGCCGAGACGCTCACCTTGGGCATGTTTCCTCCTCATCACGGGGTGGCCGCCCGGTCCTCGTCACGGTGTGGTGACCAGGTCCAGACCGGCCACGTGTCCGAAGGTCATCGCGGGTCCGAGGGTCGAGCCGGCGCCGGCGTAGCTGTGGCCCATCACGGCGGCGCTGGCGTTTCCGGCGGCGTACAGGCCGGGGATCGCCGAGCCGTCCGGGCGCACCACCCGGGCCCGGGCGTCGGTGAGCAGGCCGCCCTTGGTGCCGAGGTCGCCGGGCACGATCGTGAAGGCGTAGAACGGCGGCAGCCAGATCGGCGCGAGGCAGGGGCTGGGCGTGTTGGTGGGGTCGGCGAAGTAGGCGTCGTACGCGCTGTCGCCCCGGTGCCAGTCGGTGTCCCGGCCGGCGCGGGCCTGCGCGTTGAACCGGTCGACGGTGGCCCGCAGCGCACCGGCCGGCACGCCGATCTTCGCGGCCAGCCCGGCCAGGGTCCAGTCCTTGACCAGGGCGCCGCTCTCGTACCACTCGTCCGGGTAGGGCAGCAGCGGGGCGAGGTCCTTGAACAGGTAGCGGTTCCGGTAGTCCTGGTCGGTGATCATCCAGCAGGGGATGTGGCCCTTCTCGTACATCACGTGCACGACGTCGCTGTACGGTGCGGCCTCGTTGACGAACCGCCGCCCGGCCCGGTTGACGAAGATGGTGCCGGGCAGGGTCCGCTCGGAGAGGCAGAACCACGGCTCGCCCGGCAGCGGGATCATCGGCCCCCACCAGGCGTCGTCCATCAGCGCGAGGGCGGCCCCGGCCCGCTCGCCGGCCTCGATGCCGTCGCCGGTGTTGGAGTCCGCCCCGATCGTCCAGTCGGTGCCGATCGGCGCGGCCTGGTACTGCTTGCGCATCCGCTCGTTGTGCTCGAACCCGCCGCTGGCCATCACCACGCCGCGCCGGGCCCGGATCAGCGTCTCGGCGCCGTCACGCCGGGCCAGCACCCCGGCCACCCGGCCGTTCTCGACGTGCAGGTCGAGCAGCGGGGTGTTCAGCCAGACCGGCACACCGGCGGCGATCAGCCCGGCCCGCAGCCCACCGGCCAGCGCCTGGCCCATGGTGACCGGCTTCTGTCCCTGGGCCGCGAGCTGGAGATAGCGCCAGAGGATCTCGCTGGCCGTGGCGACGCCGCGCGGGTGGCGGGCGACCAGCGACAGCCACCTGTAGTCGATCGTGTAGACCACGGTTCCGGCGGGACTGGCCTGGTACGGCCCGTTGAGGTGGGCCAGTTCGTCGCCGAGGACGTTGGCGTCGAGGGCCCGCGGCTCGATCGAGCGGCCGTTCGGCATGCCACCGGGCAGCTCGGGATAGTAGTCCGGGTAGTCCTTCATCCAGGCGAACCGCAGCGGTGTCCAGCGTTGCAGGAAGGCGATGGTGCGCGGCCCGTTGGTGAGGAAGGCCTGCCGGCGGGCGGCCGGCACCTCGGGCCCGGCCACGGCCGCCAGGTAGGTGTCGGCCTTGCTGAACGTGTCCGGCACCCCGGCGGCGAGCAGGACGTCGTTGTTCGGCACCCAGATCCCGGCGCCGGACCGGGCCGCCGATCCACCGTAGACGGGCGCCTTCTCGATGAGAACCGTGTTCAGTCCGTTGCGGGCCGTCGTGAGGGCGGCTGTCATCCCGGCTGCGCCGGCACCCACCACGACCACGTCGTATTCCACGGTGACCGTCATGGCCTCCCCATCCGCCGAGCCGTTTACCGCTCCGCAACAACTAGAACAGGTTATAGCAGTGTGATGAGATTCACTAGGTCCGATGGGGCTGGCGTGAGGGAGCCTGACAGGGTGACCGACAGTGAGAACGGCCGCCGGCTGCACGCCGTCGACGACGCGCTGCTGCGCCGCCGCGAGGCGATCAGCGACCTGGGCGACGCGCTGCGACTGCTCATCGAGCACGCCACCGCCACCGAGGCGCCCACCGAGGAGCTGCGCCGGGCCGCCGAGCGGATCCGGCAGGCGGCCGCGCCGCTGGGCGAGCGGGCCCGCGGCCGGCACGAACCGCCGTCCGCCGACGACATGCGCGCCGGAGTGCGCCTCTACAACCCGGTGACCGGCGCGGGCAGCGCCTTCGCCCCGCCACTGGAGATCCACCAGGAGGGTGAGATCACGGTCGGCGCCTGCACGCTCGGGCTGGCCTTCGAGGGGCCGCCCAGCTATGCGCACGGCGGGGTCAGCGCCATGCTGCTCGACCAGATGCTGGGCTACGCGGCCGGCGCCTCCGGCAATCCGGGCATGACGGTCCGGCTCGACACCGGCTACCGCAGACCGGTCCCGCTGCTCACCCCGCTGCGGCTCACCGCCGAGGTGGTCGACGTGGACGGGCGCCGGGTCACCGTGGCCGGGTCGATCGCCACGGCGGCCGAGCCCGGCGAGATCCTGGTCGCGGCGACCGGCGTGTTCGTCGGTCTGCGTGCCGAGCAGGCGCGGAGGCTGTTCGGCGCGGTCGCCGGGCGCGGCGAGGAGTCACGGGCCGGATAGGTTCTGTCTCGCGGTTCGCGTGGGAGCGAGGCGAGGTCCAGGTGGCAGCCCCGCGGGAACCGCGAGACAGAACCTCCTACTCGATGACGCGGGCCTGGTGGGCGTCACGGTCGCCGGGGGCGACATCCGGATGGATCAGACCCTCGGCGTACGGGCGGGCGCGCGCCACCAGCTCCGGGGCGAGCCCGTTACGGGTCGCGAGCAGGTCCACCCAGCCCGGCAGCAGCGCGAGAATCGGGCCGGCCTCGTCGCCGTACTCCTCGCCGATCTGCTGGGCCACGTAGGCGACCCGGTGCGGTGAGCAGCCGAGCGCCAGCGCGGGAACGTCCAGCGGCCAGGCGTCGAGCACCGCGCCGGCCTCGTCCTGGGCGTCCGGCCACCGGCGCATCCACTCGGCGGCCAGCTCCGGCAGATCCGCCCGGTCGCGCGGGACCGGGTGCCGCGGCAGCGACGCGACGACCGTCTCGGCCAGGCGGCGGCAGCGCAGGTACTCGGCGTGCTGCTCGACCGACTCGCCGCCCGGCGCGGTCAGCCCGGACAGTGCGGGCAGCACGTCCTTGAGCAGTTCGGGGTCGCCGGCCGCGCGCCACGACGTGCCGCCCGCCGCGACCGGGCCGACGCCGACCTGCCACGCGGCCAGGGCCTCCTCGGGTGAGGCGTAGAAGCCGGCGTGCACCGGGAGCGGGGTGATCGTGCACGTGTCGACGTCCCAGAGGTACCAGCGCACCGGTGCGTCCGGCACGGCGAACGGCGCCACCACGGCGAAGCGGGTGCCGTACCGGTCGGGGGTCCACAGCACCGGGCCGCCTAGCGCCGGGCCGGGTGCCGCAAGGCCGGTCCGCTCACGCAGCGGCGACGGCAGGATCGCGGTGACGGCGGCGCGCACCCGGTCGGCGCCCGTGTCGGCGACCGCGTCGGCCAGCGCCTCGGCGAAGTGCTCCGGCCCGATGTGGTCGTCGCTCTTGGCGAGCAGCTCGTCCAGGTGCCCGCTCCCGGCGGCCGCGAGCAGCTCGGCGGTATCGGCCGGGGTGCGGTCCGCGAGCTCCGTGAGCAGCGGGCCGAGCCGGAGACACAGCTCGTCCTCCAGGGCGGTGCCGGTGGCCGGTGACTCCCGCAACGACTCGGCCAGGGCCCGGGCGTGTGGCCGGGCCGCCTCCACCCGGCGGGTGAACGCCTCCGTCCAACCGGAGACCATGTTGGACAGGGACACCCTCCGGGTGTGGTCGCGCCGACGGCTCGCCCTGGCTGCCGCCGCCGATTTCTGGGACTTCTTGCGCTTACGAGAGACCGGCACGGGCCGAGAATATGTGGCCGTCTCTGTCCCGGCCCGCCGTCGTCACCCGCACGGGCGGTTCAGCACCGCTCCGGGGCCCAGTCGTCACCGCCCCGCAGGAACGCCGCGGCGGTGTACTCCCCGGCCTGCTCGGCGGTCAGCTGCGGCCGGTTCGCCGAGACGATCGCGCCCGGCCCGGCGTTGCGGTGCTCGAAGAACCGCGCCTCTTCCCACGGCCAGGCGCCGAAGTCGCTCCAGGCGACGTCGGGGATGTGCGCGCCGATCCAGGACTCCCGGATGATCGTCTGGCCGATCGCGTTCGGGTCGTTGCCGGGATGCCACGGACGGCCCAGCAGGACGGTCCCGGCCGGGGCGTCCGAGGTGAACCGGCTGCGCTGGAAGAGCAGCCCGTACGGGTTGGTGATGTCGGTGCTCGGCGCGGTGACGTATCCGTTCGGGGTGCTGCCGCGGTTCAGCGAGTGGATCCGGCAGCGGTCGAAGACGGCGGTGGCCCGGCCGAAGATGAAGTCGACATCGCCCTCCACATAGCAGTCGCGCAGGTAGGCCCGGGCGACCACACCGGCCGCGCTGCTGTTCACGTACAGGGTGTCCTGGTTGGCCAGGAACCGCACCCGGTCGAAGATCAGCCGGTCGGCGCGGGTCAGCACCGCCACCGCCTGCCGGTTGGTGATCTCCGGGTGGGCGGCCTCGTCGAAGAGGTTCGCGAAGGTCAGGTTCACGGCCCGGAAGTCGGCGCCGCTGACGGTGACCGAGGCGCTGCCGGAGGTGCCCCAGGGCGTGCCGTCCGGCTTGAGGGTGCCGTTGGCGCGGTCGTCGGCGATCACGACGTCGTCCGGGCGGCGGCCGAGGCCGCGCAGCTCCAGGAACGGCTTCGTGGCGGGGACGACGACCTGGCCGAGGTAGGTGCCGGGGCGCACGCCGATGACGAACGGCTCGGTCGCCCCGGCCGGGGCCGCGTCGATCGCGGCCTGGATGCCGGTGTGGTCGCCGCTGCCGTCGACGGCGACTGTCAGGTCCGGTCGACGGCCGCCCGCGAGGGCCGGGGTGGTGGTCAGGCCGGTCGCCACGATGCCGAGGCCGGAGGACATGCCGAGGAAGGTACGCCGACGCATACCACAACTCCTTGATGAGGGGATTGCGCTGGGGGAAAGCGCTTTCCTGGACACCGTAGACGGGTCGCCGGGTGACGTCAACGAAATCTTCCTGTGAGTGACAGGCGTGGATACAGTGGCGTGATGGTCGAACCGATCTCCCGCCGGTCCCTGCTGCGCACCGCGGCGGCCGGCGCCGCGGCGGTCACCACCGGAGCCGCCGCCTCGCCCGCGATCGCCGCCGCGCCGGCCGCCCCCGGGACCCGGGTTCCCGCCGCGGTCCGTGAACTCCTGGAGAAGATCCGGGCCGGCATGGCGGCGTACCGGATTCCCGGCGTCGCCTACGGCCTCTACCACCAGGGCCGCGAATACGTCGGCGGCTTCGGCGTGACCGACGTGGCCGCGCCCGCGCCGGTCGACGGCGACACCGTCTTCCGGATCGCGTCCACCACCAAGACCTTCACCGGTACGGCCGTGATGCGGCTGGCCGAACGCGGGCGGCTCGACCTCGATCGCGCCGTCCGCGCCTACCTGCCCGGCTTCCGGACCACCACCTCCCCCGGGGTCACCGTGCGGCAGGTCCTCAACCACAGCGCCGGCTGGCTCGGCGACGTCTTCACCGACACCGGCAGCGGCGACGACACCCTCGAGAAGTACGTGGCGGCCCTGGAGACGGTGCCGCAGCTCACCCCGCCCGGTGCCGTGATGGCGTACAACAACGCCGCCATCGGCCTCGCCGGCCGGCTCATCGAAGTGACCACCGGCGCCGTCTACGAACGCGCCCTGCGGTCCCTGGTCCTCGACCCGCTCCGGCTGCGGGGCACCGCGTTCACACCGGACGAACTGGCAGGCGCCGCGGTGGCCGTGCCACACGGCGCCGACGCGTCCGGCGACCCGGTGCCGGTGCCGGAGGCGCTGGCCATCCCGCGCAGCCTGCACGCGGCCGGCGGCCTCTACTCCACGGCCCGCGACCAGCTGCGCTGGGCACGCCTCCACCTCGGCGACGGCGACCCGCTGCTCACCCGGCGCTCACTGCGGGCCATGCGGTGGCGGCCCGGCCCCGGCGGCACCCTGTTCGTCGAGGTCGACGGCTTCGGCGTCACCTGGATGCTGCGCCCCACCGCCGAGGGCCCGCGCGTCGTCCAGCACGGCGGCGACCTGCCCGGCCAGCACTCCGGCTTCCTGCTCGTACCGGAACGCGGCCTCGCCCTCACCGTCCTCACCAACTCGGAGAGCGGCCCGGCCCTGCTCGCCGAACTGTTCGCCGACGACTGGGCGCTGACCCGCCTGGCCGGCCTGCACAACCTGCCGGCCACCCCGCGCTCGCTGACCCCCGCCCAACTGGCCGAGTACGAGGGCCGTTACGTGGCCGAGCAGATCGGCTTCGCCGGCGAGCACGCGTCCATCGCACTCGACCTGGTCGCCGCGGACGGCCGACTGAGCGGCCGCGCCGACGGCGCCGAGGCGATGGTGCTGCCGTTCTACCGCCGCGACCACGTGCTGGTGTGGGCCCCCGACGGCACCGACGCGCACACCCGGGCCGACTTCGTCCGCGACCCGGACGGCTCGGTCGGCTGGCTCCGCTTCAGCGGCCGCCTCTTCCGGCGCACCCCGCCCGGCACGGCCGGCTTCCACGCCACCGGCCACACGCCGGCGCTGCTACCCGTCACCCTGCCCCACCCGTCCCACCGCTGACACGCCCCTACCCGCCCCGCCCCGGCGCGGCCCGGCACGGCCGAAGCGGTGCGGCCGGTGGGCTGGCGCGGTCCAAAGATGGGGACTGCTCAGCGGCGGCGCCACGGTCGGCTCATCCCGCACGGCCTGCGGTCAGTAGTTCTCGCCGGTCTGCTGCCGGCGCTGGAGGCGGCGTTCCTCCAGCTTGCGCCAGCGGTTGTAGACCAGGACCGCGGCCTCGACCGGCTCCGGCGCGCAACCGGCCTCCCACTGCCGCGGCAGGAACGACTCGGCGCCCAGCCACAGCAGGTCGCTCATCGGAACCGTGCCGCCGTTCATCCGCATCAGCTCCTCCGCCACCTGAACCGCGTGATCACTGCGACGCCACATCTCGAGGCTGGAGCTGCCGTGCGTCAGCTCGTCGTGGTCGTCCGGATGGAGATCCATGTGCGCGTTCGTCCTTCATAGCTGCGTCTTCGCAGGTCAGCGGGGGTGAATGCGTCACTCTGGTGCGCTGCCGACGATCCTGTCAAGGCCGCTCGGACGAAGATCACGCCAATACTGGGGCATATCGGTCACTCCGCCGAAAGCCACGCCGGGCCGTTGGGTCGCGGCCGGCTTCCCAGCCCCGCATAGCCTGCTCACGGCCGCGCGGCCCGTCACGCCGGGTGGGCGGTCATGGATTCCGGCGAGGCAGGCGCACACCATCCTGGACCTGCGGGCACCTACATGGCCTATGACCTCGGCGGGTGCTCACGCAGTGCCTTCCGTGTGCGCCCGCCCGTTCCCGCCGCTCCCGCCGTGTGCGCCTGCCCGTTCCCGCCGCTCCCGCCGTGTGCGCCTGCCCGCACTTGGCGATCGATCATGTGCGCCCACCCGGAGCGGAGGACCGTAACCCGCCCGCTAACCACGACGGGCGTTACGGCCGCGGGCCGGCGGTGTGCGTACTCGGGAGCCAACCGGACCCGCTCAGCGCAGGCGAGGAGGTGGCCCGGCCGGCCGTGGGGGCTGTTTGAACGCGTTTAAAACAGCCCCTACAACCAGCCGAGACCACGACTCGACCCGGCGGCCGCGGCACAAGCGCGCGTGGCCACGGGATCGCGAAAGTGAGCGGGCAGCCACACCCGGCGACCGCGACACAGGCGCGAGTGGGTAGCGGGATCGCGAGAGTGAGCGGGCAGCCATACCCGGCGGCCGCGGCACAGGCGCGAGTGGCCGCGGGATCGCGAGAGTGAGCGGGCAGCCACGCCCGGCGCGGGCGGCACGGGCGCGAGTGGGCAGCGGATCGCGTGAGCCGGCGGGACGGCCGGGATTCGGCGGGGGCGGGAATGCCCGTACCGGAAAGGAAAGGGTGAGCGGGAACGGCCAGGCGTTGACAAGTGTGAATTCCGGGAGACAGATTGGGAGCGCTCCCAATCCTCCGTCCCCTGGAGACCAAGCATGAAACGCATCCCCCGAGTCACCTGGTGGGCCAGCGTCGTGGCGGCGCTCTGTGCCGGCTTCGCGGCGGTGGCCGTGGCCCAGCCGGCGCAGGCGGCCACCGGGTTCACCGTGTCCGGCACGCAGATCCTGGAGGGCAACGGCACGCCGTTCGTGATGCGTGGCGTCAACCACGCGCACACCTGGTACACGAGTCAGCTCGGCTCGCTGGCGAACATCAAGGCGCTCGGCGCGAACACCGTCCGGGTGGTGCTGAGCAGCGGCAACCGGTGGACCAGGAATGACGCGGCGGACGTCGGCAACGTCATCGCCCAGTGCAAGGCCAACAGGTTGATCTGTGTGCTGGAGGTGCACGACACGACCGGGTACGGCGACGAGGGCGCCGCCGCGACGCTGGCGCAGGCCGCCGACTACTGGGTCTCGATCAAGAGCGCGCTGGACGGCCAGGAGAACTACGTCATCCTGAACATCGGCAACGAGCCCTACGGCAACACCAACCCCGCGGGCTGGGTGGCCGACACCAAGAACGCGATCACGCGGCTGCGGGCGGCCGGGTTCGCGCACCAGATCATGGTCGACGCACCGAACTGGGGCCAGGACTGGTCGTTCACCATGCGGGACAACGCGGCGTCGGTGTTCGCCGCCGACCCGAACCGCAACACCGTCTTCTCGGTGCACATGTACGGCGTGTTCGACACGGCCGCCGAGATCACCGACTACCTCAACCGGTTCCGGACCGCCGGGCTGCCGCTGGTGATCGGCGAGTTCGGGCACAACCACTCGGACGGCGACCCGGACGAGGACACCATCCTGGCCACCGCGCAGCAGCTCGGCGTCGGCTATCTGGGCTGGTCGTGGAGCGGCAACGGGGGCGGCGTCGAGTACCTCGACATGGTCACCGGCTTCGACCCCAATCAGCTCACCTCGTGGGGCCAGCGGCTGTTCAACGGGGCGAACGGGATCAAGGCCACTGCCAAGCAGGCGACGATCTTCGGTGCGCAGCCGTCGACCTCGCCGTCGAACTGGCCGCCGTCGGACCCGCCGCCGTCCTCCCCGTCGTCGTCCGCGCCCACCGGCGCCTGCACCGCCACCTACCGGGTGACCAATGCGTGGCCGGGCGGGTTCCAGGGCGACGTCACGGTCAAGGCGGGCAGCGCCGCGATCACCGCGTGGACGGTGAGCTGGACCTGGCCGAACGGGCAGCGGTTCACCAACACGTGGAGCGCGACGGTGACCACCTCCGGTGAGACGGTCACCGCGAAGAACGCCGCCTGGAACGGCCGCCTGGCCGCCGCGGCCACCACGAACTGGGGATTCACCGGCACCTTCACCGGCGCCAACACCGCCCCGGCGACGGTGACCTGCACCGCCTCCTGAACCCGGGTGCCGCTCATCGACCTGAACGGTGGGCGGCACCCATTCTCGAAGATCACTCGTTCACCGCAGAGGAACTTCCCCTCGGGAGGACGATGTGAGTTTCTCGTTCCGGCACGGCGACGTCGCCGTCCACATCACCGTCGAGCCGGAGACCGGCGCGCACAGCGGATGCCGCCTGCCCGGCTCCGCCGGATCGTCCGGCGAGACGATCCTCTACCCACCGCTGCACGCCGACCTGGTGCTGCCCGACACCGACCCCGGCGACAGCGAGCTGCACTACCGGCCCGGCCTCGGCAGCTGGCGGTCCGGCCTCAGCGAGGGCGAGTTCGCGCGTTACGCCGGCGTCCCGTACGGGCTGCTCGGCCGCCACCTGGTGATGTTCCTGTGCACCGAGGCGTTCCGCTGCCGCAGCCGCACCATCACGTTCCAGCCGCACCGGCTCTACGCGTTCCTGGCCGGCCTCGGCTCGCTCTCCGAGTCGACCGTCCGCGGCGGCTGGTTCACCGAACTGGAGGATCAGCTGCACCGCACGCTGCGGCACGGCTGGGTCAACGAGGGGACCGGCGGCTCGGGGTTCCTGGTCAGCGGCCGCAGCCGGCAGACCCACGGCTTCCTCGACTCGGCGTCGGAATGCCCGCCGGTGATCACCCTGGAGGCCGAGTTCGCCAAGTCGGCGCTGCGCTGGATCCCGCTCGACGCCGACACCGTACGCACGCTGGGCCGCCACTCGTGCCTCGCCCTGGACGTCTACATCTGGCTCACCCTGGTCGGCACGTACCTCGACGACGCCCGCCAGTTCCCCTGGCCGTCGCTGCTCGCCCGGTTCGGCGCGGCGGGTGAGGACCAGGCCGCCTTCCGCTCCCGCTTCGAGGACTGCCTCAACGACATCCGCAGGGTCACTCCCCTGCCGCCGGTCACCGCCGACACCCCGGGCATCGAGATCCGCCCGGCGTCGTCGTGCGTCGGCTCCTTCCACCGCGCGTGGCCCCTCCCCCGCCCGGTCCAGGCATGATCCGCGTCCGGCCGGCCGTGGGGGCTGTTTGAAACGCGTTCGAACAGCGCCCACAGCCAGCCGAAGGGGTCAAGAGCGCAACCAGGTGCGGACGGCGAGGGTGGCCCGGACGTCGTCCTCGTTGTAGGTCAGGAGGCGGGCGGCGGCCGACGGGTCGCCCCGGCGGGCGGCGGCGTGCCAGGACTGGGACTGGAGGCCGCCCGGGTCGGGGTCGCGCCAGGTGTGGCCGGGGCCGTGGGTGGCCATCGCCTTGAGGCCGTGGCCGGCGCGGGAGTCCACGGTGGCGCGGACCAGTGGCAGCAGGTCGATCCAGCGGTCCGGGCCGGCGGGGCCGGACGGCAGGGGCGGGAAGCGGCGGGCCTGGCGGGGCTCGGGGGTGCCGTAGTGGAAGACCAGCAGGTCGGGTGTGCCGGCGGCCAGGGCGGTGAGACGGTCGAGACAGCGGCGGGCGAGGAGTTCCTCGTCCCGGTCGGTGGTCACCCGCGGGTCGAAGAACGCCTCGTAGCGGCTCGCGCCGTTCGACGTGATCAACAGGCCCCACAGGTAGACGCGGTCGTCGGCGCCCCATTCGATGTCGATGTCGACCTCGACGGCGGCCCGGGGGACGTCGGCCCGTTCGCGGCGGCGCACGATCAGGCCGTCGGCGGCCAGGCGGGCGGCGGTCACCGCCTTGCGGAGGCGGAAGGCGCGGGTGCGCAGGTGCGGGACCTCGGTGCCGTACATGCCGGTGAGCAGGGTCTCCGGGTCGCCGGCGGCCAGGTCTGCCACGGTGTGCACGCCGGCCGCGCGCAGGGCCAGGTATTCGCGGGCGCTGAGGGCGCCGCGGAGGACGGCGCTCACGTCCGTACCGGGAAGGGTGTCGACACAGACCGGCGACCAGCGGCAGGTGGCGCACTCGGCCTGACCGATCGGATCGACCAGCGGAAGCGGGTCGCCGGCGGCGCCGGTGCGGTGACGTGCCACGTCGGCGACCCGGCGGCGGAACCCGTGTTCGTGGTCGTAGCGTTCCAGGGCGCTGCGGGTGGCGACGCCGGTGGTCCGGGAGAAGGTACGGAAGGCGGGGGCCGTCAGGTCGTACCAGACGAGAAGCGGGTCGCCGGGGCGGTCGTCGCCGCAGATCGCGCCGCGCGGGTGGGTGGCCTGGTGGCCGCACGCCTCCAGCATCCGCCAGTAGTGGGCCAGCTGGAGCAGGTCCTCCTCGCGCTGTCGCGCGCCGCCGTCCGGCAGCGCCACGGCGTCCTCGAAGGACGGCGCCTTGAGGGTGCTGGCCAGGGCGTTGTCGTACTTGCGGTCGAGGACGTGGTGGGCCTTGATGTCGGCCGGGTGGTAGCCGCCGCCGGTGTCGCGGAGCAGGATGTCGGGCTTGCCGGTGCGGCCGCCGGCGACGTCGTCGGGGAGCCGGCCACCGACGATGACGGCCGCGCCGGCCCGCATGGCGCCGATGGTGGCGCCGATGTGGACGCGTTTGTCGCCGTCGAGGTCGCGCAGGTCGACGTAGCCGGGCAGGTTCAGTGCCGGCCAGGCGGTGAGGACCTCGGTCTCGAAGTCGACGCCGGTGTCGTAGAGGGCCTGCAACTCGGGTGCGACCGGCAGCGCGGGGCGGGGGACGGTCGGGTCGTAGTCGTTGTGTACGGCGCGCGGGCAGGACTTGGCCGCGTAGCCGCCGAGCAGGACCGGCCGCAAGTCAGGGCCGCTCTTCGGGGCGCAGGGTGCCGCCGGTGAGGCCGTCGCGGGCGCGGGCGACGGCGTCGAGGCCGAGCGTGCTCAGTTCACGCGGGGCCTTCTCCGCGTCGTCCAGGGCACGGAAGGCGGCGCCGTAACGGCGCTGTTCCTCGAGGTCCATCTGCGGAACGCGGGAACCGCGGATGTCCGTCCGGAACGTTCCGCTGCCGCTGGTGTTGCGCGCGGAATTGGCGAAGCCGCGCAGATAGTCGGTGTCCAACGGTGATCTCGGAGAGGGCGAAGAGGGCGTTGCGGCCGCCGCCGACCGGTTCGGGGAAGTCGGCATGCCGTCGCCGTCAGTTGGAGACCGCGGCGCGGGTCACGCCGGCCAGGCGTGCCACCTCCGCGGCGGAGATGAGCCGGCCGTCAGCGCCTGAGGTGGGACCCGTCACGGGCCGACCCTACACGTTGACCAGTGTTCTCATGGCGACGGCGCATAACGGTGTCAACACATCCCGGCCGGTCCTGGCCGCGGGTCCGCTGGGTCAGGACCACACAGACCAGTACGGCCAGGGCCGCGACCACGGCCGACGGCGCCAGGTGCTCGCCGAGCAGCAGGGCGGACCAGAGCAGGGTCAGGATCGGCTGGGCCAGCTGGATCTGGCCGACCCGGGCGATGCCGCCCCGGGCCAGGCCCGCGTACCAGGCGAAGAACGCCAGGAACATCGAGATCACCGTGAGGTACGTGAAAGCCGTCCACGCCGTGGGACCGGCCTGCGGTGGATGACGCCACACGGCGGCCAGGGTGAGCGGGACGGTCACCGGCAGGGCCACGAGCAGGGCCCAGCAGATGGTGCGGGCGCCGCCCAGCTCCCGGGAGAGGGCGCCGCCCTCGGCGTAACCGAGACCGCACAGGGCGATGGCCGCCAGCAGGTACAGGTCGGGGGTGGACAGTGTGCCGTGGACGGTTCCGCTGACGGCCAGGAAGGTCAGGACGGCCAGCAGCCCGGCGCCGCCGGCCAGCCAGAACGCGGGTGGTGGGCGCTCGCCGGCCCGCAGGACGGCCAGCACCGCGGTGGTGGCAGGAAGCAGGGTGACGACCACGGCGCCGTGCGAGGCGGTCTCGCTCGTCAGCGCCAGCGAGGTGAACAGCGGGAACCCGGCCACGACCCCGGCCGCCACGACGGTGAGCCGCCGCCACTGGGCCGCGGTGGGCCGGGGCGCCCGGGTGAGCCACAGGTAGGCCGCGGCGAGAACGGCCGCGCCGACCGCCCGGCCGAACGCCACGAACCACGGGTCCAGCTCCTGCACCGCCACCCGGGTGGCCGGCAGGGACAGGCTGAAACCGAGCACTCCCAGGGCTCCGGCCGTTATCGCCCCGGCGACAGTAGCGTTACTCTTGTCCGTCATGGGTAACAGTAACGCAGCCGACCGGGTCGTCCAAGATCTACGAGTGCTGGCGGGCACCGCCGCACCCGGGACGCGACTGCCGTCGGTGCGTGAGCTGACCGTCCGGCATCAGGCGTCCCCGGTCACCGTCGCCGCGGCGATTCGGCAGCTCGTGGTGGAAGGACTGGTGGAGACCCGGTCCGGGCGGGGCACCTTCGTGGCGGCCCGCCCCGGCCCGGCCGCGGCGCCCGACCTGTCCTGGCAGACGGTGGCGCTGGGCCCCCGGCGGTTCGGTGAGGAGGAGATGCAGGCGTTACTGGCGTTACCGCCCTCCGGTGCGATCCCGCTGTCCGGTGGTTACCTGGACGCCGATCTGCAACCGGCCGCCGCGCTCGGGGCGGCGCTGGCCCGGGCCGCCCGTCAGCCGGCCGCGTGGCAGCGGGGGCCGGCCGAGGGCCGGGAGGATCTGCGGGCCTGGTTCGCGCGGGAGGCCGGTGGCGGGCTGCGCGCCGACGACATGGTGATCTGCCCGGGCGGTCAGGCGGCGCTGTCGTCGACGTTGCGGGCGCTGACCGGGCCGGGCGACACCCTGCTCGTCGAGTCGCCCACCTATCTCGGGGCGCTGGCCGCCGCCCACGCCGCCGGGCTGCGCGCGGTGCCGGTGCCGGCCGACCACGACGGGGTGCGGCCCGACCAGCTGGCGGCCGCGTTCGCCCGCACCGGGGCGCGGTTGTTCTACTGCCAGCCGCTGTTCGCGAACCCGACCGGCGCGACCCTCTCCCCCGCCCGGCGGCCGGAGGTGCTCGCCGCCGTCCAGGACGCCGGGG
Organism: Actinoplanes hulinensis; assembly: GCF_019429605.1. Classification (NCBI taxonomy): domain Bacteria; kingdom Bacillati; phylum Actinomycetota; class Actinomycetes; order Micromonosporales; family Micromonosporaceae; genus Actinoplanes; species Actinoplanes hulinensis. The sequence continues at coordinate 279,578 of NZ_JAHXZI010000011.1, read as the reverse complement.
CGTTCCTGATCGAGGACGACTACGCCCGTGATCTGGCCATCGACGGCGATCCGCCCGCTCCGCTGGCGTCGGCCGACCCGCACGGTCACGTCATCCACCTGCGGTCGCTGACCAAGTCGGCGGCGCCCGGGCTGCGGGTCGCCGGGCTCGGCGCACGTGGTCCGGCGGGCGCCCGGCTGCGGGCCGCCCGGCTGCTCGACGACTTCTTCGTGTCCGGGCCGCTGCAACAGGCCACCGTGGAGTTCGTGACCAGCCCGGCGTGGGGACGGCATCGCCGTGGGCTGCGGGCCGAGCTGGGGAACCGGCGGGCGGCGCTGCTCGGCGCGCTGCGGCGGCATCTGCCCGGCCTGGTGCCGCCGGTGATCCCGCGTGGGGGCCTGCATCTGTGGGTGCGGCTGCCGGACGGCGCCGACGACGTGGCGGTGGCCTCGGCCGCCGCTGCCGCCGGGGTGATCGTCTTCCCCGGGCGGGCCTGGCACGCGGCCGAGCCGCCCGGGCCGTTCCTGCGGCTCACCTATGCGGCCACCGGGGCGGAGACGATGGACGAGGCCGTCCAGCGCCTCCGCCGGGTGTTGCTCTGAGCCGGAGTGGGCAGGTAAGCCCGGCGGGCGCGGCAGACGCTCTCGTCGCAGCGGCTCGCGGGGCAGGGCGGTACTGTGCCTAACGCGTACGATAAATGGGTTTTGTCAGGTTCCGCAGAAGGTGCGGTAGGTGCCGAAGTCCGGCGGAGCCGGGGCCGCGTAGCGGGCCAGTTCGGGGCGCTCGTCGAAGGGTGACGTGACCGCCTCGAGGAGATGGTGGACCTCGGCGTCGGCCAGCGCCTCCTCGACCAGGTGATTCCGGGGGACGTAGACGGGATTGACCCGGTTCATCGCCGCGGTGTCGGGGTTCTCGGCCCGCCAGCGGTCGACCCAGTCGCCGGTCTCGTCGCCCGTGGCCAGCCTGCGGAAGAACGAGGTGAAGTCGGCCTTCTCGGCGGCCAGGTGGGCGAGAAGGTCCTCGGCCAGGGGCGCATTGTCGGCCTTGAGGCCCAGCTTGGCGCTCATGCCGGCGACGGTGGCCCGCGCGTAGCGGGTGCGGAACGTCCCCAGCGCCTCGGTGGCCAGGACGATCGCCTTCTCCTGGTCGTCGTCGAAGAGCGGCAGCAGCGACTCGGCGAGGCGGGCCAGATTCCACTGGGCGATCGCCGGCTGGTTGCCGTAGGCGTAACGGCCCGTCTCGTCGATCGAGCTGAACACGGTGGCCGGGTCGAAGGCGTCCATGAAGGCGCACGGCCCGTAGTCGATGGTCTCGCCGGAAATGGTCATGTTGTCGGTGTTCATCACCCCGTGGACGAACCCGGTGAGCATCCACTTCGCGATCAGTTCGGCCTGCGCGCCCACCACCGCCTGGAACAGCTCCAGCGCGTTCCCGGCGGCGGGGTGGTGACGGGCGATCGCATGCTCGGCGAGGCGGCGCAGCAGAGCCTCGTCACCGGTGGCGCGGGCGTACTGGAAGCTGCCGACCCGCAGGTGGCTCGCCGCGACCCGGGTGAGGACGGCGCCCGGGGCCAGATTCTCCCGGACGATGCTCTTCCCGGTGGCGACGACCGCCAGGGAGCGGGTGGTCGGGATGCCGAGGGCGTGCATGGCTTCGCTGATCACGTACTCGCGGAGCATCGGGCCGACCGCGGCCAGGCCGTCGCCGCCACGCGCCCACGGGGTGCGGCCGGAACCCTTGAGATGGATGTCGCGCCCGTGCAACTCGCCGAGCAGCAGGGCGCGGCCGTCGCCGAGGCGTGGAGAGTAGCCGCCGAACTGGTGGCCGGCGTAGCCCTGGGCCACCGGTTTCGCCTGCTCCGGGAGGTTGGTGCCGGTCAGGAAGCGGATGCCGTCCGGGGTCTCCAGCCAGTCCGGGTCGAGGCCGAGCTCCTCGGCGAGGGGGCGGTTGAGGATCAGCAGGCGCGGATCGGGCGGGTCGGCGGCCCGCCAGGGGGTCGCCATCTCCGGGAAGGTGTCGGCGAAGACGGAGGTCAGCGGAATGGCGGGGGCGGCGCTCACCCGATCGAGGTTACGTCGCCGAACCGCGGGTCGCCCGGCCGCGGCTCAGCCACCGAGCCGGAAGCGCCGGACTGTCGTGAGCCGGACACCGCCGGGGTACGCATTGAGCCCTACCGTGGCGGAATGACCGCCAAATCGGTCACTCGAACGGGCGTTTAGTGGTTCCACGCTGCGGATACGGGGTCGCCGAACCGGCCCGAACACCCGTATGATCCTCCAGCTTTGAGATCTAGAGGTGTGTGCATGCGTGAGTTCTCCGTTCCCGAGCGACTGGGCGGCCTCGGCGTGCTCGTCGCGGTGGGGGCGGCGGTCTGGCCGACGGTCACCGCCCGTACCGGAGCGGGTCTGCCGTGTCCGTTGCGGACGCTGACCGATGTGCCGTGCCCGGCGTGTGGTCTGACGACCGCCGCCGTGGCGCTGGTGCGCGGCCAGGTCGAGACGGCTTTCCAGGCCAACCCTCTGATCTTCGGTCTGGCGGCGTTCACCGCCGTCGCCGGGCCGCTCGTGGCGCTGCGTGCCGCGGGCGTGCTCAAGCCGCCACGCTCGTGGTCGTCCGCGCGACGGCGACAGGTGGGCTGGCTCGCCGGGCTGACCGCCCTGGTGAGCTGGATATTTCAACTGCACCGGCTCGGATGAGCCGACCCCCTACGAAGGAAACGAATATGAGCTACCCGCCTCCGCCCCCCAACGACCCGTACGGCAACCAGACTCCGCCGCCCCCGCCCTACGGTGGCGCGCCCTACGGTGGCGCCGGTGCCTACGGCGCCCCGGCCGTCAACTACGCCAACTGGGGCCAGCGCGTCGGCGCCTACCTGATCGACGGCATCATCGTGGCGCCGTTCAGCATCCTCGCCTCCGTGCTGGGCCAGGGCACCGACGAGAACGGCCTGCCCACGGTCAACGCCTTCTACTGGATCTTCCTGCTGCTGGCGTTCGTCGTGCAGGGTTACAACCGCTGGTTCCAGGCCGGCAAGACCGGGCAGAGCTGGGGCAAGAAGGCGCTGGGCATCACGCTGGTGGACGCCAACACGGGTCAGCCGATCGGCGCCGGCAAGGCGTTCCTGCGTGACCTCGCGCACTTCATCGACGCCATCATCTGCTACATCGGCTTCCTGTTCCCGCTGTGGGACGCGAAGCGCCAGACCCTCGCTGACAAGATCGTCAGCACGGTCGTCACCCGCTGATTCAGCTGATGGCCTGACGGCCCGCCCGGCGCCCGGTTGCGCTGGGCGGGCCGTCTCGCTGTTCGCGTCATTTTCCCGGGGTACGGCCTGCGCGTACCCCTGCCATGATCTTGGCTGTTACGTCGCCTGCGCGCAGATGACGCATCGACGACAGCTATCTTCGAACGAACCCTCTTCACTCGGCGTACACGAAAGACAGGAGGCGCCACGAGCGGGGAGGGATCACCGTGGCCAACGAGCAGACTCTGACCGTCGACCTGGCCAACCTGTGGGAGGCCGGAGCGCTCCATCTTCCGGCGATCGCGCAGCAGTACGCGGCCGCGCGGGAGCGGCTGGCGGTCAACGAGGCGCAGGACGGCTACTTCTGGCGGCCGGCGGACTTCATGGGCGGCGGATACGGTCCGGTCCGGGAGGCGCTCGTGCACGTACGGGACGCCATGGCGTCGGTCTTCCTCGACAGTGAGGCGAACGTGGAGGAGACCGGGCGGGCGCTGGTGCGGGCCGCGGAGGTCTACGGCGACATCGACGTGCTCAACGCCGAACTGATCCGGCGTGGCAACAAGCCCGATCCCGCCACTTTCCGCGTCAATCGAGCCTGACATGGGCGCGACCTTCACCTACGAGACCCTGACCGACGGTGTGGCGACGCTGGAGCGGAAGGCGCTCGTGCTGAGCTACCGGGAGCTGGCCCTGCCAGACAGCCTGGAGAACGTGAAACTGTCCGCGAACGAGGAGGAGTACGTCGCGATCGTCCATGATCAGATCGCGATCATCCCGCGCCTCTTCGCCCCATTCCTGGACATCCCGAGTGCCTCGGACCTCGAACCCAGCCAGAAGGCACTGGTTGACTCCGCCAATCTCATTCGAACGGTGCAGCGGTCAGGGAATCCCGGCAAACTGTCCGAGCCAGCGAACCTGGCGCTCTCGGCTATCGAATCCGCCGGCGACAGCCTTCTCGCTTGGACCGGTGACGCTGCCCGGGAGTTCAAGCGCGACTATCTCAACCCGATGCCGATCCGGTTGACCGCCCAACAGGAGATGGTGCTTCTCTGCGCTGAGCTGGTCGCACGGGAGAGAGCCATTTGGGAGGAGACCGCCAACAGCGTCGCCGAGATCGTCAACCGGGGAATTGACGCGGTTGACTTCCTGATGTCCGAGATGCACAAGGCGGTTCTCCCGATCACTCTCACCGTGGTCGCCGGGATCGCCACCATCGCCGCGGCGGCGACGGGCCCGGGCGCCAGCATCGCTCTGCGGCTGGTTCTGGCCGGCGCGGACGCCGCCGCCGGGATCGGCGGGGAGACGGTGCCGGAGGAGGAGAAGCTGCAGATGACACTTCATGCCGCGTCGGCATCGGAGGTGATCGTGGAGTTGAATCGGGCGGTCACCGCCCTGATCACTCAGATCTACGAGGCGGAGCAGACGATCGCCCAGGTCCTCTACAAGGCAGCCGGATACATCATCGAGAACCGGGAGATCTACGTACCGAAGCGTCCACTGCTGGCGACCACGGCCGGCATGTCCGTCGCCGATCAGCGCTACCTGGGCATCAACGGATGAGGAGCGCATGATGGTTGAACCGGAGATTCATGCCCATGCCTCGGCTCCGGGAGGTGGCGTGCACGGCGAGATCCGTGGCCGCGACGACGTCGAGATCTATTTCTCGTCCGGCTTCTACGGCGAGGCATCCGAAGCTGAGCTGGAGCAACGGCTGGAGGCCCTCTTTCGGTTGCTGTGGGTTGAATTTGAAAAGGCACGGCAACGGGGCCAGCAGGTGTATGCCGACAACAGCGAGGTCACCGACGCCGACCGCCGCTTCTTCAAGGAGCGGGACGCGCTGGTCGCGGAAGGCGGGTCCGATGACGCGCGAATCACCATCACCGCGCAGGGTTTGCAGCCGTGGAGGGTCCACATAACCGACGGCACCGTGCGCGCGTTGCGCGAGCCGGAATTCTGCGCAGGGATTCAGACTGCCGCCGCACGGCTGATCAACGACCGCTTGGCCCAGGCCATCCAACTGAGGGGACGGATTTACCGATGAGACGCTGGTACCTGCTGGCAGCGGGCATCGTCGCCGTGCTCCTGGCCGGCGCGGGAATCTGGTTCGCGCAGCGCTCGAAAGCGGAGCCTCCGGTAGTGGCGTCGTCGTGCGCGAATCCGGTCGCACCGACTGAGCAGCAGGCACCGGTGACCTCCGCGGACGCCGGCCGAACACTCATCCAGGCGCCGGGCGGCGGCGAACTGAAGATCGTCGAGACCGGATTCAGTCAGATCCAGGACGGCAACTACGTCAGCGTGGGTGCTGTCGTCGAGAACAGCAGCGACCGGGTCGCCTTTCACACCCGGGTGGGTTTCCGGGCGCGCACGGACAAGGGCAAGTCGGCCCTCGCTGTGAATCAGGCCTATACCGTCGAGATCCCCATCATTCATCCAGGGCAGCGCATGGTGATCGGCAACGTGCTCGGCCTCGGTCCCAGGCCGAGACTACGGCCCGGAGGATCCAACCCCGTTGTTGCCGAGGCCGCCATCGATCTCGTGCAGACCAGATGGGTTCCGGTGGAGACCACCGCTTCCTATCCGGTCGTCACCACGGCGCTCGATCCGATCTACCCGCCCACACGGAACGCGGTGATCTACCGGCTGCGGACGGAATCGAACGCCTGCGGGAATCTCACCCGGCGCGGTGCCACTCTGATCTACCGGGACGCGGCAAACAGAATCGTGGGCGGCGTGTTCGACGGACAACAACCGTCTGAACGGTGCGCCGCCGGCAACGAGAAGACCAGCATCGGGCCGTTCTATGACGAACCCGCCAAGGCCGATATGGGCAAAAGTGAGGCGGCCGTGCTGTGTGATGTGCCGGGGGCGGGGCCGAAGGTGACCGATCCGAGTCCGCCGGCCAACTGAGTCAGCGGCCCAGGCAGAAGCGGGCCAGTTCGGTGGCTCCGCTGGGGTCTATCCACTCGAAGGTGCCCCGTAGCAGGTCGGCTCGCTGGTCGACGGTGGTGATGGTGGCGGTCATCTCACCCCACGGCATGGTGACGTGCAGGAGGATGCGCTCGATGCCGTACGGCAGGGCCGGCAGGTTGTCGTCGGTCGTGGCTCTCAGCAGGAGGCCGTCGGTGGAGATGTCCTCGACCCGGCCGGTGATCGGTATCCGCTGGCGGCCGTCGATGGTCTCGATCTCGGCGGTGCCGATGGCCGGGTAGTTGCCGGGGCGGCGGGTGGCGGCCCGGCGCTGGACCACGTCGGTGGGGGCGTCGCCGATGACGGTGAGCTGGTCGTTGCGCAGTTCGGCCTCGACCCAGGTGACGCCGGAGGCGGTGACGAGTTCGAGGACGCCGATGCGGCGGACGCCGGGGCCGTCCAGGCTGAGCACCGGGATGGGCGGGAGTTCGGCGAGGAACGGGGCGCTCACCTCGGCCAGCGAGACGAGGACGATGGGCTGGGTGTCGGGGCAGCGCATGGTGAGGCTGCTGCCCGCCGGAACGGTGATCATCGCCCCTCCCGGTGAAAGGCCGCCGACGAACCGACAGTACCGGCCGCCGGGGGCCCTCACCGGGCGATTCGGCGGGTCAGGCCTCCGGCAGGCGGATGTCGTCGACCTTGACGGTGCAGTCGCTGACGTGCAGACCGTACCGTTCGACGGCCTCGATGACCTCGTGGCGGACGTTGGCGGTCACGTCGGAGACCACCTCGCCCGCGTTGATCACCAGGATGACGGTGATCTCCACGTCGCTGCCGTCCACCTTGGCCCAGACGCCGCGGGTGGCGTCGCCGACCTTGTCCAGGCCGATCTTGTCGAGCACCGAGTTGAGGAAGCGGGCCACGTCGCCGCCGAGTTCGGCGACGCCGGGAACGGATTTGGCCGCGGAGGCGGCGATCTTCTCGATCACCTCGCGCTCGAACTTGGTGTCGCCGCGGTAGGCCGCCACCTCGATGACCTCGGCCCCGCCGTGCTGCGGTGGCACGGCCGCTACCACGGCCGGCAGGTAGAACTCCTGCGTCCGGTCCGCGTGGAATTCGGCCTCGTCACTCATATCCGTCCCTCTGCTGTGCCTTTCGGAAACCAGGCGAGAGCCTACTAGTGAGTCTGGCTCACGCCTCTCACGGAGTCGTGCCAGACGTGTGTCGGACCGCCGACTTCAGCAGGCCGCCAGCGCGTGTCGCCGCCGACACGATAGAGCGTCTGTTGCGATAGTGTGTGAGACACAGTATCGTGGCTGGCATGACAATGGATGCGACGCTCTCCGGTCATCTGCAGGAGCTGCGCCGCGGCACGGTCGTCGTCGCGAGCCTCACCGTTCTCCGCGAGCCGGGGTATGGGTACTCGCTGCTCGAAACGCTGAGCACGGCCGGGTTCGAGGTGGAGGCGAACACGCTCTACCCGCTGCTGCGGCGACTGGAGGCGCAGGGCCTGCTGACCAGTTCGTGGAACACCGACGAGGCACGGCCGCGCAAGTTCTACCGCACCACCGAGCAGGGCGACGCCATCGCGGCCGCGCTGCGCGACGAGTGGGTGCGGCTGGACAAGGCGATCGGAGACCTGGACCACCCCGCCGGCACCGACTCGAGGAGTGAGAAGTGACCACCAGCCTCATCGACCGTTACGTCTTCACCGTGCTGCGCCGGGTTCCGGAGGGGCAGCGCTCCGACATCGAGCGTGAGTTGCGCACGTCCATCGAGGACGCGGTGGACGCCCGGACCGACGGCGGCCAGGACCGGGCGGCCGCGGTCGAGCAGACCCTGCTGGAGCTGGGCGACCCGGACCGGCTGGCCGACGGTTACGCGGACCGCCCCCGCTACCTGATCGGCCCGGTCTTCTACCCGGTCTGGCAACGGATCCTGGTCATGCTGCTCTCCGTCGTCCTGCCGATCGTGGTCGCCGTCATGGTGGTCATCCGGATCCTGGAGGACGCCTCGATCGGCGAGGTGATCGGGACCGCGGTCGGCACGGCGCTGACGGCCGGCGCGCACATGGTGTTCTGGGTGACGCTGACCTTCGCGATCCTGGAGCGCACCGGGGTGGCCCGGAGCGAGGTGCGCGGCCGGGCCTGGTCGCCGGCCGATCTGCCGCGCTACGAGCCGGGCGCTCCGACACCGGTGCAGCTGGTCGCCACTCTCGGGTGGGCGGTGCTGCTGATCGCCGTCATCGTCCTGCAACAGTTCGCGTTCACCGAGGTGCCCGTGCTGGACCCGGCGAACTGGTCGTTCTGGTGGCCGTACCTGATCGGGGTGTTGATCCTGGAGGGTGTCTACGCCGTCTGGCTGTTCCGTCGCGGCGCCTGGTCCCGCACGGTGGCGGTGGTGAACGCGGTGCTCGCGGCGATGTTCGCGATCCCGGTGACGTGGCTGGCCGTGAACGAGCGGTTCTTCAACCCGGAGTGGATCGCCACCCTGGACTGGGGCGCCACGGATCCGCTGTCCTGGCTGACCGGCGCCACGATCTGCATCGCGGTGGGCGGCGCGCTCTACGACGTCGTCGAGGTGGCGGTGCGCGCCGAGCGGGCCCGCCGGGGGCTGCCGACGCCGGTGCCCGGCACCGGGCGGGAGTTCAGCGCCCCGCTGTCCTGACGGTTGGCGGGGGTCGTGGCAAGAAGGTGGGGAGATTGCCCTCAGGTCGGCCGGCGCCGTGCCGATCTTCGCGGCACTGCCGGAGAGAGAAACGGTCCGCATCGTGGCCAGGGCAATCGCTCCGCCGGTCCCAGACACGGATGTTCGGGAAGGAAGCGACCCCCCTATGACGAAGATTGCCGAAGGTGGCGTGCCGGTCCGCCACGACCACTGGAAACCGGTGAACCCGCTGCTGGACAGTGTCATCCGCAAGTACATCGACGAGGCGCGGCGCACCGTGTCCGACACCACCGGCAACTCCGCGACGCTCACCGGCGGTGCGCTGGTCCTGGTGGGGCTCGGGCTGGTTCTGGCCATCGGCACCGGCAATCCGGTGCTGGCGATCGCTCTCGCGGTGGTGCTGGCGCTGGGCGGGATGGCCTACACCGGGCTGAGATCGCCGCCGCTGGAGGTGGATCAGTTACGGATCCTGAGGCCGCTGGGTGGTCCGGGCAACCTGCCGGCCGGGTACCTGGTGCACCCGCTGGCCTGGCGGGCCGGGATGCCGGAGTACCTGGCCGAGGTGGCCCGGGTACCGGAGCGGCGGATGCGGATCGCGGTCGAGCTGTGCCGCACGCATCCGGGCGCGGTCGTCGACCTGCTGAGAATGGTCGAGCGGGCCGAGTGGTTCGTCGCCGAGAACAAACCCGGCCATGACTTCACCGAGGCGGGCCGGGAGGCGGAGATCCTGGCGGTCGCCGCCCAGGACGTCGAGGAGCACGTTCGGCGGGTTTCGGCGCTGGCCAGCGGCAAGAAGGCCAAGAAGAAGAAGAGATTGTTGTGAACGACAGGGCGCCTCCGGCATCGCCGGGGGCGCCCTGTCGTTCCCTGAGGTCTCCCGGCAGCAACGCCCGGCGGGCGCGCCGCGGGCCGGACCCGGCAGCGCCTCGCGGGTCTGCACGATCGGGTACGGGTAGGCGTACCGGAAATGCTCTGAAGGGTGACGCGCGCCGGGCGCAACCGGACAGCGGGGCGGAAACGGTCCATCAGGGGCTTAAGTTGATCTTCCCGGGCGGACAGAATCGGCCTCAGGAACGCCTCGCCGAGCCGATCGGAGCGACCGATGACGATGGGTGCCCGGACCGAGACGGTCGCGGAGCTGGACGGGACGGCCGTCGGCGGCTGGGTCCGGCGGTTGGCCGGCAACACCGCCCCGCGGCGAAATCATTGGCACACCCGGCAGATCTACTACCGGGCGGCGGAGGCGCTGCTGGACGCGCCGGCCGAGCTGACCTGGAAGAGCATCGTGGAGCAGGCCGGGCCGCGTGGGTCGCGGAGCACGTTCTACGAGGTGGCGGGCGGGCACGCGCGGCACCGGATGGTCGACGACCTGATCGGGGACGGGCGGCCCGGGGTGATCGAGATCGCGCTGCGGTACCTGCGGACCGATCCGGTGGCGCAGCTGCTCGACGAGACCAAGGTGTGGTCGTTCTGGGACAGCCGCCAGGAGGCGATGCGGCAGCTCAGCGACCGGATGCCGGTGGGTGAGATGGAGCGGGCGCTGACCGCCGCGGTGGCCGGGTGGGCCAGGCTGCGGCCGGCGCTGGCGCGGGCGGGCGGGTGCACGCCGCCCGCGTGTGCCGTGGAGGATCTGACCGTGCTGCACCGGGGGCATCTGTCCGGCACGGAGGCGCTCGCGCGGCTCACCGAGGTGGTCCGCGCGGCCTGATCCGGCTCGCCCGCCGTCCCGTCCGCCAGTTCTAGGTGTGCGCCGCAGACGGTATGAGAAGAGGCCGGGATGATCAGTCATCATTTGTTCATGATCGAAGATCGCGACCGGTAGCCCTCTCATGGAACTCACCCCGGGGCAGGAGGAGCGGATCCGGCGTCTTCTCGAGGAGGCGCTGGCGGAGGCCGCCCATGTCGCCCTCGAACAGCACGACGCGGCGGAGGTCGGGGAGTTCGCCGCCGACCGCCGCCGCGCTCTCGAACGGTTGCTATCCGGGCCCGCGCACGATCCGCAGGACCCGCTGGACCAGGGCGGAGACGGCGGCGGGATCGCCGAGCACGGATGACAGCCGGTCCTCGGCGAGTGAGCCGTCGCCCGGGGCGCGGTCGATCTCGTCGGCGCCGCTGCCGTTGAGGAACAGGGTGGTGAGGACGGTGACCACGGTGACGGTCGGGTCCTCGTCGCGGCTCAGCCCGGCCCGGATCGCCTCGACGGCGAGGGCGGCCAGGTCCGCGAACCGGGCCTCGCCGGCCTCGGCCGCGTCGAGCACCAGCAGCGGGCGGGGTTCGCCGATCCGCTCCCCCGGCGAGCCGCCGACCGGGGTGGTCTTGCGGCCGAGGGGGCGTTCGACGTTGCGCTCGTACCAGTCGGGGCGGCGGCGCATCACCTCGAGGACCCGGTCGATGTCGGCCTGCACCCGGGCCGGGGTGCTGCCCCGGTGATCGCCGGTGTGGTCGGCGCGGTCACGGGCCCAGCTGTCCAGTGGCCACACGGTGACGCCGACGCCCCCCGGCAGGCCCACCCAGGTAAGGATCTTGAGGGCCAGCTCGCACAGCCACGAATCGCCGAGCCCATCGGACAGCGCCTTGGTCATCCGCGGGCGCTGGAGGGCGCCCTGCTCGCCACGCCGTCGCCGGTGGCCGTCGATGGCGGCGTTCTGTGCGCGGCGGGCCAGCCAGCCCTCCAGGTCGGCGATCGGCTGGGTGACGGCGAGCAGGTGCTCGGCCACCGCTTCAAGATCATCGTGGAAGCCGTCCAGACAGGACTCCTCCATGTGCCGCAGCCCGTGACTACAGGCGTTGTGCCCCCGGTTGCGGGCGATGCGACGGGTGATCACGTCATAGACGATCGGATAGGCCACCTCGTAGGCGGCCGGAAGCAGGCGCCGTCGTTCCTCCTGGGACAGGGCGCCCAGCAGGCCCGTCTCGGCGAGGCGGCGCAGGCGGGCCCGGTCGGCGGCCGTGCTGCGCCGCTGGCGCGGGATCCGTGTCCGGCCCGGCCCAGCATTCATACTGTAACTCTCTGTGACCCTATCCCCCCAGATCATCGGCCCATACTGGACCGTGTGAAATCCGGATCGCGGCAACTCAGTGGCCATATTTCTGGCCGTCGCACTGGCCATCGAGGACGTTCTCAACTCGATGACAATCCGTAGTTTTCCGGGATCTCGGTCACCGGCGGTGTGCTAGCCGACACAAATATGCACTACGGTCAGTCTGTTGTATAGCCGAAGGACGACCATGGCCGACTCCGATCTGTACCACGAGCTGAAGAGACTCCGCCGGGGCCGGGGCGTGGAACGCCTCGGGCTGGGCGGATTCCTCGGGCCGGAGATCCGCCGCCGCTGCCGGCTCGGCACGCACGAACGCGAGAACCGGGTGCACGCGGCGGTCGGGACGCTGCTGCGGGAGCTGGCCGCCGACCTGGCGCCGGACATGCGGCAGGCCGCCATGCTCGCGTTCGCGCTGGACCGCGACTCCCGCTTCCCCACCCTCCTCGACCGCGAGCAGCGCCTGGCCGACCTCCAGAACGTGTCGGTGCGCACGGCCCGGCGGCGGATCGACGACGCGGTCGCGCTGATGGCCCAGGCCGGCGAGAAGACCCCGGAGCCGCCCGCCGACCCGGCGAACGGCTCCGGCTGGCGGGTGTCGTCGCTGCGGGCCCTGTTCCGGCTGGACACCGCGACACCTGAGCTGTATGAGATGCGCACCATCGTGGCCACCCGCGAGATAGACGAGATCGTGATCCGGATCGGCCTGCCGGAGTCCCCCGCCGAGGTCGGCCCGCCGGGGGTGGACGCGCTGTTCGGCGCCCGGGTGCGGACCATGGAGCCGAACGGCAGCGGCCAGCGGGCCGTCCTCGAACTGCCGGACAAGATGCAGCCGGGCGACATACACGAGTTCTGGCTGCGGGTCACGCTGGCGCCCGGGCAGCCGATCTGGCCCTACTACGCGATCGTGCCGCTCGACCCTTGCGAGTCCGGGACGGTGCGGGTCCGGTTCGGGGCGCGGCGGCCGGCCGAGGTGTGGCTGCTCGACGAGGTGCCGTACACCGATCTGCGCAACCGGCCGCCCGGGCGGACCGTGATCGAGCCGTCCCCGCTGGGCGAGGTGGTCCGCGACTTCCACAATCTGCGCGAGGGCCACGGGTACGGCCTGGCCTGGACGCCGCTGTCCGTCAGCTAGGGGCATGTGGGATGACGAAGAGCTGACCGGCGCCGAGATCCTGGGCCACCACACGCTCGGCCCGGCCGGCGGCAAGGGCCTGTCCGGGCCGGACGGATGGCGAGGCGGGGTGCGGTGCGGACACCCGCTGATCTATCCGGTGCCGGCCGAGGATCTACCGGTCACCCTGCGCGGTCGCGCCGCTCTCGGACATCATCGGTACGCCGGAGCACTGTTCGCCTTCGACCTGGACGCCCTCGAGCCGGGCCGCCGCTACACCGCCGCCCGCTTCGACGTGACGCTCGCCGGCGGCGGTTCCCGGGCCCTCCGGCTGGATCTCGACGGCGACGAGTTCGGGCTGGTCACCGGCAGTCCCGCGTCGGGCGTGGCGGCCCTGGCCACGGCCGCCGCCGGGGAGCGCGGCGGGCTGCTGCGCCGGCTGCTCGGCCGTCGCGGGGTGCCGCGCGCCTGGGCGAACGGGGTGCAGACGGGCTCGTTCGGGTGGTCCTGGGAGGATCCCCGGGGGCGGTTCGTGCTGCCCCGCACGTACGGCATGCACGCCCTGCTGGAGATCCCGGCCGGCGCGCCCGAGGTCGCCGGGCTGCTGTCGGTGCAGGTGGAGACGACCGGGCCGGGCGGCCGGGAGACCGCGGTGCTGTCCGACGCCGTCCCGTTCACCGAGCCGCTGACCCCGGCCGCCGGGCCGGACGGCGCCTCGGTGCGGCTGTGCATGGCCGCCGACGTGGTCGGGTACAGCCGCCGCGGCAACGCCGAGACCGAGCTGCTGCAACACGACCTGGTCGAGGTGCTGGGGCGGGCCCGGCAGGCGGCCGGCATCGCGGAGCGGCAGGTGGATCCGCAGCCGCAGGGGGACGGGCAGTTCACCGTCCTGCCGTACGGCATCGACGAGTCGCGGGTGATCCCGGCGCTGCTGCGCGAGCTCGGCGAACGGCTCGCCGAACGGGATCGGGGCCGGGCCGCCGACCAGACGATGCGGCTGCGCGTCGCCCTGCACCGAGGGCTGGTCAAACAGGGTGAGAACGGGTGGGTCGGCACGTCGGCGATCGCCGTGCACCGGCTGCTGGACAGCGCGCCGCTGCGCGAGGCGATCAAGACCAACCCCTCGGCCGTGTACGCGCTGGGCGTACCGGACGTGCTCTACCGGGACGTGATCGTGCACGCCGTACAGCCGCCGGTGGCCGCCGACTTCCGGGCGATGACCGTCGAGCTGCCGGAGAAGGGCTTCCTCGAACGTGGCTGGATCCACGTCGGACCGGAGGTGACCGCGTGAAGGTGCTGTACGCGCTGCTCGTCGGCATCAACGAGTACCGGGCCGTCGGTGACCTGTCCGGCTGTGTCCGCGACGTGGAGACGGCCGAGGCGCACCTGCGGGCCACCCTCGCGCCCGGCACCCGGATGGAGTCGCTGATCCTGCGTAACGGCGAGGCCACCCGGGAGGCGGTGATCGCCGCGTTCCGGTCCCATCTGGGTCAGGCCGGGCCGGACGACGTGGCGCTGTTCTGGTTCAGCGGGCACGGCTCGGACGCCGAGGCCCCGGACTGGGCGGAGGGGCTGGAGGCCTCGGGCCGGGTGCAGACGCTGGTCTGCGCGGACAGCCGCAGCGACGGCGTGCCGGACCTGTGGGACAAGGAGCTGGCGCTGCTCATCGACGAGCTGACCGCCGGGCACATCACCGTGGTGCTGGACAGCTGCCACTCGGCCGGGGCTTCCCGGGACCCGTTCTTCCCGATCCGGGCGGTCCCGCGCTCGGCAGGATCTCGTCCGGTCGAGTCGTTCCTGCCCGGCACCATCGAACGGGCCGCCGCCGTCCCGCCGATGCGGCACATCGAACTGGCCGCCTGTGAGTCCGGCGAGGCCGCGGAGGAGAGGCCCCTGGACGGTGCGATGCAGGGCGTCTTCAGCTGGGCGCTGCTGAGGGCCCGTAAACAGCTCGGCTCCGGGGCGACCTACTACGAGCTGATGCAGGCCGTGCGGGCTCGGCTGGCGATCCGGCAGGCGTACCAGGAATCGTCGGCCCGGTGCGCCATCCCCGAGCAGCTCGACCAGCCGTTCCTGGGCGGGATCGTGGTGGTGCCGGAGAGCGGCATCTGGATGCGGTACACCCACGACGAGTGGGCGATCGACGCCGGGACGGTGCACGGCCTGCCGGTCGGCGACGGGCTGCGGATCGGCGTGCACGACGAGACCGGGCAGGAGGCCGAGATCGTCGAGGTGCGCTCGACGGACAGTCTCGTCAAACCGGCCGATGGCTGGGAACCGGACCGGGAGCGGCAGTTCCTGGTCGTCACGACGTCGGTGCCGCTGCCGCGTACGGCGGTGGCGGTCGCCGGGGTGGACCCGGCCGAGGTCACCGAACTGACCGCGGCGATCGGCCGGTCGCCGCAGCTGCGGGTGGCCGCGCCGGGCGAGATCGTGGACGTGCTGGTCACGCTGGCCGCCGACGGCAACCTGGTGATCACCGATCGGCGCGCGGAGCGGTACGCCGAATGGGCGTACGAGGGCAGCGACCGGGTCGCCCGGGTGGTCAAGGCGCTGGATCACATCGCCCGGTGGCTGCTGATCTGGGGCCTGGAGAACCCGGCGCCCAGGATCACCTCGCCGGTCCGTATCGAGCTCGTCGACGCGGAGACCGACGAGCCGCTGGCCCCGGGCGGGCTCGGTGAGCATGTGCTCTCCTACACCCCGGGCGACCGGGACTGGGAGCCGCCGTGGATCCGGATCCGGCTGCACAACACCGGGCCCGTCCCGCTCTTCTGCGTGCTGCTCGACCTGACCCCGCGGTTCGCGTCGAGCTCGTGGCTGTTCCGGGGCGACATCATCGAGCCGGGCGTCACCGTCTACTGCCGGGATCGACGGCGCATCTCGGTGGAACTGCCCAAGGACGTGCCGGTTCAGCCCGGAGCATACGCCCGGGATCGGCTGAAGCTGTTCGCCGCCGAGCAGTGGTTCTCGAGCCGGCCGTACGAACTGCCGGTGCTGGGCAGACGCCTTCCCGTCCACAACCGCAAGGTCCTCACCGCCCTGAACCTGCTCGACCGGCTCGGCGGGGGCCTGCACCACCGTGACCTGGTCGACGCCGAACTGGGCGTGGCCTACGACTGGACCACCACCGAGGCGGTGATCAAGACCGTCGTTCCCTAGAGCCACTCGGCCTTCTCGGTGAGGGCGCGCAGGGCGGCCGCGTCGAGCACGGTGATCCGGCGGTAGCCGGTCCGGACCAGGCCCTCGCGGCGCAGGTCGCGCAGCGCCCGCTGGACGGTGTCCTCGCGGGCGCCGACCAGCGACGCCAGTTCGGTCTGGCTCAGCTCGACCCGGATCAGCCACGTGTCCCCGACGGCCTCGCCGCAGCTGGTGGCGATCTCCAGCAGCACCCGGCCGAGGCGGACGTGCACCGGGAAGGCGGAGAACTCGGACCGCCGGTCGTTGGCCCACCGCAGCTTGCGGCCGACCGCCGCGGTGACCTGTGCGGCGACGTGTGGATGGCGGTTGACGAAGTGCAGGAACTCGGCCTGCCGGATCACCGTGGAGACGACGTCGCCGCAGGTGGTGACGGTGGCGATGCGGCCGCTGCCGGTGATCGCGGCGAGTTCGCCGACCAGGTCGCCGGGCAGCCGGATGGCGAGCAGCCGGGGTATCCCGCCGACCGTGGTGGTGATCTTCACGTGGCCCTGCCGGATCACCTCGACCTGGGTGTCCTGGCGGCCCTCGACGAGCAGGTGCCGGCCCCCTGGCAGCCGGCGGGTGGTGCCGAGCGACAGCAGCTCGTCGCGTTCGGCGACGGTGAGCAGGGTCAGAAAGGATCCCGGTGCCCAGGCCGGTTCACCCTCACGCGTCATGTCCTCATTGGACCTTACGGACGGTGACCTCGCAATCGCTGGAATGACAGCACGAAGTCCGGCAATTTCCGGAATCTCGGCCCATCGAATGGGGTCGGATCACGGCATGGAATCACACCGATAACGCGTCACCGTCATCGCCCTCATCGACGATCGCCAGGATCTCCGTGACGATCCGGTCCACCCGGGACCGGTCGGTCAGCCCGCCGACGATCCCGCCGAGCGGGTCGGCCATGCTGTGCGGCATCTGGTCGAGCGTGCCGGTGAAGGCGCCACCGAAGATCGTGTGAAGCACCTCGACGACCACCGTCTCGGCCGGTTCGCCACGGCCGAGACGGGCGACTATGACCCGGACGGCGTCACCGGCGAGGTGGCGGAGCTCGGACTCGACCCGCGCGTCGGGGTCACCGGGGACCAGCGGTAGCACTGGTTCACCGTACGGGTCGACGGCCATCGTGACCACTGGTGGCCGTTTGGCTCCGATCGGTCGTTCCACGAAGGACCGGTACCACGTGGGGCGGGCCCGCATCGCGACCAGCACCGATTCGATCTCCCGCCGTACCGTGGCCGGGTCGCTGCCCTGCCAGTCGCCGGTGCACGCGCCCCGGGACTGTGCCCACGACTCGACCGGCCACAGCTGGTCACCGGCCGTGCCGCTCACTCCCACCCAGACCAGCATGTCGACGGCCAGCGCCATCAGCCACCGGTCCCGGCCCAGGCCGTCGGCCAGCCAGCCGGGCAGCCGTGGCCGTTGCAGCGCGCCGCGTTCGCCCCGGCGGCGGCGGTGCGCGTTCACGGTGGCCGCGCCGAGCCGGGCGGTCACCCACGCCTCCAGGTGCCGGATCGGCTGACGGGCGTGGGTCAGCAGATCGTCGACCACCGCCTCGACGTCGTCGTGGAACCGGTCGAGACACTCGTCGGCCAGTTTGGTCAGCCCCGAGGCACAGACGGCGTGGCCGCGCTGCCGCTCGAACCGGCGGGTCACCCGGGCGAACACGATCGGCCACACCAGTTCGTACGCGGCGCCCGCCAGCACGGTCCGCTCAGCGCCGTCCCCGGATGCCGCCGCGGCCAGGGAGCCGGCCGCGGCCAGCTCCCGGAGCCGGCACAGGGTGTCCGGTTCTGATCGGGTGATCGAGCCGTGCGAGATGACCACCGAGGACTCCTTCCGACGGTGGGGCCGGGATCGGTGGTTGAAGCTTGCTCTAATCACCGTCCTACGGGGAGTCCCATCGGGGCGGTCGGACCGTCCGCTGCCCCGATTCCGCACGTTCAGAGGCCGCCATCGGGTGGACAGTCGATTCATTCCGGCTACCTCAGCGGCCTCCTTCACGTTCGCGGAGGATCGCGGTCAGGCGGTGGCCGGCGCGTACCGCCGGGTCGGCCCGGTCCACCAGGTCGGCCACCCGGCGCATCACGCGGACCGCCTCGGGGGGTGGGGTGCGTGCCGAGCCGGCGGCCTCGACCAGCGCGTCCGCGGCCTCGGTGAGGTCGCGGCGGGCCCGGCGGCCACCGGCCGCGCGGGCCCGCAGGCTCAGCCCGGCGGCGAGCAGCAACTGGTCGGTGCGGTTCGCGGCGCCCGCGTCGACGACCGCGGTGGCCAGCGCGACCATGTCGTCGACCAGGCCGGGCGCCGGGGCGGGAGCCCGCAGCAGCCGGTCCAGCGCCGGGAACAGGTCACCGCCGCCGGTGATCAGCTCCCGCAGCTCGCGGCGCAGGGCCGTGGCGTCGTCCGGCGCCGGCACGGGGGCCGGGGTCCGGGCCGGGGCCCGGGGAGTGGTCCGGGCCGGGCGCGGGGGGCGGCGCGGCCGGGGCACGGCCGGGGCGGCCGACTGCACGAGCGGCACCGGACGGTCCAGCGGATCCTGGTCGGCGATCCGGTCCGCGCCGTAGAACGCGCCGTTGGTGCCGATCGGCACGACCATGTGCATGGCCGACTGTTCCTGGTGGATCTGCTGGATGACCTTCATGGCCTCCATCCACCGGTTCATGATCTCCACACTGGAGGTGACCTTCGGCGTGGTGACGAAGATCCGCAGCGCGCCGGCCATCCGGAGCAGGGGCCCGGTGATGTCGCGAGCCTGCTGGGGCGCGCCGGTCTCGTCGCGTACCCGCTCGAAACAGGCGACCGCCCGGTCCACGTCGGTGGTCGCGCTCGCCGGCAGACGGCCTTCGGTGATCATGTTGACGGCGCCCGGCTGTTGCAGGATCTCGGTCACCCGGCTCATGTACAGCTGCCCCTGGGTGAGCCGCATCGAGCTGCTGAGCACCGGCGACAGGCCGGACGCCCGCAGGCCCTCCTCGATCTGCTGGAGCCCGATGTCGCGGTCCTCGGCGGGGCTGGCGTGCGCCAGGTGGCGGGAGCCGTGCAGCCAGCCGCGCATCCCGGCCACGTTGCGGCGCATCGGGTCGGCGTCGCCGAAGTAGCCGTACGCCTCGTCGACCGCCGCGATGGCCTGGTCGAGCAGCGGCCGTGACTCGGGTTTGCCCGGCCCGGCCTGCCAGTACGCGTCACTGAGCAGCTGTGTCAGGTCCAGCAGCGGCCGGGCGCGGGTGGTGCCCCTGAGCTTGCTCAGCCGGGCCCGCAGGGCGTCGATCTTGGACAAACTCCGGTCTCCTCTCAACGACCGCCGTGCAGGAAGCCGGCCCAGCCGGTGACGTCGGCCGGATCGCCGTCGTCGAGCTGCGCGCTCAGCCGGGCGGGCATGGACCCGGGCACCTCGCGGTCCGGGTCGAGCATCCACAGCTGGGCGCGGTGCAGCGCCTCCCAGACCGGCAGCCGTTCGGTCATCAGGTGGTGGTGGAACATGAACATCAGCAGCGAGGTGCTGCTGTCCGGAATCGTCCACTGGGTGGACAGCACCGAGCGGGCGCCGCCGGCCAGGAAGGCGGTGCCCAGGCTGTACGCCTCGTCGTAGTCGCGGGCGGCCATCCCGGAGCTGCACGCGGCCAGCACGACCAGGCCGACCGCGCGTTCCGGCACCGCGGTCATCAGCTTCACCAGTTCCTCGGCGGCCAGCCGCTGACCGGCCAGCATCAGGTAGGACCCGCCGTCCGGGTCGGCGACGCCGTGGCAGGCCAGGTGCAGCATGGTCCCGGCGGCGCGGCCGGTGCTGGTCAGCCAGGCGCGTACCTGCTCCGGGGTGCCCTCGCCGGAGGGGCTGACGGCACCGTCTCCGGGCATCCGGCCCAGGTAGCGGGCGCCGCGGTAGAGGACGTCGTGGATCGCGGACGCCTCGTCACGGGCGCCGTGCAGGTCCACGGCGGGGGCTCCGGTGGCCGGGTCGGCGACGATCAGGCCGAGCCGGGACGGCGCGACCGGCGGCAGGGCGGCGCTGCGCAGCAGCATCCGCGCGGACGCGGCCTGGGAGAACGCCACCGTACGGATGGCCGGTTCACCACCCGCGCGGCAGGCCGCCTGCCACGGGATGAGGGCCAGTTCCCCCATCGGCACGAGCGCCATCCGGGGCACCCGGTGGCCGGGTACGTGCGTCCAGGTCGGGAGCACGCTGTCGATGATCGGGCCCATGGCGGCCCGCCAGGCCCAGTCGCGGACGATGTCGAGCCGGTCGGTCAGATCGTCGTCCGGCACCAGGTCGCGGTTGCCGCCGCGGCCCACGGCGGCGCTGTCCCGGCTGCTCATGGTGGCCAGGTAGTCGTCCACCTCGGGGCTGTCGGCCGGCTTCAGTGCGGGCAGGCCGAGATAGGACAGCTCACCCTCGGCGGGCACCGCGACGGCCAGGCCCGGCCACACGTCGGACGACGGGACCAGGTAGACCAGGCCGTCCAGGTCCAGCTCGGACAGCGCGTCGCGGATCTCGTCGATCTCCGGCGGGTCGAACAGGGCGCCGCCCGGGGCGATGTCGGCCAGCACGCCGAACACCCGGCGGCGCAGGCCCGGCGCCGGCCCGTCCGCGTCGATCGCCCGCTGCCAGCCGGCGGCCAGGTCGTCCCGGCCGGCGTCCCGCAGCAGGTCCGGCACCGAGCGCATCTCGGTGGCCGCGTACAGGGCCAGGCCACGGCCCGCGTCCAGGGCGCGGACCGCTCCGGCGACGTCGTGGACGCGCAGGCAGCCGCGGGCGGCGGAGACGGCCGCGTCCCCGGCCTCCCGCGCGACGGCGGCGGCTCCGGCCGCGTCCGGCTGCATCAGGACCCGCCAGACATGGGTACGCAGGGAGACCACCGCGTCCAGGTAGGAGTCCTGCTCGACGCCCATCCGCTGGCGTACCTGGGACAGGCCCTCGTGGACGATCTCCCAGCCCCGGTCCTGCGGGCCGCTGAGCAGCCCCTGCGCCTCCACCAGCAGCCGCTCCGCCTCCGGCAGGTCACCGATGTCGTTGATGGCCTCGGCCCGCCGGGCGAGGACCACGGCCAGCCCGGTCAGGTGCACGATCCGCTGGTGCGGGTCGTCCGGGCTGGCGGCGAGGGCGGCCCGCATCCGGTCCACCGCCCGGTCCAGGTCCTCCTCGGTGGCGTCCTCCGCGGAGAGCGGGCCGATGACCGAAGCGGCCATGTGGAGCGCCTCCGCACCGCGGCCGCTGGTCGAGGGGATCGCGTCCAGGTCGCCGCCGATGACCTGCCGGATCTGGTCGGCGGTCGATTCGATCAACGAGCGGGCCGCCGTGTCCGGCAGCCGGGCGGCGACCTCGCGCAGCCGTTCGAGCCGGGCGTCGAGGTCGGTGTGCGGGTCGTTCATCAGCGCCTGGGAGATGTCGATGGCCTCGCCGAGCGCGACGGCCTCGGGCGGGCCGTCGTCGGCGAGCTTGCGGAACCGTTGCCACGCCTCGCTCTGGAACGGGTCGTCGCCGTCGATCACGGCGTGGTACATGGAGACGGCGAGGCGGGCGCGTTCCAGGTGGATCCGGCCGGCCCGGTCGCCGTCGGTGATCGTGGCGGCCAGTTCGTCGAGTTCCTCCAGTGCGTCCGCGGTGTTCGGCAGGTCGTAGCGCAGGGCGGCCATGGCGAGGGCCGCGGACCGGCCCAGCGCCCGGGTCCGCGGCCAGGACGGCCCGGCCGGCGGGTCGCCGTCGCCGATCGCGATCAGGGCCTCCAGCGGCTCCCGGTCGCCGAAGAGCTGGCTCTGTTCGTCGGCCACGAACCGGTCGATCAGCCCGGCGGCGAGAGCACCGCGGTACGGTCCGCCGGCCGGCACCGATCGCAGGGCGCCCACCGCGTCGGCGATCGGGGCGTGCCCGGCCAGCGCGGCGGCGATCACGGCGTACCGTTCGGCGTCCTCGTCCATCCCTTGTCTCCCCTCGCATCGGTATCTGACGGACAGCGCCCGCCTGTCCGTCAGATACCGGGTGAGATCACCCACCCGGAAAGGTGACAATGGAGCCCCGGTTCGTCACGTTGCTGCTGGACACGTCGGATTCGATGCGCACCACCGAGACCGGTGGGGTGCCGGCCATCGTGGCGCTGAACCGGCAGCTCGCCGCCTGGCTGCCGGCCGTGCGGGCGGCGGGCGCCGGTGCGCTGCGGGGCGTCGAGTTCGCGGTCCTGACGTACGGGCTGGGCGGTGTCCTGGTGGTCTCCGGCGACGGCACGCCGTCGGCCGCCGACGGTGGCGCGTTCGTGCCGGCGGCCCGGCTGGAGATCCCGGAGCTGACGGCGGGCGGCGCCAGCCCCATGGTGGCCGCCATCGACCTGGCGCTGCACCTGCTGGAGGAGCGGCGGGCGCTGGAGCCGGGCCCGGCCGCGTCCCGGATCATCCTGGTCGGTGACGGCGCGCCCACCGATTTCGAGGGCAACCCGAGCGACGGGTGGCAGCCGCTGGCGCGGCGGCTCGCGCGGGCCCGCGAGCACCGGCGTACCCAGATCTTCGCGTTCGGCCTGCCCGGCGCGGACGACACGGTGATGCGGGCGCTGGCCACCGACGACGGCTGTTTCGAGCTGCCCGGCCTGGACCTGCCCGGCCTGCTCGGCGCGGTGCTCGCGGCGAGCGCCGAGGAGACCGATTTCAGCGAGGTGCGCCGCTTCCTCTCCGCCCGGTTCTGATCATCGGAGCGTTGGTGTCGAAATTCGCGGAAACCGAAACGGGGTAGCCGATGCGGGCTCAGGTTCCCGGCCGAACGTGTCATCCGGAATTCGCCGTCACCGAGTACGTTACGGCGATGCCCTCCAATGCCGTGGCGGTCGACGTGTCCAATGTCTGCTGGTCAGAGGAATTGCCGTCGAAAAACGGCCACCCGGATCTCGATCGGGTGATACGCCTGGCGAGCGCATGGCGTGAGCGCTATGGTGCGGACGCGGAAATGACTTTCGTGGCCGACACCTCGTTACGCGATCGCCTTCCGGATGCCGACCGGGAACGCTGGCCCGCCCTGGTGGAGGAGTGGGGTGTCGTCGAGGCCGCGGTGGCCGACGAGGTCATTCTTCCGATGGCTCGCGACAATGCGGAAATGATGGTTCTCAGCCGCGACAAATTCATCGATCATCGGCGCGAGCACCCGTGGATCGAAGATCACCCGGAACGCTTTCTCGCGTGGCGGATGAACGGCGACTCGATCGCATTCGTGCCGTCCGGCGTCAAGCCCGAGCCGCGCCCGCTGGTCTCCCGGGAGAAGGAGGCCAAGCTCGTCCACGCGGCCGGGCTGGCCACGGCGGTGCTGCGGACCAGATGGTCCTGCGGCGACCCGTACTGCACGGCGGCCATGACCCGGGAGGGCGAGCTGCTGCTGTGGCCGGTCGCCGACGCCGAAGGACGGGTTCGCTGCCCGTTCTGCGAGGGCCCGCTGGCCGCGATCGGGCCGCGGCGGCAGACGAAACAGCTCGTGTTGTGCGACATGGCCGGCGCCGAGCTGCTGCGATTCCCCATCGAGGCGGGCGTGGACGTGGTCATCGGCCGGGGACGCGCCATCTACGGTGTCGGCGTCGACTCGCTGCCCGCGCCTCCGGAGCGCCATGGCCGGATCAGCCGCCAGCACCTGCTCCTGCGGTTGCGGCCGGACGGCTCCGTCATGGCTGTCGACCTCGGCTCGGCCAACGGCACGCGGATCCACCGTGCCGGCGCCCCGGCGGGCGACGGCGTCCGGCTCGAACCGCACACGGCCGTCACGCTCGGCGGGCACGACCTGCTCTCGCTGGCGCGGTCCGTCAGTGTCTACGTGTCCGGCCAGAGGTTTCCCGTCGGCGACGGCCGAACCTGGTCCGGCCGATCCGAGCCGCCCAGGACCGAGATCGAGAGCGAAGGAACGACCTGACGTGCTCGTAGGTGTGACCCGGATCGGCGCGTTGCGCCAGCATGTGGCCAAGGGCTTCGTCGTCGTCGACGGTCACCTGCCCACCACCGGCCGGCGCGGGACCGTGTTCAACCGGGGTGGCGGCGAACGCGTCGCCGGCAAGCCCGCGCTGTGGTACGCCGAGCCGGCGCCGTGCTGGCTCGGGAGCCCGGCCGCCCGTGCCGAGTGGGCCGGCGCCGTCGCGGCCGATCTGGCCGAAACCGTGGCGGCGGCCCACGTGTCGCTGCTGCCGGCCTCGGTCGCCGCCGAGTTCGACGGACGGCGCGCCGTCGGACCGCCCGGCGACGATCGGCACGTCCTCGAGGTCGCCTCGGCGGTGGAGCAGGAGGTGCTGTGCAACCTGCTGCGGGAGCATGTGCCGCTGCTGATCGCGCTGACCGGGCGGGCCGATCCGGAGGGTTCCGGCACCGGGGGCTCGCACCGGCTCGGCACGTCACGGCAGCACGTGGCGACCCGCTACCTCGCCTCGGCCTCGACAACACACCTGGCGCGTGTCGAGGCGGAGCTGCGGCGTACCGACGGCGTGGCGCAACTGGAGCGGATGGACGTCCACCCGGCGACGCTGCCCGACGGGACGCCGGCCGTGGTGCTGCGCTGCATCGACGCCGCCGCCAGCGTCTCGACGACGGCGACGTGGGCGCTGCTGGTCGCCGCGTTCGGATTGCGGGCCCGCCGGCTCGTACGGGACGGGCGGCGGCTGCGGTGCGGCCGCCCGCCGTGGCCGGATACGTCGCGCTGCTGGACCGGTTGAAGGCACGGGTCGAGGCGCGGCCGCCCGACCTGAGCGGGCTCGCCGCCGTCTGCCGCCCCGACGGCACCGGCCCGGATGCGCTGGTGGTCGCGGTCATCCAGCGGCTCACCGAAGCGCTGCGTGACGTCGAGGCGGAGGCGGCCACGCTGCCCGACCACACACCGGCGCCGGTTCAGACCCCGATGCGGCCCGCCCAGCGGGCGCCGGAGACGGAGCCGGCGACGAGCGCCACGAGTTCCGTCGAAGCCCGTTTCGTGATGATGAAGGACTGACCGGATGCGAGGAACGGACGCCGTCGAGCAGGAAGGCTGGTACGTCAGCAGCGACGAGGACGCGGCGATGTACCGGCTGGTCCGGCGAGTCCATACCGGCGGCGAGGGCGAGCTCTGGCAGGCCGAGCGTGTTCTCGGCCGGCTGGGCGGCACCTGGGCGATCAAGATCCTGCTCCCGCGGCACGTCGATCAGGACAACGACGAGACCCCGAACCAGGCCCTGGACCGGTGGCGGCGGATGTGGCAGGACACGATCGACCGCACCATCGAGTTGCGGGACATTCCGGGGGTGGTGCCGACGGCTCGGGCGTTCACCGGACCGGCGCCCCACCCCGACCCGCAGCCGCCGGAGTCCGCCGTACGCTCGCTGTTCCTGGTCACCCCCTGGGTCGACGGGCGGAATCTGGGGACCTGGCAGCAGGAGGAACGCCCGGCGCCGGGCGCCGTCGCCGACGTGGTGGCCCGGTTCGCCCGCCAGCTCGACGCGCTCGCCGACCACGGGCAGGTGCACCGCGACATCTCGCCGGGCAACGTCATGGTCAAAAGTGACGGTCAGGTCCTGCTCATCGACTTCGCGTTCATGCGTGCGACGGGATCGGCGACCACGCGGCGGTACGTCACGGCGGGCTATGCCGCGCCGGAGCACGAGATCACCCCGGCGTGTGACAGGTACTCGTTCGGCGCGATCGTCTACCACCTGCTGACCGGCGTCCACCCGCCGATGGCGCACGCCCGGGAGCAGGCGGCGCGGGACCTGGCCGGCTTCGGGTATCCGGCCCGGCTCGCCGAGCACGTCGGGTCGCTGCTCGCGTACGACCCGCGGCAGCGTCCCGCCCGGCTGACGGACTGGGCGGAGGAGTTCCGGGCGCTGTTCGCCGAGGGTGTTCCCGCCGGGGCGTACCGGGATGTCGCGATCGCGGCGACCGGCGCCGGAGCGAGCCGTCTCGCCGCCGCCGGTATCGACCGGATCGGCGCGGTGACCGTCTCGCCGGTCCGCCATCCGGCGCTGCTCGGCGACGACGCCGGGCCGGGGAACCCGCTGTCGGTCGCGGCGGCACGGCACGGCAGCGGCGAGGTGATCCTCATGGCGACGGCCGCCGACGGAGGCGTCTGGCACCGCAGCGGTGCGCGCTGGCACCACGTCGAGGACCTTCAGGTGTCCGGGCCGGTACGGGTGGCGGCCGGCGGCGACGGCTCGGTGGCCGGGTTCGCGATCGACCGGCAGGGTGTCCTCGCGACGGTGACGGTCTCGCTGGACGGCCGTGCCGAGGTCGCCAGGTCCGGGGTCGCGCGCCGGGTGCTCGCCGCCGCGACCGGGGTGGACGGCCGGCCGCAGGTCGTCGTCGAGGCGTCGGACGGCGGTGTGCTGTGCGGGCCGCCGGCGCGCCTGGACGCCGTCGGGCTGGCCGGCGCGGACGCCGCCGCGCTGACCCCGAACACGTGGGGCGAGCTCGTCTGCGCGGCGATCCGTACCGCGCAACGGCGGGTCGCGATCGCCGAGACGCTCCTCGGCGACTGGGAGGAGCCGCTGTGGCTCGACGCGCCCGACGAGCCCCTCGACGTCGCCTGCGCCGGGCACCGGCAGGGCGTCAGCGTGGCGATCGCGACGGCGGGCGGCCTGTGGTTGCGGGACACCTGGACCGAGGCCGACTGGCGTCCGCTGTGGAACGGGCGCGTCACGCGGGTCGTCATGACACACGGCGGCTGGCGCACGGTGCTGGCGGCGGTGGCGGACCAGCAGATCGTCATGTGCGAGGAGAACGCGGGCGGCGGATGGCCCGCCACCGCGACCCTGGTCAAGGGCTGACCGGCGCACTCGACCCCCTGTGTGGACCAGCACGTTGTTCCTGGCCGGCCGCCCGGCCCTGACACCGGGGTCAGTCGAGCGCGTACAACCGGCGGGGGTCGATGAGCTGAATGCCGGGGTCGGCTGCGGCCATCGCCCGAAGGTCTTCGGTGAAGCCGTTGCCGCTGAACAGCAGGAGCCGGCATCGATCCGTGCGGACGCCGTCCCGGCTGTCGAGCAGGGTACGGATGTGCACCAAGCGCTGGAGGTGGGCGGTTCCGACCGTCTCGTTCCACTTGGCCTCACCGATGGCGAGAAGTTCCTCCCGGTCCTGCTCGTCGCGGTTGAAGGCGGCCACGTCCACCTCGTGCCGAGTGCGGGCGGCGGGGTCGTTGACGACACCGGCCGCGACCCTGCTCGGGTAGCCACCGAGAACGGCCAAATCGGCCTCCCAGCGGGTCCAGTTGCGGCAGATCGTCTCGAAGTGCGGGCCGACGACCTTGCTGAGGAAGGTGCGCTGGAGCCGGGGCCAGACCTGGCGGGCACGACCGGAACGTTCCAGGTCACCCCACGCCGGCCGCATGACGGCGTGATAGAAGTTCAGCAGGGGCTCGGCGGTGCGGTAGACGCCGCGGTTGCTCTTGAACGCGTCTTCCTCCCGCACGACCAGGCCGACGTCTTCCAGGACGCCCAGTGGATGAGCCAGGTCGGACGGTTGCCGGCCCAGGAAGTTGGCGATCTCACCGCGGCGGGTGCGCCCGTCGGCGATGGCGGCCAGAACCGAGTGGTACAGGGCGGGATCGCGGATGTCGGGTTCCTCGGCGAGCAGGTAGCGCGCCTCCCGGAACAGGGGGCGGGCCGGGTTCAGTACCGCGCGGACGACCCAGTCGTCGAAGTCGTCCGGACCGTCCGGCGTGTCGTCCTGGGTGAACTCGTGCCGGTAGGCGGGTGTACCACCGACGATCGCGTTGACGAGCAGGGCGGTGCGCGGGTCGCCGATGTCCCAGAACCTGGCGGCCGCCCGGTAGTCCAGCGTCCGGACCACCAGCTCCAGGCCCGCCCGGCCCCGCAGTGGCGCTGTTCCGGACAGCAGGCCCCCCATGAACGACAGCGCCGAACCGCACAACAGCAGCCGCACCTGGGTGTTCGACCGCTGCCCCGCCGGATCGAGCGCGCGCTGGATGATCGAGGGCAGCGCCGGGCTCGCCCGGGCCAGGAACGGGAACTCGTCGATCACCACCGGCAGCGGGCCTTGCCGCGCCAGAGTCATCGTCCGCGTGATCGCCTCGTCCCAGTTGACGAACCGCAGTGGCGTCGCCTCACCCAGGTGATCGCCGAGTGCCTCGCCGTACTGCCGGAGCGCGTCGGCCTCGGAGGACTCGGTGGCGGTGAACATGAAACCACCGGCCGCCCGCACCAGCGCGTCGAGCAGGAACGTCTTGCCCTGGCGGCGGCGGCCGGAGACCACGCCGAGGGTCGCACCACGCTGCGGTAGGCGAGCGAAACGGACAAGCTCGGCCCATTCGCTCTCTCGGTCGAAGATCTCTTCCGGCTTCTCCACGACACCCCCATGTAAGCGTAGTTACTGTAACTATACTTACATGACTTGCCGGTCAGGACGTCTCGGTGAGGGGGCGCCAGATCGTGGCGGTGATGTCGGAGACGACGGTGGTGGCCCAGTCGACGGCGGTCAGGGCGAGGGCCGAGGTGCCGAACCAGACGGCCAGCGCCACGATGACGAGCAGGATCGTGAGCCGGGACAGCCGGTGGACGACCGGTGGCCGGGTGCGCGGGTCAGCCAATGCCTCCCCATCCCTTCATGAGGACCCAGCGCAGCACCGAGACGGGGCCGTCCGGGTCGGTGTCGCGGCCGGAGACGAGGAAGAAGCGGACCTGCCGGAAGTCGCGCTCGGCGGTCACCACCAGGTTCTCCAGGCCGTACGAGCGGAGCCAGTCACGGACCGCGGCGCTGTCGTCCCCGGGCATGCTCAAGGGCAGGCGGCGTAGCAGGTCGGCCTTGGTGACCACGAAGGCCAGCCGGTTGCGGTCGGTGCGTACCCCGTATTCCTGGAGCCGCTGGGCGGTGGCGCTGTAGGCGTCCTCCGGGTCGTGCAGGGCCGCGTTGGCGTCGGTGAAGACGGTCGCCGACGCGGCGCCGTGTTCGTCGCGGATCCGCCGGATCGAGAACGGGTCGAGGACGAAGGTGAGCGTCTCGGCGGTGTCCAGGTAGGACAGCGAGGCGTTCTGCTCGCGGTCGGTCAGCGTCTCGCCGGCCGCGTCGAACAGGTGCAGCAGGGTGGTGTTCAGGCCCTGTTCGAGGCGTACGGTGACGGCGACCGGCGCGGTGGTGTCGGTCTTCGGGGCCGGGGCGGCGCGGGAGATCAGGTCGGCGTAGACCTCGTAGGCGATCCGGCCGCGGTTGTCCGGCATGGTGACGGCGATGCCGGCCTTGTCGGCGGCGCGGTGCAGCCCGACCAGCGCGGCCATGATGAACTGGGTCTTGCCGGCCGACGCCGCGCCGAAGACCGGCGCACGGACGTCACGGACCCGGCCGGCGCCGGCGAAGAGCGCCTCACCGCAGCTCGGGCAGCAGGCCTCCAGGTGCCGGCTGTGCGCGGCCCGCAGCACCATGGTGGGCAGCCGCAGTCCGCACGAGCAGCGCCGCCACAGCACGCCGAGCCGTCCGGGCCGCAGGTCGCGGTGCAGGTCGTCGCCGGAGGACCGCTGGGCCGGGCCGTGCGCGCCCCGGCAGCGGTAGGCGGGCACCGCGGCGGTGGCGAAGCAGGCGGTGCAGCTGGCCCGGGACCGCAGCATCCGCCGCCAGCCGGCGTCCACGCCGCGCAGCAGGTAGACCAGCGGCGGCCCGGTGATCCAGGCGGCCAGGGTCAGCGCGGCGATCACGAGCAGGCAGGCGGGCAGCACGACGGCCGCGCCGAGGGAACCGGCGGCCAGGACGGTGAGCACCGGCAGCACCACGATCGGCCACCAGAATCCGCCGCAGTTGTTGTCGGCCAGCCAGCCGACGCCGGTGCGCCACGCGCCGGCGGTCCAGGCCCAGGCCCGGCCGGTGGTGGCGCCGGCGTCGAGGATCGCCTGCGCCGCGAAGTACTGCGGCCAGGCCGGGTCGCGGCGGACGAACTCACGGGCGACCCGGCCGGGCAGGCCGGTCCGGGCGCCGTCCGGGGTGAGCAGGCCCGCTCCGGGGCCGGCGAGGACCAGGCCGGCGGCCACGATGACGGCCACGGCGCCGGTCACCAGGCTCACCCCGGCCAGCACCAGGCTGACCGGCACGGTGACGAAGAGCAGGCAGGCCAGGGCGCCGGCGTAGTAGACGGCGAATCCGATCACGCGCATCAGGAGCGTCCCCCGCCGAACGGGTGGGTGATGCGGTACCGCTTGCGGCGGCCGGCGAGCCGGTCCACCCGGTCGTCCCAGGCCTCCGCCCATTTGCGGCCGAGCACGTCGGCGACCTGGTGGGCGGCCTGTGCCAGATGCCGGTCGGGGACCCAGGTCAGCCAGTGGTCGAGGGCTTTGCCGAGCGCCGTCTTGCGGGTCCTGTCGTCGCGCAGCCGGTTGCCCTCCAGCTGGAAGGCCATCACCGCGAGCGCGGCCCGGGTGCTGGTCCGCAGCGTGGCGGCGAGTTCGTTGAGGTACGGGTCGAGCAGGTCCGGATGGCGGTCGAACACCTTGTCGCCGGTCCGGAAGACGGGCAGGTCGAGCAGGGCGGCGAGGATCCGGGGCGTACGGGCGCGGACCAGGCGGGGCGGGGCGTCGGCGATGTCGGTGAGCAGCCCGGTGACCCGGTCGTCGGGTGGGTCGCCGAGCAGCCGGGCGACGGCGCCGGCGAGGATCTCGTCGGCGGCCAGGGTGACCTCGAGGGCCCGGTCCGGCCGGATCAGGCCACGGTGCCGCAGGTCGTGGCAGAGCTTGAGCTGGCGGGTGGTGACCGGGCCCTGGCCGGCGACCGGCTCGGTGACGGGGCGGAACACCCGGTCGAGCGGGGGCGTGCCGGGTGGGGCGTTCTCGGCGATCAGCTGCATCTCGTCGGGGCGGGCGGGGGTCTGACTGAACAGGTCGGTGACGCGTCGCGCGTACCGGTCGGGGTCTTGGAGAACCGCGGAGAGCTCGTCGCGCAGCAGCCCGGACCGGTCGGCGCCGTCGCGGATCGCGGCGCCCAGCGCGGCGGCGCGCAGCTCGCGTGGCAGCCGGGGGCGGCGGCGCAGCAGCCAGTCCCCCCACACGTCGCCGATGAGGGCCGGTTCGGCGCCGCCGCGTGCGGCCCGGCCCCGCAGCGCGGCGATGACCAGGTCCTCGGTCTCGGCGGCGTGCGGCCATTCGGCGGGGCGCAGCAGCCGGGGGTCGCGGGACAGGTGCCGGGCGAGTTCGGCGGAGGCGTCGCCGAGACCGGCCGGGTGCACGTCGGCGCGGTAGCGGTGGGCGACCCGCAGCAGCGCCTCGATGGCGTGCCCGGACCGGCCGGGGGCCCGCAGCGCCTCCAGGAGCAGGGCGAGCGCCTGGTCGTCGCGGTCCGGTCCCCATTCGCCGGCGGGCAGCGGGGCGGGTGGCTCGGAGGTGACCGGGCCGCCGGTGACCGCCTCCTCGATGTCCTTGATGAGCAGGGCGATGCGCACCTCGGCGGCCTTGCCGGGCAGCAGGCCGTCGCTGCCGACCTCGTCGAGCAGTCGCAGCACCTCGCGGGACCAGCGTTCGGGCATCTCGGCGAAGAGGTCGGTGAGGTCGGCGCCGTACGCGTCACGCAGTCGCGGTGGCCCGCGCCGCAGCCAGCCGACGACCGCCTCGGCGTGTTCGGGGGGTGGTTCGGCGTGCAGGATGGCGGCGAGCCCGAGGGCCGCGGCGGCCGCGCCGTCGTCGATGCCGGACTCGCCGGCCACGTCGAGGGCGTCGACGGCGTCGCGCGGGTCGCCGTCGAGGAACAGCCGCACCCAGCGGTCGGCGCTGTCGGTGACGGCGACCGGGCTGTGCCGGTGGGTGGTGAGGTCGAAGACGAGGTAGCCGAGCTGGTTGTCGACGCGGGTGGCGGGCCCGGCGAAGTCGGGGTGCACGGCGACGACGGGGGCCGGTGACCGGGCCGGGTCGTTGGAGTAGATTTTGAAGCCGAGTTCCAGGGCACGCCGGCGGGGCACCAGCAGGGTGCCGGCGACCAGCCATTCCACGATGTCGCCGACGTCGTCGCCGAGGAACAGCACGCGGCCGTCGCGGCCGGCCCGTTCCAGGGCGGAGACCAGCGCGAACAGCATGGCGGCGCCGTTCGGACGGGCGAGCACGAACTTGCGGGCGCGGGCCGGGGTGTACGGCACGTCCTCCGGGCTCACGGTGACCGGCACGGACCGGCAGCCGGGCGCCGGGGTGGTGGTCCAGAACCCGGCGCCGTACAGCTGGGCCGGGCGCAGGCCGCGGTACGCCTCCGGCCCGGTGGTGACGATGGCGTGGGTGAGCTGGTTGCCCTCGCGCACCCCGTTGGCCTCCCGCCCCAGGTAGACGCCGGCCGCGGTGGCCAGGTAGCCGGAGGCGCTGAGGTGCCCGAAGGAGGGCGGGTACTCCCCCGCCGGGCGGCGGTCGGCCATCCAGCGGGCCGGCGGCTCGTACAGCAGGCGGTCCTTGACCAGGGTCTGCGCGGCCACGGCGGCGTCGCTGGAGCGAGCCTGGAACTGGAGGCCGGCGCCGCCGCCGAGGCCTTCGCCGGGGCGGCAGTCGGTGTAGACGAGCGTCTCGAATCGTCGGTCCATGCTCAGCCCCTGTCCGGCACCACGCCGAACTGGCTGAGCAGCCACAGCAGCGGTTCGTCGACCCGGAACGGGTGTACGCCGTTCGGGTCGATGATGTCGTTGTCGTAGTCGGGTTCGGCGCCCAGCGCGGAGACGGCGAAGTAGCGGTAGTTCTTGTAGTTGTGGGTCAGGTGGTTGTCGACGTCGTGGGCGCCCCAGTCGGCGAGCTGGCCCCGCACGTACTCGTGGGTGGCCCGGCCGGCGGTCTCGTCGTAGTAGGGGCCCGGTTCCGGCCGCTGGACCAGTGGGTGGTCCTCGCCCCAGACGTCGAAGAACGCGTCGATCTTGGCGAAGACCACGGCGACCGGGATCGGGATGTTCTTCCGGCCGCCCAGGTGACGGCTCTCGCGCAGGTTGTCGGTGACCCGGTTGAGCACGTCCACGGTGGACTGGTTGGTGGTGTACGCCGACTTGGGCAGGTTGATCTGGTCGCGGGCGCGCGGGATGAGGAACGGGTCGAGCAGCAGGATGAGCGCGTCGGCGGCGCCCAGGTAGCGCAGGTTGTCGACGGTCGACATGGACGACAGGTCCTCGCCCGCGGTGTCGAAGAAGGACAGCAGCGTGGTGTCGTACCGGCCCATGCGCCGCTGCCGCCAGCCGAAGACGATCGGGTCGCGGCGGCCCTCGGACGCCTGCTGGGTCTTGGCGTAGAGCTGCCCGCCGGGGAACAGCTCGCCGGCCGGGTCGAGGTAGTCGGCGCGGCCGGTGGTGTTGCTGAACTGCTCGTCGCCGATCAGCTTGACGTCGGCGCCGAAGCGCAGGCCCATGCCGTGACGCAGTTGGTCGGCGAGGATGCGCAGATAGACGCTCTTGCCGGTGTGCGGGGCGCCGGCCATGGCGATGAGCGGGCTGCGGCCCTCGCCGAACGACGGCGGCATCCGGCTGTGGCAGTGCGGGCACACCTTGACCCCGGAGACGGCGTTGCAGACGTCGTGCACCGCCGAGTTGACCGGCAGCAGGCCGCGGCCGGGCGCCGGGAAGGACGGCAGGACCAGCTCGTCGATGCCGGTCAGTTCCTTGCGGGCCGGGTCCTTCTGCGGGACGCACGCCGGCCGGCCGGGGGCTTTGCGCCCGGTGCAGCGGAACCAGAGCCGGCGGGTGTTGATCCGCTCGTAGCAGTAGGGGCAGGCGACGTTCATGTCAGGAAACCTTCATCTCGTCGATCGGGTCCACGACCCGGATGCCGCGCGGTGACACCACGAAGCAGCGCAGCCGGCCGGGGTGGGAGCGCCGAGGCACGGTGAACGGGACCTCCCACGGTGTGCCGGCCTCGAACCTGAGGCCGGTGAAGTGCAGCAGCGTCTCGCCGGCGTCCGGCCGGGCCGGCAGGGCGTTGCCCGGTACGACGACCAGCCGCAGCTCGACGCCCTCGCAGGTGCGGTCGACGGTGACGCGCAGCATCCGGCGGCCGCGGCTGAGCGGCCCGCCCACCTTGGGCAGCCGGTACGTCAGCGTGCCGCCCACCCCCTCGACGGTCACCGACCGTGGCGCGGACAGCAGGTCGCCGTCGCGGGTGCGGGTCACCGCGCAGACCGTGATCCGGCCCCCACCGGTCCCGGCCGGGATCCGGCAGCCCTGTTCGGCGACCTCCCCGCGGGTCATCCGCCGTCGCTGGACCGGCCCGTCGGCGGGGGTGAAGGTGATGTCGACCAGGTTGATCGAGGGCGGCCAGATCCACGACAGGACCACTTCGGATCCGGTACGCCGGGCGCGCAGTTGCTGCACCGAGTCGGCGACGCCGGCGCTGACCGGTTCGCCGACCACCCCGCCGCCCTGGTCGTCGAGGGTGAACGGGGTGTAGACGTGCGGGCCGCCGGGGACCCGGACCGCGATCTGCGACTCCGGCCCGACGGTGAGGCGGTCGCCGGCCAGTGGTTCCCCGAATCCGCGCAGGTCGGCGGCCCGGACCGGGGTGCCGGGCGGCCAGACGGGCGGGACCGGGGAGCGGCGGATCGACACCCGGCCGGAGGGCGGGGTGCGCCAGGCGATGTGCGCGATGGCGGTGTCCTGGTCCTCGGCGGTGACGGTGACCCTGAGCCGTTCGACGTGGGCCGTGGTCCGGACGACGGGAGGCGCGGGCGGTTCTTCCTCCTCTTCTTCTTCGAATTCGATCTCGGCGGGCTGGTCGAAGGGCAGAGAGGTCCACCAGTCCGGGGAGTGCATCCGGTCGCCGTGGTCGCGGCGCAGGATCTCGTCGCGGTCCAGCATCCGGGCGCAGACCCGGGCCGCCGCGCCGGAACCGCCCTGCCGCTGCTCCCAGAACTCGCGCACCCTGCCCAGCCGGTCGGCGATCTCGGCGCTGGTCATCCCGGGTTCCACGCCGTAGTGGCGGGCCAGGTCACCGGGGAGGGCGCCGACCTGGTCGCGCAGCGGGTTGACGACGTCCCGCAGGTAGGCCCTGGAATCGAAGGTCACGCCGGTATCTGACGGACAGCGCTGTCCGTCAGAGAGGAATGTGATGTGGATCCGATCGGCTGTGGCGGCGATGCTGCTGGCCGCGACGCCTGTGCAGGCGCCACCGGCCGGGCCCGACGAGGTGTACGCGGCTCTCGGTGTGGACCGTGTGGCGTCCGACTACGTGGTGATGGTGGACGTGTCCGGGTCGATGCGCGGCGCCCGGTACCAGCAGTTGCGGCGGAGTCTGATCGGCTTCTTCGCGGCGCTGGCCCCGGAGGACCGGGTGACGCTGGTGCCGTTCGACGAGCGGGCGAAGGCGGTCACCCGGCAGGTGGGGCGGGAGCCGGGTCAGCTGGCGGCCGGGCTGCCACGGGACGCGGTGGGGGCGTACACCGACATCGGCGCGGCCCTGGAGGCGGGGGTGACGGCGCTGGCCCGGCCGGACGCTCCGCCGCTGGCCACGGTGGTGCTGCTGACCGACGGGCGGCACGACCCGGGGCCACGCAGCGCCTACCCGCTCACCCAGGGGCACAACTGGAACCAGCTCGCCGACCGGGCCGCGAAGTTGAACAAGGTGTCGCTTCAGGCGTACGCGATCCCGCTCTCCGGCGCGACCGGCGCGACCCTGCTGCGGAAGGTGTTCCCGGGCGCCAGCGTGCTGGCGCCGACGTCGGTGGACCGGCTGACCGCGCGGCTGGCCCGGCCGAAGGCCGAGGCCCGCGCCGCGAAGGCGCGCAGCCTGCTGGCCGCCGAGGTGACCGAGCCGGTGCGGGTGACGTGGCCGGCCGAGCCGATCGGCGCGGGCCGGACCACCGTCGAGGTACGGGTGGAGAATCCGATGCCGCACGTGCCACTGGTGCTGAACGACCTCGCGGTGGCGGGTGCCGAGGTCGCTCCCGGTCCGGTCGAGCTGCCGCCCGGCGGAGGCGTGACGGTGCCGGTGACCGTCGACTGGGATCCCGGCCCGCGGTCGCTGGCCCCGTTGAGGACGGTGACCGCTCAGCGGGATCTCCAGCTCACCGCCCGGGTGGACTCGCCCTGGTCGGCGGTGCTGACCGGGGAACTGGGGCTGACCCTGGCCGGGGCGCCGGCGGCCGCGCCCGGCACCCGGGAGTTCTCCGCCCAGCGCGGCAGCCTGTGGTGGTGGGTGACCACGGCGGTGCTGCTGGCCGCGCTCACGGTGGTTCTCGTCCGCTGGCGGCGGAGCCGGTTGAGCCCGCCGCTGACCGGGGCCGTGACGATCCGGCGGGGCGGCGGCGAGCAGCGCGTCCTGCCGCTGTCCGGGCGCCGGGTGGTGCTCAGCGCGGACGCGACCGGCCTGCCGGGCAGCGGTGAGATCACCGCGGCCCGGTCCGGCGTGGGTTCGTCCGACGTGCAGTTGATGATCAGCTATTCACCGGACGGGTCGGCGGGCAGTCGCGGTTCGGCGGCCTGCCCGCCGGGTGGCACCGTCTCGGTGGCCGGCACGTCGTTCAGCTGGGATCACCACAACAGGTAGGCGTGATTGCGCAGTTCCGCCTCGAGGGCCTCGGTGCGGTCCTTCTCGGTCTCCGGGGTGGCCGACTCCAGGTCGGTGACCAGTTTCGCCAGGGTGTCGCGGTCGTCGTCGGCGACGAACGGCAGCACCTTGTCGCGGGCCTTGCGGATGACCGCCTGCGCCTCGGCGGAGATCCGCGGTTTCGGTGTCGCGCCGACCGTCATCAGGTTGTCCACGTTGCGGCGCATCAGGGGCAGCTGGGTGCGGTCCTCGGCGGCGCCGACCGCGACCTCCTGTTCGGAGAGCACGTTGCCGGTGCGCTGGTCGCGGACCAGGACGTGCAGGATGCCGTCCAGGTCGTACTCGTAGGTGACGGTGAACGAGGCGTCGGTGCGCAGCCGCTGCTCGGGCAGGTCGATGTCCCAGTCCTTGAGGACCACGTTGTCCTCGTGGCCGATCGGCTTGTCCGGGTCGCCCTCGATCACCTGGACGTTGACCTGCTCCTGGAAGTCCATGGCCGGCACGTACGAGTCGGTGGCCCGGGCCGGGTACTTCGTGTTGCGGCGGATCAGCACCGAGAAGGAGCCCTCCGGCGGTGACGAGTCGTTGTGCACCACGATGCCGAGGGCGTGTTCGGTGCCGACGTGGAAGTCGAGGTCGGTGACGGTGCCCTGGAGGATGCCGGAGGCGATGGCGGCGCCCTGGGCGACGGCGAGCATCGGGTTGACGCCGGTGGACGGTTCGACGCCGACGATGTCGGAGACGAACCGGCGGATCACCGGCATGTTGGAGCTGCCGCCGACCATGACCAGGTGGTCGATGCGGCCGGGGCTGTCGCGCAGGCAGATGTCGACGGGTTCGCGGGTGCGCTGGACGAGGGCGGCGACCGACTCCTCCAGCAGGGCGCGGCTGACCTGGTGGTAGCCGCCGGAGGGCAGCGGGATCCGGGTGGTGTCCTGCTGCGACAGTTCGATCTTGGCGCGTTCCAGATCGAGCCGGAAGAGGGCCTGCTTCTCGTCGTCCCAGTCGGCCGAGCCGGGGATCTGCGGCAGGACCGCGGCCCGGAAGGCGTCGTCGATGTCGAGGCCGCCGAGCCGCTGCACGCCCTTGGACGCCTGCTCGATGAAGACGCCGTCGAAGGCCTGCAGGACGGTGACGTCGAGGGTGCCGCCGCCCCAGTCGAAGACCAGGATCCGCTGGTTCTGGCCGATCGCGTGGGCGTACGCCATGGCGGCCGCGGTGGGCTCGTTGATGAGGGCGAGCACCTCCATGCCGGCCAGCCCGGCGGACAGTTTGGTGCGGAAGCGCGCCAGGCCGCGGCTGTTCGCCGGGATGGTGACGACGGCCCGGTTGAGTTTCGCGATGATGCCGGCCGCGGCGGCCTGCTGCTGGATGTGCCGGAAGAACATGGCGGCCGCCACCTCGACCTTGAGGTCCTGGTCGCCGATGGTGACCGAGTCCTCGGTGGCGAACAGCCGCTTGACCGCCTCCAGCTTGCCGGTGCGCTGGCGTTTGGCGGCCCAGCCGAACACCGGGTCACCGCCGTCGAAGCCGATGACCGATGGCAGCACCCGGTCGAATTCGAGGTTCGCCCACTCCAGCGGCAGGCCGGGGTCGAGCGGCACGGCCTCGACCCCGTTCGCCGTCGTACGGGCGAGAACGCTGTTGGTGGTGCCGAAGTCGATACCGAAAGCGTCGCTCATTCTGTCTTTTCCTCCCCCTCGTCCTGTGGAGACCGGTGCCCCACGTACTTGGCGACGCCGAGCCGCACCGCGCGGCCGGTCGCCCGGTCCACGTAGGCGGCCTCGATCACCTCGGGACGGCCGCTGTCGCGGTCGCCGACGAACTTGAAGTAGCGGGTGTGTTCAGGGTCGTCGGCGTCGTCAACCTTCTCCAGGCCGGCCTGTTCGAAACAGCGGCCGAGCAGCTCGGCGAGGTCCTCGGCGGCGGCGCCGTGTGCCACGGCGGCGTCGATCTGGGCGAGCTGCGCCAGGTGGCTGGTCCGGTTCTGTACCGCGGCGACGACCTGTTTGCGCAGTCCCTCGTACGCCTCGGCGGCCGCGGCCGTGCCCGGCTCCCGGACCAGGGTGACGGTCTCGATCCGCTCGACCCGGCGGTCGATCTGGTCGATGAGCTTGGCTATCTTCTCGATGGCCTCGAACTGCTGTCTGTTGCCGAACACGGTCTTCCCTTCGGATGCGGTGGTCACGGTGCCGGGATCGCGGTCCGGCCGGCCCGGTCGAGGACGAGGTGGCGCAGGTGCTCGCGGGCGGCGGCCCGCTGCACTGCGTCGAGGCCGGGGCCGCTGTCGCCGCTGCGGCGGGCCATCGGCCGGGGCCTGGGCGCGAACTCGCCCGGTCCGCTCGGGGCGAGCACCGCCGGATCGTGCGGGATCCGGTAGAGCCACAGCACCGTGTCCGGTTCCTTGATGGCCTCGTCGATCTGGTTGAGCGCCCAGGTCAG
This sequence comes from Actinoplanes hulinensis, assembly GCF_019429605.1. Taxonomy (NCBI): domain Bacteria; kingdom Bacillati; phylum Actinomycetota; class Actinomycetes; order Micromonosporales; family Micromonosporaceae; genus Actinoplanes; species Actinoplanes hulinensis. The sequence continues at coordinate 240,599 of NZ_JAHXZI010000011.1, read as the reverse complement.
CTCGGTCATCCGGTCGCGGCCCTCGGCGCCGAGGCGGCGCAGGGGGCGGGCCCGGCGGGCGAAGGCGAGGTTGGCCTCCTCCCGGCCGGCGCCGAACGGGATGCCGAGGATGACGTACGGGTTGCGGTCGGCCATCAGAAGTCCCTCCGCAGCATGTCGATCTGTCCGGCGAGCGCGTCCGCCTGGCCGCGCAGCATGTCCGGGATCTCGTTCATCGGGCCGTCCAGCGGGAACTGGACGAGAAGTACCTGGTAGGCGCGCATCCGGTCGACGACCGTCTGCATGTGGTCGAGCAGCTCCAACTGGATCCGGGACAGCGAATAGTCGTTGCTGCGGTCCCAGCTGCGCCGTTCGACGATCTCGTTGTACTGGTCGCCGAGGTTGTCGACGGCGCGGGACATGGCGTTGCCGACGGCGAACGCGGCGACGCCCAGGCAGCGGCCGAGTTCCTCGGCGAGGGCCTCGCGAACCGGTTCGGGGAACTCGTCGCGCACGCGCAGGAACTCGTACGCCGGGTCGAACAGGAACCGTTTCTCCGACTCCGGCCGCAGATCCTGGTCGTCGCCGAGGCCCATGGCCAGATGGCCGCCGGCCTGCATGGACAGGATCAGCCGTTCGCGTTGCTCCAGGACGCCGCCGTCGAGCAGGATCTCGATCACCCCGGCCAGGCCGGCCGCCTCGCCGAAGTCGCGGTGCACCAGGTCGAGCAGCAGGTCGGCGAACCAGTCCCGCTCGCGGGCCTGCCACTCCGGGCGGGGGTCGCGCCGCCAGATCTGCGACAGCACCTCGGCCAGGTCGGAGAACGTCTCCGGCCGGTGCTCCTCGAGGATCCGGCAGCGGGTCTGGAAGTAGCGCACCATGTCGGCCTGGTTCCCGCCGGTGGCGCGGATCGCGGGGGTGGCGGCCACCCAGGACGCGTCGTTGTTGGCGCTGAACTTGACCAGGTCGAGAAAGAAGTCGTCGTCGTCGATCTGGCCGGCGAGCCGGCCGTGCACGAGGGCGGCCAGCTCCGGCGGGTACTCGGTGACCGCGTCGTCGGCGATCCACAACCCCAGCGCCTTGATCAGTGCGCCGTTGCGCAGCCGCTGGTCGGGGGCCTCGCGGGCCAGCCGGACGAGCGGTGCCTCCGCGGCCGCGGAGCCCTTCTCGGCGGCGATCACCGAGGCGTTCAGGGTGAGACCGGCACGGAACCCGGCGGCCGGTCCGGTGTCGAGAGCGGCGAGCGCGCCGTCGTGGTCACCGAGCTGCCATTTGGCGTACGCCACGAGGCTCGCGACCTCGTCGGCGAGCGGCCCGCCGCGGGTGGCCCGGCCGATCGCCCGGGCCAGCCGGACGGTTCCCTCCCAGTCGCCGTCGTAGACCAGCCGGGTGAGGCGGCACAGCCCGTACCAGGCGGCGAAGTCGGGGTGGGCGGTGCTGACGTGCTCGGGGACGGTGATCCGGCCCTGGAGGGCGGCGTCGCGCAGCAGGGGCCAGGCGGACCGGTCGGCGGCGAGCTGCTCCGGCACCTCGCCGCCGCCGTCGATCAGGTCGACCAGGGCGCGGGTCTGCGGCCACAGGTCGCCGGCGCGGCCGCGGTCGCGGTCCCGGACGAAGGCGAGCAGCGCCCGGTAATGGCCGACGGCGGGGTCGGTGCCGTCGAGGGCGTCGAGGGCGTCGGTGTCGCGGGCGAGGTAGTGGCGGCGGGCCTGTTCGGCGGTGAACCCGGCGGCGGCCAGTTCGTCCGGGGTGACCCGGCCCGGGTGCAGCCGGCATCGCAGGTAGGCGCCGCGGGCGGTGCCGTCGGCGTCGACCTTGGTGAGGGCGTGGGCGTCGACCAGGTCGTCGAGCAGCGCCTCGGGTAGTTCGGTGAGCAGTCCGGCGTACTGGTCGAGGTTGGTTCCGTTGAGGCCGGCGAAGTAGGCGTCGAGTGCCCGGGTGTTCGGGCCGGCGTAGGGCTCGATCGGGATGCGGCGGCGGTCCCTGATCCGCTCGGCGGCGGCCACCGCCTTCGGGACTCCACTGGTGGCGGCGTAGGCGACGGTGAGGTGGATCAGGTCGGCGCCGGCGTCCGGGTCGAGCAGGTGGCGCAGGGCGCGGGCGTCCGGGTGGGTGTCCTCGAACGGGGCGAGCTGGGCGGCGGCCTGCGCGGCGAGGCCGGTGTCGGCGAGCAGCCCGGCGGTGTGCGACAGCAGCAGCGGGATCCGGACGGCGTACCGGCCGGTGGGCAGTTTGGCGAGCCAGGCCATCATCTGGCCGAGGTCGCCGCGGAGCGCCGCCTGGCGGGCCTGGTACCAGCAGAGCTCCGTCTCGGTGAGCTTTGCCTGCGGCAGCCAGAACTGCCGGCCGAGAGCGATGGTGTCGGCCGCGGCGGCCCGGCGGCGGCCCAGGTCGCGGCCGGCCAGGTCGTCGGCGTACGTCTTGAGGCGGGCGTCGTTCCAGGACGCCTTGACGGCGCCGGTCCCGGCCGCGTGGGACGCCGCCCAGAGCCGGCCGGCCTCGCCGATGACCTGCGGTCCGGGCACGTCGACCTGGCGCATCCGGGCGAACTCGGCGGCGCCGACGCTGTTCGGCTGGTCGCCCTTGCCGAGCAACGACAGCGTGTCGCCGGTCGCGGCCACGACGATCCCGGTACGGGTGAGGAAGAGTCCGGGGAGCACCACCACCTGTCCGATGCGGGTGTCCCCGGCTGCCGGGGCGGCCAGGTCGGCGCCGCATTCGGCGCAGCTCCCGGCGCCGTCGCCGGCGGTCGTCCCGCAGGCACGGCACCACCTGCCCGGGTCATCTGCCATCGCGTACCCACCCCCGGCCCTCGACGAAGACGAACGATCCGGCCCGTTTGCCGTTCTCGATCGGACCGGTGCCGGTCTTCGGCGGGTCCGGCGGACGTGGCTTCGGGACCGACGGCTGTTGCTGCGGCTGTGACTTCGGCTGTGGTTTGGGCGCGGGCGGTCCGCCGGGCCGCATCGACTCGTACAGCTCGCGGGCGGTGGGCCGGTCGTCCGGGACGGCGCCCATCGCGCGCTCCAGCAGTTCGGCGGCGGGCTTGCCCCAGGCGCGGCGGAAGATCCGCAGCGCGCCGTCCGGCCGACGGTTGACCGCCTTGCCGCGCCCGTGGTCGACCACCCGGACCAGCATCAGGGAGAGCTTGTAGACGTCGGTGGCCCGGTTCTGCACGGTGGTCCGCGGCAGCAACGTGTTGATCGACTTCTGGTCACCGCGTTTGCGGGCGGCGCGCAGCTGCGAGGCGGCGAGCAGCGCCTCGGGCGGCTCCCAGTGCGGGGTCTGCGGCTGTCCCCCGAAGGCGCCGCGGCTGCCCTCGACCCGGGCCGCGTCCGCGTCGATGATCATCACCTGGGGCCGGGGGCCGCTCACGTCGTAGACCATGTTGCGGCCGGAGATGTCGCCGAGCACCACGTTGCGGTGGTGGGTGAGGGCGCACACCCGGGCGATCTGCACGGCGACCGCGCGGCGCTGCTCGGGACTGGTGGCGGGCAGGCCGATGCGGGCCATGTCCTTGGTGTCGCCGAACAGCATGTCGACCTCGCGGGGCACCCGCCGCCGCTGCCCGGAGCGGGTGTGCAGATCCTGGAAGTAGGCGGCCGGGATGAGCGGCAGGAGGATGCCGCACGCCTCGTCCCCGTCGACGACGACCCGCAACGGCCAGGTGACCAGCCTGTCCCAGGCGGCGCGCTGCTGGTCGGTCATGGCGAGCCGCCGCCGGACCAGGTCGAGCAGGCCCCGCTTGAGCGCGGGGCCGGCGATCGTCCTGGTCCGGTCCTTGTACTCCTTGTAGACCAGCGGTGGGTGGCCGGGCAGCTGGAAGCCGGGCAGCCGGTAGATCACCGCGGTGCCGCCCTTGCCCAGGTGGTCGAGCCGCCCGAGCACCCCCTTGGCCACAGTCTCCGGTTCGGTCATGTCGGCTCCGGGGCGACCCAGACGGCGATCACGGTGCGGTCGTCCATGAAGGTCTTGCGGTAGAAGCCGACCTGGTTGGCGAACTCGATGGTGTCCGGCGGCTCCGCCCACTGCTCGGCCAGGAACCGGCCGACCACCCCGCCGCCGCTGCCCATCGGGTCGCCGATGCCGTCCGTGATGACCGCGAGCACGTCGCCGGGCCGCAGGGTCAGCGTCACCGGCTCCGGTTCCACCTCGCGGGGCAGCGGCCGGACCGCGTTGGAGGCCACCTCCTCGCCGTCGCCCTTGACGGCGGTGACCGGGCGCCAGCCGTCGCCGTCGAGGATCAGCGCGGCCGAGTCGCCGGCCAGCGACGCGATCACCGCCCGGTGGGTGCCGTCGGCGTCCGCCTGGGTGGCCACCGCGAAGGCGACCGCCGTGGTGGACATGAGCGCACGGACGTCGGCGAGGGCCGCCTCCTCGACCTTGGCGGTGTGCAGGAACTCCCGGTGGATGGCCGCGTTGACCCCGGCCACGCCGGCGGCCCAGTCCAGCGCTTCGAGGTCGGCGTCCGGGCCGGCGGCCAGCCCGTCGATCAGTTCGGCGGCGATCTTCTCGCAGGCCAGATCGGCGGCCCGGTGCGACATCCGGCCGTCGGACACCCCGTCGGCGACGCAGCCGACCAGCCAGTGGTCGTCGCGGGTGACGGTCACGACGTACGAATCCTGCCGGGGTTTGCCGGTCTCCAGATGGCCGATGCCGCGCAGGCTCGCGGCCCGGTAGTCGAGCATGCCGACGCGGCCGCCGTCGAGTGTCACGTCCGGGCGGCGGCGGACCAGGACCGGGGGCACGGCCACCACGGACGGCTGGTTGCCGGCGTCGCCGACGATCCACCGCCCGTTGGGGTGCCGTGCCCAGGCGACCTCAGTTCCAGTCACTGTCGAGGTCCTCGTCGTCCAGCACGAAGCCGCCGGCGCTGCCCTGCTCGCTGACCGACTGGGCGGAGGCGATGACGCTGGACAGCAGGATCTCGGCGACCTTGGTGATCGCCTTGGCCGGGTCGGCGCCGTCGCGCATCACGTAGCTGCGCATCGGCTTCTTGGATCCCTCCTTCGGGTAGACCCACTGGTCGAGCTGGTCCTTGGTGGCGGTGCCCACGCCGAACGGGATGAGGTTGGGCCGCAGCTTGAACGACGGGTCGGTGAGGTCGTTGTAGGCGGCGACGATGTCGGACTGGTCGTCGGTCGGCTCGCCGTCGGTGATGAAGAAGACCGCCGGCCGGTACGCCTTGTAGTTGTCGCCGCGCAGCTGCGCGTAGTCCTTCTCGATCTCCTGGCGCAGCAGGCGGAACGCGGCCGCGTACGACGTGGCGCCACGCACCGTGAACTGCGGGATCGGGTTGACGTTGCGCACGTCGTCGAGCCGCAGCACGACCCGGGCGTCGTCGGAGAAGTCGACGGCGCCCAGGCGAACCACGTCGCCCAGCGTCGGCGACGCCTCGATGCCGTCGATCACGGTCGGCAGGATCTCGTTGGCCGCCTGGATCGCCGACTTGTCGCCGCCCTGCGGAACACTCATCGACAGCGAGACGTCCACGACGATGTAGAAGGGCAGGACCAGGAGCCGGTCGTCGCCGTGGGTGTCCGTCGCGGATGTGGTCATCGGACTTTCCTCTCGTTCCCGGAAAACCATCAAGCGGCGGTAATCTCCGCTCGCCGTTAACTGACGGACAGGAGGAACATCGGTGGATGTCTCGGCCGCGACCACGGCCCTGGGAGCCGCTCTGCGCTACGACCCGTCGCTGGCCGGCGAGCCGGACCGGCTGGCCCGTGCCCTGGAGGACCTGCTGCCCGGCGACGAGCGGACCGTCGCCCTGCTGGTCGCCGCGGCCCGGGCCGGGGTGCCGGAGCTGCTCACCGGTGGGCACGCCGAGCAGGCCCGCGAACGGCTGACCGGGTACGCCGGGTTGCGCCCGGAGATCGCCGCCCAGCTGCTGGCCGCCTGGTCCGGCGACGAGACGGGCACGCCCGCGGAGTCACCCGGCCCGCCGGCCGCCGTGGCGCTCGGCGACGGCCCGGTGCTCGCACTGGTCACCGGCTCCGGAGTCTTCACCGGGACCGCCGGGTCATGGCGTCGGGCGGCGTCCCCGCCCGGCGCGACCTCGCGGGACGTGGCGGTCGCCGGCGGCCACGTCCTGTGGACCGCCCCGGGCGGCGTGTTCGCCCGCCGCCTGACCGCCGACGGCCCGAACCCTCACCGCCACCCCGGCAACGAGCCGCGCCTCCACGGCCACACCGGCGACGAGCCGCGCATCGTGGCGACGGCCGACCAGGTGCGCTATCCGCTGGCCGCGGTCTGCCCGGACGGCAGCACGGTCGACGTCTTCTGGACGCCGGACCGGGTGCGGATCGAGCACGCGGCCCTGCGTGACTGGGGCGGCACGTCATCGCTCGTAGTGCCGCCCGCCCCATCGGGTGAACGGCTGACCGCGCTGGCGGCGGCCACCGGCTCGGCGCGGACGGTGTGGCTCGCGGCGCTCACCGAGGCCGGCACGACGGCGTACGCCCGCTGGGATCTGGCCGCCGGCATCGGCGACTGGACGCCGGTCGATCCCCCGGCCCGCCTGGCGACGCTCACCCTGGCCGGCCGGTGGCTGCTGGCGTACACGGTGACGGGCCATCTTCTCGCCAACGACCTGGACGGCGCCCGGCAGTGGCGCAGCGTCGACCATCCGGCCGGGGTGGCCCGCTTCGCCCGCGCTCCGCACGCGATCGCCGCGACCCGCGACCTGCTCCTGGTCGCCGGCCCGTCCGGCACCTGGACGGCGCCCCTCGATTCCCTCACCGAAGTACCCAGCCTGGGCCCCGCGACCCTTCTGAACCTTTGACCCCTCGCCCCCTCGTACGCCTTGGCGATCTTGGACGTCTCACTACCGCAATCGGTGGCCCACCGTCCAAGATCGCGGGCAGAAGAGGCACGCCGGACGCGCGGCTCCGCGCCCGCTTGTGCACCTTGGCGATCTTGGACGTCTTGCCACCGGACGCGGTGGTCAATCGTCCAAGATCGCGGTGGTCGATTCGCTTCTGCGCGAGGCGGGGCGCGTGGGCGTACCGGAAAGGGGGTCAGAGAAGGGTTTCGACCAGGTCGGGCAGGTGTTCGGGGCCGTGGTGGTGGACGGTCGCGCGGAGACCCGCGGCGGCGAGGGCCGGAACGTGGCCGGGGAGCAGGGCGTGCACGTCGGCGTCGAGAGCGGCGCGGGCGGCCAGGACGTCGGTGTCCCGGTCGGTGGGCAGCCCGTCGGCGATGATCACGACGATCGGGCGTGGCGTGGCGAAGCCGTCGGCGGCGAGCTGGTCGGTGTCGTGGGCGGTACAGCCGACGAGCATCCGCAGCCCGGCGGCCAGCGAGCTGAAGCCGCCGGGGCGCGGTACCGGCAGGTGGTGCAGCCCGGTGACCCGGGTCAGCGGGATCAGCAGGGCGGCCTGGTCGGCGTAGGTCACCATGCCGAGCCAGGCCTGGTCGCCGCGGACCCGTTCGATGCGGTCGACGACGGCCGGCAGCGCCTGGGCGGCCCGTTGATGGAAGCCGTGCCGCACGGTGGATCCGGACACGTCCAGCAGCAGGTATACGACAGCCACATCAGAATCTGACGGACCGGCGGTCAATCGCTCCAGGCCTTTGGGCCGCCCAGGCGCGCGGCGGTCAGTCGCTCTGTGGACCGTTGGGTCGCCCAGCGCGCGGCGGTCAGTCGTCCCAGGACTGTCGGGCCGCCCAGGCGCGGGCCGTGGTGGCGCCGGACACGATCAGGGCCGGGTCCGGCGGCGGGGCCGGGTGGGCGCAGGCGGCGGTGATCCCCGGCGGCGAGCAGCCGGCGGTGGATGGCGCGGCCCTGGGTTCCGGTGGCGCCGTGCAGGCCGACGGTGGTCGCGGTCATGCCACGACGCCAGGTCCCGATCGGAAGCGGTACCCAGAAAGTTATATCGTTTCCGAATGGGAACCATCGGCGCTGAGCAGCTGAAACAGCTGACGGAGGAGCCGGCCTGCCCGGGGTGCGGGGTGGAGCGGACGTTGCGGGTGCTGGACGGCAAGTGGGCCACCCTGGTGGTGCGGGAGCTGCTGGCCGGGCCGAAGCGGTTCACCGAGCTGCGGGCGGCCCTGGGCGCCCCGAGCGCCAAGACGCTGACCGACCGCCTGCGGGCGCTGGAGCATCAGGGCGTCCTCACCCGTACGGTGTTCGCCGAGGTGCCACCCCGGGTGGTGTACGAGCTGACCGCTCGCGGCCACAGTCTGAGCGGTGTCCTGCACGCCATGCCGGCCTGGGGCGAAGTGAACGGGGCCCGGTGACCGACGTCGTTCGGCTGCGGGGTCTCGCGGTCTGGGCGCGTGGTGTCCTGCTGGACGGGGGTGTGGCCGAGCCCGCGGCCCGTGCCTGTTTCATGTGGGCCGTGGCGCGGCGGTTCGCCGACGTCAACGGAGTGGACATCCCGTCGGATGACGGAGCCGAGGCGCCGGACCTGGTTCGGGTGCGGGTCGCTGAGGTACTCACGGCCGAGGTGTGCCGGGACGTGGAGGTGGTCGGCTGGCTTTACCAGTTCTTCACGGCCGGGCAGAAGGACGAGGTGTTCGCGGGGTTCACCCGGAACCGGAAGGCGGGTGCCGCGGAGATCCCGGCGGCGACCCAACTGTTCACACCGGACTGGATCGCGCGGTACCTGGTGGAGAACTCGTTGGGCCGGTTGTGGCTGCTGAATCGGCCGTCGTCGGCTCTGGCCGCGCGGATGCCGTTCCTGCTGCCGCTCCCGGCCGGGGAGCCGTCGTCGTACGCCAAGGTCACCGGCCCGGAGGAGATCCGGCTGATCGATCCGGCCTGCGGTTCGGGGCACCTTCTGACGTACGCGTTCGATCTCCTGCACGCGATCTACGAGGAGGAGGGGTATGCGTCGGCGGAGATCCCCGGGCTGATCCTGGCGCACAACCTGGTCGGCGTGGAGATCGATCCGGCGGCCGGTGCGCTGGCCGTGTTCGCGCTGACCATGAAGGCGCGGGCGCGGGGCTTCGCCGGGCCGGTCACACCGCGAATCCACGTGCTGGAGCCGGTGTCGTTCACGCCGGCCGAGGTGGCGTCGCTGGGCGGGAACGCGGCGTTCTGGAACGCGTTCCGGGACGCCGGGACGCTGGGATCGCTGGTGCGGCCGGGTTCCGTGCCGGATCCGGGTTCCGTGCCGGATCCGGACGTACGGTGGCGGGTGGAGCGGGTGCGGGAGCAGGCGGAGGTGCTGTCGTCGCGCTATCACGTGGTGGTGGCGAACCCGCCGTACATGGGTCACGGCAACATGGACGGGGTGCTGTCGGCGTTCGCCCGCCGGGAGTACCCGGACTCGAAGACCGGCCTGTGCGCGATGTTCGTGGAACGGTGCGTGGATCTGGCGGTGCCCCGGGCGTTCATCGCGATGATCACCATGCAGTCGTGGATGTTCCTGCGGTCGTACGCGGCGCTGCGGACGAATCTGCTGCGGGACCGGGCGATCGTGACGATGGCGCACCTGGGTGCCCGGGCATTCGACGCGATTCCCGGAGAGGTGGTCGCCACGACGGCGTTCGTGCTGGCCAATGTGGCACAGCCGGATCTCGTGGGTGGGTTCGTCCGGCTTGTCGAGGAGCGCGGCGAGGCGGCGATGAGTACCGCGTTCCGGGAGGCGGTGGCCGGTCGGCGGACGGTGTTCGCGGCGACGGCCGGGCGGTTGGGGCGGGTGCCGGGGGCACCGATCGCGTACTGGCTTCCGGAGCCGATGCTGCGCGCCTTCGCGGTGGGCCGGCCGCTGTCCGCGACGGGCGAACCGCGGCAGGGGTTGGCGACCGCCGACAACGGCCGTTTCGTACGGCTGTGGCACGAGGTGAGCGCGGACCGGACCGGTTTCGGGATGTCGCGTGTGGAAGCGGCCGCGTCGGGGCGCACCTGGTTTCCGTACAACAAGGGTGGTGACTTCCGGCGCTGGTACGGCAACCAGGAGTTCGTGGTCAACTGGCGCGACGACGGCGCGGAGATCCGGTCGTTCGGCGCCGAGCACGGGCGGCCCCGGTCGCGGGCGCAGAACACGGCCTACTACTTCCGGCCGTCGCTGTCCTGGTCGAAGGTCGGCACCGGGCCGCCGGCGTTCCGCTGGTATCCGCCCGGGTTCGTGTTCGACGTGGCCGGCACGTCGATCTTCGCGGCCGAGCGGGAGCTGCTGCGGCTGGCGGCGGTCTGCAACTCCACGGTCGCCCGGGACATGCTGGCAGCCACCTCACCGACGCTGAACTTCGAGGTCGGCACGCTGGCCCGGCTGCCGGTCGCCGACGTGCCGGACCGCGTGCTGGCGGATGTCCGGGAGCTGGTGGAACTGCACCGGGCCGACTGGGACGCCCGCGAGACGTCCTGGGGTTTCACCACACTGGACCTGATCGCGCGCGGTCCGGGACGGGTCGGTGAGGCAGTCGGTGCGGCGTTCGCACGGGACGTGGCGGCGGCCGGGCGGGCGCGGGCGCTGGAGACCCGGGTGAACGTGGCGGTGGCCGCGGCGTACGGGCTGGACGGTGAGGACGCCGGGGTGCCGTTGGAGCGGGTCACCCTGTCCGGCAATCCGGCCTTCCGATTCGGCGCCGGCTTGTCGGAGGCCGAGCAGCGGTCGAGGTACGCGCGGGAGCGGGTCGCCGACCTGGTCTCGTACGCGGTCGGTTGCATGTTCGGCCGGTACAGCCTGGATGTGCCCGGTCTGATCCTCGGCGATCAGGGCGCGACCCTCGACGACTTCCTGGCGCGGGTGCCGCGGCCGTCGTACCGGCCGGTGGTGGAGAACGTGCTCACCGCCGACGAGATCGACGACCGGTTCCGTGAGTTCCTGCGGGTGGTGTTCGGCGGCGAGAACGTCGAGGAGAATCTGCGGTTCGTCACCGCCACGCTGGGTGTTCGGGATCTGCGCGGCTATCTCGGGCGGTCGTTCTACGCCGATCATGTCCGGCGGTATCGCAGGCGGCCGGTGTACTGGCTGTTCGCCGGCCCGAAGGGGGCGCTGATCTACCTGCACCGCTACCGGCCGTCGACGGTGGCCGCGGTGCTCGCCCGGACGGGCGCTCACGAGGAGGCGCTGGCCGCCCGGCCGCCGGAGATCGACCTGGACGACGGGGTGAAGGCGAACTACAGGAGGTTCGGCACGGCGCTGCGGCCCGTTCCCGGGCTGACCGCGGACGACTGAGCCAGCCAGGCGGTGGTGGTGGCGGCGTTCTGGGGGCGGGCGATGCCGTACCCCTGGGCGTAGTCGCAGCCGTACTCGCGCAGCCGGTCGAGGATCTCGTCGTCCTCGACGCCCTCGGCCACGATGCGCATGCCGAGGCTGTGGGCCAGCTGGACGGTGCTGTGCACGATGGCGGCGCTGCGCGGGTCGGTGCCGCAGCGGCTCACGAAGGCGCGGTCCAGTTTCAGGTCGTCGGCCGGCAGCACCTGGAGGTAGCCGAGGCTGGAGTAGCCGGTGCCGTAGTCGTCGACGGCCAGGCGTACGCCCATGTCGCGCAGCATGCCGAGCCGCTTGAGGGCGTTGTCGGCGTCGGTCATCAGGACGCTCTCGGTGACCTCCAGCTCGAGTGCCGAGGCGGGTAGCCGGTAGCGCTCCAGCAGCGCGGCGACCTGGTCGGGGAAGGCGGGGTCGCGCAGGTTGGAGACCGACAGGTTGACCGCGACCGGTACGTCGAGGCCCTGATCGTGCCAGGCGCGGCTCTGCCGGCAGGCGAGGTCGAGCACCGCCCCGGTGATGCGGCCCATCAGGTCGGCACTCTCCGCGGTGGGCAGGAACGCGTCCGGGTAGACCAGCCCGCGGACCGGGTGCTGCCAGCGGACCAGTGCCTCCACGCCGACGACCCGGCGTTCGGGGCCGACGGTGACCTTGGGCTGGTAGTGCAGGACCAGTTCGTCGCGGTCCAGGCCGGCGCGCAGTTCCTCGAGCGTGGTGAGGCGGGCGCGGGCGTGGTCGTCGAGGCCGGTGGCGAAGACCGGGCCGCCGTGCCCGTGTTTGGCGGCGTACATGGCCACGTCGGCGCGGCGCAGCAGGGTGGAGCGGTCGGCGCCGTCGTCGGGGTGGACCGCGATGCCGACGCTGGAGTCGACGTGCAGGTCCACCTCGGGCAGCAGGAACGGCTTCCGCAGGGTGCTCAGCAGCCGGTTCACCACGGCGGCCGCGTCGTCGCGGCCCATGCCGGGCATGAGCAGCGCGAACTCGTCGCCGCCGAGCCGGGCCAGCAGGACCGGGTCGCGGACCGCGTCGCGCAGCCGGGCGCCGACCAGCCGCAGCAGGCTGTCCCCGACGTCGTGGCCGAAGCTGTCGTTGACCTCCTTGAACCGGTCCAGGTCGAGGAAGGCCACGGCGAGCGGCCCGTCGGTGGCGGCCAGTGCCCGGTCGAGGCTTTCGATGAAGTGGCGCCGGTTGGCGAGGCCGGTCAGCTCGTCGGTGCGGGCCAACCGCCGGGCCGCGCCGAGTTGTTCGGCGGTGCGGACGCTGGCGATCATCCGGATGATCGCGGCGGTCACCGCGGTCGCGGCGAGCAGGCTGGTGACCGTCGTGACGGACCGCTCGCTGAGCGCCGCGAAGATCAGAAGACCGAGGGACAGAAAGGCCAGACCGGCGGGTACGGCGGTGCTGAGCCAGATGTTCGGCTGCCCGGTCTCGCGCCGGCCGGACGGCTGCCGGGCGGCCACGGCGAGCAGGAACAGTCCGGCGATCCACAGCAGGTCCAGCGTTCGGGGCATCTCGACGCCCTGCCAGAGCAGCATCATGCTGACCGCGTCGGCGGCGGCGAACAGGCCCATCCCGGCGATCAGCAGCCCGAGGACCCGGTCGGCGCGCCAGCCGCACAGCGCCCACCCGCCGAGCAGGCAGCCGGTGACGGCGATGTCGGACAGCGGGTAGGCGGCGTTCACGACGACGCCGAGCGTGGAGGAGTGCGGAGCCGGTTCGACGGCGGCCAGCACCGGCAGGGAGACCAGGGCGGCCACCGCGGTCGCGGCGATCAGCCCGTCCAGCCAGGCGGTGGCGCCGACCCGGGGCAGCCGCCGGCGCAGCAGGAGGGCGAGGGCGGCCGCGCAGGCCGGATAGAAGGCCAGCCACAGCGCGTCGGCCCAGGTCGCCATCGGTTCCGGCGTCATGTCGCGGACCCGGAGGAACCAGTAGAGGTTGCCGGCCCCGTAGGCGAGCATGCCGGCCGACAGGAACGCCCAGGCCGGGTCGTCACGGCGCGCGCGGGCGGCGACGAGCAGGCCGGGGATCAGGTAGCTGGCGATGAGCAGCACCCCGCCCACCGGGTGGTCGCTGATACCGGAGCCGAGGTCGGACAGGACGCAGACGGTCGCATAAACGCCCACGACGGCACCGGCCAGCCTCCACATGTCCGGATCAATCGGCGGCTCCGGCCGGAGGTTGAGAGTTTGTCTACCGCACGACGTCGAACTGGCGGTGCTCGGGCAGCCGGGTGCCGGCCGGGTCCAGGTGGTGGGCGCCGACGACCTCGACGGTCTCCCCCTCGGGCAGGATGAACCGGGTGCCGGGCGGGGCCTCGGTGTCCGGCGGGCACAGGACGGTGGTGCCGGTCTCCCGGTGCGCGATGACGCAGGGGCCCACCGGGACCGTCCCGCTGCCGGGCGTCTCCACCCGGACCGTGCAGGGTTCGTCGGCGTGCAGCAGTGCGAATTCGAGCCAGGTCACGACAGGTGATTTTCCCGATCGCGGCGGATTCAATCGGCGTGGCACGATCTCCGGGTGCCGCACTTCTCCGCCCCTGACGGTGTCCGCCTGTTCTACGACGTCCTCGGTACGGGCGATCCGCTGGTGGTGCTGGGCGGTGGCCCCGGTATGGACGTGCGCTACCTGGGTGACCTCGGTGGTCTCGCGGCCGGCCGGCGGTTGATCCGGCTGGACGGGCGCGCGGCGGGCCGTTCCGAGGTGCCGGCGGACCGGTCGACGGTGTCGTTCGTCCGGCAGGCGGGCGATGTCGAGGCGCTGCGTGAGCATCTGGGGCTGGACCGGCTCGACCTGCTGGCGCATTCGGCGGGTTCGCTGACCGCCCAGGAGTACGCGGCCCGCCATCCCGGGCGGGTGCGCCGGCTGGTCCTGGTGACGCCGGTGGGACGTACCGGCCGGGACATCGACCTCGCCGACGTGGCCGCGGTCCGTGCCACCCGCAGCGCCGAACCGTGGTATCCGCAGGCCGCGGCCGCCGCCCGCGAGGTGGCGGCCGGCGGTCAGGGCCCGTTCCTGCAGGCCCGGCTCATCCCGTTCCACTGGCACCGGTGGGCGCCGGAGCGCCGCCACGAGTACGTGGCGGGCCATTCGACGTCGCTGCCGTGGCTGCGTGACGCGTTCTACGCGGGCGCCGAGGCGGCCTGCCCGTCCCCGGTGAGCGCCCCGGTGCTGGTGGTGGCGGGCGCCTCGGACGGCATGATCGGCGTCGCCCCGGCCCGGACGGTGGCGGCCGCCCATCCGGGTGCCCGTCTCGAGGTGATGCCGGCTTCCGGTCACCGCCCGTGGGTGGAGGAGCCGGTAACCTTCCGTGAGCTGGTGGACGGCTTCCTCGGCTGATCCAGCTTGCCGGGCAGAATGCGAGAACCCTGACAAATCACCGGATGACTGGGATAGAACCAGCATGTCACCCTACATCCGGATGAAACGGGGCGTTCACCGTGACCAGTTCTGTGAAGTCGGCGAAAACGCGTGAGGAAAAGGATCAGCGGTACCAGCAGAGCCTGAGCACCACGGCGGCCCGGAATCTGACCAACACCACCAAGTCGGTCCCGCAGATGCAGGAGATCACCTCACGGTGGCTGCTGCGCAAGCTGCCGTGGACGGAGGTGAAAGGTGGCGCCTACCGGGTGAACCGCCGGATGACCTACCGGATCGGCGACGGGCGGCTCACCTTCATCAACACCGGGTCGACGGTGCAGGTGGTTCCGGACGAGCTGCGGGAGATCGCGGTGCTCGCCGGGATCGACGACATGGAGCTGCTGAACGCGATCGCGGGCCGGTTCGAGCAGCAGGAGTACGAGCCGGGGCAGGTGATCGTCGAGTTCGGGTCGGTGGCCGACAACATGTACCTGATCGCGCACGGCAAGGTCATCAAGGTGGGGGTCGGCGCCTACGGCGACCCGCTGAGCCTGGGTGTGATGGCCGACGGGGAGGTGTTCGGCGAGCGGGTGCTGATCGAGGCCGACCCGATCTGGGCGTACACCGCGAAGGCGATGACCGCGGTGACCATCCTGGCGCTGCCGCGGTCGGCGTTCGCCGAGCTGACGGCGACCAGCGAGACGTTGCGGCGCCACGTGGACGGGTTCCGGGACACGACCCGGCGGCCGCAGAACAAGTACGGTGAGGCCGAGATCAAGTTGGCGGCCGGGCACGACGGCGAGCCGACGCTGGCCGGCACGTACGTCGACTACGAACTGCGCCCCCGCGAGTACGAGCTGAGCGTGGCCCAGACCGTCCTCAAGATCCACACCCGGGTCGCGGACCTCTTCAACGACCCGATGGACCAGGTGGAACAGCAGTTGCGGCTGACCGTGGAGGCGCTCCGGGAGCGGCAGGAGTACGAGCTGGTCAACAACCGCGAGTTCGGTCTGCTGCACAACGCCGACCTGCGCCAGCGCATCCACACCCGCAGCGGCCCGCCCACCCCGGACGACCTGGACGAACTGCTCGCCATGCGGCGCAGCACCCGGCTCTTCCTGGCCCATCCGCAGGCGATCGCGGCGTTCGGCCGGGAGTGCACGAAGCGGGGCATCTACCCGCCGACCGTGGAGATGGACGGGCACACCCTCCCGTCCTGGCGCGGGGTGCCGATCCTGCCGTCCAGCAAGATCCCGATCAGCCCCACGCACACCACGTCGATCCTGGCGATGCGGACCGGCGAACAGGACCAGGGTGTCATCGGGCTGCACCAGACCGGGCTGCCGGACGAGTACCAGCCCGGCCTCAACGTACGGTTCATGGGGATCGACGAGAAGGCGATCATGTCGTACCTGGTCAGCGCGTACTACTCGGCCGCCGTGCTGGTGCCGGACGCGCTGGGCATCCTCGACCACGTCGAGCTGTCGCACTGATGGCGGCGACCCTGGCGCCGCCCGGGGATCTGCGCAGGCTCCTGCCCGGCCTCGGCATGTCGGCGGCCTTCCTGGGCCCGCTGGTCAAGCCGTTGCCGGAGGGTGAGCTGTTCTGCCCGGACGCGCTGCGCGACGATCCGGCCCTGGGCAACATGGTCGACGACGGTCTGATCGCCTGGGCCGGCGAGGTCGGGATCTACCAGGGCCGGCTGGAGAAGCTGCGGTCGTACGGCTTCGGCCGCTACATGATGCTCGCCCACCCGGCCGTCGACGATCCGGACCGGCTGCTCGCCGCCACGAAGTGCCTGGTGGCCGAGTGGGCGGCGGACGACTACTACGTCGACGAGGTGGAGCTGGGGTCGGATCCGATGGTGGTCGGCTCGCGGCTGGCCCGGCTCATGTCGGTGGTCGACCCGGCGGCGATGGTGCCGCGCTACGCCGCCGACATGGACGCCTACCACCGGCTGCAACCGATCTCGGAGGCCTTCCGCACGGCGATGGAACACCTGGCCCGGTACGCCTCCACGGCACAGATCGGCCGGTTCCAGCATCAGATGGCGATCCTGTTCCTGGCCTGGTGCCAGGAGGCGGACTGGCACGCCAACCGGCGCACTCCCCCGGTCTGGGAGTACCTGGTGCAGCGGCATCTCAACAGCTATCTGCCGCCGATGATCCTGGTCGACGTGCTGGCCGGGTACGAGCTGTCCGCGCACGAGTTCTACCACCCGGAGGTGCGCCGCGCCTACACGACGGCCGCCAACGCCGCGGTCCTCGTCAACGACATCCACTCCGCGCCGTCGGAATCGGACAACGACTACAACCTGCCGAAGGTGCTGGCGCAGGCCGAGAGCCTCACGCCGAAGGACGCGATGCGGCGGACCGTCGAGATCCACAACGAGTTGATGCACACCTTCGTCGAACTGGCCGCCCAGCTCAGCGTCACCGGATCGCCGAACCTGCGGCGGTTCCTCGCCGACATCTGGGCCTGGACCGGCGGCAGCCGCCGCTGGCACGCCACGACCGGCCGCTATCAGAGGAGTTGATGATGACGAGCACGATCCTGCGGACCGATTTCGAGAAGTCGGTGGCCGCGTACTGGAACACCCACCGGAACGATCCGGTCAACCTGCGGCTGGGCGAGGTGGACGACCTCTACCACCATCACTACGGCGTCGGACCGTACGACCCGTCCGTGCTGAAGGGCCCTGAGCAGCGGATCATCGGCGAACTGCACCGGCTGGAGAGCGCACAGGCCGACCTGCTGCTCGATCATCTCGGGCCGGTAGGGCCGGACGAGCTGATCCTCGACGCCGGTTCCGGTCGCGGCGGCACCAGCATCATGGCGCACCAGCGGTTCGGGTGCGAGGTGGACGGACTGTCGATCTCCGAGTACCAGGTGGGGTTCGCCAACGACCAGGCGGCGCGGCGGGGCATCGCCGAGCGGGTCCGCTTCCATTTCCGGAACATGCTGGACACGCGGCTGCCGTCCGGTTCCCGCCAGGCGATCTGGACGAACGAGACGACCATGTATGTCGATCTCGGCGACCTGTACCGGGAGTTCGCGCGGGTGCTGGGCTTCGGCGGCCGCTACGTCTGCATCACCGGATGCGCCAACGACGTGACCGGGCTGCGATCGAAAGCGGTCAGCCGGATCAACGAGCACTACACGTGCGACATCCATCCGCGCAGCGCCTACTTCCGCGCGCTGGCCGACAACGGCCTGGTCCCGATCGAGGTCGTCGATCTCACCGCCGCGACCATCCCCTACTGGCAGCTGCGCGCGCGGTCGTCGGTCGCGACCGGCATCGAGGAGGCCTTCCTGACCGCCTACCAGGAGGGCAGCTTCCACTACCTGCTGATCGCCGCAGACCGCATTTGACCCCAATTTCCTGTACGCACAGAGCCGCGGCCTGGGACTTCCGTCCAGGCCGCGGCGCGCCCGCCGGGCGTGACCGGACCGTCACCGGCTGGTCCTCCGGGCTGTCTCAACGGCCCCGAGACAGCCCGGAGGACCAGCCGGGGTGATCAGCGGATCAGGGCGGTGGCCAGGGTGCGGGCGTGGTCGGTCCACGGGACCGGGCGCATGGTGGCCGGGTCGAGGCGGATGTTGACGCGGCGGCCCTCGGCGTAGACGACCTCCCCGTCCAGCGAGGTCACCCGGAAGCCGTAGGAGGCGCTGGAGCCGCCGAGCCGGTCGAGCCAGAAGTGGACGGCGATGTCACCGACGCTGGCGACCGGGCGGTGGAAGATGATCGCGTACTCCCGGACGGCGTTGAAGGCGTCCGGCGTGGTGGGGCGGCCGCCGGTGAAGGAGACGCCCCGGTCGGCCCACCACTGGGAGACGGCCCGCTCGACCAGGACCGCGTACCGCGAGTTGTGCAGGATGCCCATGGCGTCGAGGTCGTCGAAGTGGACCGCGGTGTGCTCGACGGCCCCGAAGGCGGTGCCGGTCTCGGTCACGGTGGTCATGTCTGCTCCAGGATCGTCGGGTCGATGGTGACGGCGCGCAGGTGCTCGAGGAGCTGCCGGCGGGCCTGGGCGTAGGTGGGTGCGGCGCCGGCGACCGGGGCCTGCATCACGGCGCAGACCCCGAGCGACTCGACGTGGTAGGCGAGTCCGGCCGGGTCGACGCCGGGCCGCAGCTCGCCGAGGCCGGCCGCCTCACCGGCCAGGCCGGTCAGGAAGGTCATCCAGGCGGTGAGCTCGCCGGCGAGGCGGTCCCGGATGACACCGGGCCGGGCGTTGAACTCGAAGTGGGCGTTGGCGAAGAAGCAGCCACCGGGCAGCACCCTGGCCTCGTAGAACGCGATCCGCCGATCATGCACGGCCCACAGCCGCCGGACTCCGGGCGGGACCTCCAGGGCGGGCCGGACGACCCGGTCACGCCACTGGGCGCGGGCCTGGTCGATGACGGCGAGCTGGAGCGCCTCCTTGGACCGCCAGTGGGCGAAGAGGCCGGACTTGCTGACGCCGAGCGCGTCGGCGACCTGGCTCAGTGACAGGCCGTCGAGGCCGGAGACGGTGGCCAGCACGAGCGCCTGCTCGAGCACCGCGCTGCGGGTGCGCTCGCCACGGATGAGCCGGCCGTCCTGGGTCATGCCCCGAACCTACAATCCGACCGACCGTTCGTAAATATAATGCCGGTCACTGCCGCGCCGTCCCCTGCACCGGCCGCTACCGGCTGGCGGCCGCCGACATCGGCCCGAAGCCGGCCCGGCCGATCCCGGTGCTGATCGACCGCGCCGCCGAGTTCCACGAGAAGGCCCGCGCGGTCCTCTGAGCGCCCTGGGGCGAGGGACCACTGCAGGTGACCGCCTTGTTGGGCATAGCCCATCGGGCATCTTGTGAGCCGGATTCGTACGGACCTACCGTCGGGGCACTTCCGCCGAACCCGATAATGGGGGTGGGTCATGCCCGTACGTCCTGAGCTCAGTGGTCCGGTAGTGGTGCCGTGGTGAGCACCGCCGAGACGACTCCGCCCCCATCGTCCGCGGTCGCCGGGCCACCGCTGACACGGATCCGCCACCTGGCCCTCCCGATCGCGCTCGGCGAAGCGGCCGGTGTGCTGGTGCCGGTGGTGGTTCTCGCGCTGCTGGCGCGGGTCGGCACCGACGCCATGTACGTGCGCTCCCTGTACGTACCGCTGGCTCTTCTCTTCGCCGCTCTTCAGGTGGGTTTCGACGTCAGCAACCAGGTCGCCGCCGCGGTCAGCAAGGGTGCCGGCCGGCCGCAGGACGTGCTGCCGGTCGCCGCCTCGATGGCTCGCATCGGCGTGGCCGTCTGGGGCACCGTGAGTGTGGCGCTGATGCTGGCCGCGCCCGGCCTGGCGTCCCTGCTCAGCGTCCCGGACTCCGCGGCCGGTGACTTCGTCGCCTTCACCCGCTGGGCTTGCCTGGCCAATCTGATCTTCTTCCCGACCGTTCTGCTCTCGTCGAGCCTGCGCGGGTACGGCCGCCCGGGCGCCGCCGCCTCCGTGGTGCTGACCGGCGCGATCCTGGAGGTCGGCGGTGTCGCCGTTCTCGGGTTCGGCACGGACCTCGGGGTCTTCGCGCTGCCGGTGGCGATCGCCGGCGGTGGCGTCGCCGCGCTGACCGTCGGCGCGGTGCAGGTGCGCCGCAGTGGTCTCTGGCGGGAACGCGGGCCGCTGGCCTGGCGACCGGAGGTGATCGGGCGGCTGACCGGGACCGGCCTGCCGGTGGCCGCGTCGTTCGTGGCGATGGCCGTCGCCAACGCGGGCCTGCTGTGGGCGCTGGGTCCGTTCGGCCCGGACGTGGTCTCCGGTTACTCGGCGGCCGGCGCGCTGCAGAACCTGCTCATCGTGCCCGCCTCGGCGCTCGGGTCGGCGACCGCGATCGTGTTCAACCAGCTCCGCGGGGCGGGCCGGGCCGGCGACGGGCCGGCGGTCCTGGGTGCCGGCCTGCGCCTGACCGCCGTGGTCTACGCCTGCTTCGCCATCCCGATCTGGCTGGGCCGGGAGCCCCTCGCCCGGCTGCTGGCCGGGGATCCGGCGGTGGCGTCGGAGACCGGGCGGTTCCTGACGATCGTCGGCCTGACCTACCTCGGACTGGGCCTGACCGTGATGACGCTCCTGCTCCTGGAGCAGGTGGGGGGTGGACTGGTCGCGCTGTTGCTGAACCTGCCCTACTTCGGCGGCATGGTGGTGCTGGGCGGGCTGCTGGCCCGGACCCAGGACGATCCGGCGGGGCTGTACTGGACCATCGCGCTGCTCAACATCGGGGGCATGATCGTCGTACCGCTGACGACTTGGCGGCATGTCCGCCGGATCAGCCGGGCGGCCGCCCGGTGAGCGCACCCTGGCGGACCGAAGACGTCCGCCTCAGCGTGACGATCATGCATCATCCGGCCCGCGGCGACGCCGCGGGCCCGATCGTCGAGGCGTGCCGGCCGTTGTCCGCCCGCATCGTGACCGATCCGGCGCCCGGCGGGGTGCGCAGTCCACTGCGGACCGCGAAGGTCGCGTGGGCGGCGATCGCCGAGGGCGCCACCCACCACCTGGTGCTCCAGGACGACGCCCGGCTCTGTGACGGCTTCGCCCGCCACGTCCGGGACGCGATCGCGCATCGGCCGGACAATGGCATCGCCCTCTACACCGACTGGGCCAGCCCGCAGAACAGCTACCTCACCCGGCTCGCGGCGGTGGCCGGGTCACCGTGGGCCCCGCTGTCGCCGATGGAGTGGACACCGGCGCTGGCGTTCCTGCTGCCCACCGCGACCGCCCGGGAACTGGCCGGCTATCTGGCCCCCATCCCGGACGAGGTCACCGACGACGACCAGATGATCGCCCGGTTCTGCCGGGAGCGCCGGGTTCCGCTGCTGGCCGCGGTCCCGCACCTGGTCGACAACCGGGGCATGCCCACCCTGATCACCGGGCACGGCGGGCGGCACCACGCCACGGTGTGGGCGGCGCCGCCCGCACCCGCGGCGGCGCACTGGAACATCGGCGCCGAGATCGACGAGGCACTGGCGGCCCGGTCCCGATACCGGTCGCACGACGAGTACGTGGTGCAGGTCAAGGACTCCCGCTGTTCGATCCGCCTGCTCCGGCCGCACACCGGTGAGCCCGGTGGCAACGAGTTCTGCTGGTACTGGCAGGACTGGTGCGACCTGATCGGCGTCAGCGACCGGGAGGTCGCGGCCGGTCTCGCCGGGCACCTGGACGGCTGGTCCGGGCACCGGCCGCCGGCCCGGCCGGCCGTGGAGATCTGGGCCGCGGGATACCTGCTGGGACTCGACGCCGCAGCGGTTCGCCGGGACCTGCCCGCGCCTCTCCCGCCCGCGACGCCCACGGCGATCCGGGCCGCCGTGGCGTCCTGGGTGGACTCCGGCCTGACCGCCGCCGGTTGCACGGCCTCGAACGCCGCCGACCGTGCGGCGCTGATCGATCTGGGTGTGGCGGCGGTCGTTCGCGGCCTGCGCCGCCGCGCCCCGGAACCCCTCATCACCGCCGGTGTCATCGGCGGAACCCGTGGAGAGGACATTCATGACGGCAGTCGCCACCACTGAAACCGCTCTGGAGACTCTGGTCGATCGGATGGCACGCCGCGAGGTGGCGGCGCACTTCCTGATCCCGGCCGACCAGCCACCCGGAGTCATCCGGCCACCGGCACCGCCGATGACGGTGCACATTCTGACCTGCCCGGTCTGTGGGGCGGACGGCACCACGTTCGCCGCGTCCGGCGTCACCCTGCCGTTCGCCGAATGGCGGATCGCCGGCGCCCACCAGCCCACCGAGCCCGGCCTGCCCACGATGACCGTGCTCGGCTGCGAATGGTTCGCGCCGCGGGCGGTCCTGCCGGTGGCGATCGCGATCGAACGGTTCGGGCCGGCCGCCGCGAGCCGGTTCCGCAGCCGTGGGGTCGCGCTCCTCGATTCGCCGGATCTGCCGTTCGAGGCGGGGCTGGCCCAGCTCGACCGTCAGGAGAGCTGGCTCGGCACGCTGCTCGCCGGCGGGCCGGGTCCCCTGCCGGAGGCGCCCGCCTACACGGTGCCGGCCGCCACCCGGCTGGTCGGCCCGGCGCAGTCCTGGGCCGCCTACCGTGACACGCTCACCGCCCGATTCGCCGGACCGCACACCTCGGACATCGACGGCGGCCGGTGGAACGACGCCTATCTGGAGATTCGCCGCATCACCGCGGCACAGACCCTCCAGGGGTACGCGACATGCCCCGCCTGAGTACCGACGTGCGCTGGCGTGCGGTGCCGTTCACCGGCTCCCGGACGATCACCGAGCAACTGACGTGGGGGCAGGTGCTGGTGGAACGCGACATCCGGCGGATGCCGCCGGGCAGCGCCTACAACGTGACGGTGCCGGTCCTCATCCCGGAGGGGGTCTCCCTCGACGACGTCTGTGCCGTGATCGGCGTGCTGGCCGGCCGGTACGAGGCCCTGCGCACCCGGTTTCCCCGGCGCGACGGGCAGCTCGTCCAGGAGGTGGCCGCCACCGGGACCGTTCCGGTCGCCGTCTGGTCGGCCGACGGTCCCGCCGAGGAGTTCGCCGCCGCCGCCCGGGACCTGGACGGGCAACTGGAGGCGACCACTTTCGACCATGACCGGGAGTTGCCGTTCCGGGTGCTCGTCTGTCTCCACCGGGAGGCGCCGCGGGCGCTGGTGCTCTGCATCGCCCATCTCGTGGCCGACCTGCAGAGCAGCCGGCTCGCGGCGCGTGTCACGGCCGAACTGCTGGCCTGCCGGGCAGCCGGCCGGCCGGACCCGGCGGCCCCGGAGATGGTCCATCCGGCCGACCTCACGGTCTTCGAGCGTTCCCCCCGCGGGCGTACGACCAGCGCCGCCGCCGTGGCACACCTGCGCCGCCAACTGGAGGCCGTGCCGCTGGACAACTTCACCGCGGTCCAACCGGCGGAGCCCGCCGAGCCCCGATTCTGGCGCGGTGTGGTCGACTCCGCGGTGTCCGCACCGGCGCTGGCCCTGCTCGCCGACCGGTACCACACCAGCTCGGCGACGGTGGCTCTGGCCGTGACCGCCGCCGTGCTGGGTGCCGTGTCCGGCGCCGACCGCTGTGGGCTCCTGCTGGTGACGGGTAACCGGACCACGGCCGCCCAGCGGGCCTCGGTCGGCACGCTGACCCAGCACATGCCCGCCGTCGTGGATCTGACCGGGCCGGCCTTCTCCGACCTGGTCAGGCGCTGCTGGGGGACCGCGGTCCGGACGTACCGGCACGGGCGATTCGACCCGGTCGACGGGTGGGCCGCTCTGGACGAGGTGGCCCGGCAGCGCGGCGCCGAGCCGGAGATCCGCTGTTTCTTCAACGACATGCGCGGCGGCCAGGACGTCCCGGTCGCCGCCGGGCCGCCGGATCCGGCCCTGGTGGCCCGGGAACTCGCCGAACCCCGCTTCCGCTGGACCGACCGGCGGACGGCCGGCTCGTCGTTCTTCATGGAGGTCGGTGACGTGCTGGACGTGCCGGGCGAGTTGCGCTGGACGCTGCTCGCCGACACCACGCTGCTGCCCCGGGAGGTGATCCGGGCGGCGCTGACCGGGATGGACCGGCTGCTGCTGCGGCTGCTCGACACCGATCTACCCCTCTCTCTGGTGGCCGAGGCCGCCGGCCTGCCCGGCGCGACGGTCTCGCACTGACTTCTCGACGACGACCGGGGTGGGGCGTACGCTGCCCCACCCCGGTCGTTCCTACTTGGCGGAAGCCGCCAACTCCGGCTCCGGTTCCTCGGCGGGCGGAGCGGAGGGGACCGGCGGCCGGCCGCCGAGGAAACGCGGCGCCCACCAGGCGGCCCGCCCGAGGATCGTCATCGTCGCCGGCACCAGCAGCATCCGAACGATCACCGCATCGATCGCGACGGCCAGCACCAGGCCCAGACCGACCTCCTTGATCGGCGCGAAGCCCCCGGTCATGAAGCCGGCGAAGGTGACCGCCAGGAGCAGGGCAGCCGCCGTCACGATGCCCCCGCTGCGCTGGAGACCCTCACGGACGGACTGGTCCGGGGCGATACCGGCGAGCCGGCGCTCACGGATCCGGGAGAGCACGAAGACCTCGTAGTCGGTGGAGAGACCGAACGCGATCGCCGCGACCACGACCGGCACGGTCAGGTCGATCCCGTCCATGCGCTCCCCGCCGAGCAGTTCGACCAGGTGCCCCTCCTGGAACACCCAGACCACCACGCCGAGCGACGCGACCAGGCTCAGCAGGTTGGTGAGCAGCGCCTTGAGCGGGATCAGCACCGACCTGGTGAAGGCCAGCAGCAGGACGAAGGTGGCCAGCAGCACGATCCCGGCGGCGATCGGGAGACGATCCTTGAGCTGCTGCTCGTAGTCGACCAGGCGGGCCGCGTCGCCGGTGACCTGCACCGCGAACGGCGCCTCCAGGTCACGGAGAGCACGTACCGCGCCCGCGGTCTCCGGGCTGCTCGTCGGCTCGTCCGGGGTGGCCTGCAGGACGGTCAGGCCGCCTCCGCTGCGGCCGGGGTTGACCACCGACACTCCGGGGACCTCGGCAGCGCGCCGCTGGAAGTCGGCGAGCTCCGGGCTGTCCGGGGTGGTGTGCGCGACGATGGTGATCGCGGTCGGTCCGGCCAGGGCCGGGAAGTGTTCCCGCAGGTCCTCGGTGAGCTGGCGGGTGGCGCTGTCGGCCGGCAGCGACTTCGGGTTGCTGGTGTCGAGCCGCAGGCCGGTCACCGACAGCCCGGCGACGACCAGGACGATCAGCACCGCGAAGAGCGTGAGCACCGGCATCCTCTGCACCCCGGCGGCCACCCCGGCGAAGGCGCGCCCGCGTTCGCCCCGTCCGCGGGCCGGCTTGATCCGGTTACGCAGCAGTTGGAGCAGCGCCGGCAGCAGGGTGATCGCGGCGAGCATGTCGATGAGCACCACCGCGGCGCCGGCCACGCCGATCGACCGCAGGAACGGATCGGCGAAGGCAACGAGGCTGGCCAGGCTGACCGCGACGGTCAGACCGGAGAAGAGGATGGTACGGCCGGCCCGTTCAGCCGCCACGGCCAGCGCCTCCGACGGATCCGCGATGACCGCACGCTCCTCCCGGAAGCGGCTGACCATCAGCAGCGCGTAGTCCACACCCAGGCCGATGGCGAGCATCGTGGTGACCTGGATCGAGTAGATCGAGACGTCGGTGAAGAAGCTCATCACCAGCAGCGCGCTGAACGTCCCGCCGACACCGACCACGGCGATCAGCAGGGGCAGCCCGGCGGCGATCAGCGACATGAAGACGATCAGCAGCAGGATCAGCAGGAGCGGCGCGGAGACGATCTCGGCACGACGGGTGTCCGAGGTGGCCTGGTTGTTGAACTCGCGGTCGGTGAGCGGACCGCCCGAGGCCACCACGGTCGCGCCGTCGATGTCGGTGAGGCGCTGCTGTACCCGGTCGGCCAGCAGATCGCCCTGGTGCGCGAGCTCCACGTTGATCAGGACGGCCTTGTTGTCGACGGCGACCGGCGCCTGCTCACCGAACGGGTCGCTGACAGCCAGGACCCCGTCGATGCCACGCAGGTCGGAGACCGCGGTGGAGACGGCGGTGCGGAAAGCGGGGTCGTCGGTCGAGTCGCCGGAGACCACCGCGTTGATCACGGGCGGCGCGAGCTTGGCGTCGCCCATCGCCTCGGCGCCCTGCTGCGACTCGCTGCCGGCGATGGCGCCGACGGTCGTGGTCATCCGGGCGAAGACGCCGTTGCCGACGGTGAAGCCGGCGGCCGCTATCACCAGCCAGACGACGAGCACGACGGCGGGGTGCCGGCGCGCGGAACGGGTGATGGCACGGATCATCACGGGACTCCTCAGACCAGAAGATCGATACCGCTTCATCCTGGTCATCCGGGCCGTCGAGCGGATCGCCGACGAGAGCGAGATCTGCTCTCCCCCGCGCGGGTGAGAACCGGTCAGTCCGGTCCCTCGCCAGGGCTGACCAGTCCGGCCTCGTACGAGAAGATCACCGCCTGCACCCGGTCCCGCAGGCCGAGCTTGGTGAGCACGTTGCTCACGTGGGTCTTGACGGTGTGATCGCTGACCGACAGCCGGGTGGCGATCTCGGCATTGGACAGTCCCCGCGCGACCAGCCGCAACGTCTCCTGTTCCCGGTTGGTCAGCTCGTCCAGCAGGGCCGGCGGACGGGTCGCCGCCCGGGGCCGGCGGACCAGGTCGGCGATCACCCGGCGGGTCACCGTCGGGGCGAGCAGCGCCTCACCCTTGGCGACGACCCGGACCGCGTCGACCAGCTCGGCCCGGCGCATGGTCTTGAGGAGGAACCCGTTGGCACCGGCCCGCAGCGCGTCGTGCACGTGTTCGTCGAGGTCGAAGGTGGTCAGCATGAGCACCCGGGCGCCGGTGGTCTCGCAGATCCGGCGGGTGGCCTCGATGCCGTCGATCGGGCCGGGCATCCGGATGTCCATGACCACCACGTCGGGCTGTGTCTCGGCGACCACCCGGACCGCGTCGAGGCCGTCGGCCGCCTCACCGACGACGGTCATGTCCGGCTCGGCGTCGAGGATCATCATGAATCCCCCACGCACCAGATCCTGGTCGTCGACGACCACGATGCGCAACATCTCCGACGGCACTCCCCGGTCGTCCACGGTCACTCCGCGGGCAGGACGGCGTTGACGACGAAGCCGCCGCCGCCGGGCCCCGACCCGATGTTCAGCTCGCCGCCGCACGCGGTGACCCGTTCCCGCATGCCCATCATCCCGTATCCACCGCCGATGTTCATCGCGCCGACCCCGTCGTCGGTCACCGTGACCTCGACCGCGCTCGCGCTGAACTCGATCAGCACGTCCACTCCGGATGCCCGTGCGTGCCGGATGGTGTTGGTCAGCGACTCCTGGACGACCCGGTAGACGGTGGCGTCCACGTCGGACGCCAGTGTCCGCCGGGGCCCGCGCCAGCGCAGCGCCACCTCCAGCCCGACACGCCGGGCCTCACCGAGCAGATCCTGGACGTCGGCCACCCCGTGCAGCGGGCGCGCCGGGCCGTCGGCGTCGGCTTCGCGGAGCGCTTTCAGCGAGCGGCGCAGCTGGGCGATCGCGGCTCTCCCGCTCTCCGCTATCACCTCGAAGGTCTTCTCCGCCCGGGCCGGGTCGTTGCGGGTCACCACCGGCCCGGCCTCGGCCTGCACCACCATGACCGCGACCGTGTGCGCGACGATGTCGTGCACCTCGCGGGCGATCCGGTTGCGCTCCCGGGCCGCGGCGGCGGCACGTTCCTCCTCCTCGCGGGCAGCCCGTTCCTCCAGCATCGCCATCCGGTCGAGCCGTCCCCGGGCGCCCGCTCCGAGGCTGTACGCCGCCACGTAAGCCATGCCCACGTACCCGAAGGTGGCGGGGTTCTCGCCCGGCACCACCAGCGAGAGCACGACGGCCACGGACTGCACCACGATCGCGATCTGCCGCCAGGGCGAGGGACTGAGCAGCGCGAAGGTGTACGTCGCGACGAGCGGCCCGAACGGCAACGGCGGCAGTTGGTGCGCCAGCCCCAGAACGCTGATCGCCAGACCCACCACGACCGTGGTGAGCAGCGGGTAGCGGCGGCGCCACAGCAGCGGCAGCGATCCGGCGGCCGCCACGAGCACGTGCCACCACCGGCCGTCGTCGGAGAACAGCACCGGCAGGGCGGTTCCGGCGAACACCGCCGCCGCGATCACCGCGTCTATCCAGAACGTGGCCTGGTTCGGCAGCCTGAGCGGCCGGGTCCACGGCCGGACGGCCGCCGGCAGGGCGGTGGGCAGCGGCACAAGCGGCTCCTCGGACGGCGATGCGGTACACAGTATGCCCGCTGCGGGGCGGCGCGCCGCCGCCTCAGGACACCGATCGGAGTCGATGTCCTGTTTAGGACATCGAGGTGGAGAGGGATGCGCCGGGACCGATTGGATGGGGTCCTCTGAATGAGAAGGAGGCACCACGTGGGCGCTGTCCGCGTCGCCATCGCCGGGGTCGGCAACTGTGCCGCTTCGCTGGTACAGGGCGTCGAGTACTACCGGAACGCGATGGCTACCGACTCCGTTCCCGGTCTCATGCACGTCGTCTTCGGTGACTACCACGTCGGCGACATCGAGTTCGTCGCGGCTTTCGACGTGGACGCGAAGAAGGTCGGCCGAGACCTCTCCGAGGCCATCGTCGCGAGCGGGAACAACACCATCAAGATCTGCGACGTTCCCCCGTCGGGAGTCACCGTGCACCGGGGCCCGACGCTGGACGGTCTCGGCGAGTACTACCGGGAGATGATCGAGGAGTCCGACGACCCGGCTGTCGACGTGGTCCGGGGACTGCGCGAGTCCGGGGCCGATGTGCTGGTGTCGTACCTGCCGGTGGGCTCGGAGGAGGCCGACCGCTTCTACGCCCGGTGCGCGCTGGAGGCCGGGGTGGGGTTCGTCAACGCCCTGCCGGTGTTCATCGCGTCGGACCCGGTGTGGGCGGCCCGTTTCACCGAGGCCGGGGTACCGATCGTCGGCGACGACATCAAATCGCAGGTGGGAGCCACCATCACCCATCGGGTGCTGGCGAAGCTCTTCGAGGACCGCGGAGTACGGCTGGACCGGACCTACCAGCTCAACTTCGGCGGCAACATGGACTTCATGAACATGCTGGAGCGCAAGCGCCTGGCCTCCAAGAAGCTCTCCAAGACCCGGGCCGTCACCTCGCAGGTGCCGCGCGAGATGGCCGCCGGCGACGTGCACATCGGGCCCAGCGACTATGTGCCGTTCCTGGAGGACCGCAAGTACGCCCTGGTGCGCCTGGAGGGCCGGGCGTTCGGTGACGTTCCCCTGCAGCTGGAGTACAAGCTGGAGGTCTGGGACTCGCCGAACTCGGCCGGGGTGATCATCGACGCGGTGCGCGCCGTGAAGATCGCCAAGGACCGGGGGGTGGGCGGGCCGATCCTCTCCGCCTCCTCCTACTTCATGAAGTCCCCGCCCGAGCAGTACGACGACGCCACCGCCCGGGACGCCGTCGACCGCTTCATCCGCGGCGAGATCGAACGCTGATCCCCCTTCGGCGAACGGCCGGGATGCCCGCACGGGCTTCCCGGCCGTTCGCCGTCACAGATCCCGGTCGAACTCCCGGATTCGGCACCGTGCGGGGCCGGTCCCGGCCAGCGCCACAGCGCCCCGGTACACACCTGCGGCGGGCAGGTCCCGGACCAGAAAGATGCCCGGCAGGCGGCCGGCCGGGTCGCGGACCAGCAGTGTCCCGCCCGCGGCGCCGCCGACCGGCAACCGCAGTCCGAGTGCCAGCCGGGAGCCGGCCGCCTTGACGCACGCCTCCTTCCGGGTCCACAGCCGCAGGTACTCCGGATAGGCGTCCGCGCCCGCCATCGTGACGAGCGCGGACTCGTCGGGTGTGAAGAAGCGGGCGGCCATCCGCCGGGGGTCCAGCCCGTCCCGTGGATGGTCGACGTCCACACCGACCGGCCGGCCGGCGACCGCGACCACGGCCAGGTCCCCGGCGTGGGCGAGGCTGAAATGCGGGCCGGGGCCGGCCAGGTGAGGCCGGCCCCGGGGGCCACGTCGAAGCGGAAGGTCACCGGCCGGCACACCGAGCCGGTCGGCCAGGATGGCGTTGAGCGCGGCGTGCGACACCACGAACCGGCGGTACGCGGCCGGGTCGCCGATCGCGGCGGCCCGGCGCAGGTCGGCCGGGGTGAGCCAGCGGGCGGCGTCGGCGGTGCGGTCCAGGCGGATCGTCCAGACGTCGGCGCCGCCCGGTTCAGGCACGGTCGAGCTTGCCCTGGAGCAGGCCCTGGAACGTGTTGAGACGCTGGATGTTTCCGGTGCCCTCCATGTACTCGACCCCGCGGGCGTCCCGGATCAGTTTGTCCAGCATCGGCTGGGTCAACCGGGCGCCGGGGCCGAAGTAGCCGAGCGCCTCCAGGGTCACCTCCTCGGCCAGTCGCGCCGCCCGGGCCTTCGCCGCCGAGGCCAGGTGACCGTTGGACGGCTGCGCGTCCACGACCGCCGCGGCCTGCCGGATGAGCTGGCGTACGCCCTCGATCCGCCGGCCGGTCCGCTCCCAGCGCTGCCGCTCGGCCTTGGTCAGCGAACGGCGCTGGTCAGCCACGTACTCATGGGCGGCGCGAGCGATGCCGAGGGCGATCGCGGCGACCCCGGGCCGCAGTCTGTTGAACATCTGCACACCGCTCCACACCCCGCGCCGGGTCGGGCTGAGGTGACGGCCCAGCACCCGGTCCGCGGGAACCGGCACACCGTCCAGGGTGAGGGCGCTGATCTGGGCGCCGCGCAGCCCGATCGTCGGGATCGGCTCCGCCTTGAACCCGGGTGCGCTCGTCTCCACCAGCACGGCGGTGGCGCCGAGCGGGCCGGGCCGGTCGCGGGCGAACACCACACCGATCTGGGCCCGGGCGCCGTTGCCGATGTAGCGCTTGGCACCCCGTAGCAGCAGGCCGTCCTCGCCGTCCGGTTCCAGCGCGGTCTGCATGGCACCGGCGTCGGACCCGTGGCCGGGCTCGGTGAGGGCGAAGAACGTCCAGGTCGGCGCGGCCAGCAACCGGCCGTAGAACCAGTCCTTCTGCGCCCGGTCGGCGAGCAGGTCGACGAGGACGCCGGAGAGGGACGCCCCGGGGGCGGCCAGCATCATGCCGGCGTCCCCGGCCGCGATCTCCTCGGCGAACACCACCCGCTCCATCGCGGTCATGCCGTCGAAGCGGTAGCCGCCGATGAGCGTGCGGTCCGGGAGCCAGGGCTCCGGGATGAGCATCGTGGACAGATGCCGTACCGCCGGGTTGTCCAGGCAGCGGTACACGGTGTCCGGGTCGCCGTCCAGTTCCAGGGCGGTCGCGCGCAGGCCGAGCGCCCAGTCCCGGGCGTGCGCCCGCGCGGTACGCAGCCGGTCGTCGAGCTCGATCACGATTCGTCCTCCCCACCGATCCACGCATCGGCCAGCAACTCCGAGGCGTTGACCGTCAGGCCCGGCCCGTCGGCGGTGAATCCGCTGGCGCCGAGCAGCCTGAGCAGCATCCGGTCGGTCATGGTGATCTGCCGGTGCAGGCCGGCCAGCATGTCCGGCGGTGGCGGTGTGCCGGTGAGCGCCACCCGGACCTCGAGCTGCTCGGTCACCGCGTCCGCCAGCGCACCCTTGATCATCTGTTGGAGCAGCAGCACCGTGTCCCCGGACCGCCGGTCGCCGAGATGTGCCATCGTGGTGTCGAGAAGCGCCTCGGAGAGCCCGAGCCGCAGCTCGGCCAGCGCTGCCAGCCACTCGGTTCGCGGTGCCTGGCCGCCATCCGGGTCGGGCTCGCCCCGGTAGCGGATCGCGGCGAGCGGGCCGTCCGGGGTGTCGACCGTGCCGAGGCGTTCCACGGCCGCCGGATCGACGGCGGTGACGGTAGCCCCGGTCCAGGCCAGGCTCGGGTCGTGCAGCGCCGGCTCCGGCAGCACGCAGCAGCCGGTCGGGCCGCACGGCAGGACCCGGCCCGGCAGGGTGCCGTGCAGTTCGGCGATCGCGGCGGCCAGTCCCCGGGACCGTGCGGTGCGCCGGATGTCAACTGTGGTCATGCGGCGGCTCCCCGGGGAAGACCGCGACGGACAGGGTGCCGGAGACCGGGTCGCGATCGGCGAGCGCGATCGGCCGGCCGGGCTCCGCGCAGTGCTCGGCGAAACCCGCCCACACTCCCGCGGCGCCCAGGTCCGGAGCCGCGGTGCCGGCGCCGGGCAGCCCGGGGCCGGTGAGCAGCAGGGCGCCGTCCGGCACCAGCTCGCGCAGCAGTGCGGCGGTGCCGTCGGCCGGTACGTCCGGGCGCTGGTGCACGACCGCCCCGTCGGTGCCGGCCGGCTCGAGCAGCATGGCCACACCGATGTCCTGCACCGGCAGCGGGTACGGGGCTCCGGTCACGTCGTACGGCAGCGTCGTCTGTTCCAGCACGAGCAGCAGAGCCCGGCAGTCCGGGAAGTCACCGGAGTACGTGCCCAGCAGGCGCAGGGCGGTGAACGGCGCGGCCGGGCCCTGATCGGAGACCGCGAAGGCGAGCGGATCGCCGGGCGCCAGCTCGTTGAGGTAGCAGGCGGTCACCCGGCGCGGGTCGGCATCCGGGGTGGTGTGCGCGATCACGATCAGGTCGACCGGACCGGGCGGCTCGAGGTCACGGACCAGTTGGTCGGCCATTTCGGTGAAGGACACCCGGCTGGAGGCGGCGTGCCGGTCCGGGCGGAACCGGCGGCCGTACAGCCCGGTCATGTCGGAGAGGTATTCCTCCAGCAGCGGGTCGGTCCGGTACGGCTCGGGGTCGGGCCCGAACCGGCGGGCGACCATCCGGGCCGGCCGGAGCCGACCGGTTCGGGCCGGCGCGGGCGGTGCGATGGACAGGAACATCGGGTCAGGCCAGACCCTGCTCGAGGACGTAGTCGGCGAGCGTGCCGACGGTCTCGAAGTGGTCCTGCTCCAGCGTGTCCGAATCGATCATGGCGTCCAGCCGGTCCTCCAGGTGCATCAGCAGCTCGAGGACGTTGGTGGAGTCCAGCCCGAGCTCGTCGATCAGCCGGGTGTGCTCGGTCACCTGCACCGACTCCCGGTTCAGCACGGCGACGACGGCGTCGATGACGTGCCCGACGACCGAGGCACGGTCGATGGTCGCTTCCGAAGCCATGGTCATGGCGATCCTCCAGGGGTGTTTAGTCGCGAATCTGAGGGCTGAGCAGGTCTTCCACGGTGTCGCGGCGGCGCACCAGCCGGGCCCGGCCGCCGTCGACCAGCACCTCGGCGGGGTACCCGTGGCTGAGGAAGAGCACCGGGGAGGCGCTGGGGCCGTACGCGCCGGAGCGCAGCACCCCGATCAGGTCGCCCGGCCGCGGCTCGGGCAGGTCCACGTTGCGGCCGACGGTGTCGTTGGGCGTGCACAGCGGTCCGGTGACGTTCCACGGGGCCGCTTCACCGCCGGCCCGGTTCAGCAGCCGCATCGGGAAGTTGCGTTTGACGAACGAGCCGATGCCGACCGCGGCCATGTGATGGTTGGTGCCGCCGTCGGTGACGGCGAACCGCTCCCCCATCGACGTCTTCACGTAGCGGACCCGAGTGACGTAGGTGCCGCTCGGCGCGGCCAGGTACCGGCCCAGCTCCAGCAGCAGCCGGGCGCCCGGATGCGCCGTGTGAAACGCCTCGGCCACCGGGTTCAGCAGCTCGGTGACCGCGTTCGGGTCCAGGTCCGGCTCGCCCGGGAAGTACGCCACGCCGAGCCCACCGCCGACGTCCACCGCCTCCAGGGTGAAGTCCAGCCGGTTGGCCAGGCGCTCGGCCAGGTCGATGATCCGGCGGGCGTTCTCGGCGATCACCTCGGGGTCGAGGATCCGGGTGCCCATGTAGGCGTGCACGCCGATCACCCGTACCCCCGGGAAGTTCTTGACCAGGTCGGGCTCGTCGAAGAGCTGCTGCTCGTCGATGCCGAACTGGCGGGGCTTGCCGCCCATGGTGAGGCCGGAGCCCTTCACCGCGAACGACGGGTTGACCCGCAGCATCACCGGTGCGATCACGCCCCGCTCCCGGGCCAGCTCGTCGATCAGGCCGAGCTCGCCGAACGACTCGCACACCAGCGCGAAGACGCCCTCGTCGAGGCAGGCTTCCAGCTCGGCCCGGCTCTTGCCGGGGCCCAGAAAGATGATGTCGCCGGGCGCCACCCCGGCGGCCAGCGCGGTACGCAGCTCCACCATGGACGACACCTCGGCGCGTGCCCCCAGGGAGGCCAGCAGGGCGCAGACGGCGACGTTCGGGTTCGCCTTGAGCGAGTAGAACATCTCCATGGCCGGGTGCAGGCCGTCCCGCAGTCCCCGGTACTGCTCACGCAGGCTGTCGCCGTCGTAGACATAGAGCGGTGTGCCGAACCGGTCGGCCAGCTCGGACATCGGGATGCCCTGGATCGTCGTCTCCCCGGTCACCGTCGTGCTCCTTCCGCCGCGGCCGCCAGCCGGCCCGCGATCTCGCGATCCATCTCCATCAGTTCGGCAGCCGTCGGCGCGACCAGGAAGCCGTAGAGGCGCCCGTCGGCCGGCCCGGCACCGGCACGCAGCCCGGCGTTCACCGTGGCGAAGTTCTGCACCACCATCCCGGTGTCCCCGGCGCTCCGGAGCAGCCACCGGCCGAGGGCGTCGCGCACCTCGCCGAACCGCAACGGCCGGGCCAGGCGCAACGGGTACAGGCGGGCCAGCGCGCACCAGCCCGGCGGCATGTACCGCTCCTGCAGACCGGTCTGATAGGTGGACATGTTGTTACGTGCGTTGATCTCGACAACCGGGTAGATCCCGCCGTCGGGGTCGACCATCGCGTCCACCCCGGCCACCCCGTGGTAGCCGTCCGCGGCGAGCCGCCCACCGAGCAGCCCGGCGCTCACGGTCAGCACGTCGACCTGGGCGCCGGTCAGCCCGGCCGGCATCCGATGACCCTTGTGGACACCCTTCTCGGTGACCGCCTCCTTGACGAAGTCGAACCGCACCGACCCGTCCCGGCCGACGGTGAACTGGTAGTTGAGGTCGGCGGTCTTGGCCACCCACTCCTCGACGAGCAGCGCCAGCCGCCGGTCGCCGGTGCGTTCCGCCCGCCGGTGCAGCCGCCGGTGGATCTGGCCCAGCCGTATCTCGTCCCGGATCACCAGCAGGCCCTTGCCGGACACCCCGTACGAGTCCTTGAGCACCACCGGCCGCCCCGCCGCGAGGAGACCGCGGGCCTGCTCGACGGCCGCGTCCAGTTCCTCGACGTTCTCGCAGGTCCAGCCGGTGGACTGGCGCAGTCCCAGCTCACCGGCGATCCTCCGGCTGTAGATCTTGCCGTTGACCGCCTTGCAGGTCGCCGCGGGAACGCCGGCCAGGGCCAGGCCGGTTCGCGCGGACAGTTCCTCCTCGTCGGCGGAGACGCCGTGCGCGAGGATCGCGGCCCGCCCGGCGAGGCCGGCCAGCCGGTCCAGCAGGGCGGGACTGTCCAGCGCGTCCTGGGTGACCGTACGGTGCGGGTCCGCCCGGTCGGCGATCAGCAGATGCGGCAGCGTCGTC
The DNA here is from genome assembly GCF_019429605.1 of Actinoplanes hulinensis. Lineage (NCBI taxonomy): Bacteria > Bacillati > Actinomycetota > Actinomycetes > Micromonosporales > Micromonosporaceae > Actinoplanes > Actinoplanes hulinensis. Next base: position 205,128 of record NZ_JAHXZI010000011.1, on the reverse strand, counting down.
CCGAGCGACTCCAGGTGTGCCAGGTGATCGGGATCAGGGGCGGCCTTGAGCACCACGTGGTCGCCGGCCCCGGCGAGCAGGAGAGCGAACTCGTCCATCCTGTTCACCATCGCGTCGCCCGCGGTCAGCGCCACCCGGGGCAGACCCGGCTCGGCCCCGCCCCAGCGCTGCTCGACCTCGAAGTTGCCGAGGAACACCAGCGGCTTCTCGTCGGTGCCCAGCAGGGCGGATCGCAGCCGATGCACGAAGGGTTCCCGTACCGTCGTCATTTCCGCCCCTCAGTGCTCGAAGACCATTGCGGAGAACGTGGATCCCAGACCGACCGCGGCCATCAGGTAGCGGTCGCCGGGCTTGAGCCGGCCCACGTCCCGCGCCGAGACGTAGTTGAGGAACGAGTCCGCGCAGAAGCAGTGCCCGGTGACCGGCATGTTGTCCAGGAACAGCCGTTCCACCGGGATGCCGGCCTTGCGCGCGACCCGCACCCAGGACACCCGGTTGACGTTGTGCGGCAGCACCAGGTCGAGGTCGGCGGTGGTGATGCCGGCCCGGGCGGCCGCGGCCAGGATCACCTCGGCGAGGGCGTCCGGATAGCGCTGCTGGAACTCCAGGGACATCTCAGCCGTCAGGGACAGCCCGGCGTTGAACTCCCCGTGCGTGGCCGAGGCGTAGGAGAGCAGCCGGTCCCGGCTTCCGGCGCCGACCAGCACCGCCGCGCAGCCCTCCCCCATCAGCGCGGTTCCCGGGATCATCCGGGCCGACGGGGTGAACGCCTTCTCCCCGGCGAAGACCAGGGCCAGCGCGTCCGGGTCGCCGTCCTCGGCGAGGAGCCGGCCGCACATCTCGACGGCCAGCAGCCCGGACGCGCAGGCGTGCTGGGTGACCGCGAAGGCCCGGGCATGCCGCAGCCCGAGCGCCGCCACCACGTCGTGCAGCGGCTCCTGCGGGTACGGCGCGATCGCCTGCAGGGTGCGGGCCTGCACCACGTACCGCACCTGCTGTTCGCGGCCGCGCAGCTCGGACAGCTTGGCCGCGGCGTTCAGCATCAGGTCGGTGATGGTGCCGGACGGCTCGTACAGCACCTCGGCCAGCCCGTAGTAGCGGTGGAACATGCGGACCTGCATGTCGGTGAGGCCGAGGTCGCCGGCGAGCGAGGCGATCGGCACCCGGTGCGGTGGCAGATAGGTGGAGACCGCCTCGATAGCGGTCATGCGCCCACGTCCAGCGGCAATGCGGACAGGTACTCGGTCAGCGCGTCGATGCTCGGGTGGTCCCAGACGATGGTCGGCTCCAGCCGGAGCCCGAGGTGGTCCTCGATCTCGCCGCAGAGCGCCAGCGCGTAGACCGAGTCCAGGCCCAGGTCGGCGAGGGGCGCCGCGGCGTCGATGGTGGCCGGGTCCCGATCGGTGAACTCGGCGACCCGGTGGACCAGCCACGGGCGGAGCTGTCCGGCGTCCCGGTGATTCGGCAGGGTGGTCAATTCCGGCTCCTTGGGCTGTCGGGCAGCATGCCGTTGGACAGGTCGAAGGCACGGCCGGTGGCGTACCGGCCGGCGAGTTCCGCGTAGATCGGGGCGGCCAGCGCCGGAGGCAGCGAACGGTGCACGCCGTCCAGTTCGCCGGCCAGGCGGGTCAGGGCCGCGGTCACCCACACCGGGTCGGCGAGGAACGTCCCGGGCCGGCGCTGCTCGGCCAGCCAGAGATTGAGGCAGGTGGACGCGCTCAGCGCCACCGCGTAGCGGGCGGCCAGATCCAGCGCCCGCGGGTCACCGCCGATCGCCAGGTCGGCGGGGCGCAGGGCGATCGCCTCGGCACGCATCTCGTCCAGGGCGCCGGTGAAGGTACGGACCAGGTCACGTAGCACCGCGGAGCCGGCCGGCAGTGCCGCCGCCGCGCCGAGGAGCTGTGCCGCCAGCGGGTCCTCCGCCGACGCGATCCGAAGCCGGTCGAACGGCAGCGGCGGCAGCCCGGCGGCCAGGTCGTAGAGGCCGGGCGGCGGTTCCTGAGCCGATGCCCACGAGCGCCGGGCCAGCCGGGGCAGTTGCGGAAGCACAGTGGACAGGCACGCGACCCGGGCCGCGTGCCCGAACCCGGCCGGCGCCAGGTCACGTTGCAGCTTCTGGAAGATGCCGTACTCGCCGGTGCGCAGGTAGCTCTGCGCACCGAGCAGCTCGCCCAGCCGGGCCATCGCCCGGGCGGCCCGGCCCGAAACCATGTACTTGACCGCCGAGGCGTACGCGTTGGTGTCCTCCGGAAGCAGGTGCACGGCCCGCGCGACCGTGGTGGCGAGGCAGTCCGCGATCAGCAGGTCCAGGAACGACTCGGCGAGGACGGTACGGACCACCGGCATCGTGCCGATCGCCCGGCCGCGCAGCCGGCGATCGTCGCCGAACCGCAACGCCGCACGCAGGCCCGTGTCCAGCACGCCGAGCACCATGGCCGGCAGCCCGGTCCGGGTGAGCTGGAAGGAGCGCAGGGCGGTCTCCATGGCCGAGCCGACCGGGCCGATCGCCACGCCGGCGTCGACCGGGCAGCGGTCGAGCTCGATCCCGCCGAGCTGCACCCCGCGCATGCCGCTGCTGGGGAAGCGGGGCAGGTAGCGCAGCGCCCCGTCCGGCAGAGCCGCCTTCTCGACGAAGAGCTGGGTGTGGCTGCGCCCGCCGGGAGCGTCCGAGGTGCGGCTGAAGACCACCATCGCGCTGCACCGCCGCGCGTTGGTGATCACTTCTTTGCGGCCGGTCAGCAGCAGTTCGCCGGGCCGTCCCGGATCGGCCCGGAAGTCGACCCGGGCGAAGTCGTTGCCGTGGTCGAGCTCGTGGTAGACCGACGCCACCCGCTCCCCGCCCAGCAGCAGCTCGGACAGCCGCCGTTGCTGGGCGCCGTCACCGCCGGCCCACACGTTGACCGAGGCGATGAACGAGCTGGCGCCGTAGCCGAGGCCCAGGCATGGGTCACGCCGGAACACCGCGCGCATCACCCGGATCAGCCGGTCCAGTCCGGTCATCCGGCCGCCCCGGGCGACCGGCACGAACTCGGCGTTGAGACCGAAGTCGTCGAGCATCCGCTCGCCGTCGCCGAACATCTCCGACCGCTCGTCAGCGGCGAGGACCGCGTGATTGCCGAGCGGGTTCGCGGGATCCCACGGGTCGCCGAACCGGCTCTCCAGCTCCGCCAGGGTCATCACGCCTCCTCGGCGAGATCGAGGTCGAGCACGGAGGGCCGGCGGCCGGGGACCAGGGACGCGTACACCCGCTGGTAGATCTCCGAGCCGTCCGGCGCGGCTCCCAGCCGGTGCAGGACCCAGGTCAGTGCGGCGTCCAGCCACAGCCCGCCGGCCCACAGCGGGTCGTTCCCGGCCCGCTCGTGGTTGTGCAGCCACAGGTGCACCGCGGCGGCGCCGGCGACGCAGAGCTCGAACCGGTGAGCGAGGTCATGGGCAGCGGGCTCCACGTCGTACGGCACCGGGCGATGCGCGGCCAGTTCGGTGTGCACCCGGTCGGTCGCCGCCAGCAGCGCCTCGGCCCGGGCCGACGGACCGCCCGCGGCCCGGACCGCGGCCACCGCCGCGGCCAGCCCGCGCAACGGCAGGCATCCGCGGGGGCCGGCCAGCGTGATCCGGCCCGGGTCCAGGTCCGGCGCCGGCAGGCTCAGGTCCGCGATCGCACGCAGCCGGGCCACCTCCACCACGTCACCGGGCCAGCCCCTGGCCAGTTGCGGGAACTGGTTGATCAGGGCGGACCGGTTGACCGGCGTGCTGCCGTCGAAGATGCCCACGATCCGGTGGTCACGCTCGATCTTCTGGAACCGGCCGTAGTCCGCGATGCCGGTGAGGAAGGCCCGGGCGCCGAGCTGCTCGCCACATCCGCTGATCAGTTGCTCGGTGAGCTCCGGGACGAACGCCTTGACCACCGGGGCGAGCACGCTCATCTCCTCGGTCTCCGCGGTCACCGCCCGGGTGGCCACCGCGGTCATCGCCTCGGCCAGGAAGAGCATGGTGTGCAGCCGGCCGACGCCGCGGCGCAGGTAGGGCACCTCGGACAGGCTCCGGCCGTACAGCCGTCGTTCCGGCAGGTACTGCCGGGTCAGCGCGAGCGCGTGGTCGGCCGCGCCGAGCGACAATGCGGTGCAGGCGGTACGGGTGAGCTGCAACGCCCGCAGCACGGTCTCCAGTCCCGAGCCGGGCGCGCCGACCAGAGCCGTCGCGGGGACCGGAGCGCCGCTGAACGCGATCCCGCTGATGTCGGCGCCGCGGATGCCGTGGGTCGGCTCCGCGGGCAGGCACCGGTAGGTGTCCGCGGGCAGCCGCCGCTTGTCGGCCAGCAGGACGGTGAACGCCCGCGGCCCGGAACCCGGCCCGGTACGTGCCAGCAGGCAGACCACCCCACCCCGGGTGGCGTTGTTGATCAGCCATTTGGCGCCGTCGACCCGGTATCCGGGACCGTCGGGAACCGCGGTCACCTCGCCGCTCATCAGGTCGCTGCCGTGACCCGGCTCGGTCAGCGCCCAGCAGACCGGGGTGCCGGCCAGCACCGTCGCGGCGAGGCCGAGCGCCTGCGCGGTGTCCGCCTCGTCCCGGGGCGCCCGCGCCCACACCGAGGCCGCGCCGAGGAACGTCTTGCCGTGGGCGATGGCCGTGGTCAGGTCCCGCCGGGCGATCACCCGGAGCACCTGGACGAGCGTGTCGAAGCCGTGCAGGGCGCCGCCGTACGCCGCGGGCACGTAATGGGCCGGAAGGCCGAGCCGGTCCAGCTCCGCGCAGATCTCGGCGGGGAAGGCCTCGGCCTCGTCCGCGGCGCCGACCCGGTGGTGGTTGAAGACGGTGCCGGCGTCGGCCGGGTCGCCGAGCCGTTCCTCGAGGTCGCGGGCGACGGCGGCGGCCAGCGGCAGGGTGGGCGCGGCCATCTCAGGACCGGACCCGGTCGCCGGTCCGGAGCCGGGCGCGGATCGCATCGGTGAGCTGCTCGTGCTCGGTGTCCAGAGCCCTGCTCAGGAAGAGCATCCGGGCGAGTCCCCGCTGGATCTTGCCGCTGGTGGTCCGGGGCACCGTTCCCGGGCGGACCAGGACCACACCGGCCGCGCCGACCCCGAACTCCGTGGACAGCAGCCGGCGGATCGCGGTGACCACCGCGGCCCGCGCCTCCCGGTCGAGCGACCGGGCCCGGCACTCCTGCACGACCACGAGTTCCTCGTGCGGCACCTCGACGGTGAAGGCCGCGCCGACGCCCCGGGACAGGCTCTCGTGCACGGTACGGACGGCGGCCTCGATGTCGTACGGGTACAGGTTCCGGCCGTTGACGATCAGCAACTCCTTGATCCGGCCGGTGACGTAGAGCTCGCCGCCGTCGAGCAGCCCGAGGTCACCGGTCCGCAGGTAGCCGCCCTCGCCGGTGGCCAGCGCGTTGCCGAACACCTCCCGGGTGGCCTCGGGCCTGTCCCAGTAGCCGCGGGCCACGCTGGGGCCGCGCAGCCAGATCTCACCGATGGTCCCCGGCGGCCGCTCCCGGCGGGTGGCCGGGTCGACGATCCGGACGTCGAAGTCGCCGGTGCTGAGCCCGCTGCTGACGAGGTCGCGCACCGGCCCGGGGTGACCGTCATCGACCGGCGTCACGATGTGCCGTTCCAGATCGTCGGCGTCGACCGTGGTGACGACCGGCGCCGTCCCGGCCGGTGAACCGCTGACACTGAGCGTGGCCTCGGCCATGCCGTAACCCGGGCAGAGCGTCTCGGTCCGCAGCCCGGCGGCGGCGAACCGGCGGGCGAACGCGGCCAGGGTGGCCGCCTGCACCGGCTCGGAGCCGTTGATCGCGTGCATCCACCGGGACAGATCCAGTCCGGCGATCTGCTCGTCGGTGACCCGGCGCGTGCACAGGTCGTAGGCGAAGTTCGGTGCCGGCGAGATCCGCACGTCGTGCCGGTCGATCAGCCGCAGCCAGGTGTACGGGCGCTTGAGGAACGCGGTCGGTGACATCCCCACGCTGCAACTGCCGGCCGAGAGCGGGGCCAGGAGCTGCCCGATGAGGCCGAAGTCGTGGTACATCGGCAGCCAGCCGCCGACCCGCACGTTCTCCCCACTGCTCAGGATCTTGTGGAAGACCCGCAGGTTGTGCAACAGGTTGGCGTGGTCCACGACGACACCCTTGGGGTCGCTGGTGGAGCCCGAGGTGTACTGGAGGAAGGCGATGCTCGATCCGTCGATCGCCGGCCGCCGCCAGGCCGCGCCGTCGTCCGGCGCGATCCCGTCGAAGGCCAGGCACGGCACTTCGGCCAGCCCGGATTCGCCGGCCCACTCGCGGACCGTGCCGAGGGCGGCGCCGTCGGTGAGGACCGCCGCGATCCGGGCGTCCCGGGCGATGCCGGCCAGCCGGTCGCGCTGACGACGGTAGCCGTCCGGGAGCGGCGCGGGCACCGGGACCGCCCCGGCGTACTGGACGCCGAAGAAGCTCTCGGCGAACGCGGTGCCCGGCTCGTTGAGGACCAGCACCCGGTCGCCGGGCCGGACCGTACCGGCCAGCAGGGCGGCGATCTGCCGGGCCCGGGCGGCCAGTTCGGCATAGGTGACCGTGCGCACCGGCCCGTCGTCCAGCCCGGGGTCGGCGTCGAAGATCAGCGCTGGACGTTCCGGGTGTGCCACGGCGCGGGTCTGCAGCAGGTCGACGAAGGTTTCGTGGTCAGACATCAGACGCTCCCGGGACGGGTGGTTGACGTGCCGGACCAGCGTCGCGCCGGGCCGGCGGGTGCAGAAGGCTCGATCGAGCGGGCAGATGGGCTAGCCGAACAGGTAGGGCAAGCTGTCACGGCTCCGCCCGCCAGCCGTCGAGCCAGCCCCGGGACACCCCGGCCAGGCCGGTCGCGATCAGGTCCGAACGGCCTCTCGCGGTGATCCCGGCGGCGTCCTGCCCGGCCAGGCCGGAACTGATCCAGCTGGTCATCGCGGCCTGCGCGAGCCCGGCTCCGACGGCGGCCGGCGGCCATACCCCGGCGGCCTCACCACGGCGTACGGTCACCGCGTCCGCGCCGAGCAGGTAGCCCGCCGCCCACACCTCCAGCGCGAGCCGCCAGTGCGGCTCCGGGGCCGGATCCCGCGTTCCGAGGAAGGCGTCGAACCCGTTCACCACGTCGCCGGCCGACACCCCGATGAGGCCGCAGTGGTCGGCCCAGTACCAGCCGAACCCGTGCTCGACCGGCTCGCCGGTGCCGGGCCGCAGCGGGCGCATCAGACACCGGCTGCGATGCAGCTGGATCGTGTAGGCCAGCTTCTCCCCGGACCCGCAACGACGGTCCAGCGCGGCCTCGGCACTGGCGCTGAGCCGCCAGTAATCGGCGGACAGCACCGGGGCGGGCAGGAACACGGTGGCGTGGAACCGGCCCGGATGCCCGACGATGGTGGGGTCGAAACGGTGGTCGACCAGGTGCGGCACGGTGCCGACGACCGGGATCCCGGCCTCCCGGCAGAACCGTACGACCATCTCGTCGTCGTCCTTGACGTCGTCCGGGATCCCGGCCAGGTAGTCGGCCAGATCCCGGGCGAGCGCCACCGGCAGGACGAAGCCCTGGGTGGGCGTCCACTCGGACCGGGACAGTGGCGCGAACGGCCATCCGGCGATGACCGCACGCCGGACCAGGTAGGAGTTCTGCGGGCTGTCCCAGTGCGAGTAGAGCGAGATGCCGTGGCCGGGCCGGGCGCTGACGGCCCGGTGCAGTTGGGTGGCGAAGCCCTGGATCAGCACGATGTCGTCCTGGAGCACCAGGTGATGGGTGGCCCCGTCCTCGATGGACCGCCATGCCACCTTGGCGGTACGCAGAGGGCTGGGTACCCCGTCCGGATCCGGGTCGGTGATCACCCGGGCGGTCAGGGGTGCGCAGTCGCTCACCAGCGGGGGGATGCGCTCCCGCCGCCGTGGGTGATGCATGATCGCCACGCTGAACCGGATCTCCCCGGGGTTCACCGCACTTCCGCGGTCACGAGACCGGCCGGGGCGACCGGCTCCCCGCCCAGAGCGGCCGACCGGTAGGCGGCCTCGACCAGCGCTGTCGTGGTGACGACCTCCCGCATCGGCCGGTCCCACCCGGTGCCGGCGGCGACCAGTGCGGCGAAGTCGCCGAACATCCCGGCGAACCACTCCTGATGGGTCTGATCCCTGGTCGGCGGGGTCAGATCGGTCCGTTCCACCCCGTGTGCCGAGCGCACCTCGGCCACCCCGTCGTGCACGTCAGCCGTACCCTCCGGGCCGGTCAGCAGGTAGCGATTGGAACGGGTGCCGCTGATCCAGCTCAGATCGATCTCGCAGGTCCCGCCCCCGAACTCCAGGTGCAACCGGGCGGCGAGATCCATCCCGCCGGCGGCGTCGCCGTCGGCCCACTGCGCGACGCAGGACACCGTCCGGGGCGCCTCCCCGAAGAGCCTGGTGGCCATGTACGCACAGTGCGTCCCGTGGTCGAGCATGATCCCGCCACGGGCCACCGTGACGTCCCGGCGCCAGTCCGGCTGCCAGCCGGGCACACCGCGCGCGTGCGAGTCCCGGGCGATCCGGAAGGAGGCCCGCATCGGACCGCCGATCCGCCCGTCCGCGACGGCGCCGGTGAGCACCCGCATCATCGGCGAGAAGCCGTAGTTGTGGGCCGGATAGAGCAGCCGGCCCCGTTCCCGGGCGAGCGCGACCAACTCGATCGCCTCGCCGGTGTGCACCGCCACCGGCTTCTCGCAGATGACGTGCAGGCCCGCGACGAGCGCCTCCCGTTCCAGCGCGACGTGGTGGACGGGCGGGGTGCAGATGTCGACGGCGTCGACCGTCCGGGCGGCGAGCAACTCGGACAGCCCGGCGAAGGTCTCCACGCCGGGGTCGAGCTCCCGGGCCCGGGCCCGGCGTTCCGGCGACGGGTCGAGCACCGCGACGGCCCGGCCGGCGGTGACCGTACGGTAGGCGTGCAGCCGTCCTTGGCCCGCGGTGCCGAACCCGATGATCGCTATCCTCATGCCACTTCCTCCCCGGCGACCGCGGGTCGCGGCGCCACACCGTCGATCAGGACCCGCCGGATGATCTGAACGGCCTCCTCGGCCAGATCGGCGTCCACGTTGAGCGGCGGGTAGAGACGCAGCGTGGTGCCGCCGGTCATCACCAGCACCCCGGCGTCGGCCAGTGCCAGGAACGTCTCCCGGAACGTGGCCTTGTCCAGCGGCCGGCGGGTCTCCTTGTCCGCCACCAGCTCGATGCCGATCGCGAATCCGGCCCCGCGCACGTCACCGACCAGCGGCGACTCCTCGACCAGCGGCCGGAGGGCGGCCAGCATCTCGCCGCCGAGCTTGGCGGCCCGGGTCGGCAGGTCCTCGTCGACGATCACGTCGGTGGTGGTGGCCACCGCGCGGCACGCCAGCGGGAACGCGCCGAAGCTGGAGGAACTGGCGCTCGGGTCGGAGAACGGGGCGGCGGCCATCAGCTCGGCGGTCGAGATCACCCCGGTGACCGGGTAGCCGGCGCCCATGCCCTTGCCGACCGTGATGATGTCCGGGACCACTTCGTCCCGCATGAAGGCGAACGGCTCCCCGGTACGGCCGAAGCCGGTCATCATCTCGTCGACGATGAGCAGCGCGTCGAACTCGCGGGCCACCTCGGACAACGCGTTCAGGTAGCCCGGCGGCGGCACCACGTTGCCGGAGCGGCCCTGCACCGGCTCGACCACGAGAGCCGCGAGCGCGCCGGTGGAGTTCTCCTTGATGGTGTCCCGCACGGTGTCCACACAGGCGTACCCGCAGCCCGGGAAGGTGGTCTTGAGCGGGCAGTGGTAGCAGTTCGCGTACGGTGCGCTGAAGTAGCCGGAGGGCAGCGGCCCGAGCCCGCCGCGGGCGCCGGCGGTGAGCCCCAGGCTGCCCAGCGTCTTGCCGTGGAAGCCGCCCCAGAACGACAGGAACTCGTGCTTGCCGGTGACCGACTTGGCCAGCCGCAGGGCCGCCTCGACCGCCTCGGTGCCGCCGCTGTAGAGCTGGATCCGGTCCAGCGGCGGGGGCAGGAACTCCCGCAGCGAGTCGGCCATCGCCCGGCGGCCGGCCGACCCGAACCCACCGGCCGGCGCGGTGGACATCTCGGCGGTGAGCGCCTCGATCAGCCGTGGATTGGCGTGGCCGATCGAGTTGACGCCGCCGGCACCCTGGAAGTCGATGATCTCGTTGCCGTCGACGTCGATCAGGACCGCTCCGGCGGCGGACTCGACGCACAGTTGCGCCCAGAGCATGACCGCCTGCAGGCCGGGGCCGATCACCTCCTGCTCGGCCGCCCAGTGCTCGGCGCCACGAGGCCGGTCGGCGGTACGCCCGAACCGGCTCACGCCGCGTGAATTGTCTGCCATCGATCCGCCCTCCGGTGCCGCCGGATCCATCGGTCGCGTCGACCGCCGGCCGCTGTCGCCCATGCTCGGAACTCGCGCGGCCCGCCGGGAGACTCGATCGGCCACCACGAATGGGTATGCCCGGACGGCTGACACGTCCGGGCAGCGTGGCGCCCGGCCGGCGCGGTTAGCGTGACGCCGTGACCAGCACCGTGCAGCACCTCGTCGACGTGGCCGCGAAGGCGGCCGTGGAAGCCGGCCGATTCGTTCGGAGCCGGTTCCGTGGACCGGCCGCCGTGACCGTGAAGGAGGGCTTCCACGACGTCGTGACCGAGGTCGACGTGGCCGCCGAGCGGATGATCCGGTCGGCGCTGCACGACGCGGCACCCGGCACGTTCCTGATCGGCGAGGAGACCGGCCGGGCGAACGGCCCCGAGGGCGGTCCGGACGACCGTCCGGTGTGGCTGATCGACCCGATCGACGGCACCTACAACTTCGTCCGCGGCATCCCGTTCTTCTGCGTGTCGATCGGGCTGCGCATCGATGGCCGTACCGCCGGGGGGTGTGTCTTCGACCCGGTCCACGACGAACTGTTCACCGCGGCTGAGGGCGTCGCCCGGCTGAACGGCGCGGAACTGCCGGTCCGTGGTGCCGGGCCACCGGCGGCGCCGCTGGTTCTCTGCGACATCCCGAACGCCGGTGGGCCGCCCGCCGCCGCCGAGACCGAGCTGCTGGCCGCGCTGCTGAGTGCCGCCGCGGACGTACGACGGCTCGGCTCGTCCGCGCTGGCGCTGGCCTACGTGGCCGCCGGGCGGGCGGATCTGGCCGCCAACGCCGACGTCTTCGACTGGGACACGGCGGCCGGGCGGGCGCTGGTGACCGCGACCGGCGGCGGCTATCTGAGCCATCCCGATCCGTTGCCGACCACCCGCCGGGGCAGCTTCGTGGCCTGGGCGCCCGAGCACGCGGCCCTCGGCCGGGCGGTCGGTGAGGCCCTGCACCGGAATCGTTTCAAGGAGACCATGTGAACGAGCAGCGATTCGTGTTCATGGGCGGCATGCACCGCAGCGGCACCACGCTGCTGGCCTCGCTGGTCGGGACGAACCCGCTGGTGGCCGGGTTCCGGCGGACCGGGGCGCCGATGGACGAGGGCCAGTACCTGCAGACCGTCTGCCCCTATGACGAGCAGCACGGCGGGCCGGGGCGGTTCGCGTACGCGCCCGGGGCACACATGACCGAGCACGACCGCCTGGCGACACCGGCCACCGCCCGGCTGCTGCGCGAGCAATGGGGTCGCTACCTGGCCCCGGACCGGCCGGTGCTGCTCGAGAAGTCACCCCCCAACCTGCTGCGGTTCCGGTTCTTCCGGCACCTCTTCCCGGACGCCCGGTTCGTGCTGGTCACCCGTCATCCGGTGGCGGTGGCGATGAGCACCCGGAAGTGGACGCCGGCCCTGTCCGTACGGCAACTGGTCGAGCACTGGCTGCACGCCCACGATCTGGTAGCCGCCGACGCCGCGCATCTGGACGGGCTGCTGACCGTCCGCTACGAGGACCTGATGGCTGATCCGGCCGCCACCCTGGACACGATCGCCGCGTTCGCTGGCATCCCGGCCCGGTTCCGGGTGGCGGAACTCGACCGGGATGCCAACGTCCGCTACCTGGCGGCCTGGCGCAGCGGACCGGCCGCCGACGACGATCTCGGCGATCTGGCCGCCCGGGTCGGCGAGCACGGCTACCGGCTGCCCGCGGCCGCCTGAGCCGCACCGAGAACGCAGGAGGAGAAGACGATGTCCCGGCTGCTCATCGTGCACGGCACCGCCGGTCCGCAACGGACCGGCACATCGGTACGTCTGGAGTGGATCACCTCAATCCAGGACGGGCTGGCGCTGGCCGGCTATCCGGCCGGGACGCCGGAGGCGACCGTGGTGAACCTGGACTCCCCGGACCGGGTGGCGCCTCGGCCGGCGAGTGATCCGGCCGCCGAGGCGAACCTGCTCCGGCGCTGCTGGCGGGCCGCCGCCTTCGACAGCGAGCCGGGCCCGGAGCCGGCCGGGGTGCCCGAACTGGCCGCCCGGCTGGCCTGGTCCCGCTACTTCTGCGGCCTGACGACCGGGGAGCTCACCGGCTCGCTGCGCGAGGCCCGGGCCGTCGCCGGTGACACGGCAGCGGCCCGGCACGCGGCCGCCGAGGTACGCGCCGCACTGACCCCGGACACCACCGTCGTGATCGGGCACTGCCTGGGCGGGGTCGCGGCAGCCACGGCACTGGCCGCCGCCGGGCCGGGTGCTCCGGCGCTGATCACCCTCGGCGCCCCGCACACCCTGGCCGGGGCCGCACCGGCGACCGGACCGGCCGTTTGGGTGGACGTCACCGACGTGCAGGACACCCTGGTGCTGGCAGCCGGTGGCGACAGCCCGGCCGGTGTCACCGCGAAGGTCTCGCTGGACTGCGACCCGCGGCTGCGCGGCGCCCGCAACTACCTCGCCTCCCCGGAATTCGGCAAGGTTCTCGGCACCCTGCTTGAGCAGCAACGACGTGTCTGAAACCGGCTGAGCGTGTCCGGAACGAGACATCGTCCTGGCTGGGGCCGGGCGCTGTCGGCTTCGATGATCCGTGTGACTCCGAATGAGAGGAGCGCGGTCATGACCGCGACGATCGTCGAGACAATTCCGGACCGCGAGTCGGCGAGCCTGCGCATCGCACTGGTGATGGGCAACGACATCCTCCGCGGCGGCCTGGACGTCGCCCTTCGTGTCCTGACCGTGGCCCGCTCCGTCCGCGCCTACCGCTCGATGCCGGAACTGCTGGTCGAGATCGGCAACGAGCATCCGGATGTGCTCGTCGTCGACGCGGCCGACGGTGTCGCGGGCATCGCCGCCGCCGCGCTGATCTCCCCCGGCAGCAAGATCGTCATGCTGATCCACGACGCCCACGCCGCCGAGGCGGTGCTGGCCAGCGGGGTGGTGGTGGACGGCTTCCTGCTCCAGCAGGACCTCTCCGGGCGCACCCTGGAGAACGCGTTGCGGGCGATCATGACCGGTGAGGTGCCGATGCCGGCGGTGCTGGCACAGCAGTTGCTGGCCCGGGCCGGCATCCGGCGCACGTCCGCGCGGCTCACCCCGATCAGCCTGACCCCGCGCGAGCACGAGACGCTGGTGCTGCTGGTGGAGGGCCTGAGCAACAAGCAGATCGCCCGGCGCCTCAAGATCTCCGACCATGGGGCGAAGCGGCTGGTGGCCGGGGTCCTGCTCAAGCTGGGCTGCACGAACCGGACGTCGGCGGTGGTCACGGCGATTCGCTCCGGTCTGGTGGAGTGCGCGTAGGACGTACGACATGACGAAGGGCCGCGCCGGCCGGCGCGGCCCTTCTCCTTCCCGTCAGACCACGGGGGCCTGCTCGTAGAGGCCGTGGACGGCCAGCCGGATGCCGAGCTCGAGCCGGCTCCGGGCGCCGACCATCTGCATGATCTGGGTGACGTGCCGCTGGACGGTCCGGGTGGAGACCGACAGCTCCCGGGCCACGACGTCGTCGGTGACACCGCCGGCCAGTCGGCGCAACACGTCACGCTGGATGCTGTTGAGGCGGCCGTGCAGGCCGGTCTCATCGGTGCTCGCCTCGGACCAGTGGTGGTGGAAGATCGTCATCAGGGTCTGCACGGTGGCCGGCGAACGGACCGCCAGGGGCGAGGTTTCGGCACCGCGCGAGACGATCGCCACCCGGCGGTCCAGCACCACCATCAGCGTCGGCGAGTGTTTCCCGGCCCGCACCTCGGCCCGGCCGCCCAGCAGGGAACGCAGGCGCGCACCCCGGTCCTGCAAAGTCTCGCCGGCCACCACGGCGAGCACCCGGTCGGCGCCCTGCCAGCCGCTCCGGGCCCCCGGACCCCGCCGGCGGCTGTTCTCCGTCAGCAGGCCGCAGCCGGCCGGGATCAGCGCGAGCACCTCGTCACGGGCGGAGCGGATCAGCCGGGTGGCCAGCCACCAGCCGTCGCCCGGGATGGTCTCCGTCATCGGTTCCGGTTCGTTTCTCCCGTCGCTCATTTCCGTCTCTCCCCGTTGTGACCGCCGGGCAGTCCCGGCGGCTGATGGATCGAAACGTAACGACAGGCACGTCTTCCGGGTACCGGGGAATCCCTGCCTCCTCGGCCCGGGTTTCCACCGGGCGGCCTCTATCCCGGGCCGTTGCCGCCCTCGCCGGACCCGTTGGACCGCAGGTACATCAGCACCGCCCGGACCCGCCGGTGCACGCCGTCCGCAGCGTCGATCTGGAGCCGTTCCAGGATGCTGGTCACGTACGCCTCGACGGTCTTGATGCTCAGATGCAGGTTGTCGGCGATGGCCCGGTTCGTCAGGCCCTGCGCCATGAGGGCGATCACCTCCTGCTCGCGTACGGTGAGCCGGTCGATCCGGCCACCGGTCCGCCGGCGCGCCATCAGCTCCTCGACCAGCGCCGAGTCGATGACCGCACCGCCGCCGGCCACCTCACGGAGCGCCGCGATCACCTGATCGATCTTGAGGATGCGCTCCTTGAGCAGATAGCCGACACCGCCCTCCCCGGAATTGACGATCGCCAGGGCGTACTCCGTCTCGATGTGCATGGAGAGGACCAGCACGGCGATGCCGGGGAACTCCCGCCGGATCCGGTCCGCGGCGGCGAGGCCCTCAGTGGTGTAGGTCGGGGGCATCCGGATGTCCACGACGACCGCGTCCGGGCGGTGCGCGCTGACCGCGTCCAGCAGCTCGCGCGCGTCGTTCACGGTGGCCGGCACTTCCATGCCGGCCTGCCGGAGCAGCGCTGCCAGACCCTCCCGGATCAGCGCCGCGTCGTCTGCAATGACAATTCGCACGGGATCACCACCCGAAGCGTCGTGCCGGCACCCGGCCGGCTGTCCACGCTGAACCGACCGCCCAGTTCCTCGGCACGGCGGCCGAGATGGCCGAGGCCACCGCTGCCGGTGAGGATCTGGGCGGTGCCGGTGCCGTTGTCGCGGATCTCCAGGTGCAGGCAGTCGTCCGACTTGCGCATCCGGATCACCACGGTGCTGGCCGCGCCGTGCCGGATCGCGTTGGCGAGCGCCTCGGCCACGGTGAAGTAGACGACCTCGGCGACCGGCCGGGACACCGTGCCGGGATGCCCCTCGATGCGTACCGTCACCGGAATGTTCGCGGCCAGCGTGGTGAGCGCCTCACGCAGGTTCCGCCGGGTCAGAGCGGGCGGTCGCAGGCCCCGGCTGAGCAGGCGCAGCTCGCTGATGGCGAGGGTCAGCTCGCTGGCCGCGGTGTCCAGGTGGGCCTCGGCGTCGGGCCCGGCCCCGGCCAGCGCGTTGCGGGCCATCTGGAGCAGCAGCGTCGCGTTGATCAGCCGCAGTTGCGCGCCGTCGTGCAGGTCCCGCTCGATCTCGATGCGCGCCCGGCGCCGTCCGTGCTCAGCCTCCTGTGTGTACCGGTGCTCCCAGTGCTCGACGTCGGCGTGCCAGCCCCGGGCGGTGCTGAGCACCACGAGCGGCGGGAGCAGGATCTGCAGGATCACCCCGAGGGCGTTGCCGACCAGCCAGACCGGCTCGGGTGGCATGACCAGCGGCCCGAGCACCGCGGCGGCGGCGACCTGGAGGCAGAGGAGCAGACCGGGCAGCGCGACGATCCGCCACACCCGCTGCCGCCACCGCACGATCAGCCGGATGGCGAGCCAGACCGCGACCACGACCACTGCCAGGCGTGCCGCCAACGGCAGATACGGCTCCACGGTCCAGTCCGGCGCGGGCAGGCAGACCAGACACGGATCGGTGGGGGCCGGGCGGGCGATCCGGCTGTCCAGCACCAGCAGGGGCAGGGTGGCGAGATTGACCGCCAGCAGGGCGTGATCGGCCCGGGTCAACGGCCGAGTCCGCCGCTGGACGACCAGGAGGACGACCAGCAGGCTCCAGATCAGCGGATGCGCGACGGCGGACATGTCGACACCCGGCGTGCCCCGCAGCGGGCCGGTGCCGCGGGCCAGCCAGACCACCGCGACGGCGAGGCAGACGGCGCCGGCAAGGGTGCTGGAGCGGGGGACCAACAGGATTATCGCGGCGGTGCCGTAGGCGCAGACGAGCACCAGGGCGGTGGCCACGAAGAGCGTGGTCTCCGGGTCCCCGGATCGGATCACCCGCACCGCGCCGACTGTGCTGACCGCGACGAACACGCAGCCGAGCATGGCGACGACTGCTCCTCGCCAGGCCGCGAACGCATGGCCCCGGCTCTCTTCGAGCACCGGAAGACGCACCGATCATTCCCCCCGTATCGGTAAGCCGAGAAGAGGCGCACCGAACGCGCGCCGGGTGCGGCGACGCCGATCGCCCCGTCCGACCACGTTCAGATGAATCGACAGCAATATATCTTAATCACGTCGATTCAGAGCTGTGAAATGAATACCCGTCAACCAAGGCGGACATTATCGGGCCACCCCGCCGCACCATCGCGAAACGCACGAACCAGACAGTGTAGATAGGTTGAGCAATTATTACCTACAAGTATCGTAGGAATAGCGTGAGCCATCCGGCACCGGGCACGAGACCGGCCGTAACAATCTCCAACCGAGCAGCCAGCCGCCGTAGCAGCAGCACGCGCACACCATGAACCCACTCGGATCTATGCACTTAGCAAGTATTTCTTCCGGGCAATCCCTAATCGCCGCTAAGGGCTCGGGCGAATCCACCCCGGAGGCAAACCGGCCGAACCGGCGACTTGACGCACGCGCGATCAGCCGAACGGCGGAGGGAACGACGCCGTAAAGGGGAGTGTGGCGGCATGCACTTCGCCTCCCACTCACCCTTCCGCTCAAAGAGCCTTTCCGCGCAACGGGTTGAGTACAAACTTCAACCAGTTCGTCTTGTCCGAATAACGCCAGAAAAGCCCGAAGCCTTAGCATGGGCCGAGAATGACGCGGGATCCCCCATGAAGCTGTTCCGGCCGAAGATCAGCGGTGAAGGGTCCCGCGCCGCGACCAAGCAGGCGAGAGCCGATCGTGACGCTACCGGCCGTACGCCGACGCATCCCTGACCCGTTCACCGCCCAGCCACAGGCGCGCCGCCAAGCCGATCCGCCCGGCTCACCCGAGCGGGCCATCGGGTGTTGACCCGTCGATCACCATGGCGAGGTGATCGTGCTTGGTCGGCTGGAGTCCGGGACCTGGGTGCGATGGCAGGTCGGGCGATCTCGGGCCGGTGGTTCGTGGTGGCGGACCAACTGGACGGCGACGAGCACGAGCCTCGCTACGCGTGGGTACGCGGCCGGGAGGCGTCGGAGGAGCTCGTTCGGCAGTGGCGCCGCGACATCGAAGAGCACGGCCGCAACGGGGGATCGCCCTCCTCATCCCCGGGTCGCGGTGTCCCGCCTCGTGTCACCAGGGCCGCGCGGACGGCGTACCCCGGGAAAGGGAAGAAGGCGCCGCGAGGAGCCGGCGCCTTCTCCGCGAGGGTGACCGATCAGTAGACCGTGGGCCAGCCCGACGAGCTCCAGGAGAGCAGGTTGATGCCGAGCTTCGCGGCGCCCGACGAGTTGTAGTAGTGGTAGATCAGCACGTCGGCGTCCGAGTCGGTCATGACGGCCGGGTGGCCGGGGCCGCGGATGCTGTCGTGGGTGGCGAGGATCTCGGTGCCGCCGCCCGCCGTGGTGAGGGTGCCGGCGCGGTCCTTGTACGGGCCGGTGATGCTGGTCGAGCGGGCCACCATGGTCCGGTAGGTGCTGGACGCGCCCTGGCAGCAGAAGTCGAACGACATGAACAGGTAGTAGTAGCCGTTGCGGTAGTGGATGAACGGCGCCTCGACCGACTTGCTGTTGGTGAACCGCTCGGCGATGTTGTGCATCGTGCTGTCGGCGCGCAGGCCGGTGCTGGAGCTGAGTTTCACCATCTTGATGCCGGTCCAGAACGAGCCGAAGGTCAGGTACCACTCGCCGGACGTGGTGACGCTGAGGTTCGGGTCGATGGCGTTCCAGCCGCTGCTGGTGGTCGACTCGATGACCTTGCCGACGTGGGTCCAGCTGCCGGCCGCGCCGGTGGTGCTGGTGGCCAGGAAGATCGCCGACCGGCTGGAGCCGAACGTGGAGGCCGAGTAGTACAGCCAGTACTTGCCGTTGCGGTACGACAGGTCGGGCGCCCACAGGTTGGCACTGCCACCGGTGTAGGTCGACGCCCACGACGTGCCGTTGGGGAAGGCCTTGCCGGCGTCGGCGAACGCGGTCCGGTCGCCGGAGGTCTTCAGGGTGATGCCGTCGCCGGTGGTGGCCAGCAGGTAGCCGCCGGTCGGCCGCTTGATCAGCGACGGGTCGTGTGCGCCGGTCGAGCCGGTCACGACGCCCGGGTTGGGGTAGGTGGCGGCGCTGGCCGACTGGATGCCGTAGAGGCCGGCGGCGACGGCGAGCACGCCGGTCACGCCGGTGAGGAGCAGCTTGCGGATTCTCATGGGGATGTCACCTTCGGTTTCGCTTGGGGGAAAGCGGTTCGCAAAGGGGGTCGCCGAGCGCCGGTGCTGGGGGTGGGCCCCGCCGCGCGGGTGGATCAGTGGACGAACGGCCAGCCGGCCGCGTCGTAGCCGATCGGGTTGATGCCGAGGTGTGGCGAGCCCGAGTCGGCGTAGTAGTGGTAGACGAGGTACTCGCCATCGGTGTCGGCGAGGACCGCCGGGTGGCCGGGACCGTGGACACTGCCGTGCCCGGCCAGGATCTCGGTGCCGCCGCCGGCCGTCATCGGGGTGCCGTTCCGGTCGGCGAACGGACCGTCGGGGCTGGTGGAGCGGCCCACCATGGTCCGGTAGGTGCTGGCCGCTCCTTTGCAGCAGGCGTCGAACGACACCCACAGGTAGTAGTGGTCACCGTGTTTGACGAGGTAGGGGGCCTCGATCGCGGTGTCGCCACGTTTGGCGAGGCCGGTCATCGTGTCGGCGCGGCGCAGGCCGGTGGTGGGGTCCAGCTCGATCTGCTTGATGCCGGTCCAGAACGACCCGAAGGTGAGCCGCCAGTTTCCGGCGTCGTCGACGTACAGGTTGGGGTCGATGGCGTTGAAGTCGCCGCCGCTGCGGCTCTCGACGACCAGGCCGCGGTGCTTCCAGCTGCCGGGCGCGCCGGTCGGGCTGGTGGCCAGGAAGATCGCCGAGTGGTTGGAGCCGAAGGTGGAGGCCGAGTAGTACAGGTGGTACTCGCCGTTGTGGAACGACAGGTCCGGCGCCCACAGGTCGGCGCTGCCCTTGGTGTAGGCGGTGGTCCAGGGTGCGCCGCCGGGGAAGACGGCGCCCGCCTCGGTGAAGGTGTTGCGGTCGGTGGAGGTGCGGAGCTGGAGGTTGGCGCCGGTGTGGGCGAGCAGGTAGCCGCCGTCCGGTTTCTTGACCAGGGTGGGGTCGTGCACGCCGGCGTCGCCGAGCAGAAACGCCGGATCGGGTGGGGTGGCGGGGGCCGCCGGGGCGGCGGTGGGCCCGGCCGTGCCACAGCCGCCGGCCGCCGCGAGGATCAGCGCGGCGGCGACCGCCACGACGCGACGGGTGGCGCTCGGCGACATCCTGCTCCCTGCCCAGACAGACTTTCATCGAAGTCGATTCGATGCCGATATGTTAACGATCACAAGGATCCTGTCAAGTCCGGCTCATGATCAGCAGAGCAGCCGAATGGCACGCTCACAGCGCCTACCCAGCGCAGGCGCCACCAGCAGGCCTCAGACGTCGATGCCCAGGTCGTTGCCGCCGCCCATCCGGAAGGTGTCCGGGTTGAAGGCCTCCTCGTGGAACGAGCTCAGCACGCAGTAGCCGGCGAACGCCTCGTCCTCGGCCAGCGCCAACAGATCATGGTCCGCCTGGAATTTCTTGACCAGGCTGTCTACGACGATGTCCAACCGGTGCTCCTCAGTCGCGGGCCCGTTGCAAGACCTCTTCGGTGGTCAGCGCGCTCGGCGGGTGGTAGGTCAGGCACATCGCGGTGGACACCTTGCGGAACGGGCGGCCCTCGGTGACCGCGTAGAACTGGCCGGTGCGCAGCCGGGAGATGTCCAGGACCGCGCTGCCCTTGGCCTGCGCCACCTCCTTGGCCGCGGCGATCTGGGTGGGACTGTTCAGAAAGCCGAAGAACTGGGTGGCCGCGTTGCCGACGATGCGGTTGTGGATGCCCCTCGGCGCCTGGGTCGCGAAGATCAGGCCGAGGCCGTACTTGCGGGCCTGACTGGCCAGGGCGAGGGTGCTCTCGGTGCAGGCGGTGGTGCCGCCGGACGGGGCGAAGGTCTGCGCCTCGTCCATCACGAAGAGCCCACCGAGCGGCCGGTCACCGGCCGGGTGGCGCTTGACCCAGGAGAAGAGCGCCATCTGCAACTGGTTGACGAAGCTCTGCCGCTGTTCGTCACCGGGCAATCCGATCAGGCTGATCACCGACACCCGGGCACGGCGGCCGGGAGCCGGGGTGAACAGCGCACCCGGATCGAGCGGGGTTCCGGAGCCGCCGAGCAGCGGGTCGTTGACCATCGCGGCTTTCAGGGTCTCCGCCATGTCCGCGGCGAGTTCCCTGGCCCGGCCGAGGCTGGTCACCTCGTCCGGCAGGTCGGTGAGCAGGTCGACGAAATCGGCGAGCCGCCCGCCGCCGGTACGGCCGAAGTGTTCCAGGGCCTTGCGCAGCACCGCTCTTCCCCGGTCTGCCTTGGCGGTGTTCGCCGCCATCCGGGCGCGCGGGGCCAGGGTCGCGACGGCCGCGTCGAGGGCGAGCGCGAACTCGTCCGGTTCGTCGAGGACCGCCCCGAAGTCGGGCAGCGGCCGCAGGACCAGCGGCCGGCCGGATTCGCGGCGCGGGGTCCAGACCACCACGTCGGTGGCGTCGAGGTAGGCCCGGGCCCGCTCGGCGTCGCCGTCACGCCAGGACTCCGGCGGTTCGGGCCACGCGTCGCCGAGCCGGGCCAGGTCGTTGTTGGGGTCCAGCACGATCGCCGAGACGCCGTGCAGGGCGCACTCCTCGACGAGCCGCCGGATCAGCACGGTCTTGCCGGATCCGGAGCCCGCGAAGATCACCGAGTGCTTGCGCAGCGATTCGAGCGTGAGGCTCACCGGCGCGCCGTTCTCGGCGACCGTGCCGACCTGAATGCCGGGTTCTCCGGTCGGCTCATCGGCCGGTGCGGGCCCGGACCTTTCCCCATCATGGCCGACGGGTGGGCCCGCGGTGGTCGGCGGTCCGGTCGGTGCGGGCCCGGGCCTTCCGGCATCGTGGCCGGACGGCGGGCCGAAGATCTCGGTGAGCAGGGTGGTGTTTCCGGCCGGCCGGTCGGCCCGGAGGAACTCCGGGAGCGCGGGGTCGTTCTCCTCCAGCAGGACGGCCAGTGCCGCGAAGGTGCGCAGGTCGTCCGGGGACACTCCGGTGATGATGCCGCCGAGGTCGAGGAACTCCTTCCGGACCCGGGCGCTGACCGGACCGGTCGGCCAGGGTCCGTTGCGCAGGAGGTAGGCACGCCGCTTCTTGATCATCGGATCCAGGCAGGCGAGGTCGCGCAACCGGGCGAGGCGCGCCTGGACGGCCCGGGGATGTGCGTGCGACAGACCCCGGATGTACCAGTGCGCCTCATCCTCGATCTCGGCGTCGAGCGTCTCGCACAGCCAGGCGTGCGCGGACGGGTTGCCCTGTTCCACCGGCTGCACGGAGAACCGGCCGCCGCCCTGTTCCACCGCCCAGGCTCGAAGCCCGGCCTCCAGCAGCCGTGGCATCTCCCTGTCCTCGGTTCGCGGGGCGAGGGCGCCGTCGACGTCGGCACTCGCGGTCAGTTCGGCGAGACGTGCGCCGAGCCGGATCAGCGCGGCCTCGTCCACCCGCGCCCGCTGCGGCGCCGTGCCCTCGCGGTGGTCGTCGAAGTCCGCCAGCCCGATGACCTCGTCCTTGGCCAGGCAGTAGCGAACATGCTCGTCGGCCCGCTGGATCAACTGCCGCGGCGTGTATCTGTCCGCCCGGTCGAAGACGCCGGGCAGCAGTGGCCAGGTGAGATGCGGCGGCTTGTACTCGGCCACGTCGAAGAGCGGCGCGAACCGGGCCGCGATCAGGCTCTCGGCGACATCCCGCGACGGCAGCCGCTCCAGCCTGGTCTCCTGCCGGAAACGGCCCTCGAACGAGGCGAGCGAGTCCTGCCTGATCCGCTGCCAGGAGGTGGGCAGGCAGGCCACCACGGTCACGGTCCGGAACAGCTTCTCGCGTACGTCCATCAGCCCGTTCCCGAGGTCCGCGGCGAGTCCTGGGGTTGCGACATCGCTGCTCTGGGCGAAGATCACGTCGATCTGGTCGACCGCCATCAGGCTCGGTCCGGTGAGCGCGAGCAGCCGGGAGATCTGCACGGCCACGTCCTGGGCCGGCATACCGGGTTTCGGCAGGCTCCACTCGGTCAGTTCAGCCTGTTCCAGGTCCGGCGCCGACAGCAGCCAGGACTCGCCCAGGTCCATGACGTCGATGTCGGCCGAGGCCATCAGGACGAGCGCGCGAAGCGTGTGCCGGCACTCCCTGCCGGTCTCGGGGTCCGCGAGCCGGACCGCGGTGACGAACGCATCGAGTGTGGCCGGTGTCAGTGGGCTCTGCCCACGGATCTGCCGGCGCAGCGCGAGTGGGACCTCCGCCCGTTCGCTGAGCCGTTCCAGAAGCATCACCAGTTGGGAGTGCCGGTAGTAGCCGGAGCGGCGTAACCCCCGCAGGAACGTCTGCAGGATGTTCGGCCAGAACGTACGGCCGTCGGTGATGCCCATCAGGAAGAAGTAGCCGTGGCGTTCCTGAACCTTCTCGCGGGCCCATCGCACCAGATGCGTCTTGCCCGAGCCGTGCTGTCCTTCCACGACCAGGCCCAGCGGCGAGCCGGTCCGCCTCGCCTCCGCCTCCTCGAAGGCGTGAAGAACGGCCGCTCCGGCGGCACCGTTCAGTTCGTCGAGGTGAACGTCGAGGGCCGTCCAGACGTCCTCGGGTGTCGGTGCCCAGTCCAGCCGGCGTAGCTCGGTCAGCGCACGCCGCTGGTCCGCCTCGATCACGCCGGGCCGATCGTGATCAGATGCTTCGCCTCGCCCCCGATGAGGATCGCGGCGTCGAGCGCCTCCCGCGGCAGCTCGTTACGGGCCGGGTCGGGGTCGAGGTGGATCTCCCGGCGCCGGTCCATCTCCTCGAGGACCCGATCCTGTTCGTCTCGCGTGATGTCGGTCAGGCGGTCACGGACCAGCACGAGCCGGATCAGGTCGCCCGGCTTCTCGGCGAGGTCCGCGTAGGCGCCGCGGATCCGCTCCTCGATGGTGCCGGCGGGCGGCGGTCCCGGGTCCGGCTCGGCGTAGAGGTCGGCGATCTGCTGGTCGCCGCGTGCCAGCAGGCTGTCCAGGTGGCGCAGGGTGGCGTAGTGCAGCAGCCAGGCGGCGGAGACCTTCTCCGGCGGTGGCGACCGGAACTCCTGCCGGGCCCGCGCCCAGCCCAGGTCGGTCAGCTCGTAGAAGATCGCGCGCCGCGCGCCCGTCTCCCAGGTGATCAGCTTCTGTGCGGTGAGTTCCTCCCGGGCGGGCTTGGTGATCTCGACCCGGTAGCGCTGTCTGAGGTCGGGGTTCGAGGTCCGCTCCGCGCGCACCATCAGGGCGATGAGGGCCTGCCGGGCGGGGGTGCTGAGGTCAGCAGTCATGGATGCGATCTCCGGATCTGAGTCTCGAACCACGCGAACGCGCCGTCCGAAGCATCATTACCGGAAGTGGGGACGGCGTTACCGGTCCCGACCCTGTCCGCTATCCGATAGCGACACCCACCGATACCCCCATTGACTGCTCAACCGGTCAGGATCGGCGCCAGTACGTCGTACACATGGGTGTTGGGGTGTTTGCCGGTGAATCTGTCGGCCTGTGGGCCGACCGCGGTGACCGGGACGTCCTGGCCGGTGTGCGCGGTGGTGGTCCAGTCCATGCTGAAGCGGAGCTTCGTGCCCTTGACCGGGAGCGGCCCGTCCTCGGCCGATTTGCCGGCGCCGGATTCGTCCTTCGGGTCGACGGCCTCCACGGACAGGCCGCCGGTCTCGTGGTCGCCGGCCACCACGAGGAGCGTGTCCGGGTGGGCCGAGGCGTAGGCGCGGGCCACCGCGACCGTGCGGTCCAGCTGCCACATGGCCTGGAGAGTGCGTCTGGCGTTGTTCTGGTGGGCGAACTCGTCGACGGCCTCCTCCTCGACGAACAGGAAGAAGCCGTCGGGGTCGGTGGAGAGGATGTCCAGCGCCTTGCCGGTCATCGTCGGCAGGCTGACCACCGGCTGGTAGACGTCGCCCCTGCCTTCGGCGTGCTGCTGGAACATCTCCTCGTTGGCGAAGAGGCCGAGCAGTCTGCCGGAGCCGGCCGCGGCGAGCTGGGTGGGCGTGGAGACGTACTGGTAGCCGGCCGCGCGGGCCCGCGTGATCAGGTTGCCCTCGGTGCCGCGGCTGGCCTCGGTACGGTCGGCGGCGGGCTTGTCGGGGTAGGCGCCGGGGGTGCCCTTCGGTAGCCACCAGTCCTCGCCGCCGCCGAGGATGACGTCCGGTTTCGACACCTCCAGATATTGCCGGGCGATGTCGTCCTGCGCGTCGCGGTCGACGGCGTTGGCGTAGAACGCGGCCGGGCTGGCGTCGGTCACCTGGGCCGTGGTGACCAGCCCGGTGGCCCGGCCGGCGGCCTTCGCCTGGGCCCCGAGGGTCGCCAGCGGCTTGCGGTTGGTGTCGACGCTGATCGCGCCGTTGTAGGTGCGCCGGCCGGTGGCCCACGCGGTGGCCCCGGCCGCCGAGTCGGTGATCTCCGAGACGGGGTCCTTCGGGCTGGTGGTGAGCTGCCCGGAGAACGGCAGCCGGTCCATGGCGAGCCGCCCGTCGGGGCCGAGGTGGTAGAGGCGGGCGGCCTCGCGGTGGGCGGCGCCCATGCCGTCGCCGTTGATGAAGATGACGTTGCGCGCGGCCGGTGCGGCCGTCTCCTCCGCGGCGACGCCGGTCGCCTGGGCGCAGGACGTCAGGGCTCCCGCGACCAACAGCGCGGCGAGCCGGTGTGGCAGTCTCGCGAGGGTGTTCATCAAGGAGATTCTCCTCGAGAAGACCCAGGCCGGGGGCTATCCGTTCGATCTGCCCGCGGTGCGGGCGTTACGGGATCGTCGCGGGCTGCGGCTGCGCACGCCGGTCACCCTTCTGGCGGGTGACAACGGTACGGGCAAGTCGACGCTGATCGAGGCGATAGCGGTGGCGGCCGGGTTCAACCCGGAGGGTGGCAGCACGTCGTTCAACTTTGCGACGCGGTCCTCGGAGTCGAGCCTCGGTGAGCATCTGGTGCTGTCCCGGGTGCCGGGCCGGCGTCCCCGTACCGGATATTTCCTGCGGGCCGAGTCGTTCTACAACGTGGCCACCGAGATCGAGCGGCTCGGGGTGGTCGACGGGTACGGCGGTGTCTCCCCGCACCAGCGCTCGCACGGGGAGTCGTTCCTGGATCTGGCGGCGCACCGGTTCGGCCCGTCCGGCCTCTATCTGCTGGACGAGCCGGAGGCGGCCCTGTCGGTGCAGGGCTGCCTCGCGCTGCTGGTGCGGATCGCCGAACTGGTGGCGCTGGGCAGCCAGTTCATCGTGGCGACGCACTCGCCGGTCCTGCTGGCCTGCCGGGACGCGGCGATCTTCGAGATCGCGGCGGACGGCGGGATCAGCGAGATCGGCTATGACCAGGCGGACGCGGTCGTGCTGACCCGCGCCTTCCTGGCGGACCCGGACCGGTTCCTGGACCGGATGCTTACCGATTGACCTGCTTCTTGGGGAGAGCGCCGGCGAGCAGCTGCACCAGGTGGACGCCGGTCACCCCGGCCAGGTCGTCGGCCTGGGTACGGCAGGAGAACCCGTCGGCCAGGAAGACGTCGCCCTCCTCGGCCTGTTCCAGGGCTGGCAGCAGCTGCTGTTCGGCGACCTGCACGGACACCTCGTAGTGGCCGCGTTCGACACCGAAGTTGCCGGCCAGCCCGCAGCAGCCGCCGAGCCGCTTGACCGTGGCGCCGGCGTTCTTGAGCAGCTTGGCGTCGGCGCCCCAGCCCATGACGGCGTGGTGGTGGCAGTGCGGCTGGGCGATCACCCGTACCCCCTCCAGGGAGGGCGGCTCCCAGCCGGGGGTGGCGGCGAGCAGCTCGGCCACCGTCTTCGTCGCCGCGGCGACCTCCTTGGCCGCCTCGTTGTCGACCAGCTCGACCGCGTCCTGGCGCAGCACGCCGGTGCAGGACGGCTCCAGGCCGACGATGGGGATGCCCTGCTTGACCGCCTCGTGCAGTTCGGCGACGGTGTTGCCGAGGATGCGGCGGGCCGCGTCGAGCTGGCCGGTGGAGATCCAGGTGAGGCCGCAGCAGGCTTTCCGGCTGGCGACCTGCGGGGCGTAGCCGGCGTCGACGAGCAGGTCGACGGCGGCGCGGGCGATCTCCGGTGAGAAGTGGTCGGTGAAGCTGTCGACGAACAGCACGACCGGTTTGCCGGTCTTCACCGGGACGAAGGATCCGCGGAACGTCTTCGGCGCGAAGCTCGGGATGTTGCGGCGCTTGTCGACGCCCGCGATCCACAGCGCGAGGCCGCGGATGCCGGGCAGGCTGGTCGCCAGGTTGGCCAGCGCGGGCATCTTCGACGCGAGCCGGGACCAGCGCGGCAGCCAGCCGAGCGAGTAGTGCGACCGCGGCCGCACCCGCCCCTTGAAGCTCTGGTGCAGCACCTCGGCCTTGTAGGCCGCCATGTCGATCCCGGTCGGGCAGTCCGACGCACAACCCTTGCAGGAAAGACAAAGATCAAGCGCATCGTGTACGGCCTCCGCGCGCCAGTCCGGCACCAGGTCCCCGTCGAGCATCTCCTGGAGCACGCGCGCCCGTCCGCGGGTGGAGTCCTTCTCGTTCTTGGTGGCGAGGTAGGACGGGCACATCACGCCGCCGAGCACGGTGGTGTCGGCGCGGCACTTGCCGACGCCGGTGCAGCGGTGCACGGCCTGGTTGAAGTCGCCGCCGTCGGAGTGGTAAGCCAGCGCCAGCTCGGTGCGCACCGGCCGGGCCTGGGAGACGCGGATGTTGGCGTCCACCGGGTCCGGGTCGACCAGGTTGCCCGGGTTGAGCAGGTTGTCGGGGTCGAAGGTGTGCTTGATCCGGCGGAACAGGTTCATGGCGTCCGGCGAGTACATCCGGGCGAGCAGTTCGCTGCGGGCGCGGCCGTCGCCGTGTTCGCCGGAGAGCGATCCGCCGTAGCTGACGACCAGGTCGGCGGCGTCCTCCAGGAAGGCGCGGAAGCGGGCCGGGCCGTCCGGCTTGTCCAGGGGGAAGTCGAGGCGCACGTGCACGCAGCCGTCGCCGAGGTGCCCGTACGGCATGACGCTGAGCCCGTGCCGGGCGGTGAGGGCGTCGAAGTCGCGCAGGTAGGCGCCGATGCGGGCGGGCGGGACTGCGGCGTCCTCCCAGCCGGCGTGCGCGGGCAGCCCGGACGGTGCGCGCCCGGCGAGGCCGGCGCCGTCCTCACGGATCTTCCACAGCGGGGCGGCCTCGGCGGTGTCCTCCACGATCCGGGAGTCGACCGCCTCGGCGACGGCGATGAGCCGACGGGTGCGGTCGCGGACGTCGTCGAGGTCGTCGCCGGCGATCTCCACCATCAGCCAGGCGGCGCCGCCGGGCAGCGGCGGGACGGCGTCCGGGCCGCGGCGGCTGCGGACCACGTCGCAGATGCGGTGGTCGAGGCCCTCGCAGGCGGTGGGCGCGAACTCCAGGATCTTCGGGATGACGTCGCCGGCCGTACCGAAGTCGGGGTAGCCGAGCACGATGAGGGTGCGGTGGGCCGGGTCGGCGACCAGTTTCACGGTCGCCTCGGTGATCACCGCGAGGGTGCCCTCGCTGCCGACCAGGAACTCGGTGAGGTTGAACCCGTTCTCGGGCAGCAGGTGCTCCACCGCGTAGCCGGAGACCTGGCGGCCGAAGCGGGCGAACTCGGTGCGGGCGACCGCGAGGTTGTCGCCGATGACGCCGCGCAGGGCCTCGGTGATCTTCTCGGCGCCACTCAGCGGGTCGGTGATCAGCTCGTCGCCGTCGATCGTGTAGGCGCGCAGCCCGGCCACGTTGTCCGAGGTCCGGCCGTAGCCGAGGGTGCGTGATCCGCACGAGTTGTTGCCGATCATGCCGCCGATGGTGCAGCGGGTGTGCGTCGACGGGTCCGGCCCGAACCGCAGCCCGTGCGGCTTGGCGGCGGCCTGGAGGGTGGCCTGGATGGTGCCGGCCTGCACCCGGGCGGTCCGCGCCACCGGGTCTATGTCGAGCACCCGGTTCATGTGACGGCTGAAGTCGAGGATCACGCCGGGGCCGATCGCGTTGCCGGCGACCGAGGTGCCCGCGCCGCGCGCCGTGATCGGCACGCCCAGCGTCCGGCACACCTGAAGGGTGGCCAGGACGTCCTCGGCGGAGCGCGGCCGGACGATCGCCTGCGGCACGATCCGGTACAGCGAGGCGTCGGACGCGTACGCCGATCGGTGTGCCGCGTCGGTGAGGACGTCGGTCACGCCCGCCCGGCGAAGGTTCTCGACCAGCGGTGCGGCAATGGCTGCTTGTGTCACGAGATGTCCAGGCATTCTGTTTGTGGCCACGGGTTAACGCGGTTCGCACATTACCCAGGCGCCGGTCGCCACGATCGGGCGCTCTCGCAGGCCGGGACACAGCTCACGGCCCCGCGTTCGGACCTGTCGACACTGCGGCCGCGTACGGCGCGGTCCGCATGAGAAGGAGCAGATCGGTGAAATCCCGCATGATCGTCGTTGTCGTCGTTCTCGCCCTCGCCGTCGGGCTCGCCGGGCCCGGGGCGGCCCACGCGGACGCCGGGCGCGACCCCACCCGGTACGCGGCCGCGCAGTGGAAGGAGGTGGTCGAACCCCTGCTGCTGGCCAACAAGAAGGTGATCGCCCGCTGTGTCGGCAACGGCCTGCTGCTCACCTCCGGCGGGCTGCGGTTGCTGCGCCCGGGCGCCCTGCTGTCCAAGCTGCTCGGCATCGCGATGTTCGCGCAGGGTGCGACGAGCGCCTCCTGCCGGGCCACGCTCGCGGTGGCGCGGGCCGCCTACCGGGTCGGGCGGGCCGGCTGGTACGACGGCACCGACTTCTACTTCCAGGACGCCAGTTACGTGGACGACATCCGGTGGGATCGCAACGTCTGCCACATCGACCTGGCGGTCGGCAGCCCGGGCGATCGGCTGCTGCACTACCGGGCGACGTATCGGATCTGCCATCCGGCCACGTACTCGTCGACGGCCTACCCCTCGCCCGACGTGTGAGCCGCCAGCGTCGTCTCGTACGCCTCCCGGCACTCGATCTCGAGTTGCACCTCGTGGAGCGGCTCGAGCAGGGCGAGTGCCGTCCGGTGGTGTTCGAGGGCCCGCTCCACCGATCCGGTCTCCCGCAGTGCGACCGCCAGGTAGGTGTGGCACCAGGCCTGCTGGTGCTGGAGCCGGTTGCGCTCGGCCAGGTCCAGCGCCTCGTGCAGGTGCCGTAGCGCCTCGGCGTCGTTCCCGTCGTGGGCGAGAGCGACGCCGAGGGTGACCAGCCCGGTGATGCGGGCCGGCCCGTCGGCGCGGTCGAGTGCGGCCCGGGCAAGGCCGGCGGCCTCGGCCGGCTGCCCGAGGCGCAGGGTCACGAAGGCGTCGAAGGCGAGCGCCTGCGCGTGCCCGGCCGGGTTGCCGGCCCGTTCGAACAGTTCGGCGGCCCGCCGGAACGACTCGCGGGCGGTCCGTGCCTCGCCGAGGTCGCGGTGGGCGAACCCGGTGCGCAGCGCCAGCGTGGCGGCGAGCCCGTCGCCGGGGCCGGACCGGTCGGCCTCCCGGTAGGCGGCGAGCGCGTCGTCGAGGCGGCCGGCGGCGGCCAGCGCCCAGCCGAGGTCGGCGAGCAGGGCGGCCCGTTCGGTGCCGCGGCCGAGCCGTCCGGCCGCGGCGGCCGCCCCGTCGAGCAGCCGCACCTGGTCGTCGGTGCCGCGGTGGCGGAAGAACCAGACCCGCAGCGCCTGCGGCAGCGCGGCCGCCACCTCGTCGGCGCCGAGGCGTACGGCCAGGTCGAACGCGGCGATCAGGTTGACGTACTCCAGGTCGAACCAGGCCATGGCCCGCTGCGGATCGCCCGGTGCGGGGGCCGGGCGGTGCGGTGACGGCAGCATCCGGTCGTACGTCTCGGCCCGCTCCCGGTAGTGGTCGAGCACCCGGCGAAGGGCCGTCCCGGAGTCGGGTTCCTCCTCGGCGGCGAGGTCGGCCGCGTACTGCCGGATCAGGTCGTGCATCCGGAACCGGCCCGGCGACGACTCCAGCACCAGATGGGCGTCGACCAGTTCGTCGAGAGCGTCGGCGCAGCGGCCGGGCGGCAGGCCGGTGAGCGCGGCCGCGACCCCCGTGTCGAAGTCGGCGCCCGGCAGCAGCCCGAGCAGCCGGAACACGCGGCGGTCCGGGTCGTCGAGCTGCCGCAGCGACATGCCGAACGCGGCGTCGAAGCGGGCCGGGCTGTCCCGCAGCCGCTCGGCCAGCACGCCCACCGTCCAGCCGGGCCGGTGCCGCAGCCGGGCGCCCGCCATCCGCAGTGCCAGCGGCAGGCCGCCGCACCGGTCGAGCACCCGGCCGACGTCGTCCCCGCCGGTGAGCGCGATCCCGGCGACCGTGCCGAAGAGGCGGGCCGCGTCGTCGCCGGCGAACGGGGTCAGCGACACCGGCGGCACCCCGTCCAGGCTGACCAGCCGGTTGCGGCTGGTCACCAGGACGGCCGACTTCCCGGCGCCGGGCAGCAGGGGGCGCACCCGGTCCGCGTCGGCCGCGTTGTCGAGCACCACGAGCGCCCGCCGCCGGGACAGCTCGGAGCGCCACAGCGCCGCCCGCTCCTGCTCCCCGGCCGGTGGATGGGTGATGTCCAGGGCGCCGAGCAGCCGGCCCAGTGCAGTCGGCGGGTCCAGCGGCTCCTGGCCCGGGGTGAACCCCTGGAGGTCGAGGTAGAGGCCGCCGTCCGGGTAGGCGCCGGCCATCCGGTGGGCAACGTGCACGGCCAGGCTGGTCTTGCCCACTCCCGCCATGCCGTCGATCACCACGGCCCCGGCGGCGCGCAGCAGTTCCTCGACCCGGGCCGCCTCCCGCTCCCGGCCGGTGAAGTCGAACAGGTCGGCGGGCAGGTCGTTGCGGCGGGGCGCGGGCGCGGCGCCGGCCTTGTCGGCTTCGGCCCACAGCGGGCGCAGCGGCCGGGGGTCGCGGTGCACCACCCGGCACAGGGCGACGACGGCCTCCCACGGCGGGACGAGACGGCCGGTCAGGTAGCGGGACAGTGAGGAGCTGCTCAGCCCGGCGTCGCGGGCCAGGGCGCGCAGGCTGAGCCCGCTCAGCTCCTTGATCTGGGCGAGCTGGGAGACCAGTCGCTCGTGCGGGCCGGACACGTGCAACACCCTACCGTCCCGTGCCACGGAAACGGATCGGCGACATGTCACCGCAGGTCAGGCGCGTTCCGGGTGTCCCACGGTGTCCCACGGACGGCGCGGGCCGCATCGCCGCGATGGTCGGCTGAATCCCGTCAGCGAGGAACACCGCGACACTCCACGACACCGAGGGAGGACGAACCGATGCCGATCGAACGGATGCCGGACCCGGCGGACCTCGTGCCCGGCGCGCGGGAGGCGCTGACCGCCCTGCACCGGGCGATCGCCGGCGCCGGCCTCGGCGAACGGCTGCTGGCACTGACCGGCCCGGACGGCACGGCCACCGGTGGGCAGACCGGCGAGGAACGCGCCGTCGTGGCGCTGACCGCGGCGGTCACCCGTTCCGGCCCGGTACCCGACCGGGTCTGGGACCAGGCCGCCAAGCACTTCGACCAACGGGAGCTCGCGGCGCTGCTGCTCAGCATCGCGATCACCGCCGCCGTCCACCGCATCGACGTTTCGACACACCGCCAGAGTTCGGCACACCGCCAGAGGGAGAACTGACATGACCAGCACCAAGACGTACGACGGTTTCACCGACGCCGAGCGGGGCGCCATGAAGGAGCGGGCCCGGGAGCTGAAGAAGAACGGCAAGGACCTCGAGCCCGAAGTGCTCGCGAAGATCGCCGAGATGGACGGCGACGACCGGGTGCTGGCCGAGCGGGTGCACGCCCTGATCCGGGCGGCCGCGCCCGGTCTGGCCCCGAAGCTCTGGTACGGCATGCCCGCCTACGCCCGCAACGGCAAGGTGGTCTGCTTCTTCCAGGCGGCCGCCAAGTTCAAGTCCCGCTACGCGATGCTCGGTTTCAGCGACGAGGCCCACCTCGACGACGGCGACCTGTGGGCCACCTACTTCGCCGTGACGGCCCTGACCCCCACCACCGAGTCCCGCATCACCGACCTGGTCCAGCGCGCCGCCGCCTGACCCCTCCGCCCCGGGCGACCGGCACCCCCACCGGTCGTCCGGCACCACCCCACCACCCGCGATCTTGAACGCCTTGCCACCGATTCCGGCGGCCAATCGTCCAAGATCGCGGGTGGTGGGCGCCGGCCGGCTGAGCAACGATGGCGCGAGCGGCTTCTCCACGACGGGTGGGAGAGCTGACTTACGGAGATGGCGGTGGCAGGGTGAGTGAGGCACTACGGCACATCGAGGCGCTGGCCGCGTTGTTGCCGGACGCTCAGCGGGGCGCGCACGCGTACGCCAAAGGGATTGATCTTTTCTCGGGGGCCGGCGAGGTCGAGGCCGCGCACGGCAGTGGGCGCGCCTATCTGGCCGCGACCCGGCTGGCGTTGTTGCAGAGTGAGGCGGCCGAGGCGTTGCAGGAGATCCGGAACCGGGCGGTCGATCTGGATCCGGCCGCGCGCCGGCCCGATGACGCGCTCAGCCTGGAGCTCGCCGACATCCTGATCCGGCTGCTGGAGCTGTCCGAGTATCTGGGTGTCGACCTGGGCGCCGCGCTGGTCGCGAAGACGGCCGACACGCTGGGCGGCTACCGGCACGGCGGGGTCCGGTTCTGACGGCTCAGGCGAGCAGCACCGGCAATGCGACGAGCCCGCGGGTGCGGAAGGACGGCCGCCAGCGCAGTTCGCCGGACGGGACGGCGAGCCGCAGGGACGGGAAGCGGCGCAGCACCGTGCCGATGGCGATCTCCAGTTCGAGGCGAGCGAGCGGCGCTCCCACGCAGTAGTGGATGCCGTGCCCGAAGGTCAGGTGGCCTCCGGCCCGGCCGGGGACGACCGTGTCGGGGTCTCCGAAGGCGTCCGGGTCACGGTTCGCGGCGCCGACCACCAGCAGTACGGTCGACCCGCGCGGCACCACGGCCCCGGCGACCTCGATGTCCTCGGTCGGGAAGCGGCGCAGCAGGACGGGGGCGGGTGGCTCGTATCGCAGCAGTTCCTCGACGTCGACCGGCAGCCCGGGGTTGCCGAGCACGGTGAGCAGTCCGGTGCCGATGGCGTGGACGGTGTTCTCGTAGCCCGCGACCAGTAGCAGGAAGGCCAGTGAGGTCAGCTCGTCCTCGCTGAGCCGGTCGCTGTCCTCACGAGCGGCGATCAGCGCGGACAGCAGGTCGTCGGCGGGTTCGGCGCGTTTCGCGGCGATCAGGCCGGACAGGTAGGCGTGGATGGCGCCGATCGCCCGGGCTCCGGCGGCGGGGTCGTCGCGCGGCGGGACCAGCATGACGTCGGTCCAGGAGCGGAAGCGGTCGCGGTCGCCGTCCGGGACGCCTAGCAGGTCGCAGATGACCGCCACCGGCAGCGGGCCGGCGTAGTCGCGGATCAGGTCGGCCTGGCCGTCGAGACGGTCGAGCAGGTCGTCGGCGGTCTTCTGGATGGCGGGGCGCAGCCCGTCGACGCGGCGCGGGGTGAA
The DNA here is from genome assembly GCF_019429605.1 of Actinoplanes hulinensis. Lineage (NCBI taxonomy): Bacteria > Bacillati > Actinomycetota > Actinomycetes > Micromonosporales > Micromonosporaceae > Actinoplanes > Actinoplanes hulinensis. The sequence continues at coordinate 171,020 of NZ_JAHXZI010000011.1, read as the reverse complement.
CGCCTGGGACACCAGCCGGCGGATGCGGGTGTGGTTCGGCGGGTCCATGTTGAGCAGGTTGGCGTCGAGGGCGGGCGGCAGTGAGAATCCGCGCCAGCTGCCGTCGCCGTTGGCCTTGTCGACCGACATGCGGGGGTCGGCGAGCAGGGCGCGGACGTCGGCGTACCGGGTCACGAGCCAGACCGGGGAGCCGTCCGGCAGCTCCACCCGGGTGGCCGGGGTGTGTTCGCGGAGCCGGCGGTAGACGGTGTGCGGGTCGGTGTGGAACTCCGCCGAGATCATGTCCTGCGCCTCGCTCTCACCCGAACAAAAGGAAGGCCGGGCATCCACGGGGGAAGATGCCCGGCCTTTCGCTTCAAATCGAACCACATCCATCACCCGTTCCGCTACCCCGGGGTGGGCCGAATGGTCATCGGGGTGGCCGGAGTCAGCCGAAGAGGGCGGCTCCGTAGCGGGTGACGATGATGAGTGCCACCACCAGCAGCCAGGCGATGACCACCAGTAGATCGATGTCGTTGGCGATCGCCTCGCGCGCCCAGCTCCGCCACGCGCGCGGCATCGGCAGGTAGTCGTCGCGGATGTTCACGTGGGTCAGCGACACCCACACGACCGTGGTCGAGAGGGTGACCAGCAGGCACCACGGGCAGAGCGCGCCGATGTTGACGATGGCCTGGTAGAACAGCCAGTAGGCGAAGATCAGCCCGATGGTGTAGACGGTCTGTGCCGCGATCATGAACCAGCGCGGGAACCGCACCCCGCCGAGGGCCGCGACCGCGATGGTGATCACCACGGGTTCGGCGATGAGCCCGAGGAACGCGTTGGGGAAGCCGAGCAGCTGCGCCTGCCAGGACACTCCGACCGCGCCGCAGCTGACCACTGAGTTGATGTTGCAGGAGAGGTCGGCGGTGGGGTCGCGGGCCAGTTCCACCGCGTCGATCGAGAGCACCAGCGACGCGGTGAGGCTGATCAGCGCGGAGCACAGCATGGTGCTGTAGATCCACGTGTTGCTCTGCCGGATCGCGCGGGCCCGGGTGAGCAGGGTGGTCACTTGGTCGTGCCCGCGGCGGCGGTGACGGCCTCGTACAGCGGTCCGGCGGTGTACAGGTCGACCTCGGTCACCACACCATTGATCTTCACGGTGGGTGTCCCGGTGATGCCGTTCTCGAAGGCGGCGTCGTTCGACTGGGTGACCCACGGGACGAAGGTGCGGTCCGCGAAGGTGTCGGTCACGCTCTGCGGCACCCCGACCGAGGCGGCCAATTCGGCGATCTTGGCGTCGTCGAGTCCTTCCGAGCCCTCCTCGGGCTGGTTCTCGAACAGCGCCGTGTTGAGGTTCAGCACGTGCCCGGGGTCCTTGTCGGCGACGGTCGCCACTGCGTTGGCCGCCCGGGTCGAGTACTCGGTGCCCTGCGAGGCCTTGTCGAGGAAGGCCAGCGGGTGCAGGTTCACGGTGGCGGTGCCGTCGTCGACCAGCCTCTGGATGTCGGCGTGGTTGGCGGCCTCGAACTTTCCGCAGTAGGGGCACATGTAGTCCAGGTAGATGTCGAGGGCGACCGGGCCGTTGCCGACCGTGAGGCCGCCGTCGGCGGTGGCCGTCGCCGGCACCACCAGTGGCCCGTCGGCGCCGGATTTGTCGCCGTCGTTCATGGCGGTGATCACCGAGATGGTGATGGCCGCGATCAGCGCGACGATGATCGCCCCGCCGATGATCATGATGGTCCGGTGTCCGCGCTGTCCGGCGCGTGCGGAGGCGACCGCCTTCTGCGCCGCGGTGTGCCGGTTACCGGTCTTAGTGCCCATGATGTTGGCCCCCTAGTACGAACTGTCCGCCTTCACGGTGGCGTAGATCGGTTCGCCGCGTTATCACCCGGGGCCGAGTCGGGACCATCGGCGGCGCTGGTCAGGACCAAGGTCCCCCGCCGTACGCTGGCCGGATGGAACCACTCGACGTGATCGGCTGGGCCGGATCGGCCCTGCTGGTCTGGTCTCTGCTGCAGAGTCGCCTGCTGCGCCTGCGGGCCCTCAACCTGCTCGGCTGCTTGGTGCTGCTCGGGTTCAACGCCGCGATCGGCGTCTGGCCCATGGTGGGTCTGAACGTGGTGCTCTCGGTGATCAACCTCTGGTATCTGTGGCGGATGCTGGCGACCCGGCACGACGACAAGGCGTACCAGGTGGTGGAGGTCCGCACCGGCGACGATCTGCTGGCGCACATCCTCCGGACCCATCACGACGACATCGTCCGGTTCAACCCGGATCTGACCCTGGACGGCCTGACGCGCCGGGACGCCGCCGCCTTCCTGATCCTGAACGCGGACGAGGTGGCCGGTGTGGTGGTCTTCCACGCGGCGGGCGACGGGGTCGCCCAGGTGGAGTTGGACTACGTCACCGAACGATACCGGGATCTGACGCCGGGTGAGTTCGTCTTCCGCCGGAGCAGCTACTTCATCGACCGCGGGTGCCGCACGGTGATCACCCCGGCCGGCATGCGGTCGCCCTACTACGACCGGCTCGGCTTCCAGCCCCGAGGCGATTCGTACGTCCTGGAGCTCGCGTCCTGACCCGGTGAGGGTCGCCCGGTCCGGTGCCGCCGGGCCGGGCGACCGGGTGATCATCGGGTGGGGCAGCCGTAACGGCAGATCAGGAACCGGGCGAAGCGCTTCTGGTCCCGCGTTCCGAAGGCGGTGAAGTCGCCGCCCACGGTGAGGCCCTGCCTCATGTCGGCCTTCATGGTGAGCACGCCCCATTTGCCGTTGCTGCGCGGATCCCAGTCGAGCAGCCTGCCGGTCGCGGAGTCCCAGGCGGCCATCTTCGACTGTTTGCGCTGCATGGCCTTCTTGCACCATGAGTTGGCGATCTGGGACGGCTGCGTGCAGGCGGTGGTGAAGTGGCCGCCCGCGTAGATGGTCCCGTTCAGGGAGGTGATCGCCTGGACGTCGCCGTCGGTGACGCTGGTCCAGGCGAGCCCGCCGTCGGGGCGGTAGGCGGCGACTCTGCCACCGGCGCCGGCGAGGGCGGCGAACACCCGGTCCTTGGTGGCGGTGAGGCCGAAGGTGGGGTACGGCGTGCCCGGCTTGAACGTGGTGTCCACTTTCCCGTCGGCCAGTTTCAGCGCACCGAGCCGGGCCGTGCCGTCCGCGCCGGAGAGCTTCTTGAAGGAGCCGCCGACGTAGAGTCGTTTGCCGGCGGCGGCCAGGGCCAGCACCTTGCCGTCGGTGCCGGCGGTGAAGCCGGTGTCCACGGTGCCGTCGGCGAGGCGGATGGCGGCCAGGCTGCGGGCAGCACGGCCGTTCACGGCGGTGAACCGGCCGCCCACGTAGAGGCGTCCGCCGGACACCTCGACGGCGTGGCCGAAGCCGTTGAGGGCGGGCCGCAGCGATCCGACCGCGCCGGTGGACAGGTCGACGGCGGCGAGCCTGGCCCGCGGCTGTTCGTTGACCTTCGTGAACTCGCCGGTGACGTACAGGTTCTTTCCGTCGGCGGTCAGGGCCAGGACGGTTCCGTCCAGGACCGGGGACCAGGGCAGCAGCTTGCCGGTGCGGGCGTCGACCGCGGCGAGCCGTTTTCGCTTCAGGGTCTTGCCGTCGGCGAACGCGTGGGTGAAGTTGCCGCCGAGGTAGACCGTGTCACCCACGTGCACGCTGGCGTACACCAGGCCGTCGAAGCCGACGGTGTGCTCGGGGGTGGTGGAGAGCGTTGGGGTGCCGCCCGCGGAGGCGGGTGCGGCGGGCAGGGCGAACAACATCGCGAGTACGGCTATTCGCCGTGAAACACCAGCTAGAGACATGAACGCGACAATATGTCCTTTTTGCCAGACAGGTCGGCCGCATAGATCAAATAGTCTGACCGAACCTTTATGGGAGCGCTCCCGTACCCCTCGCCGGGACTCCGGCCGCTACATCCGGTCGCGGATCCTGACCGGCGTCGGCGCGCGCTGACCGGTGGCCCGGCCGCCTTGTCGACGCGGCCGGGCCACCGCCTCAGTTCTCCCGCTGGGCGGTGAACTCGGTGCCGGAGACCAGCTCCGAGGTGAAGCCGTCCGGGCCGACCGGCCGGTCCCCGATCAGGGTGACCCGGTGCAGCGTACGGCGCACGTCGAGGTGTTCGAGGTCTTCCGGGGCGAGGTGGGCGGTGGCCCGGTTGTCCCAGAAGGCGATGTCACCGACGTTCCACCGGAACCGGACCGTGTAGGCGGCGCGCGCGATCTGCCCGAACAGCAGGTCCAGGATCTGGCGGCTCTCGGCGGCGGACAGCCCGACGATCTTCTTGGTGAAGCCCGGGTTGACGAAGAGCGCCCGCTCCCCGGTCTCCGGGTGCACCCGCACCACCGGGTGCACCGCCACCAGCAGGTTCTTGTTGATCCGGTCCTGGTAGCGCTCGTTGTCGGAGGCGTCGACGCCGGACAGGAACCGGTGTTCGGCGCGCAGCCCGTCGACCAGCTCGCGCAGTGGTTCGGAGAGCCCCTCGTAGGCGGCGACCAGGTTGCTCCAGGTGGTGTCGCCGCCGAAGGAGGGCACCGCCTCGGCGCGCAGGATCGATGCGGACGGCGGGTTCACCGCGGCGGTCACGTCGGCGTGCCAGCCGGAGTAGTAGCTGTACTGACGGCGGCTCTGCTGTCTGCGGTCGAGACCGTACAGCTCCTCGTAGCGCTGCGGGTCGATGGTGAGGATCTCCGGGAAGTCCCGCGGCGGGGCGTTCTCGTGCGGGTGGGCGTGGGTGAGCTCACCGAACTGGCGGGCGAACGCGATCTGCTGGGCGTGGTCCAGGTTCGCGCCACGGAAGAAGATCACCTTGTGGGCGAGCAGCGCGGCTCGGATCTCCGCGACGGTCTCGGCGGGCAGCGGGGCGGTCAGGTCGGCGCCGGAGATCTCGGCGCCGATGTGCCCGGCGATGCGCTCGACGGTGATCCGGCTGGTGGGGGCGAGGGTGTCGGTCACGGTGCTACCTCCGTTGGTGGGACGGGTGTGGCGTCCATACCCTCGATAAAATCTCCCTCAATCCTATGTGTCAAGTAGGGATTGTGTTGTCAAGTGTTAAGGCCGGACATGCTGAGGGGTCATGTCGATCTCGCTTCGACATGACCCCTCGCCGGAGGCCGACCAGCGACCTCCAAACCGGACCCAACCGGTTGCTCTGTACCTTCTTCATTTAGCCGCATAAACCTGCCTGCTATTTGAAAAAACCCCATATCGTACGCCCGCCGCACAGCCGATGCGTGTCCCGCATCACCCGGACACGACGGCCGTGGTGCAACCCAGGTGCGACATCGGTGTACTCGGTGGCGCCCTTCAGATACGCGGACTCCCGTACCGATCTCGTAGGCGAGCGGTCATGGCGGCATGCAGGCCCCGATCGCTCGCACCTGACGAAACGACGAGGACATGGGGAGATCGCATTGAACGCGCCCGGTAGTGCTGTGAAATCGTCCGCCTCGTCCACCCGGCGGCGCTCCTTCAACGATTTGAGCGTCAACGTCAAGATCGTCAGCGCGGTGGCGGTGTCGTCCGTGGTCGCGCTGACCGTCAGCGTCCTGGGCTGGCAGGGGCTGGGCGAGACCAACGGATACGCCGACAAGCTGTACAACAGCAACGTCGCCAGCGTGAACGCCCTGGGTGACCTGAGGGCGGCGTTTTACCAGACCCGAGGTGATTTGAACGGCCATGCCGCCATGCGGGACGAAGCGGGCAAGGCCGCATACCGCGACGCGCTCACCGCCGATCAGAAGGCGGCGACAGCGGCCTTCGCCGCCTACCGGGCCAGCTCCCCGGCCAACGATGTCGCGGTCATCGACAAGCTGGAGAAGGGCTACCGCGCGTACGTGCAGGTCGCCGAGGAGAAGCTCTTCCCGGCGAGCGAGCGCAACGACATGGCCACCTGGGGGAAGGTCCACGAGGCGGCGAGTACGCCGCTGGCCCAGAGCGCGGCGAAGATCCTCGCGGACATGCAGGTCGTCGAGGAGGCCGACGCCAAGAAGAACGCCGACGCGGCCCAGGAGTCGTACGACTCGAATCTCACCATCTCGATCATCCTGCTCGCGGTGGGGCTGACAGCCGCACTCGGCCTGGGTCTGTTCGTCGCCCGGCAGATCGTCCGGTCGCTGCGCAAGGTTCACGCCGTCTGCGACAGTCTCGCCGCGGGCGATCTGACGCACACCGCGGACCTGACCTCTCTCGACGAGCCCGGCCGGATGGGCCGCGCGCTGGACACCGCGGTGGCACGGCTGCGCCAGACGGTCGCCACCATCGGCGGGTCGGCCGTCACGCTGGCCGGCGCGTCGAAGGAGCTGACCGTGGTCAGCTCGCGGCTCCAGTCCGGCGCCGCGGACGCCGCGGCGCAGGCCAGTGCGGCGTCGCAGGGCACCGCGGAGGTCAACGCCGGGGTGCAGACGATCGCGGCGGGCGCGGAGGAGATGAGCGCGTCGATCGCCGAGATCGCCAACAACGCCGGGCAGGCCGCCCAGGTCGCCGGCCAGGCGATGAGCGTCGCCGAGCGCACCACCGCGCAGGTCGCCGAGCTGGGCACGGCCAGCGCCGAGATCGGTGACGTGGTCAAGCTGATCACCGTCATCGCCGAGCAGACCAACCTGCTGGCGCTGAACGCCACCATCGAGGCCGCCCGGGCGGGCGAGCTCGGCAAGGGCTTCGCGGTCGTGGCCGGCGAGGTCAAGGACCTGGCGCAGCAGACCGCGAAGGCCACTGAGGAGATCACCACCCGGATCGCGGCGATCCAGTCCTCCAGCGGCACGGCCACCGAGGCGATCAGCGAGATCACCCAGGTCATCCAGCAGATCAGCGACTACACCACCACGATCGCCTCGGCCGTGGAGGAGCAGACCGCGACCACTTCGGAGATGAGCCGGTCGGTGTCCGACGTCGCGGTGAACAGCAGTGGCCTGGCCGGCACGGTGTCCAATGTCGCTCAGGGCGCCACCGCCACCTCCGACGGCGCCAGCTCGACCCAGCAGGCCGCCGCCGATCTGACCCGGCTCTCCGACGAGCTCACCGCCATCGTCAACGGATTCCGCCACTAGGCGGGTTGCCGGTCAGATGTCGGGCAGGACGATGTCGACGCGGTCCGGTGGGTAGGCGTCGGGGTCGGCGTCGCTGACACACAGCCGGACCCGCAGGTCGCCGGGCGGGACGGTGATCCAGAGGACCGCCTCGTCGACCGCGTCGCCGACCCGTAGCCGCCCGGAGGAGATCCGGACGGTGCCGTCGAAGATGGACGGGCCCACCGGCTCGTCGACGGCGGTGGACGCGATCCGGACGGCGGTGTCGCCCTCGGCGCCGTGCTCGACGCTGAGGACGAGCTGAGCGGGCCCCACCCCCAACAGGGGGTGGGGCCCGTCGTCTCCCATGCCGTCCTCGAGCACCCGGTCGTCACCGATGAGGAGCACTCCTCCGCGGATCGCGGCCGTGAGCTGTCCGAGAAGGGGCATGGGTTCGAGGTTAATCGATCGTCATCAGCTGTAGGGGCGCAACCAGCCCTTGGCCCGCCAGACGCTCACCGCCCTCATCTGCGAGAACGAGCAGGCGGCGCAGTGCGGGAAGAGCCGCTGCGTGGTGCCCGGCGGCACGAAGAACGAGACGGGCTGGTGGTCGGGGATCCACCATCCGGTCTTCGTGCCGGGCAGCGGCACCCCGCAGGTGTGGCAGCCGTACCGGTCGCCGATCTGGTTGAGGAAGAGACGCTGTCCCTCGTCGAAGGTCTGCGACTGGCTGCGTGAGGCGATCGACCGGGCCGCGTACGGTCCGGGCACGAACAGCCCGCTGCCGGTCTCCAGCCAGAACTCGTCGGACTCCGACACCTGCCGGAGCGGGCAGGCGGCGCCGACCTGTCCCCGCAGGTCGATGAGGCCGGGGTCGTTGTCGTTGTGGTTGAGTGCCGCGATGCCGGACGGCGTACGGACGTAGTAGGTGTGGATGTCGGCGACGGTCAGGTTGTGGACGGTCGTGTGCTCGCCGCGCACCTCGACCGCGAGGACCTCGACGTCGCGGCCGGTGGTGTCACGCAGCCGGTCGCCGTCGTGCACCTCGGCGGCCGGCACCCAGCCGCGCCCGCGCACCCAGAACGGGTGCCCGCCGGTGGCGGTGAGCTCCTCGCCGTCGCCGGTGAGGGTCAGGTCGACGAGTGTCTTGTCGCCGGTGCCCTCGATGGCCGCGGTGACCTGCCGGCTCGCGCTGCGCCCGGTCTCCGGGTCGGTGGCGAGGACCGCGTCGCCGGGGCTGACGTTCTCGATCGGTTCGGCCGTGCCGTCGGCCATCACCACCAGTGTTCCGGCGGCGAAGGAGTTGCAGCCTTCCTTGCGCTGCTGTTTCTTGGCGCCTTCGGTGGCCTTGCGGGTGGTCTGTTTGGCCTGTTGGCCGGTCTCCTTCGCGCCCGAGGAGGCGGATTCGACGGCCTTCTTGTACTTGTTGGTGTCGGCCGCCTCGTCGGCGGTGGCGCCGGCCCGCTTCAGCTTGCGCGGGATGTTGGCGAGCGCGGCCTTGGCGGATTTCAGTTTCCCGTACGCCTCGATGAGGCGCCGTCCCACGCCGACCGCCTTGATCATCACCTTGGCGGCCTTGAAGAGCTTGCCCCACGGTACGGCCTGCAGTGCCGTGGAGATGCAGGCCACGATGTCGCCCTCGGTGACGCAGGCTTTGGCGTCGTTGAAGCCGACCAGGTCGAGGATGAGGTTGACGATCTCGTCGGCGATCTGCTTGACGAACTTGTCGGCCTCGTCGACGAGGTTCTTGGCGTCCAGGTAGCCCGGGTTGTCGACGCATTCCGGGTCGCTGGTGTCGGCCTCGCACTGTGCCGAGGTCTGCGGGTCGAGCGGGGCCGGCGCCTTGTAGTTGGGGTTGTAGATGCTCTCGTAGTGTTCCGAGATCGGGTCGCGGCCGGTCGGGTCGGTCAGCACGCTCGGCCGGTTGTTGGCGTAGGCGTACGCCGAGATCGCCGTGTCGGTGGCGGGCTGGCTGACCGGGTCCTGGGCGTCGAACCGGCCGGTGCCGGGGTCGTAGTTGCGTGCCCGTAGCTGGTAGCGGTCGCCCTGGCTGTCGTCGTGGTAGCCGCCCGCGTACCGCATCGGGTTGTCCGGGGCGGTGTCGGACAGTTTCGTGCCGCCGTCGGTGAGCCCGGTGCCGCGGGCCTTTCCGAACGGGTCGTACCGGTAGGACCATTCGGCGGCGCCGGTGGGTGAGACGACGGCGGCGACCCCGCCGAGCCAGTCCCGGGCGTACGTGTGGGCCCCGTCCCCGGCGAGCAGGGCCAGCGGTGAGCCGGCCGGGTCGTACAGGAAGGACCGTGACGTGCCGCCGGTGCTGTCCACCGCGAGCTGTGGCATGCCGCCCGCGTTGACGTCCCAGGCCCATTTCTGCACGGTCTGCCCGGCGCCGGCGCCGGTGGCCGCCGAGATCCGGTTGCCGGATCCGTCGTACTGGTAGACCGTCGTGACGCCGCTGACCGTCGCGGACGTCATGGTGTGGTCGAGGGCGTAGGTGTAGGTCTCGCCGCCGGCCCTGGTCTGGTTGCCCTCCAGGTCGTACTCGAAGGCGCGGGTGCTGGCCGCGGTGCCGGTGACCGTCTCGCGGGTGAGCTGGTCGGCGGCGTCGTAGGTGTAGGTGGCGGTGGTGTTCTCGCCCGGCGCCACGCGTTTCTGCGTGGCCCGGTTGCCGACCAGGTCGTAGGTGTAGTCGATCCGCTCCCCCGACGCCCCCGCACACGTGGTCGCCCCGTAGCAGGCGGAGGTCAGCCGGTTCGCCTTGTCGTACAGGTAGGCGGTGGTCTCGGTGACCGTCGGCGTCCCCGTCGAGGTGCGCTTCGACGTGACGTTCGTGGGGTTGCCGACCGGGTCGAGGGTCAGGTCGAAGCCGGCGACGACCTGGTCGCCGGAGGTGGTGGCGACCGAGGTGAGCCGGCCGGCCCGGTCGTAGCCGCGGTCCTCCACATGGCCGGTCGACGACGGGTGCGTGACCCTGGTGAGGTTGTCGGCGACGTCGTAGGTGAAGCCGTACCGGTCGGCGTTGCCGCCCTTGGCCGAGGTGAGCGCGGTGATCCGGTCGCCCTCGTCGTACTCGGCGGTGATCCGGGTGCCGTCGGGGTAGGTGCGGGCGGTGATCCGGTCGTCGTCGTCGTAGCCGTAGGTGAAGACCTCGGCGCCGCGCTGGACCTCGGTGAGCCGGCCGGTCCGGTCGTAGACGCGGTCCTGTACGCCGCCCGGGTCGGCCGAGGAGACGAGCCGGTTCTTCGCGTCGTAGCCGAACGTGTGGGTGAACCCGTCGGCGCCCATCCGTTTGGCGATCAGCCGGTTCAGGTTGTCGTAGGTGTAGAAGATGGTCCGGGCCGGGCGGATCGGGTCCGGGCGGTCCGGTTGCCCCGGGTCGACCTGCCGGGCGGTGACCTGCTCGATCAGGTTGGAGTCGGCGTCGTACACCATCTCCCGGCGCCGTCCGAGCGGGTCGGTGCTGACGATCGCGCGGCCGGCCCGGTCGTACTCCAGGCTGGACACCCGGCCGAGCGGGTCGGTCCGCTTGATGACGTTGCCGTTGGCGTCGTACGTGTACCGCGTCGCCTGCTGTTCCCCGCCGGCGTCGGGCCCGAGCACCGAGGCCAGCCGGTCCGCGGCGTCGTACGTGTAGCGGGTGGTCTGGTTCTTCGGGTCGGTGACCGAGACGACCTGGTTGTTGGCGTCGTAGGCGGTGCGGGTGACGTTGCCCAGCGGGTCGGTGGTGGTCTCCAGGTTGCCGGCCGGGTCGTAGGCGTAGCGGGTGGTGTAGGCGTCCGGGTCGGCGCCGGCCACGTTGCCGCGCGGTTCGGTGATCGACACCGGGCGGCCGTCGTCGTCGTAGCGCCAGGTGATCACGCCGCCGTTGGGGGTGGTCTGCTTGAGCGGGTTGCCGGCGTCGTCGTACTCGATGGCGGCCGCCCCGGACGCGCCGGTCGAGCCGGTGCGCCGGTTGGCCGGGTCGAACGAGTGGGTGAGTTTCTGTCCCTTCTCGTCGGTCATCTCGGTGACGTTGCCGTTGGCGTCGTAGCCGACCTTGGTGGCGACGTCGAACTCGTCGCGCTGTTCGACCGGCCGGTCCATCTCGTCGAAGCCGGTGTCGACCTGTACCCGCTGGCCGCCGGAGCCGTAGGGCCGGTCGGCCTGGATCAGGTTGCCGTTGTAGTCGTAGTGGAAGACCGTGGTGAACAGGGTCTTGTCCGCGCCGGGCAGGTTGCCGCGCGGGGACGTCTCGGTGGCCTGGCGGCCCTCGCCGTCGTAGGTGCGGGAGGTGACGTTGCCCTGCCCGTCGGTCTCGGTGGCGAGCCGCCCGCCGGGCGTCCACGTCTTCGACGTGACGTTGCCGATCGGGTCCTTCACGGTGACGACGCGGCTGTTCCTGTCGTACGTGAGTCGCGTCGAGTTGGCGAGCGGGTCGGTGACGACGACCGGGTTGCCGAGTTCGTCGTAGTCGGTGCGGGACGGCTGGCTCTTGCCCGGCTGCCACACCTCCCGGACGCGGCTCTGCTGGTCGTAGACGATCCGGGTGCGGTACCTGGCCGGGTCGGCGCCGGTCACGGTGCCGCGCGGGTCGACGATCGTGGTCATCCGGCCGGTCAGGTCGTAGGTCATCTCGGTGCGGCGGCCGGTCGGGCTGATCTCGGCGGTGCGGTTGCCGTGGGTGTCGTACTCGTACCGGGTGGTCTTGCCGCGCTGGTCCCTACGGGTGACGACCTGGCCCTTGGCGTCGTACGTGTACTCGTACCCCTTCTGTCCGGGGTCGCTCTGCCCGGTCATCTCGTTGTTGTCGTTGAACGTGTACCGCCACGTGTTGCCGCGCCCGTCCTTGTGCGCGGTCATGTTGTTGCGGTCGTCGAAGGTGTTCTCGGTGGTGTAGGCGAACGGCTCCGGGGCGGTCCGTGACACCGGGTTGCCGTTCGCGTCGTGGCCGGTGGACTCCTGGTTGCCCTTGGCGTCGACGACCAGGTTGCGGCGCAGTTTGCCGTCGTAGCGGTGGTTGACGACGTCCTGGTTGGCGTTGCGGGAGTAGATCAGGACGTTGTTGCGGTAGCCGTCGACGGTCTCGACGCCGTCCGGGTCGCGGGTGGTGGCGACCGTGTCGGCGCCGCCGTCGGTGGACGCCTGGGTGGTGAAGGTGGTGGCGCCGCCCTCCGGGTCGAGCTGCCTGACCACCCGGCCGGCGGTGTACTCGTTGCGGATCGCCGGGGCGCCGCGGGCGTCGACGACCTCGGTGAGCAGGCCGGTGGCGCCGTAGCGGTACTGGGTGGTGAAGCCGCGCGGGTCCTGGATCTTGGCGAGCCGGCCGGCCTCGTAGTCGAACTGCGCGGACCGGTTGTCCGGCAGGGTGATCTTGAAAATGCGGCGCAGGTCGCGGCGCCATTCCAGGCGGACCACCCGGCCGGAGGCGTCGGTGATGGTGGAGACCAGGCCGTCGGTGTCGTAGGCGAGGGTGACGCCGTGGCCGCGGGCGTTCCTGATCGAGGCGAGGTGGCCCTGGGTGTCGAACCGCACCCGGCGCTGGTCCGGGGTGAGCAGCTGCCAGCCGCCGTCGACGGTGGTGAGGGTGGACCGGATGCCGGCCGGGGCGTCGAAGGTGCCGTCGGCCCGACGGGTGTAGACGGCTTCGGATCCGTCCTCGGCGCGGACCCGTACCGAGCCTTCGGCGGCCACGACCTGGGCGTCGTAGGTCCAGCTCCAGCCGGTGCCGAACATGCCGGCCGCCGGGTTGGCGGAGGAGTAGTAGCGGCTGGCGGAGAACGGGATGCCGTAGGAGGCCATCACGAAGTCGTGTTCGGTGCGGGAGAACGCGCCGGTGGCGGTGTTGACGCCGGCCCCGCGGATGGCCTGCCCGTTGAGGACCGGCCCGAGCACGGTCGGGCATCCGCATCCGACCGCCTGGCCGGCCGGGAGCGCCGGCGGCACGTCGGTGGTCCGCGGCTTGGCCGGGTTCGACGGCGGTGACGCGGCCTCCGACCCGTCGGCCTGGATGACGGTGATCACGGCGTGGTAGTCGCGGGCCGGGTCGAGGACCCAGCCCTCGGCGGCGCCGAGGCTGCGGCAGAACTCGCGCGGTGTGCCGCAGTCGGCGACGTCGTTCTGGCCGAGGTCGGCCGAGCGCTGTTCGGCGCCGGACGCGACGTCGGTGACGGTCACCCACCAGCGGGCCCAGGACTGCGGGTTGCCGCGGTCGAGGTCGCCGTTGAAGTAGAGGACGAGTGAGGTGTCACCGAGCAGGTAGCCCGGGCGCAGCAGCGGGTCGGCGGCCTGGAGCACGGCCGGTTCGGCGGCGCGGGCCGCGATCGCGGCGGACACCGGTTTCCCGGCCGCCTCGATGGCCGGCGGCACGGCCGGAGCGGTCACTCCGTCCGGAAGACCATGCCGTGGTGCGGCTTCGGCGGGCACGCCGCGCTGCACCGGTCCTTTTCCGGGTACGGCCACCGGCGTGCCCGGCGCGGCGGCGGCGAGCCGTGGCGTACCGGTGAGCATGGTGACGACGAGGATCAATATCAGGGAATGGCAGAGCAGCCGAAATGCCGGCGGTGTCTTCACGATGCGCCCCCCGCGCAGTGGATGGACAAGCCGCCAGCCACCCTCACGGACATCGATGCGCGCGATCAACCCCGCTTCTCGGGAGCGCTCCCACTGACCTGGGGTCAATCCCCCATACATCTATAGATTTAGATGCTCACAGGTAGGTCAGTCCAGCGGCTCCAGCACCCGGTGCAGGAACTCGCGGGTACGTTCCTCGCGTGGCCGGCCGAACACCTCGGCGGGCGGCCCCTGCTCGACGATCACGCCCGCGTCCATGAACACCACCCGGTTGGCGACCTCCCGGGCGAACGCCATCTCGTGCGTCACCACCAGCATCGTCATGCCCTCGCCGGCCAGCGTGCGCATCACCGCCAGCACCTCCCCGACCAGCTCCGGGTCCAGCGCGCTGGTCGGCTCGTCGAACAGCATCAGCCGCGGGCTCATCGCCAGCGACCGGGCGATCGCGGCCCGCTGCTGCTGCCCGCCGGACAGTTGCGCCGGGTAGGCGGCCGCCTTCTCGGTCAGACCCACCCGTCGCAGGTTCTCGGCGGTGATCCGGTCGGCCTCGGCCCGGCCGCGTTTGAGGACCCGCCGCTGGGCGATCGTCACGTTCTCCCGGACGGTCAGGTGCCCGAACAGGTTGAACTGCTGGAACACCATGCCGATGCCGCGCCGGACCGCGTCGATGTCACAGTCCGGGTCGGTCACCTCCACCCCGGCCACCCGGATCGTCCCGGCGGTCGGCTGTTCGAGCAGGTTCACACAGCGCAGCAGCGTCGACTTGCCCGAACCGGACGGCCCGATCACACAGACCACCTCGCCCGGCTCCACCGCCAGGTCGATGCCGCGCAGCACCTCCAGGGCGCCGAACGACTTGTACAGGCCCTCGATCTCGATGGTGGACATCAGCGTTCCCTTCCGGCGCGGCGCTCCAGGCCGCGGACCAGCTGCGACATCGGCAGCGTGATCAGCAGGTAGAGCAGCCCGGCCACCACCAGCGGCGTCGGGTTGACCCGGGTGTTCAGCGTGTCGCCGGCGAACTTGGTCAGCTCGATGGTGGTCGCCGTGACGCCCAGCACGTACACCAGGGAGGTGTCCTTGGTCAGCAGGATGATCTCGTTGGTCAGCGGCGGGATGACGATCCGGAACGCCTGCGGCAGCACGATCGAGATCATCGCGCGGGTGTGCGACATGCCGAGCGTGCGGGCCGCCTCCAGCTGCCCTTTCGGGACAGCCTGGATGCCGGCGCGGATGGTCTCGGCCATGTAGGCGGCGGCGGTCAGCCCGAGGCCGACCGTCACCGACCCGTAGACGCCGCCCGGGATCTCCCGGTCCGGGAACGCGAGCGGAACCCCGTACCCCACCATGAACAGCACCAACAGCGCCGGCAAACCCCGGAACAGTTCGATGTACGCGGTCGCGAACCACCGGTACGGCGGGATCGACGACAACCGCATCAGCGCCAGGATCAGCCCCAGCGTCAGCCCGAACACGAACGCCAGCAGCGTGTAGACGATCGTGTTGCGCAACGCCACGGTGATCGCCCCGGGGAACATGCTCCGGGCGATGTCGAGCCGGAAGAACGCCTCGGACAGGCGCTCCCAGTCGGCGGCGGCCACCACGACGGCGATCACCAGGGCGAACACGAGATAGCCGGCGGCCTGTGCGATCCGTCGCCGGCGGCGGGGACTCAACCTCATGAAGTGGGCTTGTCCCCGATCCAGGTCGCGTAGATCTTGTCGTACGTCCCGTCGGCACGCGCCGCCGCGATCGCCTCGTCGACGGTCTTGAGCAGCGCGGTGTTGCCCTTCTTGACGGCGAAGCCGTACTGCTCTCCGGTGTCGAACCCGGCGGCGACGGCGACCTTGCCCGGGTTGGCCTTGATGTACTCGTTCCAGACCGGCAGGTCGTTGACCGCCGCCACGACCTGGTTGGTGGCGAGCGCCTGCTGGAGGGCGGCGAGGTCACGGTAGGAGACGACCTCGATGTCGAGCTTCTTCTCCGCCACCTGCTTCTTGATGTAGTCCTCGCCGGTGGTGCCGCCCTGCACGCCGAGCCGCTTGCCGGTCAATTCCTCCAGGGTCTTGACCGGGCTGCCGGCGAGCACGGCGAGCGCCTGGGTGGCGTCGAAGTACGGTTCGGAGAAGTCGAGCACCTGTTTGCGCTCGTCGGTGATGGTCATCCCGGCGGCGGCCACGTCGCATTTGCCGGAGTTGAGGTCCGAGCCGGACTTGATGCCCTCGAACGGCGTGTCGACGATCTCCTGGGTGACGCCGAGTTTCGTGGCGACCAGATCGATGAGCGCCACGTCGAAGCCGACGACCTTGCCGCTGGAGTCCTTGGACTGGAAGGGCGCGTAGGGAAGGTGGGTACAGGTGGTCAGCACGCCCGATCTGATCAGTGGGACCCCGCTCCCGCTGGTCCCGCCGGTGTCCTCCTTGGCGCACCCCGCGACCAGCACCGCGGCGGCCGCCACAACGACGATCCTCTGGAAATATCCCTGCCTGTTCACCGTCCCAGATTAATCCACAGTGGCCGATTCAGCCGGTTCATCATCCAAACCAGAGGCACCACCTGGGATGTATTGATGAACGTAACTTTCTGGCAATCTTCGTGGCCGGGCACCCCGCCCGTTCCCCCGAAGGCAGAAGGGACGTTCTATGCGCACCCCAGCCCGGATCCTGCTGGCCGCCGTCGTCGCCGTCGCCGGCCTGTTCACGCCCGCCGCCGCCCTCGCCGCACCCGGCGACCCCGGCCCGCTGGTCGTCGGCGGCCAGCCCGCCACCGAGAACTACTCGTTCATGGTCTACGTGTCCGGCTGCACCGGTTCGCTGATCAAGGCGAACTGGGCGGTCACCGCCAAACACTGCCCCACCCCCAGCTCGGTACGGGTGGGCAGCGTCGACCGCGCGAGCGGCGGCACCGTCGTGGCGGTCCGCCGGGCCGTCAACCACCCGCGGATCGACGTCAAACTGCTCGAATTGGCGTCGTCGGTGACCCACGCGCCGGCCCCGATCCCGACCGCCTCGGGCGCCGTCGGCACCGCCACCCGCATCATCGGCTGGGGCCAGACCTGCCCGACCCGCGGTTGCGGCTCCACACCCCGGGTCGCCAACGAGCTGAACACCTCGATCGTCGCCGACAGCCGCTGCTCGGGCATCGACGCGGCGTACGAGATCTGCACCAACAACACCAACGGCAACGCCGGCGCCTGCTACGGCGACTCCGGCGGCCCGCAGGTGCGCCAGGTCAGCGGCCGCTGGGCACTGATCGGCGTCACCAGCCGCGCCGGCAACAACAGCTCCGTCTGCGCCACCGCCCCGTCCATCTACGGCGACCTGCCGTCCATCCGCGCCTGGGTGAACACGCAGGTCGGCGGCCTACCCGCCTGATCCCCTCGGCCGGCGCGGACTCCGCGCCGGCCCTCGGGTGTCAGACCGCGACGGCCACCCGCTGGAGGCGGATCTGCCACACGTCCGGACCCTCCTGGAGCCATGCGGCGGCCACCTGGCCGTGGTAGCGGGCGTCGATCTCGGCGAGCAGCGGCATCGGGGCGTGCGGCGCCACCAGGACGAGCGCCCCGTCGGCCGGGAGCGCGTCGATCGCCGCCAGCACCCGGGCGTGCCGCTGTCCGTGCGGCAGGTCGCGGACGTCCAGGCGCGGGTCGATGCTCAGCACCGCGGCCGGTCCCTCGCTGGGCGCGTCCCCACCGCAGCCGCAGTGGCCGCCGCAGCCCTCCTGCCCGCCGCCGCCGATCAGGTCGTGCATGCCGTCGAGCAGGTCGGCCAGGCTGACGTCGCCGGCGGCCACCAGCAGGGGTACGACCAGGTCGTTCTCCTTGGCCAGATGCGTGGAGAAGACGGCCTGCAGAGCGCGGGCCGCGGCCGCGGCGGCGACCGGCGCGCTGGTCTCCTCCAGTTCGGCGACCAGGGCCGCGATGGTCCGGTGCTCGTCGAGCATGCCGTCGACCAGCAGCCGCCCCTCCGGCCGGGCGGCGGCCGCCGGATACATGGCGTTCTCCTCGGCGTACGCGTGGGGCAGCAGTTCGGTGTGCAGCCAGCCGAGGAGGACGTCGCGGTGCTGCCAGACCTGCCGCAGGCCGCCCATCTCCGCGGCCGTGACGAGGTCGGTGACGTGCCCGGTCAGCGCGGCGGCCAGTTGCCGGTGGTGGGTCACCACGGCCTGAGCGGCGCGCTCGTCGGCATCGGTGTTGTGGGACATGGGGCCCTCCTGGTTTCAACGCTGTTCGGCGTTATAACGTTATTGACCGTGGAAACCATGCGGGTAGGGCCGAACGGCGCGATCGCGGAAACTCCCCGGCACCGGGCGCTGGGGTCGGACAGCCGGGTGACGATCCTGGGGCTGATCCGGGAGGCGGCCGGTGGTCTGACCGCCGCCGACGTCGCCGATCGGACCGGTCAGCACATGTCGACCACTCGCGTCCATCTGGAGCGGCTGGTCGACGCCGGCCTGCTGGTCAAGGCCCGGGCCAGCGGCGGCCTCCCCGGCCGCCCGGCGTGGCGTTACCGCGCCACCACGGCCGATCCGGTGCCCGCTCCGTACCGGGCGCTGGCCGCCGCCCTGCTGGACCATGTCACCGGCGAGGGCGCGGACGTGCGGGCCACCGCCGGCCGGGTGGGCCGCGACTGGGGTAATCAGCTGGCCGCGGCCGCCCCGCCGGCCGGCGACCCGGTCGAGGCCGTCACCACGGTCCTGGACGGGCTGGGCTTCGCCCCGTCGGTCCAGCCGGCCACCGAGACCGGCCAGATCCCGGTGCATCTGCACACGTGCCCGTTCCTGGACCTGGTCGGGAAGAACCCGGACGCGATGTGCGCCCTGCACGCCGGAGTGATCCGCGGCATCCTCGAGAAGAACGGCGCCCCCGCCGACGGCGCCACCCTGGAGCCGTTCGGCGCCCCCGCCGCGTGTGTCGTCCGCTTGCCCCCACCCGCTGTGATGCCGCGCATCGAAGATCACCTGGACGGATGAGGGAGCCACCACCGGTCAGGTTCGCCGACTCCCCCGACAGCCCGTTCGAGAGCACGACCGCCATCCGCGACTCACCCCGCGGCGATGAAACCCCACTTCCGGGTGTCCGGGGTTTCAGGTCGGCCGGACCGTCACGGACCTGGCCGGCGAGGCGGAGGCCGGCGGTATCGCCTGGACCTCCGGCGACGCCGAACCGGAGGGTCTGAGCACCCGGCCGGCCGCCCGCGCCGAGGCCCGCCGCGACGACGTCCGTGCGGTGCGCGCCCCGCTACTCGACACTCTGCCGGCTGACCTTCGCGACTCGCCCGGACCGTAGTCACCCGCTCTCCGCGATTCCGAACACCGGCAAGCCCATCACCGTTGCCGCTCGCCGATGACCTCGCCCCACTGGACCTCTCTGCCGCTGATCATGCTCGCCGCCTACCGTCGTGCCGCCCAGTAGCACGCGACCCGGCGGCGTTCAGGTCACTCCGGCGTGGCACCCGCCGGGGGGCCGGTTACGGTTGGCAACTATGACGACCTACTCCGGGCCGGCGAGGCTGATCCTTGTCGGCGGCACACAGGTGTCCGGCATGGCTTCGCTGAGTACCAACCAGCGAGGAGGCATCAACGGCTGGAGCGGTACCTTCCGTCCGGACCAGATCAGCGCGGAGATCCGGAACGCGAGTGACGGACTGTACCTGGAATTGCCCTACGACCAGATCGGGGCTGTAGCCGTCACCGGTATCCGGAAACTGCTCGCGACGCAGATTCTGATATCGCTCACCGGCAGTGGCCCTGCGCCGTTCTGATCCGTGAACCGGCCCGATGCCCACCGCTGGGGGGCATGGGGCACCGGCGGCACCATGAACGGGCTGCGGGCAGCCGTGGTGATCGCCTGCGATCACCACGGCTGTCGGGGCGTTTTGCACATTTTCCAACACCGAATTCTCGGCGGCCTGCCCCTGTTGACACGGAACATGAATGTTGCGAATGTGCGTTCAGCATGTTTCCTGTTTGAGTCTGTGGACTCGTCCTTGGGGGCACCTCATGTCACTGAAAACCCGCGCTCTGCTGGGCACCATACTCCTTTCGCTTACGTGTGTGAACGTTCCCACATCGGCTTCAGCTGGGCCTTCGTCGACCGCGTGCGCCACCACCGGGTCGGTCGACTTCGGGGTGGATCTGGCCGGCGACGGCTGGAAGTTCACCACCGGCGACGATCCGGCCTGGTCGGATCCGTCCTTCGCCGACACGGCCTGGCGGGACTGGAGCGTTCCGGACAACTGGGGCGCGCACACGGACCTCACCTCGTACGACGGCTTCGCCTGGTATCGCAAGACGTTCACCCTGCCGGCGCGGCCGGACGGGGTCACCGACGCGGCCGTCGTGGCCGCGCTCGGCAAGATCGACGACGCGGATCAGGCGTTCCTCAACGGGCAGGAGATCGGGCGGACCGGGGGCTTCCCGCCCACCTTCGACTCCACCTGGGAGGTGCCGCGCGAGTACTACCCGGCGGACGGCCTGCTGAAATGGGGCGCCACCAACGTCCTCGCCGTGCGGATCTACGACGGCACCGGTGGCGGGGGCTTCTACCAGGGCCCGGTCGGGCTCTACTCGAAGGCGCGGCTACGAGCGCTGGCCGGCAACACGGGTACGGCCGCCACCCGTACCCAATTGGCTCATGCCTGTGCCGTGCTGGACCGGCAGCATCGCGCCGTCGCCGCCGGGGACATCCGCGGCTATGCCGCGACGCTGGCCGACGGGTTCCTCCACCAGGGTGACACCGCCTCGCGCCGCATCGCCGACCTGCGGGAGCTGCTCAAGGCCGGCAAGGTGACACTGACCGACGCGCAGGCCGAGGTGTACGTGGACGGCCAGCGCCGGCTCGTCGTCGACACCATCCGCACCTGGACCGGGCTGCCGCCGACCCGGGAGCTGCTCTACCTCGACCCGCGCAGGCCGGTCGAACTGGGCGACCACTCCCGGTTCTTCCGCGACGACTACCAGTCGGCGGCGATGGGCCGGCGTGCGCAGTTCAACGTCTACCTGCCGCCGGGCTACACCCGCACCAGCGCCAAACGGTTCCCGGTCGTCTACATGCTGAACGGGTTCAACGGCAGCAACATCGAGTGGGAGGCCCGCGACATCGACAGCGTCCTGGACAGGCTCGGCGTCGAGGCGATCGTGGTGTTCCCGGACGGCGGCAGCGGCTGGTACGTCGACACCTCTGCCGGTAGGTACCGGACGATGATCGTGGACGAGATCGTGCCGCTGGTGGACCGAGCGTACCGGACCATTTCCGACCGGGAGCACCGCGGGATCAGCGGCGTCTCGATGGGCGGGCAGGGGGCGTTCACGCTCGGGCTGACCAACCCGGCGGTGTTCAGCTCGATCGCCGGCCACATGGGCGCGCTGAGCCTGCCGCCGCTGGCCGGGACGTCCGCCGAGCAGGCCGCCAACGCCGGGCTGCGGCCGCTCACGCTGGTCGCCGGGATGCCGGCGGCCGACCTCGACCGGCACCGGTACTACTTCGACGGCGGCGACTCCGACGAGTACCGCTTCGGGGCGGCGGCGCAGCAGATGAGCACGGCGCTGGCCGCCAAGGGTGTGCGGCACGACTACCAGTTGGGCGCCGGGCGGCACGACGACGCGTACTGGATGCCGAAGCTGGACCGGTCCTTCGGGCTGCACGCCGAACAGTTCGCGGCCCATCCGGTGAAGCAGCCGCACGAGCCGAAACCGGCCCGGTCGCCGTACGTCTGGCCGTGATCGTGGTCGCCGGGCCGCCCACCGCGGCCCGGCGCCCATGACCGCCGCCGCGACCGTTCATCACGGCGGCCCTGCTCATGCATCCGGGCCGGCTCACCCCCGTCAGGACGTCAGCGCACCTGCTTGGCGCTGAACTGCATGCGCGGCGTGGCGTAGAAGTCCTGGGCCTGCACCAACCGGAGTTCGCGTTCGCCGGAGCGGTAGGTCATGTCGATCAGGTCGAAGACGCTGGAGGCGGTACGTTCCAGCGCCACGGCCGCGTCCTTGGTAGCCACGTAGTGGGCGGTGAACAGCGCCGCCGTGACGTCGCCCGACCCGTTCGCCTTGAACGGCAGATGTGGGGTGGTGACCAGCCAGGCGCCGGCGGCGTCCACGACGAGCATCTCGATCGTGCCCGCCTCCCGGTCCGGGCGCTCCACGCTGGTGACCAGCACGGTCGACGGCCCCATGGCACGGGCCAGGTCGGCCGAGTCGAGGGTCGACTCGATGGTCGCCGGCTCGGTGCCGGTCAGGAAGCCCAGCTCGAACTGGTTCGGGGTGATGATGTCGGCCACCGGCACGACCCGGTCCCGCAGCAGCACCGGGATCTCGGGCGCGACGAAGCAGCCGGACTTGGCGTTGCCCATGACCGGGTCGCAGGCGTAGACGGCCGAGGGGTTCGCGGCCTTCACCCGGCGCACCGCGTCGATGATGACGTCGGCGATGCCGGCCCCGCCCTGGTAGCCGGACAGTACCGCGTCGATGTGCGGGAAGATTCCGCGGTCCTCCACGCCGAGGATGATCTCGGCGACGTCCGCCGGGGGAAGCAGCGGCCCGCGCCAGGCCCCGTACCCGGTGTGGTTGGAGAAGTTGACCGTGGGAACCGGGACGACCTCGACACCGATGCGCTGGAGCGGGAACACGGCCGCGGAGTTTCCGACATGGCCGTGGGCCACCGCCGACTGGATGGACAGAACCTTCATGCCCCCAGCCTAGAGATCCACCTCCGGCGCACGCCTCACACCCGGGTTCAGGCGGCCATGTCGGGGTCGCGGGTGTGGTGGCCGAGGGTCACGAGCGACAGGATGGTGTCCGCGGGGGTGCCGGCCGGCGCGTACAGGCGCAGGTGGGTGTTGTTGTCGCGGTGCAGGGCGCTGAGCCGGTGCAGAGCGGCGACACCCGCGCTGGCCAGGTGGGTGACGCCGGTGAGGTCGACGGTCAGCGAGCGGGTGCCGGTGGAGCCCGCGGTGCGGATCTCGCGGTCGAACTCGATGACGGTGGCGGCGTCGACCGGACCGTCGACGCGGAGGCGGGGGCCGGGGGCGAAGGGCTGGTCCAGAATCAGCAGGAAGTCGGCCGGGACGGGTTTCCGGTCGGTGGTCGCCCAGGTGAGGTCGTCGGCGGTCAGCAGGCGGGCCGGCCGGCTCACCCGGTGGGTCACGGTGGCGGTGGTGCCGGTCTCGTCGTGGTCGACGCGCAGACTGTCGACCAGTTGTGAGGTCATGTGCAGGCCGAGTCCGCGGTCGGGTGACGGGGCGGGTTCTCGCCAGCGGCCACGGTCGGTGACCCGGACCTCGACGTGGCCGGTGCCGGTCAGTGCGGCGGTGACGGTGAACGCGTTCTGCTGTGCTGCCGTGTCGATCCAGGCGTGGTCGACGACGTTGGTGGCGAGTTCCACGATCGCGTGCGTGATGGCGCCGGCGTCGGGCTGGGCGATCCGCGCCTCGGTCAGCCACGCCTGCACGCGTGCGCGCAGGGGTCTCAGTGCGGTGCGGTCGGCGATCACGGGCAGGTTCAGCGGCGGCGGCGCGGTGACGCGCTGTGCGGCCAGCAGGGTGATGTCGTCGGTGTGGCCGGTGGCCCGGGTCAGCAGTTCCAGCGTCTGCACGCACACGCGTTCGGCCGGGATGTCGGTGTCTCCGCGGAACGCCCGGTCGGCGGCGATGGCGGCCGCCGCCTCGGCGAGTTCGACGGTGCTGCCGGGCAGGTCGCGGCCGGGGCGTTCGAGGATGCCGTCGGTGTAGAGCAGCACCAGTTCGCCGTCGGCCAGTTCGGCGGTGCCGGTCGACGCGCCGGTGAACGTCCGGCCGACACCGACCGGTCCCGCGCCGGTGGCCGGCAGGTAGCGGAACCCGCCGTCGGTGGACAGCACGAGCGGTGGGGGGTGGCCGGCGGTGCAGTACTCCAGTTTGCCGCTGGTGGGGTCGAGCAGCACCACACACACGGTGCTCGCCCGCGCGCCGCGGATCTCGGCGGCGGCGGTGTCCAGCGCCGACAGCGCCGCGGCGATGTCCGCGGTGGCGGCGAGTCGTTGCCGGAGCAGCACCCGTAGCTGTCCCATGGTCGCCGAGGCGGCCACGCCGTGCCCGACCACGTCACCGACGATCAGGGCGACCCTGCCGTCGGCCAGGGCGAGGGAGTCGAACCAGTCACCGCCGGCCGCGGTGTCGGTGTCGGCGAGCAGGTAGCTCGCCGACACCTGCACCCGGGGCAGGACCGGCACTCCGGCGGGCAGCAGTTCCCGTTGCAGGGTGGTGATGACGTCGAGGGCCTGTTCCAGGCGGCGTTCGGTCTCGGCGGCCCGTTGCCGTTCGGCCTGCCGTTCGCGGACCTGCTCGGTGACGTCGACCAGGTCGACGAGGACGCCCACGACGCGACCGTCCGGATCGCGGCGGGGATGCAGTCGCAGGTCGACGTACATCTCGACCTGCTCGCCGGTGTTCTGCAGAGTTATCTGCGCCCGGAAGTTGCGGATGTGGGCCTGCTGCCCCGATGTGAACACCTGATCGTAGATCGGCTCGATCTGCTGGCCCATCGCTTCGGGGAACGAGTCACGCAGCCGGGCGCCGATCATGCGGTCACGGCCGACATAGCCGCGGAACATGGCGTTGCACGCCACGAACCGGTGATCCGGGCCCTCGGTGGCGTAGGCCACGAACGGCAGCTGCTCGAACGCGGAACGAACCACCCACGGGTCACCGACCACGGCTGACAACTCGTCCTGGTCACCTACCTGCTCGGCCACCTCGTCAGCCTTTCCAGCGTGGAGTCCCGTCCCTTTTATCTGTATCACCCGGTACGGGTCCGAGCGTCGTCCGGCGGCGGCCACGGCGGCGGATACAATTTCGGCCGGGAGCTCCTCGACGTCGGGACAGTCGCATGACCTTCTTCTCTGCCCCGAACGATCTGGAAATCGACCGCGTCGCCACCGCGCCCGAGCGGCGGGTGCGCCTGCGTGTCCGCGGTGACCTGGACAGGCACACCACACACGTGCTGATGGCCGCTGTCGCCGACTCGTTCGTCGGCGGGGCTGTCGCCGAGGTGGAACTGGATCTTTCCGGACTGACGTTCGTCGACGCCGTGGGCGTACGATGCCTGCTCGCCTGCCGGGAGGCGGCCGACGCGGCGGGCGTCGCGATGGTGCTGTGTGATCCGGCGCCGACGGTCGTCCGCGTACTGGAAGCCATGGGTCTGCTGGCCCGTCTCGGCGTCGCCGGACCCGTCACCGAGGAGCCGGACCGGGCCGGCACGTCGTCGACCTGGCACGACGGCCCGGGCGACTGGCGGGAGTGGTCCCAGCGGGTCCGCCGGGAGGCCGTGGAGACCCGGCTGCGGGCCCGCGACGCCGTCGAGCGCAGCCGGGCGATCCGCCTGGCCGGCACCTCGGACGCCGAAGAGCGGTGAGCCGCTGTTCGGCCTCGATCAGGTCGTGCAGCAGCAGCGGCGTGCCGAACGGGTGGTGGCACAGCGCCGCCTCGTCGGCGTGCCTCGTCCGCGACGGCCGGATCGTCTAGCCGCGGGACAACCGGATGCGCGTCACGTCGATTCGGGGGCGGTCCCAGCGAGCGAGCAGGGCGTCGACGACCTCGACGGTCGTGCCCCAGTCCGCGCGACCCTGCATCCCGGCGGCCTGCAGGGTCGGCGGCACCCGGTCGGCACGCAGGAGCTGTTGCCAGTTCGCGGTGCCGAGTTCCAGGTACTCCAACCCCGGCAGCGTGGTGACCACGTCCAGGTTCGTGACAGTGGCGGAGTGGCTGACCACCAGGGTCCGAACCGTCTTGTTGCCGGCGAGACCGGACAGGTCCGTCGGCTCCGGCGCGGCGCTGACGACCACCACCTCGGTGTCCGGGAGGACATCGGCGACAGTCCGGCCGCGCGGGCCGATCCGGACCACCAGGCCGCCCTCCGGGCCGGGTTCGGCCGGTTCGCTCGGCCGGCCGGTGAGCAGCTCGGTCAGCGACGGCGCGAGCCAGCGGGCGCCCGCGGGGAACTCGTGGTCCACGTAGAGGACCTGTCCGACATGTCCGCGTGGGCCGGGTTCCAGGTCGACGACCAGGAGATTGCCGCCGAAGTCGTCACCGACGGCGAACCATGCCGGAGAGGCCGCCAACGGCTGCACCCGCTCGGCCGGATCGGGTGCGACGACCTCGATGGCGCCGTCCGTCCAGGACCCGTACCGGGACCGCGGCTCGAGATACTCCCGGGCCGCCGCGTCATCGAGCGCGACGATGCTCATGCCGTAGAACAGCTCCGGGTCCGCCGGCAGCACCAGGTCGCCGGCGCCGGCCGACAGATACAGTGCCCGCACGTCCGCGGGCAGCGCGGCACCGAGCGAGGACTCGGCGGCCGCCAGCGCCGCCGGGCTCGCGGCCTGTGCGCCGGGCAGAATCCGGCGCACCAGCGCCCGTACCACCTCCGGGTCGGCGTTCGGCGACGTCGTCACCCCGTCATGGTGGACGGGCACCCGCCGGTACGGCTCGGGGTCCGCCCCGTCGACGAGCAGCACCGTCTCCAGGATCGTGCTGCCCATCCCGAACGACACCTGGGGCGCGCCCGCCACGATGTCCACTTCGGCGGCCCCCGCCGCGGTCACGAGGGCGCGGACGGCGACGCCCGGGCCCTCGACCAGAGCGGCCGGCGGTTTCAGCGCGTCCAGGACAGAACCGCCACCATGGCGCGATTCACCGTCGTCGAAGACCGAGCCGCCGTACGAACCGGGATGGACAGTGCCGCGGAACTCGATCTCCCGAGTGCCCGCGGGGGCGCCGCCGCGCAGCGCGGACACGAGCGGCCGCCAGAGCTCCGGCTGCCGCAGCGCGGTGTTGTTCATCAGCCGAGCCTAAGCGTAGGCCTCAGTGCAGGTCGACCCGTCCGCCGCTCAGGTCGTCGACGACGTCACGCAGCCGCTCCCTGGACGGAAGCCCCTTGGCCAGGCCGTACTGGAGGGCGCGCCGGCCCTTGCTCTTCCGTTCCCGCTTCGCCCAGCGCCCGCGTTCGACCTCGTCGTCGCCGCCGAGATCCGACCATGCCGCGGGGTCGACGGTGAGGGTGCGGAAAGTGATCGTCAGGGTCTTCACCCGGTCCCAGGGGAGCACCACGTCGCGGCGCAGCAACCGGCCGTCCGCGCTGAGCCTGATGCCGGTCCGGTCGAGCACCGGATCCGCCTTCGGCAACCGGCTCGGCCGGGCGATCCAGGCGATGCCGAACGGCACGGTCAGCACGGCGAGGAAGCCCGGTGCGAGCAGGTACACCAGCTGCCCGGTGCCAGTCATGACCAGCACGACCAGCACGATCAACACCGGAACGGTCAGGGCGGCACCGAGCAGGAAGAGGGCTCGCCGCATACGCCGCCGCCGGTTCAGCGGCAGCACACAGGTGTCGACACGGGCCGGCCCCGCGGGTGGGTTCTTCTCAGCGGGCACCGGTAGATCATGCCCGATGCCCGAATGTCGCAGGCCACACCCCTCATGCCTCACGGTCGACCCCAGTGAACACGACACCGAAATCATCGAAACAACCACCATTGCCGCATAAGATCATCAAACTACGGATCAGCGCTGGCCGCCCCTTACACCACGCCAGCGGAGACGCGACCTCGTTGGACGACAGGCGCCGTGCCCGCCGAGACGGGGCGCACGACGGTGCAGAGAAGGGGCAGGACATGGACTTCGCGCCCACCAAGACGGCCTGGATGACCCGCCGGCTACCGGCAGGGCTGGACGTGACCTGGTTGCCGGTCGGGTCCCCGATCATCGGCGACGTACTGGCCTGCGAGGTGATCACCCCGTCCCTGCTACGGCACCTCGACACCGCCGACGGCCGGCGCGCCATGCTCTACCCCGGCGACCGGATCACGTGCGTGGTGGGCAACCGGTACTCGACGTCGACATTGCAAGGACGCGGCCGCGTCACCCGGGACGTCACCGAAATGCTCAGTGCGTCCGGCCTCTGCGGTGAGGTGGTGGGGCGCAGCGCCGAAGTGGCCCCGCCGACGACGCTTCGGGTGCTCGCTCAGGCCCACCACGCGGGCCGCCCGCTCAACGTCCGGTCGTTCCTCCTGCCGCCCGCCCAGCCGATCGGCCCGAAGCCGACCTGGATCGTGGTGGCCGGCTCGGCGATGGACGCCGGCAAGACGACCGCTTGCGCGTCGATCATCCACGGTCTCACCGGCGCCGGATACCGCGTCGGCGCCGCCAAACTCACCGGTACGGCAAGCCCGCGCGACCTGACGTCGTTCCGCGACGCCGGCGCCGACCCGGTCCTCGACTTCCTGGACATGGGCTGGCCGTCCACCGACGGCTGCGACCGGGCGGACCTCGCGGCGATCGTCGCCGGACTGACCGGCCAGCTCCAGGCCACGGCGGTCCAGGCCGGAGTGCTGGAGATCGCCGACGGACTGCTGCAACGCGAGACCGAGCTGATCCTGCGAGCACTTTCCGGCTGGCTGGGACCGGCGCACATCGTGCTCGCGACCCGGGAGAGTCTCGCGGCCGTCGCCGGAGCCAGGCAGTTGCGCCAGATGGGCCACGACGTTCTCGCGGTCACCGGGGTCGTGACCAACAGCCCACTCGCCTGTCAGGAGATCGAACTGGCCGGCGCCGGGCCATGCGTTCCCACCACGGATCTCGGCACCGTCGTCGCATCGCTGGTCGAGCAGCTGGGTGACCGGCAGGCCGGGCGGCCCGCACCGGTCGCCGCCGCGTGACCGTACCCGTGATCGCCGGCCGGCCCGGGGTGCGTGGATGCTGAAGGCGGCGTGGCGGTTCCGGCGGTTCCTGCGCCCGCACGCGCCGGCCCTCGGCGCCGGCGCGTTGCTGGTGGTGCTGGGAACACTGCTCGCCCTGGCACAGCCGTGGCCGCTGCAGGTGATAGTCGACGGGGTCGTCGGCGGCCGGCCCCAGGACGGCTGGCTTCCCACCCTGATCGCCGGATCGAGCGACGACCGGTCCGTCGTCCTCATCCGGGCACTGGCGGCGACCGTGCTGCTGGTCGGCCTGTCCGCGCTGATCGGCTACATCAGCGACCTGCTCATGAACCGGTCCGGGGCGCGGATCATCGTGACCATCCGCGGCGCGCTGTTCGCCCACGTCCAGCGCCTCTCGCTGTCGTTCCACCTCGACCAGAGGGTCGGCGACCTGGTCGCCCGGCTCACCACCGACATCGACCGCTCACAGAACATGCTGGTGGCGATCTTCGGCACGCTGATCCCGAACGCGGTGATGCTGGCCGGACTCGCCGTGGTGATGGTGCTGGTCGAACCGTCCTTCGGGTTGCTGGCGCTGAGCATCGCGCCGCCGCTGTTCCTGGTGACCTACCACTTCACCCGCAAGATCAGGCGCGCGTCCCGGTCAGCCCGGGAAGCCGATGCCGGCCTCGCGGCGATGACCAGCGAAACACTCGGCGCGATCCGGGTGGTGCAGGCGTTCGGCCGGGAGGGACTCGAGGACGACCGGTTCGCCGGCCACAGCCGGGAGAGCCTGACGGCCGGCCTCCGCGCGATCAGGCTCCGGGCCGGCCTGCCACCGCTGGTCGATCTGGTGTCACTCGCCGGCACCCTGCTGGTCACCTACGCCGGGGTCCAGCGCGTGCTCGACGGCCGGATGAGCCTGGGAGTGCTACTGGTGTTCCTCAGCTACCTCCGGTCGTTGTACCGGCCGATGCGGGCACTGTCGAAGATGTCCTACATCGTGAGTCAAGGGGTGGCCAGCGCGGAACGTGTCGATGCCATGCTGCGCACCGACGACACGATCCCCCAGGTCCGCGACGCCCGGCCGGTCCGCCGCCTACGCGGGCGGGTGGAGTTGCGCAACGTCACCTTCGCCTACGGCCCGGCGAAACCGCGAGTGCTGAACGCGGCCAGCCTGGCCGTCGAGCCGGGCGAGCACGTCGGCATCGTGGGCCGCACCGGCGCCGGCAAGTCCACCCTGGTCAGCCTGATCCCCCGGTTCTACGACCCGCAGGCCGGCAGCATCCTGCTCGACGGCATGGACATCCGGGAGTTGCACCTGACCGACCTGCGCCGGCAGATAAGCCTGGTGTTGCAGGAACCGTTCCTGTTCTACGGCACGATCATGGACAACATCCGGTACGGCGATCCCACGGCGTCGCTCGACCGGGTGTGGGAGGCGGCCACGCGGGCCCATGTGACCGAGTTCCTCGACCGGCTCCCCCAGGGACTCGACACCAGGATCGGGGAACGCGGCGGCACCCTCTCCGGCGGGCAACGGCAGCGCATCGCCATCGCCCGCGCCATGCTGCACGACGCCCCGATCCTCATCCTCGACGAACCCACCACCGGCCTGGACCGCGACTCCGAGGCGCTGGTGCTCGACGGCCTGCACCGGCTCACCCACAACCGCACCACATTCGTCATCTCGCACCACCCCGCCGCGCTGGCCCGGGTCGACCGGATCGTCGAGGTCCGCGACGGGCACCTGACCGCGAGAGCGTCTACTCGACACCGGCGGCGTGACCATGGTGCTGACACGCTCACAGATCGACGCCCTCATCAACATCGGTGATGTGCTGACGTGGTGGCTGCACCGGCGCGCCGTCGTCCACTGACTAGCCACGCGCGGCAGCACTGGGCAGCCACGCTTTCGCGACGGCGTCGACATCGTCGGACGACGGTGGCCGGCCGAGGTCGCCGGCACTCTCGGAGCGGCGCAGCCCGTCGATGAGCAGTTGCAGGTAGCGGTCATGGAGGTCGGGACGGACCTGAGGGCTGTGGTGGGCGATCTCGGTGACCATCATCAGCAGCAGTGGAACATCGTGGACGGTGATGTCGGGTCGCAGGGACTTCTCGCTCTGCGCGCGCTCGACGAGCGCGGTGATGGGCGGTTCCACCCGTTCGCGGATGCGGTCGTACAGCGTGAGGTTCAGCTCGGCGCCCAGCGCCAGATCCCGCAGGCCCCGATCGGCTGCCTGCATCCGCGCCACGGCTCGCAGGAACATGGTGAGCCCGTCCCAGCCGGTGGGTGCCTCGAGTGCCGCCTCGGCGACCCGGACCTGCTCGCGCAGTTTCTCCTCCAGCGCGACCTCCAGCAGAGCCTCTTTCGTCGGGAAGCGCCGGTACACCGTGCCGATCCCGACGCCGGCCTGGCGGGCGATGTCGTCGAGGGTGGCAGCCACGCCGCGTGCCGCGAAGACCTCACGAGCGGCCTCGATGATGCGCTGCCGATTGAGTTCGGCGTCCCGGCGCAGCGGCCGCGCGGTTCGGACGGCGTCAGTCACCTGCCCAGCCTAGCAAGCGGAGGTGGGTGCTCAACTTCTACGACCCCGCCCACGAAGCGGAGGTGGGTGCTCAACTTCTACGGCCCCGCCCACGAAGCGGAGCCACCTACTCAACTCAGCCGCCACGTTCCCCGAACCAGGACTGGCCGCGGCGCTACCGCCGGATCCGCCGGCAGCCAGTGCTTGCCGTTGACAAACCAGTGATGAATCTGAAACTTTGAATTCCCCGTGCCGCAAGAAGTTGGCAACTACAACGAAATTTCTGTGGCACCACCCGAAAGATCCAGGCCGGACGCTCCCGCCCGCCCTGCTTCGTTCACCTCCGCCGCCTGCACCTCGCCGCCCTCCCCCGTCGTTCTCACAGAACTGAGACGCCATGACACGCAAGCAACTCAGCCGAAGGCTGCTGGCCCGTCTCCTCGCGGCGGGCCTGACCGCCGCCGTTGCGCTCGCCCCCACGCCCGCACGTGCGGCCGCCGGACCCGATCTCGCCGCCGGCAAGCCGGTCACCGCCAGCGGCGCCAACGGCCCCTACGTCGCGGCAAACGTCAACGACGGCAACCCGCAGACGTACTGGGAAGGCCCCGCCAACGCGTTTCCGCAATGGGTACAGATCGATCTCGGCAGCGCCGTCGGCGTCGATCAGGTCGTGCTCAAGCTGCCACCCGCGGCGGCCTGGGCCACCCGTACCCAGACGCTCAGCGTGCAGGGCAGCACCGACGGCAGCGGCTTCAGCGCGCTCTCCCCCTCGGCCGGCCGCATCTTCGATCCGGCCACGGCCAACACGGTCACCCTCGACTTCGACACCACAACCGTCCGGTACGTACGGGTGAACATCACCGGCAACACCGGGTGGCCGGCCGCTCAGCTCGCCGAGTTCGAGATCCACGGTACGGACGGGGGCGGGGATCCGGGCGAACCGCCGACGGGCACCAACCTGGCCGGCGGCAAACCGATCGCGGCGTCGTCGTCCATGTACGACTTCGTGGCCGGCAACGCCAACGACACCAACCCGACCAGCTACTGGGAATCCAACGGCTACCCGGCGACGCTGACCGTGCAGCTCGGCGCCGATGCCGACATCACCGCGATCGTCGTCAAGCTCAACCCGGACCCGATCTGGAGCACCCGTACCCAGAATTTCCAGGTTCTCGGCCGGGCACAGACCGCGACCGGATTCACCCCGCTGAAGGCCCGGGCCGACTACACCTTCAACCCGGCCGGCAACCAGAACTCGATCACGATCCCGGTCACCGGTCGCGCGGCGGACGTCCAGTTGCAGTTCTTCGGCAACACCGGAGCGCCCGGCGGCCAGGTCGCCGACCTGCAGGTGATCGGCGGCTGGGCACCGAACCCCGACCTCGTCGTCACCGCCGCGACCTGGACACCCCAGTCACCGGGCGAGACCACCGCGATCACCCTCTCGGCGACGGTCAAGAACCAGGGCACGGCCGCCGCGCCCGCTACCACCGTGGACTTCAAGCTGGGCGGCAACGTCGTCGGCAGCGCACCGGCCGGCGCCCTCGCACCCGGCGCGTCGACCACCGTCTCGGCGAACATCGGTGCCCAGCCGATGGGTAGCTATCCCGTCGCTGCGGTGGTCGACCCGAACAACACGGTCGCGGAACAGAACAACGGCAACAACACCTTCACCGCGTCCACGCAGCTGGTGGTCGGTCAAGCGCCGGGTCCGGACCTGCAGGTCACCGGCATCACGACGAACCCGGCGAACCCGGCCGTCGGCGCGGCGGTCTCGTTCACCGTCGCGGTGCACAACCGCGGCACCAGCGCCGCCGGCGCCTCGACGACCCGGCTCACGGCCGGCGGCACGACGCTGAGCGGCGCCACCCCGGCAATCGACGCCGGCGCGACGGCCACCGTGGCCGTCACCGGCACCTGGACCGCGACCAGCGGCGGAGCCACCCTGACCGCCACCGCGGACGCGACCGGCGCCGTCGCCGAGACGAACGAGAGCAACAACGTGCTGACCCGCTCGGTCGTGGTCGGCCGCGGCGCGGCGGTGCCGTACGTCGAGTACGAGGCCGAGGCCGGCCGCTACCAGGGCACCCTGCTGGAGACCGACGCCCGCCGCACCTTCGGGCACACCAACTTCGCCACCGAGTCCTCGGGACGCAGATCGGTACGGCTGAACAGCACCGGCCAGTTCGTCGAGTTCACCTCGACAAACCAGGCGAACTCCATCGTGGTCCGCAACTCCGTCCCGGACGCCCCGGGCGGTGGCGGCCAGGAGGCGAGCATCAGCCTCTACATCAACGACCAGTTCGTACGGAAACTGACGCTCTCCTCGCGCAACAGCTGGGTCTACGGCACGACTGACGACACCGAGAGCCTGTCGAACTCGCCCTCGGCCGACGCCCGGCGGTTGTTCGACGAGTCGCACGCGCTGCTCTCCCAGTCGTATCCGGCCGGTACCCGCTTCAAGCTGCAGCGCGACGCCGGGGACAACGCGTCGTTCTACATCATCGACTTCATCGACCTCGAGCAGGTGGCGCCGGCCGCGAGCCAGCCGGCCGGCTGCACCTCGATCACCACGTACGGTGCGGTCCCGAACGACGGCAACGACGACACCGCGGCCATCCAGCGGGCCGTGACGGACAACCAGAACGGCGTGATCAGCTGCGTCTGGATACCGGCCGGACAGTGGCGCCAGGAGCAGAAGATCCTCACGCCGGACCCGGCCCGTGGCCAGTACAACCAGAAGGGCCTTCGCAACGTCACCATCCGGGGCGCCGGCATGTGGCACTCCCAGCTCTACACGAACACCCAGCCGCAGAACGTGGCGGGCAACATCAACCACCCGCACGAGGGCAACGTCGGCTTCGACATCGACGACAACACGCAGATCTCCGACCTGGCGATCTTCGGCAACACCCAGAACCGGGCGAACCGCGGTCACGCCCTCAACGGCCGATTCGGCAAGAACACCAGAATCAGCAACGTCTGGATCGAACACGTCAACGTCGGCGCCTGGGTCGGCCGCGACTACTCGGACACCCCCGCCTACTGGAACCCCGGTGACGGGCTCGAATTCTCCGGCATGCGCATCCGCAACACCTACGCGGACGGCATCAACTTCAGCAACGGCACGCGCAACTCGCGGGTGTTCAACTCCTCGTTCCGCACCACGGGCGACGACTCACTGGCGGTCTGGGCCAACCCGTACGTGAAGGACCAGGCGGTGGACATCGCGTCGAACAACCGCCTCGTCAACAACACCGTGCAACTGCCGTGGCGGGCGAACGGCCTCGCCATCTACGGCGGATCGAACAACGCGATCGAGAACAACCTGGTCTACGACACGATGAACTACCCCGGCATCATGCTGGCGACAGACCACAGCCCGCTGCCGTTCGGCGGAACCACCCTGATCGCCAACAACGGCCTCTACCGCACCGGCGGCGCGTTCTGGGGCGAGGCGCAGGAGTTCGGTGCGATCACGCTGTTCCCGTCGTCGCGGGACATCACCGGCGTCACCATCCGGGACACCGAGATCTCCGACTCCACCTACGACGGCATCCAGTTCAAGACCGGCGGCGGCAACATGCCGAACGTCGCGATCACCAACGTCAGAATCGACGGCTCCCGGAACGGCGCGGGAATCCTGGCCATGGGCGGCGCCCGCGGCAACGCGACGCTGTCCAACGTGACGATCACGAACTCGGCCGACGGAGACATCGTCATCCAGCCGGGCTCGGGCTTCACCATCACCGGACGCTGAGGTCGAGGCTCCCGTTCAGGGCCGCCCCCGGCGCGTACGCCGGGGGCGGCCCTGAACGACGTTCCCCAAGAACGCCCCACCACCGCCGGTTGCGGCGGATCCGCCTGTCGCCGAACCGCGCGCCTCTTACGCTCGGTAACGGGCTCGGCAAGCCGGCCGCGCGTTGTCTGCGGCAGATCCGCGCGTCGGCCGGATCCGGCCTCGCACGAGGCTGGGCGGCCAGGCCGTGCGTCAGCCCGGGACGGTCGTGCCGTAGAGAAGACGTCTGACTGCCGCCCGCGACACCAGCAAAGCGATGACGAGCAGCGTGACGGGTATGAAGCCTCCCAAACTGACCGCACCGCCGAACACGATGTCGACCAGCCAGAGCACAACGAGCTTGCTCCCAGCCGCAACCACCCAGAGCATCAGGGCAGCTGTCGTCTTCGCCCAGCGGGTGGCTGCTCCGCGCAGCCGAGCCAGAACGGCGGCCTTGAGCAGGAGCACCACCTCGAGTGTGACCTTGAGCAGGGCGGCGGTCAGCAGCGAGAGGGTGAAGGTTTCGCTGATGACCGCCGGGAGGTACTGAACGGCGAGGTTCAGGACGATCACGTAGACGAACACGTCGATCACGTCGGCCGGACGGGCGACGGCCCAGGCTCGCAGCCGCCCGCGCGGGGGACGGGTCTCGCTCTCGGCATCCGGCTCGGGTCGGTCTGTCACAGACTGAATCCTGCCGGAAACGCGGCCCGCGTGTTTCCGCTCGTCGGCAGAAGTGCGTATCGAGCGCTGTCCTCTCAGCGTGCCTGCACGCGCTCGATGATCTGCTCGACACTCAGTCGTGGGGTGGGCGGTGCGAGCGCCGGGCTCTTGTGGCGGCCCAAACGCATCATGAGGTACGGGTGATCGAGGTCGGACACCACATGCCTGAGGTTCGCCTGGCAGCGGCCTTGCTCGATCGGCGCGGAGAAGGGCATCACGGACATGCCGTACTGCGTGGCGACCAGCCAGCCCGCGGATAGCGCCTCGCCGGCGGACAGCCAGTCCGCGGGGTGATCGCCTGGCCCGTGGAGCAGCACGAAGGTCGCGGCCCGGTCGTGTTCGCCTTGTTGGACGGGCAGCCGAAGGTCGTCGCCGGCCCCGGCGATCCGGTCGGCGCCGGCCCACAGCGCCATTTGATCGTGCCACTGTTGCTCGGCGAATCCCGGCGCGCTGGAGTGAGCGGCTACCACCGTCAGGACGAGGATCTGGTCGGGACGCAGAATGTGTACGCGGATGTCGTGCGAGGCGAAGGCTCTGACGACGATCCGCAACTCTTGCGGCTCGATCGGCCAGCCGGTGACGGGCCGCAGGTCGGTGTGCCGTTGCCGGATGGCGCGTGCAAGCCGGGCGGTGCCGGAGCTGACCGGAGCCGCACCGTCGATGTGCAGGCGTGCCAGATGCCGGGAACAGGTGGAGGCGGGCCGGCGATCGACGGTCACGTGCCAGCCCTGGGCGGCCAGACTCAGACGCGCGTGATGCAGGGCAGCCCCACAGCTGACCGCCGTGAGATGTCCGGCGGGATCGGGAACACCGGCCATCCGGTCGGGATCCGCGAACAGATCCAGAACGGCGCCGGTCAGGTGCCACCGCCACGGCTGTGTGTTGTGAGCTGACGGTGCTTGACCGGCCGCGACGACAGCGCGGTACAGGGCTTCGGTCACGGCCCTCGAACTGGTTCCCCGATGCATGACTGGTGACGCCATCGGACTCTCCCATCGTCAAGACCAATGCAGGCGCGGGTCCTGGCCCGTTGCGGGTGAGAACAAGGTCCACCGAGGCCGGTGATTCGACATCCAGACGCTGCGTGCTCGGCCGAAGAATGAGGTGGCGGCGCAGCTACCAGTTCCGTCAACTGTACGCCTGTCGGCGGCCAGTAGAAGATCTTCATAGGCGGCCGTGGGGCCGGGACGCGTGGGTAGGGCTCGGTTGCCGGCGCCTGGCACCGCTCGGGGTCCGCCCCGCCGCCGACCGCTACCCGCTGGGGCGACGGCCCGGGCCACTCTGTTGGGGGTGCGGTAGCGAGGTCGACCGCGGTGAGTGTGATGTCGTCCGGGAGCCGGGCGACGGAAACACGAGAGGTTGGAAAAAGGGCGGGAAAAGGCGCGTGCGGCGCCTTATCGATCGTCGCCACAGGGAATTTTCTCGAACGGCACGTCACATCCAAGCGCGGGCCGCGGAATTGAAGATGCGGGAAAATACCGACGACGGCTCGCTGAACCAGTCGAGCCGCCGCCGGTAGTCTGTGAATCAGATAACGCGGATGTTCTCGGCCTGCGGGCCCTTCTGGCCCTGCGTGATCTCGAACTCCACCCGCTGGTTCTCGTCGAGGCTACGGAAGCCGCTCGCCGAGATCGCCGAGAAGTGGGCGAACACGTCGGCGCCGCCGCCATCCTGAGTGATGAAGCCGAAGCCCTTGTCGCCGTTGAACCACTTCACGGTACCTGTAGCCATGTCTTTTTCCTTAGCAAGCTGTCGGAATCCGCACTGTGCGGACTCTCACGCCGCCGCGTTGATCACCCGCGTCGAAACGACGCGGAAAACGAAAAAGCGCCTGGAAGGGCTCAGATAACCCATCAGGCGCCGAAAACGTCTACGGAAATCAAAACTGCAACGACGCAACCGTAGCACACACATTCGGCGGCCGACCCGGAATTTTGCCGCCGGTTTCCGGGCCGGCGATACCCGGCACCGATTTTGCGGCCGACGGAGACCGGTCCGTAAGGATGAGACGGTGGATGTCGAGCCGGTTTGATCTTCGTCCTCGCCGCTGTCGCGGTGGTCGCGGTGGTGCGGTGGATCGCCGGCCGGACCGGGCCGCCCGCCGGCTGACCCGGCACACGCCGTCACGCGTTCAGGTAGGCCAGCACGGCCAGCACCCGGCGGTTGTCGTCGTCGGAGGGAGGCATGTCGAGTTTGGTCAACATGTTGTTGATGTGCTTGCTCACGGCCTTCTCCGTGATGCCCAGGTTGGTGGCGATCGCGGCGTTGGACCGGCCCTGTGCCATCTCGCCGAGCACTTCACGTTCCCGGGCGGTCAGCACCGCCAGCGGCTCCCGGCGGGCGACCAGTCGCGAGATCACCTCGGGGTCCATGGCGGTGCCGCCGCCGGCCACCCGGTGGACGGCGTCGACGAAGTCACCGACGTCGGCGACCCGGTCCTTGAGCAGGTATCCGATCCCGCCGTGCGGCGTGCTGAGAAGCTCCCGCGCGTACAGCGGCTCCACGTGCTGCGACAGCATGAGAACCGGCAGGCCCGGCAGTCGAGTCCGGGCGGCGATGGCCGCCTGCAGGCCTTCGTCGGTGAAGGTGGGCGGAAGGCGTACGTCCAGGACAGCCACGTCGGGCCGGTGCTCGAGCAGTGCGGGCAACAGGGCGGGGCCGTTGTCGACGACGGCGACGACGTCGAAGTCGAAAGCGCCCAGCAGCCGGGTCAGGCCGTCCCGCAGCAGGGCGTGGTCCTCGGCGATCACAACGCGCACGGCAACTCCATGGTGATGACGGTCGGTCCTCCGGGCGGGCTCGACAGCTTGATCGTGCCGTCGAAGGCGGCGAGGCGACGTTCGATACCGCGCAGTCCGGTGCCGGCGGCCGGGTCGGCGCCGCCTCTGCCGTCGTCGGTGACGACCATCGTGAGCACACCGGCCGCATGCCGGGAGAACACCGACCCGTGGTGGGCGCGGCTGTGCCGGATGACGTTGGTCAGCGCTTCGGCGACGGCGAAGTAGGCCGCGGACTCCAGTGGCAGGTCGGGCCGGCCCGGCAGGTCGACGTCAACGGTGATCGGGATCGGCAGGCTGAGCGCCAGCGCCCGGACCGCGCCGTCGAGACCGCGTTCGGCGAGCACCGGTGGGTGGATACCGCGGACGAGGTCACGCAGCTCGCCCAGCGCGGCTCTGCTGGACTCCCGGGCCTCGGCGAGCAGCTTGTGGGCTTCGGCCGGGTCGCGGTCGATGAGGTTGTCGGCCAGCCCGATCATCATGCTCAACGATACGAGACGGGCCTGTGCGCCGTCGTGCAGGTCACGTTCGATGCGGCGCAGCTCCGCCGCCTGGGCGTCCACCGTGCCGGCGCGCGTGACCGTCAACTGGGTGACGCGCAGACGAAGCTCGGCCGCACTGGTGGGCGCGAGGAGAAGCCGGGCGAACAGCGCGTCGACGCGACGCAGCCACGGCGCCACCCACAGCCCGGCCGTGAGGATCACCGCGCCTTGCGGCACGGACAGCAGACCGGCGAGGAACGTGTCGATGGACCAGACGGCGCCGTAGCCGTACCAGCCGGTGCCGAGCCAGATCCACGACGGCGTCAGGGTCAGTCCCAGAAGCCCGTACAACGGCACCAGCACACCGATCGCCCCGAGGATCAGCCCGACGACGGCTCCGGGCGCCAGCCAGGCCAGATCGCGCCACGTGGCCGGATCCGTCACGGTCCACCGGAACCGCTCCCAGCCATCGGCGACCGCGCGTTCCGGAAGCGGATGGTAGGGGCGGGTCACCAGCACACCGGTCTGGGACGCGCGCCTGCGCTCCAGGTCGGTGCGCTTGCGGACCAGCGTCATCGTCCACGGGACCAGAGCCAGCCCGAGGTACGGCACCGGCGCCAGCGCCAACGCCACGACCGAGACCGCCAGCAGCGGAACGTTGGTGAGCGCCAAGCCGAACGCCGCCATGCCGTCCAGCACACCACGCACGCCTCGCCAGGCCCAACGGCCAAGACGTACACCGTCGATGCGCACTCTCACGAACTCCACGGCCTCCCGCCGATGCCGGGCTGCGATGGTGGTGCTAGCACCACCGGGCCAAGGGTCATAGCGCTCCTGACGATTGCCGTCCTGAGCGGTTCGATGGACACATGACAACTCTGACATCGGCGACCGCCGCGGCGCCGCGGGCGGCAACGGCCGGCAGCGACTTCGCCGTCCTGGCCCGCCGCATCAACGCGGAAGGCCTCATGGAACGCCGGGCCGCCTACTACGTCGCCCGGATCAGCGTCGTCGCACTCATGTTCCTCGGCGGGTGGACCGCGTTCTTCCTCATCGGCTCGTCCTGGTGGCAGATGGTGACGGCGGCGTTCCTGGCCATCACCTTCACCCAGGTGGGGCTCCTGGCACACGACCTCGCTCACCGGCAGGTCTTCCGCACTAAGCGGCCGGGAGAGATCGCCGGCCGCATCGCGGGCAACCTCGGCATCGGGATGAGCTACGGCTGGTGGATGGAGAAGCACACCCGCCACCACAACAACCCCAATCACGACGACCTCGACCCGGATGTGGCTCCCGAGGTGCTCATCTGGGCCACCGAATCAGCGCTGGGACGGCGTGGGCTGAAAGGCTTCGTCACCCGGCACCAGGCCGTACTCTTCTTCCCGCTGCTCACCCTGCTCGCCGTCGACCTGAAGATCTCCAGCGTCAAAGCCCTGCGCGGCGGAATCGTGAAACGCCCCCGCCTGGAGAGCGCCCTGCTGATCATGCATGCCGCCGGCTACCTCGCCGCACTGCTGATCGTCCTGCCGCCTTTGCCGGCCCTCGGCTTCCTAATGCTTCACCAGGCCTTTTTCGGCCTCTACCTCGGGATGACCTTCGCACCCAACCACAAGGGAATGCCGCACCCGGCCGGTGACGAGGACTTCCTGCGCAAGCAGGTACTGACCTCCCGCAACGTCCGGGGTGGCCGGTTCACCGACGCGGCGCTGGGCGGCCTGAACTACCAGATCGAGCACCACCTGTTCCCCGGCATGCCGGCACCCAATCTCCGCAAGGCCCAGCCCATCGTCCAGGCCTACTGCGCGGAGATCGGCGTGCCGTACGAGCAGACCAGCCTCACCACGTCCTACCGGCAGGCACTGCGATACCTCCACCAGGTCGGCGCACCGGCCCGCGCCGAGCGCAAGGCCCGCACCGGCCGGTGACGGGCCGTCCAGGCCCGGAGTGACGAAAGATGCGGAAGACGGCGTCGCTCCGGCATCTCGGCGGTGACATCGGGTATGCGGGAAACGGCGTGAGGAGACGACCATGTCTGACAACACTGAAATGATCATCCGGTTCCATCCGATGGGCGGTGAGGACGTGGCGGTGCTGACCAGCGACTTTCAGGGGCCGGACGAAGCGATCGAGGCGATCGCCCGGGCGCTGGACGAGCGACGCACCCTGATCCTCACCCATGCCAGGTACAACCGGGAGACCGACGAGAACGCCGTACTCGTCAACCTGGCCAACATCGTGTCGGTACGGGTCGCACGACGGGACAGCGCGACGAGTGGTCAATACCTGTAGTGACATGACCCGGCCCCGGACATGATGACGAAGACGCGGTAGTCGTCACCTGCTCCCGGCCGGCGTGGCGGACAGGCGACCCGCCGCCCCGTCGCCCAGAATGCCCGACATCACCACCGGACAGCCGACCGGAACAGCGCGTTCGATCGCCTCGCCCGTATCCGCCAGGCCGTGGTCCCGAACAGGAATGAGTCGCCTCATGCGATATCTAAGCGACGTCAACTTGCGTGCTGTCTTAAGTATCCTGGTGGCCCGCGAGGGCGGAACGGTGGACATTTCGAACGCGGATCTCTATAACGCCATGCTGCCCGGCGACGGACGGAGCGAAGGATTCACGATAGCGGAGACTAACACGGGAATTCGAATCTCTCTGGCCGCCGACCGGGACGCTGATACGCCCGGCCGGTAATGAGCCGCCAGGTCGCCCGGGGATCGCGCGGCACCGAAGCCTTACGCCTCGGGCATGCGCTGACCCACCGCGTTCGCCGTGGCGCCACCTCGAACGGGTGGCGCGTCACCGACCGGGTCGCCCCGCCTGGCGGCTTGCTCGCCCTCACACTACCCGCGCCGCACGGAATCATTACTGAGCAGAATTCGCGTCATCCTGTTACGCCACATCTGGCAACTGAGGGCCGTTCCGCCCGCGCTAGCGTTGCGCTGCCGCTGTTTCCATTCTCCTTTTACGAACACCTGGCAGGAATATGATCCGTCAGGTTTTCAGTCCCGATCTCCCCGACGCGGCTCCTCAAACCGGCGACACCCGGGAACGCCCGGCGCGGTCCTGAAATACAAGGGGTAATCATGATCTTCGGAACCATGAAATGGTTCAGCGCGGACAGAGGATTCGGATTGATCACCCGAGATGACGGCGGCACGGAAGATCCCCGGCCAAGAACGGGAAACGCAGCCCTCCGTTAACGGAGTCATGGCGGGCACGCCGCCACCTCGCCGAAGGTCAGGGCGATCACCGCCACGTCATCGTCGACCTCGGCAAACGTGGTGAGCAGGCCGGCGAGGGCATCGACGGCCGCCGCGGCGCCGGCCGGTCTGAGATCGCCCACGAACTCCAGCAGCGCCTGGTCTCCGTAACGTCCGCCGGCCCGGGTCCGGGCCTCGGTCAGTCCGTCGCTGTAGAGGATCATGGTGTCGCCCGGCTCCAGCGAGATCGTCCGGGCCACCAGGCGCGGAGCGGCCAGGATGCCGATCAGCGTGCCACCGTCCGTGGTGTGGTAGGCGGCGGAGCCGTCGGCGCGGACCACCAGGGCCGGTGGGTGGCCTCCGGAGGCGACGGTGGCGGTACAGCCGCTGCCCCGCCGCTCGAGAATGCCGAAGATGACGGTGCAGTGCCGGTGCTCCGGCGCGGCATAGTCCTGGTAGACGACGGCGTTGAGGTTGCGCAGCACGGCGACGGGATCGCTGTCGTAGACGGCCGCGGCCCGCAACGTGTACCGGGCGGTAGCGGTCACCGCCGCGGCGGCCACCCCCTTCCCTCGGACGTCACCGAGGAAAAATCCCCATCGGTCGCCGGAGAGCGGGAAGAGGTCATAGAAGTCTCCGCCGACCTCGTCGGCCGAGGCCATGTGATAAAGGGACGCCGTGCTCATGCCCGGCGGAACC
Source organism: Actinoplanes hulinensis (assembly GCF_019429605.1). Classification (NCBI taxonomy): domain Bacteria; kingdom Bacillati; phylum Actinomycetota; class Actinomycetes; order Micromonosporales; family Micromonosporaceae; genus Actinoplanes; species Actinoplanes hulinensis. The sequence continues at coordinate 128,627 of NZ_JAHXZI010000011.1, read as the reverse complement.
GCCAGTGACGCGGGCAGGAGACTGCGCTGGAGGCCGGCGACGAGCAGGCGGAGCCGATCGCGTTCCCGGTCCGCGGTCCGCCGGGCTTCGAGCAACTCGTTCTCGTACGCACGACGCTCACGGGCGTCGAAAACGGTGGTACGGATCAACATGGGTACGCCGTCGCGGCCGGTCCTGACGACGGAGGTGACCAGGACCGGGAACACGGCGCCGTCACCGGCGCGCATCTCCGCCGCGATGCCCCTGACCTCGTGCTGCAGCCGCAGCAGTGGCACACAGTGCGTCTCGTGGTAGAGACGGCTGCCGGGCGTGAGCAGATCGGCGAAGCGTCGCCGGCCGACCAGATCGACGCCGCCGCATCCCAGCCAGGTGAGCAGAGTGGCGTTGACCTTGACGATCGTGCCGTCCGGCAGAGTGGAGACGAAGCCACACGGCGCGTTGTCGTAGAAGTCGTCGAGGTCGTCCGCCGGCAGCGCCGGGAACAGGACCCGCACCGGGTCCGGGCGGTCCGCGGGCGGGTGTCCGCGACGAGACCGGCGAGCCAGTGGCCACACTAGACGCCGGCCTGACACATCGGTTGGTTCACCCACCGAGTCTCGCACGGGAAGCCGCACGTCACCGGCACGATGAGCAACCGATCGGGCCGGCACCCCGCTCCGACGGCGCCGTCCCTGGCCGGCCGATCGATCGAAGGCCGGCGAAGTGTTTCGTATCGCCGGACGTTGGGCATGCCGGGTACTGCACCGTTGCTCAGCGAGATGTCGTCAGCCGACGAGGTCCGCGTTCGGGCGCGGGAGAGGAGCGTCATGGGACTCGACGACAAGATCGAGAACAAGACGCAGGAAGCCGCCGGCAAGGCCAAGCAGAACATCGGCGAGGCCACCGACGACCAGGATCTCCAGGCCGAGGGCAAGGCCGACCAGAGGTCCTCGAACATCAAGCAGGCCGGCGAGAAGATCAAGGACGCCTTCAAGAAGTGATCATCGCACGCTTCGCCGGGGCCGGCATCCACTGAGGGTGCCGGCCCCGGCTGCTGGCTTCGTCCGGTGAGGCGCCGACGCATCCACGAGGCTGTCGCGCGTCACTCGTACCAAGGGCTGATCTTCGATTTTGGTGTTCGCCGGGCTTGGGCCGGCAGCCGTCGCGGATGGGCGAGCGTCTGATCGACGCTCCGAAATGGGGTGGCCTCGACCCATGGCCGACGACTGATTCAGGAGCAGAGATGATCATCGCGAAAGCGGCCGTGCTCGCCGCTCTGCGAGAACGCGGCCAGTACGGCCGAGCCGAATTCGTCGACCGGGAGCTACCGGACCGCATAGACCTCGATCGGCACGGAGGGTTGCTTGCCATGCTCCGCCTCGACCCGGCGACATTGACGGAAGACCCGTCCGCATGACGTCCGACCGCTCGTAGCCGGCGACGCGAACACAGGCACCCCTCGAGCCGACCGGAGCCACCCTCAAGGAGAGCGAGCCAGCTCGATGACGGTAACCACCACCCGCACCAACCCGGCGCCCCGATCCGCGGTCGTCGTCAACCCGGCGAAGATCGACGATCTCGCCGAGCTGCGCCGCACCGTCGACGGCACGCCGGCGGAGGCCGGCCGGCCGGCGCCACGATGGTTCGAGACGACCGAGGACGACCCCGGGCCCGGCCAGACCCGCGCGGCCGTCGAGTCGGGTGCGCAGGTGGTGTTCGTCTGCGGTGGCGACGGCACCGTGATGTCCGCGGTGTCGGCGCTGGTGACTCTTCGCATCGACGGCGGCACACCGATGCGCCGGCGCGCCCGCTCGGTGCTCATCGCCGACGTCGGCCGGTTGCAGGGAGGACTGAGGCTGCTGAGCGAGGCGCAGCCGGATGACGGCGTCCTGGACGTCGCCGTACCGACGCCGAACACCTTACGCACGTGGATAGCGCTGGGACGGGGACTGATCAGGCTGTGCGTTCCCGAGCCGGCCGGCCACCCCGACCTCAGCGTCGACGCCGGCGCCGCCACCGATCACGCGAACGGCCCGCCCGAATCAGCGGAGAGTAGGCGTTCAGCGTGAGTGCTCGTGAGCCTGCCGAAGTCGACGACAACGCCGCCGCGCCGACTCCCGACGTTTCCGGACCGCCGCAAAGCGATACTCCGGCCTCCGCAGCGCCCTTGCCACGCCGGGAACAAACGGAATCCGGTACGCCGCCGGCGATCGGCCGGCCGGACGATCAACCACACGACACCGGCCCATCCACGAAGACGGGACGGCGGCGTCCGTTGCTGTTGAGGAACCACCACTTCCGGGAGAGGGGAGCGTTGCGCACCGGGTTTGATGGAGACGTCGAAACCTCGGAGGAACACCGGTAACGCCCGCACCGAAGAAGCACGACGATGAGCTGCGTGAGGGTGCGACCTGATTGGCGGATTCACCGGCCCCGGACAGATCGCCTCCGGCCTCGCTTACGCCTGCAGCCTCGTCTGATGTGGACCTGGCGGGGAACCGCCCACGCAGCACCCTGCTGTCCCACACGGCCTGCCCAGAGGAGATCTCTGCCATGATCGAACGCCGTGCGCACGAGGCGCAGCAGCGCGAGGTCGCGCAGCCGTTGCGGGTCGTATCCCGGAACGCGCGGAAAGGGCGCGGGAGCTTGTCCGCTTCCGCGCCCTGACCGTCAGCGTGCCCCTCGGCCGGCCGTCACGCGGCCTTCACGAAGTACTGCGCGGCCGAACCGTTGCAGTCCCAGATCTGCAGTCGCGCGCCGTCCACTGTCGAGCCTCCCGGGGAGTCCAGGCACTTGTTGGAGTTCGGGTTGCGCAACCGGTTACCTTCCTGGACCCAGTTCTGTGCGCCGCTGCCGTTGCAGTCCCAGAGCTGCACCTTCGTGCCGTTGGCCGTACCCGCGCTGGTGACGTCGAGGCACCGGCCCAACGTCCGCAGGGTCTGGCCGTCCCAGCTCCACTGCTGGTCCTTCGAAAGAGAAGGTCCCTGACAGGTCCACAGCTGCACGGCCGCGCCATTGCCGCCCGTGTCGTTTCCGGCCACGTCCACGCACTTGCCGCCCGGCCCGTTGATCTGCGTCGCGGGTCCGCCCGTGGGAGGCGGCGTCGTGCCCCCGCCGTCCTGGTAGTAGCGCACGTAGTCGATCGATGCGGTGAGCGGGAACTGGCTCTGCACGGGGTTCTGTCCGGGGTACGTGCCGCCCAGCGCCAGGTTGAAGATGAGGTGGAACGGCTTGCGGAACTCCTCCAAGGTCGCCGGTGTCGTGTCGATCACGTGCGTTTGCACACCGTCGACGTACCAGCGGATCTGCGCGGCCGTCCACTCGATCGCATAGACGTGGAAGGCCGCTGCGTTGTTGACGGCGGGGTTCGCGACGTAGTTGGCGTTCTGACCCGCTGTCCACGGGAACACGCCGGTCCGGAGATCCCAGAAGATGTTGTTCGTCACGGTCGCGTTCGCGTTCGCGTGTTCCATGATGTCGACCTCGCCGCAACTGGCCCAGTTGGTGGGCAGGCGGTCGTAGTAGGTCTGCGCCGGGTTGTAGGCGCCCGTGGACGTCTCGTCGCACGAGTCACCGAGCATCCAGAAGGCCGGCCACGAGCCGGTGGCGGTCGGGAGCGCCATGCGCGCCTCGATGCGGCCGTACTGGAAGGACCTCTTCGTGTCCGTCGTCATGCGGCACGACGTCTGGTAGAAGTTGCGGCCGTTGACCGTGATGGGCGTCGTGAGCCAGTTGGCGCGCATCACGAGGTTGCCGCCGGACTGCGTGCAGTTCTCGGGGCGGTACCACTCCCACTCGCCGTTGCCCCAACCGTCGAAAGCATTGAGGCCGGGATTGAGCCCGTTGCCGACGTTGTAGTTCCAGTTGGCGCTGCTGGGCGCGCCGGACCCGTTGAACTCGTCGGCCCACACGAGGTTCCACGCGGCCTGTGCGGGCTGCTGCTGGACGACCGCGCTGCCGACGAGTGCGGTGACGGCCGCGGTGAGGAGGACCATGAGGCGCCGGCGCTTGCGTGACAGCGCTCGGTCCGCGAAATCTGCATTCATTGTCACGGAGAACGTCCTCTCGTACGGAGTGGTCGATCTGCTGGGAGGAGCGACATGAGACCCGTTTCTGTAAACATTGTTACGTAAATATTTCCAGATGTCGATGCGACGGGAGTCGATGGCCGCCGGTGGATCGGCACGAGCCCTTGTCGCACGTGCCGGCGCAGCACCATCCGCGGGTGCTGGTCCGTAGTCCTACGCGCTCAAGCCCACGGCCTGCCGGCCATCGATCTCTTCCACGTCGACACCGTCCGTGCATCGGACAAGGACCACCCGCCCGGCTTCACACCGATGCCGCCGTCGTGCAGAACGCGGACCAGATCGATGAAGCCGGGCTCCTGAACGTTCAGCGAGGCGAAATCCGGCCGCTGTGTCGCTGGTAGCGACGCCCAGCGTGACACCAGCCGCCGATGGGCTCCGCCGGCGTACGACCGCCGTTGAGGCACGCCACCAGCCTGCGACCCATGCTCGTCAGTGCACCTTTCACGGGCTGACGGCGGGCTGTTCGGCCGGTGTCTTGATGCCGTGACCTGCACCGTCGTAGCCGGCGGCCCCGTTCACGGCCGGCGGCCGAGGGCCCGGGCGCTCAGCGGGCTGAGTCTCGGCGACGCGAGGATGCGCTGCTCCAGGAAACGTACGACCGGGTGGCCGGTGACCTCCGAGCGCCGTACGACGGAGTGGGTGCCGCCGGCGAACTCGGACAGGGCCTCCAGGTCGCCGGCGTAGCGGGTGAACTCCTCCGGCGTCACGTAGAAGATGGTCGGCCGGGGAGGATCGCCGTCGCCGGCCCATTCGAAGGGCCAGGCGAGTTGCTCCTCGGTGCCGGCGCGGGCCGGATCAGGGGTGACCGAGTACTGCGCCGTCAGGATCTCCAGCAGGCGAGCCTGAGCCGGCGTCGTGAAGTCGGCGATGTCCGCGGGCAGCGTGTCCAGCGACCACGGGCGCTCCGTGCCGGGAGCCGGCACGAACGACACCGAGACGGTCTGGTTGAGGTCGAAGGTGTACATGCCGTCGTACAAGGAGGCGTTTTCGGCCTCCTCGTCCCAACCGCGCGCTCGTACCCGAACGTTGTAGTCGGCGTCCGACCCCAGTTTCACCGGTCAACCCCCTTTCTCGCAGGCTAGCGGCCGCCCAGGATCTTGCGGATCTCGGGCTCGTAGGCCGCCTCCTCGCGCTTGCCGGTGACCACACCCCCGCCGGGGGTCCGCACCTCGAACGCCTGCTCGTCGGTGACCACGCCGCGGGCCTCGTCGTCGGCCGGATGGACGCCGGCCGTCCGGTCGTCGCCGACTCGGCGCCGGTTGAGCTCGGGCGCAACGGTCCCGGGCTTCTCCACGCGGGCCGGACCGGTGGTGCTGATCGCGGCACGGCTGCGCAGTTCCTTCGGCACCTCTTCGAGTTTGGACACGCGGCTGCCGGCCGGTGGCGGCGCGGGGGCGTCGATGATCGGGTTGCCGGCGGCGGCGCGGGCCTGTTCGGCGCCGAGCCAGGACGGACCCGCCGTAGTGGTGGGGGCCGTCCGGCTTCGCGACGGGGTGGGCGGCTCAGAGGTACGCGTGGGCCGCTGCAACACCGGCGGGGTCGTGCCGTCGCGCGGCGTGGTGTCACCGCCGGTGGGCGCGGTGGGGCGCATCTCCTGCCGGCTGCCGGGGCGGACCCGGTCGCGGTCGCCGGCGGGATTCTTCAGTACCGGCGGCGCGGTGTTGCCGGTCGGGCGGCCGAAGGCGTCGTCGCCGGCGGCGGTCGGCCTGACCGGCGTGCGCTGGCCCGAGCGGTCGTCCCGGCCACGCTCGCCTGGCCGGCCCGGCTGCGGCTGGCCCGGGTTGGCCCGGGACGGATCGACCGGCACGTTCGGCCGGCGCAGCGTCTTGCCCGGCGGTTGGTTGGACCCGGGCGGGAGCTGGCTGCCGCCCCCCGGTCCTCTGGTGAAGGCGTTCTTGGTCAGCTGGCCGGGATTCGGCGGCTTGCTCGTGTTCGGCGCCGGCGGGGCGGCCGACTTGTTCAGCTGTGACGGCGCCGGGCCGGGGCCGGGGCTGGTGACCGGTGGCTTCACGCCCGGGTTGGTGAACGCCGGGGGCGGCGGTGGCAGGGTGAGCATCGGCGGGTTCACCGGCGGGTTCACCGGATTCGGTGTGCCCGGGTTCGAGGGCAGATCGGTCGCCGGCGCCTCCGGCGCGTCGGACGGTGTCTTCGGCGGGGTGATCGTCGGCTTGTCCCCGCCCGGCAGCGGCGGGGCGGGCGGCTGGTTCTGCTGAGCCGGTGGGGGCGGCGGCGGGACGCCCGGCGGCAGCGTGCCGGGATTCGGCGCGCCCGGAGGCAGCGACGGCGCGTTCGGCATGGCGGGTCTGCCCGGCGTGTTGAGGACCACGTTCATCGGGCGGTAGGGCGGGCCGACACCGGTGTTCACCATCGAGGTGTATTCGTAGTGCTCGTTGCCGACCCGGTAGGCGAGTTCCTGGGCCCGTCGTTGGAAATCCCGGGTGACCTGGTCGACCTGCTCCTTGACCTGCTGTTGCTTGGAGTCGTCCCAGGTCTCGAAGCCGTAGTGCCGTGAAACGTCGACCCATTCGCTGAGCTGGCCGGTGAAGTCGACCTTCTGGGCGTTCTTGAGCGCCTGTTCGTACTCGGTCCAGAGGGTGTCGATGTCACGCCGGGCGTCGATGGTGATCTGCGTGAGATGGCGCAGGGCGGTGACGTTCTTCTGGACGGCGTCCATCCAGACGTCCAGATAGGCGAGGGCCTCGCCGGGGCCTCTGCGCAGGAACGCGTCCCGGGCCTTCGGCGACTCCCAGCGTTCGTCGTGCAGCAGGGTGCTCTCCCGCAACACGTACGTCCGGACGTTGTCCAGCATGGTCCACGCGTTCTGCCACTGGTCGCCCAGCGCGGAGATCTGCTCCGGGTGCATGTTGCGGATGCGTGCCCGGATCTCCTCGATCGTCATGTTGTTGCCGTCGTCGGCCTTCGACGTGAACGGTTCCGACGACGACTCGTGCTGGCCGTAGTGCAGCTGCCCGCTGTACGGGCTGTATCCGTAGTTCGGATCCGCCTTGGCGCCCCAGTAGTCGACCATGTGCTCAGAGGCTGCCGTTCAGGTACGGGTCGTACTTCTCGTTGAGAGGTCTCTGCACGCCGGGCTGCCCCTCGGTCTCGGCGCCGATCACGATCCGGTCGGTCACGTCGCCCTTCGCGTTGTACGTCGTCTCGGTGCGGGCACCGGTCTCCGGGTCGATCGTGACCTCGCGGCGCCCGCCCGTGCTGGTCTGCGCGGTCTCGCCGGTCAGCTCGCCCTTGCCGTCGTACGTGGTCGTCGTGGTGGTCGTGGTGTCGCCGCTCGTGACCACCTTCACCTGCTGGTTCCTGGTGGCGTCGTACGACGTCGTGGTGCGGGTGCTGCTGGTCGAGACCACGCCACCCTTGCTGTTGTAGACCGTGGTCGTGACGACCGTGGTGCCGGTGCCCGGAATCGTGGTCGTCACCACCTCGCGGGTCTGACCGGTGACCACGTTCTCCGAGGTCAGCGTCGACTGGTACGGCGACTGGACGGTGGAGGTCGCCGGACCCCACTCGGCGCTCGTCTCGGTCGGCGGAACGACACCGGCGGCGCCCGCGCGCAGCGCCTCCTCGTACGTCTGCCCGATGCCCTTGGGCAGCCCGGCCGGGCGCGGGACGCTCTTGTCGCCGAAGGCGAACAGGACGTCGTTGAGGTCCGCGGCGCCGATGGCGTCGCCGTTGCCGTAGATGTCCGCGATGGTCTGCGCCGCGGAGCCCACGTTGAACAGGGTCTCGCCGAGATTGCCGAGATAGGCGCTCAGCTCGGAGGCGTTGGCCAGAAGCTGCGACCGCAGGAAGGCCGCCTCGCCGAGCACCATGCCGTTCCACGCCTCGACCGGCATGCTGAACAGCTCTTTGAGGTGGGCGGCGCGGCCGGCCAGGTCGAACCGCTGGTCCAGCATGTCCTTGGCGTAGTCGCGCATGCCCTCGACATCGACCTTCAGCGGGTCGCCGCTCACCCACGGTGTGTGGGTGTTCGCGTACGTCTCCGAGGAGTACGGCGCGGTCTCCCCTGGTTCGTGGCCCATCCTGCCTCCCCGTCCTGGCTGCCCGTCCGACACGACACCGTAGCGCTGCCAGGGTAGTCGGCCGGGAGCGTGGTGGCGAAGGACTTGAACGTCGATCGTGGCACAAACCATTGATGCAAATTGGCCACTCCGGGTGGCCGTGGCTGGACGATCACCGTTACCGTCAGCGTTCGATGCAGAATCGTGTGCCGCTTCGATCGGAGCGAGCCGACACCGAGAGGCGGGGTGAACCACTTTGTCAGCGACACCCGGAATGGGCCAGGTGCATGCCACCCAGGACCAGCTGAACGCGATGGCGCAGCGGTGTGAGGACACCGGCCAGAACATCACGACCGGCATGGCGCAGCTTCTGGACCGGGTCCAGTCGCTCGGCGGCGGCGGCATGGCGGGCGCGGCCAACAACGCTCTTCAGGACGTTTCCGTGCAGCTCAACGAGGGTCTCAAGAAGATCATCAACGCGCTCGACGAACTGGCCGGCAAGATGAGCAACGCCTCCACGCAGTACGGCGTGAACGACGAGGACGCGGCCAACGAGATCCGCGCCGCGGCGGCCGCCACCGGCGACAGTTCCGTGATCAGCATCCTGCGCGGCTGAGGGGAGATTTCGACATGAGCATCACCTACAACTTCGGTCAGATCAACGACGTCGCCACCGCGATCGGCACTTTCCAGGGCCGGATGGACCAGGATCTGAACGATCTCTACACGGCGTTCACGCAGCTGTTCGCGCAGGACTGGCAGGGTCAGGCGGGTACCGCCTGCGACGATGCCCGGCAGAAGTGGAACCAGGGCGCTACCGAGATCAAGACCGCGCTGGCCAGCGTCGGCGTGAAGCTCGGCGCGTCGGCGGACCGGATGCAGCAGATCGACCAGCAGATCGCGTCCGGAATGTAGTGGAGCCGGCCGGCGCCGGCTGGACATCCCCATCGGATCGTCCGGCCGGTCGCCCGGCCGGGTGAGAGAGGCGAGAGAGTTGGCGGACGTACCGGGGCGACCCGACTGGGGCGTGCTCCGCGGCATGATGGCCGACCTGCGGAAGGCCACCAAGGGCCTGCCCGACCTGCAGCGCAGGATGCTGGAGGTGACCGGCACTGCCTGGTCACCGGACGGCATGATCAAGGCGGTCGTCGGCCCGCGCGGGCATCTGCTCGAACTGGACATCGACCCGCGGGTGCTGCGCCAGCCGAACTCGAAGGCCCTGTCGGCGAGCATCGTGCGGACCGTGCGCGCGGCCGTCGAGAACGCCGGTGAACAGAGCCGTGAGCTGCTCAGCGGCAGCCTGCCCGGCGACCTGCGCGCCATCGGCGACACCGACATGACAACGTTCGTCGGCAGCCACGACGCCGACGTACGCCTGCGGAGCGAGGATCGCGAATGAGCAACTTCGTGGAGATCAGGTCCAGCCCTGCCGAGATCATCAGCATCGCCACCGGCCTCCGTAACCGCGGGGCCGACCTGGTCACGGCGGTGTCCGGAATCTGTCACGAGATCGAGGCGCAGGAGCGGGAACCCAAGACGTTCCCGAGCGACCAGTTCACCGACCCGTTCGTGGCGCAGTACAAGAAGGTCGCCGACGCCACCGACGGCGACGGCCACCCGGCCAACGAAGCCGTACGGCTCGGCGCCGCGTACTGTGGCACGAAACTCACCGAGATCGGCGACTTCGTCAACAAGGCGATGGTCAACTACGAGGCCGGCGACCAGCAGGGCGCGACCGAGATCAACCAGAGCGCCCGCTGACGCATGAGCCACGAGGAACACGAGGTCATGACCTCGATCCTCGACTGGTTCGGCCAGATCGAGGAGTGGATCCCCGGTGCCGGGTCGTGGGCCGCTGACCTGCTGATCGGCCCGATTCCGCTGGCGTACGCCAACAACGCCTACGACCTGGCCGACCAGTGGGGGCGGCTCGCGGACGCGCTCAACGAGGCGTACCAGGAGGTCATGCAGGCGGCCAACCCGATCCTGGAGAACTGGTCGGGCGACGGCGCCGCGCAGGTCTTCACGCAGGAGTGGTTCGCGTACCTCGAAGGTCTGCGCCAGACCGCCGAGAGCGCCGCCCAGATGCAGCGCGGCGCCCAGAACTTCGGGCTCGAGGTCGAGCTGATGAAGTTCATGGCGGCCCTGAACCTGATCATGCTCGCGGTCTCCATCTACATGCTGATCGCCGCCGCGATCCCGACCGCCGGCGCCGCGCTCGGCGCCGCGCCGGGCCTCTTCGCCGCCTGCCGCATCGCCCTGGCGAAGGCCGCCACCACCACGGTCAGCAAGATCGCGGCGCTCGAGCTGCGGGTCGTCATGCGCAGCCTGGCCACGCTGTTCACCAAGCTTCCCGGCGCGATCGCCACCCGGGTCGGCCCGGCCGTGATCCGTGCCGCCGCCCCACGCATCATCGCCGCCGCCGGCCCGCGGATCACCTCGGCGATGACCAGGGACGCGATCGCCCGGGGAGCCCGCACCATCGTGGCGCGCGGCATCTCCAAAGCGGTCGCCAACCGGCTCGCCGCACAGAGTCTGCGCGGGCTCGCCGCCCAGCAGGTCGGCGGCGTGCTGCGCCGGCAGGCCATGCGTGAGGCGCAGCGTCAGCTCTCCAAGGAGATCCGCCGGCAGCTGGTGCAGAACTGGGCCCGCCGCGGGGTTCAACAGGCCGCCACCACCACGGTCGGCCGGATCGCGGCCACCCGGGCCGCGGAGGTCACGCTCGGCAAGGAGTTCGCCAAGTACGTCGGTGTCCGCGTCGCCTTCGGCGCCGGCTTCATGGGCGGCGGCAACCTGCTCGGCCAGTTCGGCCAGGGACTGTCCGGCAACCGGACCGAAGGTCTCGACTGGGGCCAGATCAGGACGCACACCATCCAGGGCGCCGCCTACGGCGCCGGCATGTTCGGCGGCGTGGTCGGGCACGGCGTCGGGGGCGGCCTCGCCGGTGGCGGATTGACGTACGGCCAGGAGCTCATCGACTACGTCAAGAGCGACGGCAAGAACGAGATCGACTGGGGCGCCGTGCGGCACAGCGCGGCCGAGGGCGCGATGGCGGGTGTCGTCTTCGGCGGCCAGACGGTCCTGGAGAACGCCAACCCCGGCATGCCGCACACCCGGATGGGCTCGGTCCGCATCGGCGCCGACGTGCAGTTCCTGCCGGGCGACAACGGCGGCTTCAACCTCGCGTCGACCCGGGCGAACGGCCGCGAAGGGCTGTTGCTGACCAGCGACGGCTACGTGGCGTTCGAGCGCCGCGGCGAGGTCAGCGTCCCGGACGAGATCGCCGGCCGCTCCGATGTGGTCGCCGCGATGAACCAGCACTTCCCGAGCGGCGCCGTCGACGCGCCCGCGCCACGCGGTGAGGGCGGCGGTGGCGCCGGCGCGCGGTCCGGTGACAACACCACCGGAGTACGGCAGAGCGGTGGGGACCGGGACACCGGCGGCAGGCCGCAGGATCCGGCCCCGAGAACCGAGGAACGGGTACGGGTACGGGTACGGGTACCGGCTGATCCGGACGGGGCCGGGGCCGGACGAGGCGCCGAACCACCCGCCGGTTCCGACCGCCCGGCAGCGGACCGGAGCCGGGGAGACGGCGGACACCCGCCGGACTCCGGGACGCCGGCGCGGCCTGAGGCCCCTGATCGTGGGCCCGTTGCCGAGAACGCCCCGGTAACCGACCGGGGAGCGGTCGCCGACCGGGGACCCGGCGCCGATCGCACGCCGGTCACGGACCGTGCCCCGGACGGCGACCGCACGCCTGCCGCTGACCGTGGGCCGGTCGCGGAACCCCGGACCACAGCGGACACGACGACCTCCGCGGGTGACCGGACCGGCTCGGCCACTGACCGTGGGGCGCCGGAGCGCACGGCGCCGGAGCGGCGTGCGGACGACGCTCCCCCGCCCGGCCGGCCGGCGGACGGCCCGGCGCGTACCGACACGACACCGACCGGCCCCCGCGGCGACGGGCCGGTGCACGACGCCGATGCGCCGCCGCCCCGGGACCCGGCCACGACACGGGCGGACCAGGACACCGGCGCGCCACGCGACGGCGACAACGCCGTACCCGGCCGCGGCGACGGCGATCCGCCCGCCGGACCACCGCGGGACCCGGACGAGGCGGGCCCGCCGGCCGATCGAACCGGCGAGGAACCGCCGCTGCGCAGCGCCGGCGCCGAGGTCGGCGAGATGCCGACACCGGAGTCGATCCGGCAGGGCACGGTACGCATGGAGCTGCACCCCGACTTCCCGGATGTGACGCGGTTCCTCACCGACAACGGCTTCCGGCTGGTCGAGGACCCGGCCGGGCCACGGGTCGTCATCCGGCACGTCTACAGCGCCGACGGCAAGACGTTTCTGCACGAGGAACGCGAGGTGCGCCACCTCGACGGCATGCGCTGGCTGGATCTGGAGCACGAGCTCGACCACGTCCGGCAGATGCTCGACCGGTTCGGCGGCGAACTGGGCACCGAGGCGTACCGGGAGCGCGCCAACGGCACCCGGGTCGAGCTCAAGGGCGCCCAGCGGATTCTGTCGGCCAAGTACGACACGATCGTGGAGTACCACGTGCGGCTGCAGGAGGCGATCCGGCTCCTCGAACGCGGCGTGGATCCCGCGCTGGTCCGCGAGCACCTGGCCGGGGTCGACGAACGCCGTGCGCTGATGAACCAGAAGGTGCACCAGCGCGACTCGGCGGCACAGAACTGGCGGCGCGAGCACTTCTCCGACATCCCGTCCCTGGAGAACCGCCTGCGGGAGCTGCGGACCGACTTCGAGAACGGCCCGGCTGACCGTTCCGGCGACCCGGGTGACGCGATGACCGGCGCGTCCATCCGGCCGCGGGACGAGTTCGCGGCGTACGACTGGGCGGAGCGGGCGTACGACCGGTTCCGGGCCGACGACGCGGACGTCGCCGAGATCGCCGGAAACCTCCGGGACGTACCCCGCTCCGAGGGCCGGGCCGGCTACACGCCTGCGGAGATCCATCAGATCAAGCAGCACCTGATGGTGGAGCCGCACCGGATCACCGATTACGACGGCACCGTCGAGATCCGGCGCTTCGACGCCTCCCCCGACATCGCCGAGGCCTGGATCCGGCTGCGGGAGGGCCGGCACCTCCCCGAGGATCTGGTGCTGCTCAACCACGAGCTGGCCGAGTCGAACCACATGCGCCGCAATCCCGAGGCGGACTACCGGGAAGCCCACGACGCCGCCAACCAGCAGCACAATTGGCAGGACATCGTGCCGGCGCGCACCGGCGAGGACCTGGACAACAGATGGGGAGGGCGGCACTCGGATGGCGCTGCTGGTCGACTTCCGGAAAACCCGCGAGGACGAGAGACAGGTGGAATATCAGTTCGGTCACCCGGCGATGGACCGGGTGCTGGTGATCGAGAAGGTCTCGCTGGCGGGGAGCCCGGTGGACGGGACGGTGGACCGGGCGTACGCGGCGGTGCTCACGAAGATCCTTCGGCTGCGGCGCGAACGGGAGAGCTGGCCGGCGGGCGGGACGTACGCGGCGTAGACCCGTACCGTCTGGTGTCGGTCGACGGGCCCGTTCCGGACCATCCGGTGGCCGCGCCGCACGAGGTCGCCGCCGTGCTGGAGGCCGAGCTGGGCGCGCTGGTCGCCGGCCGCGAGGCCGGGGCGCCGGACCAGCCGCACCGCGCCGACTGGGATGCGGAGTCGCGGACCCTGCGGGTCCGCTACGGCGACGGGCTCGAGATCGACGTCGTCGTACAGGTCAACGAGTCGGTGCCGCCCGGGCGGTCGGTGGTGGTCCGGCCCGCGCTGGAGCCGCTGGACGGCGGCGGCTGGCGGCAGGCGCAACCGGCCGGTGTGGTGCTGTCGCCGCATGTGCCGGGAGATCCGGCGGCCCGCGCGCCGCACGTGACCGACGCGCTGGACGCGGCCTTCCGGGCGGTACACGACGAGCTGGGGCCGCAGCTGCGGCCGGCGGACGACGGCGTGCCGCCACGCGGCGACGGGCCGGACGGACCGTCGCGGCCGGGTGACGACACCCCGCCGCCGCGCGCCGACGGGCCGGAGGCGCTGCGCGGGCTGGAGGAGACGACCTCGCCCGACGTGCCGGTGCGGGACGCCGACGGGGTCGGTGTGCACCGGGCGGACCCGTCCGAGCCGCCGGCTTCCCCACCGCTCACCCCGGACAGCGTGCGGCAGACGCTGACCGGCCGCGGCGGGCCGGAGCAGCTCGGACGCTGGGCGGGCGAGCATCTCGCCGACCACGACCGGAACGGGACACCGCGGCCGAAGAGCGCCGAGGAGATCGCCGCGACCGTCGACCGGCTGGGCGACGAGGCCCTCGACCGCGTCACGCCGATGGAGACGGCCCGGCCGGAAGGGGTCCGGCACACGGCCAGCGCGATCGAGGGCACCGACTTCGTGCCCGATGGGCGGCCATGGCAGCAGCCCGACGTGACGGTGGGCGACCTGCGCCAGGCCGCGCACAACGCGCTGGCGGGCGACTTCACCGACGGCCGGGTCGCGTACGTCGTGCCGGACGGGCCGACCGTCCGGGTGGAGATGACCGATGGCGCCGTCCGGCACTTCCGGCCGGAGGTCGGCCAGGGCATGCGCGCCCTGGCGGAGACCACGGTCCGGTCCGGTACGCCGGACGACCCGCACATCGTCCGGGTCAACAACCGGGTGGCGGCGGATCAGCTGTCCCGGGTGTGGGTGCACGAGATCACCGAGACGCTGGCGCTCCAGCACGCGAGCGAGAACCGGGCGCAGCCGCACGGCGTGGTCCGCCGTGCGCTGTCGGCGATCGGCCGCGTCTTCGGTGGTGGGGAGCAGCCCCGGCCGGAGACGTCCGTTCCGCGGGCGGTTCGGGTGGACGCGCACACGGCCGCGCGGCTCAACGAGCGGCTGCATCTGCAGCGGCTGCACGACTGGGCACACGGGCGGCCGGAGGAGCAGCAGCGGCTGCGGCAGGAGATCGACGGCCTCGACCGGGACCTGGAGGCGCTGGGGCATCGGATTCCCCGCCAGTTGTTCGACTGGGGCGGAACGGCCCCACCACGAACCGGCCTCGACCCGGTGATCGGTGGGCGGCAGCACACGGCGCCGGATCCCGCGTACCGGGTGCCGGACTGGTATCGCAACGACGGGCCGGAGACCCCGGCGATGCCGCGCTTCGACGACGCCGGGCCGGAGACCGGCCGGCCCCATGACGACGACGGGACGCCGCATGACCCGGCGCCACGCGACGAGGTTCCGCCGGAGCCGGTGCCGCACGATCCCGGCGGCGACGGTCCACGAGGCCCCGGCGAACCCCGTACCCCCCTGCGGGAGCTCTTCCCGCGCACCGAGGAGCAGGCCGCGCACTGGGGGCCGGTGGCCGAGCGAGCCTTCGCGCGCGAGCTGAGCGGGCGCGACTACGCCGGCTTCGACGTACGCGTCGACAGCGTGCACGCCCAGCCCGGCCACATGGTCGCCCGGATGAGCGTCATGCACCCGGACCGGCCCGACCCGGTCGGACGGATCACCCGCGAGTTCGTCATCGACCGCGACACCGGGCATCTCGAGGCCTTCCACGTCACGCTGGCCCTGGACCACGGCATCCAGGGATCCGGGTTCGCCCGGGCGTTCAACGACCATCTGGAGGGCTGGTACGCCGAGTCCGGCGTGAGCCGCATCGGCCTGCACGCCGCGTCGACCGTGGGCGGGTACGCGTGGGCCCGTGCCGGTTACGGATGGGACACCACCCGGTTCGGCGGCAGCGAGGCGCACTCGGCGTTCCAGCGCCTCGAGGCCGAACTCACCAAGCTGACCGACGACCTGGCCCGCCTGGACGAGGCGGAACTCCAGGGCGACACCCGCCGAGTCGACAGCATCCTGCACCGCCACGGCATCGACGACCCCGGCACGGCGTGGGATCGGCTCAACGCCCAGCGGGCCGCCGCGGAGCACCTGCTCGCGGACTACCGGGCCACCCGGTTCGGCGACCCGGACTTCCCGACGCCGTACGACATCAGCCAGGCCGGGCGCACCGACGAGAGCGGCTCCAGCGCCACCTGGATCGGCAAACGGGCCATGATGGGCGGCAGCTGGCACGGGTCCAAGGTGCCCGAGCCGCGCCCCGAGGCGCCGCTGCGGGCCGAACCGGACCCGCCCGCCGCGGCACACCCGGAACGGCCGCCGGCCGACGAGCCCGTACGACCGGGCGACCCGGCGCCCGAGGACCGGCCGTCGTTGTACCGGCGCGACGACGAGGTCCTCACCGAGGCGGAGCGGCAGGCCCAGCGCGACCGGATCGACCGCGCGCTGAACCCGGACCGGTTCCCGGAGCCGGATCCCGGGCCGGCCGTCCACCACGAGCCCGCCCGTACCAATCTCGATGTGCTCTTCAACGGCAGCGACGTGCCGCTGCACCCGGACGCCGTCACCCACGTCGCCGACCTCATGGGCCTGGACCTCACCGGGGTGGACATCCGCCTGGTGACGGACATGGCCGAGCTCGGGCACATGGACGCCGGCCGGATCAGCGCCGTCACACCGCCGGAGATGCGGGGCGCGGAGATCCGTTTCGGCCCGGCCGCCTTCGCCGACGCGGAGACCCTGGCCGCTACCGTCGCTCACGAGCACACACACGTCGTCCAGCTCCGCGAGGGCCGCGACCCCAGCACGCACACGTTGCGACAACTCGAGGACGAGGCGTTCGCCGGCGAAGCCGCCGCGCTCCAGCGGTTCCGGCAGGGATTCGAAGGGTGGGAGAGTGTCCGAGAAGGCACAGTTCCTGATCGAGGAGGTCCTGGATCTGCCGAGCCGGGGCGGGTTGCTGGTGACGGGCCGGGTGCTCGCGGGGCAGATCTCGCCGGGGCAGAGCCTGCTGGACGCGGTGACCGGGGCGACGGCGGAGGTTCTCGGGGTGGAGTTCGAGACGCCCCGCAATCGCGAGCTGAACCTCACGACGCTGGTGGTGCAGCGCGTGACGCCGACGCCGGTGGCCGTCGGCCGGGTCCTGGTGACCTGAACCGTCCGATCGGCGGGCGGCGACCGGAGGAGCCGCCCTTCGGCTACGACCGCTTCTACCGCGATCCGGAGTGGACGCCCGAGGCGCTCACGTTCGAGGTACGGCTCGGCGCGCACTACTTCAACGACGTGGAGACGCTGAACGCGGCCCGGGACGCGGTCAGCCGGCTGCGCGACGTGCTCACCGATCTCGCCACCAGTGACGTCAACGACCCGGCGGCCCGGGCGGCGATCAGCAGGAACGTCGAGGCGACGTTCTTCCGCGGCGACGAGAGCGCCATCACCAGCGCCGGGCAGGTCGGCCTGGGCGTGCCGCTGGACGCGCTGCTGCGCGACGGCAACGTCCGCGAGCTGACCACGGCGTTCTACAACGCGGCCTACTTCAACCGGGACAGCCCGCACACTCTCGCCAGGACGCTGCTCGACGTGATCGACAACGCCCGCTGGGACGAGGCGCGCCGGGCCGGCATCGACGTCACCGAGCTGCGCGGCATGGAACGCCAGCTGGACCACAGCCTCAACCGAGCGATCATGGGCCGCGTCGAGGAGCGGTTCCCGCCGTCGGAGTCGCCGCGCTTCAACCGGCACCCGTTCGCCACCGCCAACGTGATCATGCGCTCGGACCGGCCGTTCCGGGATCTGACCGAGGTGATCAGCAGCCAGGCCGGCCGGCGGCCCAGGAGCCCCGACGAACAGTTGGAGCTCGCCACCACCCTGGGGCACTACGAGCGGTTGGGGGCGCCGCTCGGCCGCTTCGAACGGGCCTTCGTCGAGTCGGTCGTCGGCCGGTTGGACGCCGACACCAAACTGCCGTGGCGCGAGGGGTACGTCTGGCACGACACCGGCGGCAGCGGCTGGGCCACCCGGATCGGGCGGGACGGCTACCCGGTGCTGGACGGCGTCTCGGCCACCACCACCCGCATGCTGACCGGCGCGAAGATGCTGGGCATTCACGGGGTGGCG
Organism: Actinoplanes hulinensis; assembly: GCF_019429605.1. Taxonomy (NCBI): domain Bacteria; kingdom Bacillati; phylum Actinomycetota; class Actinomycetes; order Micromonosporales; family Micromonosporaceae; genus Actinoplanes; species Actinoplanes hulinensis. The sequence continues at coordinate 110,590 of NZ_JAHXZI010000011.1, read as the reverse complement.
GCGGAACGCTTCCTGCACAGCCTGATCGGCTGGATGCTGCCGGCCCGTGACCACTCGCTGATCGAGCTGCTCCGCGGCGCCAGCATCGCCGGTGTCGAGCCCGTCGCCGTGCATTCGCGCGGGGTGCGGCCGACGGCGATCGACCTCTACCGCAACATCCCCGGCATCGACCAGCACACCCTGCGTACCCGGATCGCGCCCGACGGCCTGCTGCCGCACGAGGCCCGCTACCTGCACCACGCCCTCGATCCGGACGGGTTCACCGAGACACGGCACAAGGTGCCGCAGATCGCCGACCGGCTCTGGCCCCAGTTGGAGACCGGCCGGGTCACCGACGCCGACCTGGCGCACTGGCTGGAGCGCAACGGCGCCGATCCGGTCGAACTCGCCCAGCGGCTGACCAAGCCGCACGTCATGGCGCTGACCGTCTACACCCGGCACAGCCACTACCTGATCAACAACGTGATCACCGCCCAGATGCTGACCTTCGGGGCGTCCGAGCCGGCCGTCCGGGCGGTGCACGACCGCAAGATCGGCCAACTGGTCGACAACTACCTCGGCAAGCTGTCCGAGGGCGAGAAGCCGCTGCCGCTGCCCCTCGCGCTGCGGCCGGTGCTGCACGACGGCCCCGGGCACCTGGACTCCACCTCACCGCTGCGCCCGGCGGCGCGACGATGGCTCGACGCCGTCAACGACATGCAGGCGGCCAGGGAGGACGTGCGGCGTCACCTGGCCGAGGGCGACCGGGTCGCGGCCCGACAGGCGAAGGCCGAGGTCATGCGGGCCGACGCCGAGATCCAGGCGGCCCGCGAGCAGATCGGCCGGGAGCTGGGCGAGGTGGCGCCCCGGCTCTTCGAGGAGGTCCGCTGGCACGCCGACATGGTCTACGACGCCCTGCGGCAACTACCGGCGATCGGTACGCCCGAACGCCCGGTGATCGCCTACCGCGGCGACTGGTCGACCCCGGTCTGGTCGCCCATCTACGGCAACCGGATGTTCCCGGACGGGACCGCCCTGAGCGTGCTGAGCGTCAGCCGCCTGCCGGAGGTCGCCGTCCGGTTCATGGCCGAGAACCCGGCCAGCGACAACCGGATCATCGCGGTCTACAAACTCACCGGCGTCAACGCCCGCGACATCTCGGTGTTCTCCTCCTTCCCCAGGGACCAGGAGGCGGTGCTGCCGCCCGGGTCGCGCACCCGCCAGGTGCACGATCCGGTCCTGGAGCAGCAGACCCGTGATCAGCTGCCACCGGAGTGGCGCGACCGGACCCGGATCATCGTGCTGGAGGAGCAGAGCGGCGGTTTCCGGACGGACCTGCCGCACGGCACCGATTTCATCAGTGACGGTGAGGGCTACTCGGAGCGGGCCGCCGAGGCGTACGTGCGCATCCGTGACAGCCCGGAGGACACGGCGGCCGTCGCCGCGAACACCGGCATCGATCCCGCCGTCATCGAGGGCATGCGGCAGAACCTGTTCGTCCAGCAGCATGAGGTGCCCCTCGGCCCGAACCAGGTGACGCGGGGCTACTTCACCCCGATCGACCGGGTGGCCGAACTCTGGGACGGCGCCCGCGAAGGAACCCTGAACGCCAAGAACCTGGCCCGGTTCCGCAGTCTCGCGGCCCACGAGTACGTCGAGTACCGGCTGATGGAGGCCGGCCTGCCCTACCGGTCAGCACATCCGGACGCCTTCGACGCCGAGGGCGTGTCGGTCCTGAACCCCGACCATCCCGGCGCGCACGACCTGGCGCCCAACGAGTGGCGGCCCGAGGCGCCCTTCCGGCACTGGCGGATCTTCGGCCTGGACGGTTCCGGCATCCGGATGGCCGACGATCTCTCGAACCTGGATCAGGTCGTCGAAGCGGCTCTGCGAGGATTGCGGCGATGACACCTGATCAAGCCGTACACGCCGTGGCCGCCCGTCTGCGCGCCGTCGACTGGGCACGCCACGGGCACCGCTGCTGGTCGAAGAGCGCCCTGCTGCGCGAATACTTCCGCCGGGCGGCACAGTGGGCGGCCGCCCGTGAGTGCGATACCGCCGTACCCTTCTTCGACATCGCGGCGTGTGTCGATCCGGGCGTCCGCGCCGGCCAGCGGGTGATCGACGATCTGGTCGACGACGTGGACGGGGGCTGGGACGTCGACAATGTGATCCCGTTCGTCCTGCACTGGGCCGCCTTGCGGGCCACCCCCGGATTCGTGGTCCCGGCCGGTCTCGCGGACCCGTTCGAGCCACTGATCCTGCTGTTCGAACGCGACGGCGGTTTCCACATCGAGAACGGCGAGGTCGACCTCGAGTACCGGTCCGTGCCGATGCGCGGCTGGCGCAAGCATGCCGGCGACCCGCCGATGCCCAGCTTCGCTCCCGAGGTTCTCGATGAGATCGACCGGGCGGGATCCGTCGCCCAGTTCGGATACCTCATCGGACCCGACGGCGGGCCTGCCGGGGAGGTGTCGTGACCGGCATGGGCGAGGGGCGTGGACATGGCTGACGCGCGGGTGGAGCTGGGTGAGCAGGGCTGGCGCCACTTCAGCGGCCTGCACCGGCTGCTGCTGAACCTGGCCGGCCGGGTCCCCGACGATTGGCTGAACCACGTCCGGGCGATGCTCGCCGCCGGTGACCTGGCCAAGATCCCGGACCACGTCTCCGGGGCGACGGCCGAGCTCGGCGTGCCGCTGACCACCGGCCAGGTGGCGCTGCTGCGCGAGACGGTGGCGACGTTCTTCGGCGGCCGGGAGCCGATGCGCATCGACGGAGTACGGATCGCGGAGGAGATCCCGGCGACCGCCCACCGGTTCTCCCCGGTGCCGGCGGACGTCCTGGCGACCGACGGGGCCCGGATCCCGCCCCGGCTGGACCTCAGCGGCCGGCCCGGTGACGACCTGTGGGACCTGCCGCCCGCGCTGGCCCCCCTGGACGACCTGGCCACCCGGCTGACCGACCTCGAGGACAGCGCACCGCTGAGCGTGCTGCGCGGTCGCGAGGACGTGCTCTCGATCGCCCGGGCCTGGCGCTTCCCGCCCGGGGCGGGCGTCCGGGTGGTGCTGATCGAGGTCGCCGCCGGCGCGGCGGCGTGGGACATCACGCGTACGGTCCAGCAGGCGCTGCACCGGCACGGCGACCCCGGCGCGCAGGTCGAGGTGTTCTGGACCGGCGAGGATCTGCCGCCCTACCACCGGACCGCGCTCGCCGGTGCGGCCCTGCTCCAGCGGGCGTGAGACGGGTAGATTGCCATGGCTATGGACGAATCGACCGCCACCGAGATGCTGTACTTCGCCCGCCTGCGTCCCGGCGAGTCGGTCGCCAATCCCTCCTGGACGCTGCGCCGGGTCGTCTCGGCCACCGGGACGGTCGACGAACTGCTCGGCCGTGACGGGGTGTGGCGGCCGTCGGACATGCTGGCGCGCGCCGAACGCGGCGAACTGCCCGGGACGTTGCGGCGGACCAGCCACCGGCCGCCCACGGCGATGGCGGCCACCGCCCGGAAGCACTTCGGGGCCGTTCGGCGTGCGCTGGAGCGGCAGCGGGCGGGCGACGTCGTGCTGCGCCTGGCCGTGCCGGGCACGGGCGCCGCGTTCGGGCCGCTGGACGCGGAGGCGCAGGCCGAGGTGGTCGCGTTCCTGACCCGCGCGCCACTGGTGAGCGACGGACCGGCCGGCACGTACCGCACCGACGGGATGTGGGTGTGGCCGGAATCGATCGCCGCCGAGGTCCTGGCCACCGGCAACCACCCGGAGGACCTGTTCCACCGCCACATCGAAGCGCGGATGTTCCTCCTCCCACCCGACCTCGCGCCGGGCGTGATCGAGCGAGCCCGGCGGTTGCTGGAGACCGCGGCGGACGCCGACGGCACGGAACGCGCCCAGGAGCCGAACGTGCCGGGTCAGCCGCCGCCGCCTACCCGCGCGGAGCGCCTGCGGGCGCTCAGCGCCTGGCACGCGGAATGGGAGCGCAAACATGCGGCGACCACGCCGTTCCGGCCCGAGCTGCATCCCGGCGAGTCCGACTACAACCTGCACCACGTCGACGTCGACGCGTCGCCGGAGGCGGACCGGGAGTACACCCTGCGGGCCCGCGAGATCATGGGGTTGGACCCGGAGACCGGCCTGCGCCTCGACATCTGACGCGCCGCCGACCTGTCTGTCCGATCGATACGGTGTGGAGACGGAGCCGAAGTGGGGACCAGAGAGCGGATCGCGGGCGCGCGCCACGCCTTCCGGGCAGCGCACCCGGCATCGCCGATGCTGCGGGTGCGTTACCGCCACGGCGTACCGGTCGATCCATGGGGTTTCCCGGACTGGACGCCCTATGCGCGCACCCTTGTCGCGCTGCCACCGCCGGTGGCGGACCTCACGATCGACGAGGCCCGGGTGGTCGCCGTGCGGGCCGCCGAGCTGGCCGCCCGGGCGGACGGCGACCCGTTGTGGGACGGCAGCGTCGGCACGCCGCCCGGCTGGACCTGGGCGCACGCGGCGCAGGGCCGCTTCCTCGCGCTGGTGCCGGCTGAACTGCACGCCGCGTTCCGGCATCTCGGCGGAGTCAGTGTCGCCGCCGCACGCTCCGCCGGGCGCGGGCTCACCGCCCGGACCGGCGCCGCTCCGCGGATCCTGGTCTCCGAGCGTCTCTCCAGCGCCGCGGTGGTCAAGGCCGAACAGACCCTGGGGGTACGCCTACCGGCGGCGTACCGGGAGTTCCTGGAGCGCACGAACGGCGGCGCGCCCGGGGCGCCCGCCGTCCTCCCCGGCCACGGGTTCGTCCTGGACCAGCCGCTGTTCGGTTTCCGGGAGGACCGGACCCAGGACCTGGCCTACCGCAACGCCTGGTTCGGCGACCGGCTGACCGCGGACTGGCTGGCGATCGGCCACGTCCAGGGCGGCCTGCTCGTGCTGCGGACCGGCGGCCCGGACACCGGCGCGGTGGGCTACCTCGACGACGACGATCCCCGCGATCGTGACGCGTTCACCGCCGACGACGTCTGTGCCCGTCTGTTGCACCGGCTCGCCGGCGACTTCGCGTCGTTCTGGGTCGCGCTGCGGCCCGTACCCTCCGATCTGGAAGCTCTCGCGGCGAACGCCGCGGCCGCCGCGGAATCGGTCTCACCGGACGGCCTCGGCGTTCTTCTGCCCTCCTCGCACCGGCGGGCCGCGCGGTGACCGGCTGGGAGCCGGTCAACGAGGTGGAGCGCGCCATGCTGCTGGCCGCCGGCGAGGACGACCGGCAGTCCTACTTCCAGCTGGTGGCGCTCGCCGAGCTGTACCTGCCGCAGATCGCCGGGGACGACTCGCCCGGGCAGCGGTTCCTCACCGTGCACGCGTTCGACGAGGTGTTCCTGCCGGTCTTCACCTCGGTACAGGCGCTGGCGGCGCAGTTCGGGCACGCGGTCAACGGCTACACCGTCACCAGCTATGCCGAGCTGCGCCGCAAGTGGCCCGATCCGCGGTGGCGGCTGGCGATCAACCCGGGTACGCCGATCGACGCGTACCTCGCGGTGGAGGGTGTCGAGCGGGCGGCCGTGGGCGATGTCACCGTGCCGACGCTGGCGGAACTGGCCGAGGAGGCCGAGCAGGACGAGATCGCCGAGCAGGAGCTGCGTGCCCTGCAGACGGCCGGTGACCATCCCGTCGACGACGTGCCGGCGGCCCTGACCGCCGCCGCGCGCGCCGGGGACGTGTACGGCTACCTGGACCGCCTGCTCGACTCGGTGGTGCTGATCCCGACCGGCCGGCCGGTGACCGCCGAGGAGATCGTCGAGCCCGGCTTCCCATGGCTGCCCGGCCCGGATCGGATGATCGAGGTCTTCACCACCCCGGAGGCGCTGGCCGGCCGCCATCCCGGCCCGGTGCCCGCGGTCGAGGTGGCGCTGCCGTTCGCACTGGCGGTGTGGCCCGAGGGGCACGGGCTGGCGGTCGACCCCGGCGGCGACGGCGCCGTCGAGGTCTCCGCGGAGGACGTGCTGGTGCTGCTGACGTTCATTCCCGCCGGCGCACCAGGCGGCTCTGCGTCACCTGATCAGCCGGCGGGGCGGTGACCGTCACCGGCGTGCCGAAATCGTCCAGGGTGAAGGTCAGGTGGGCCTGGTACTCACCCTGCGGGCGCAGCGGGTCGGCGGCGCCGGTCCCGCTGTTGATCACGCTGAAGCTCACCTCGAGCTTGCGGATCAGGCCGTCGTCGTCGATCCAGGCCTGATAGACCGGGAAGCCCGCCTCGTCGAACAGCGCGTCCAGGTCGGTGCCGAACGGCGGCGGGCAGTGCGGATCCTGAGCCGGCGTGCACCGCACCCGGAACTCGTGTTCGGCGTCCTCGACGTCGGGCAGTTCCTCGGTCGCGGCGTTGAGCGCGAGCTGCCCGGGCGTGCGGGCGAGGAAGCCGGTCCAGACCGTGAGATCGGCGAGGCCGAGGTTCGGGTTGGCCATCGTGTTGCCCCAGAACGCCGGTGTCGTCGCCGCGAACCAGGCGCGCCCGTCGTCGGCCGTCAAGCTCGGCGACGTGAGGTACGTCTGCCGCCCGGCCCGGATGGCCCGGCCCTCGACCGGCGCCTGGCCGTCGGCGACGATGCCGGAGAAGGTGGTGTCCCATTCGCCAATCTCGCCGAACCTGATCAGGCTGGTGCCCGCGAACGTCGCCTTCGGCCCGGAGACCTGTGGACGGATCTCGGCGGTGAATCCGACCCGGGCGCTGCCGGCCGCACGGAGCCGGGACTCGACGCCGGTCAGCAGCTTCCGCGCGTCCGCGGAGCCGCCGGGCGCGTCGATGTTCGACACGACGAACAGGGCGACCGCGCCGAGAAGCACCACCACGGCGCTGAGGATGATCCGTCCACGAGACATGGTCAACGGTTCTATCATTCGATGCGTGTTGCCCGCCGCCCGCACCCGCGATGAAGCCCATCTCTACATGGACCTGCACGGCTGTCCCGACTGCATGGCGGTGGAGGTGCCCTGGTCCGAGTCCCTGGTGGAGGAGGACGGTGTGCCGGCACGCAGCTATCACGGCCGGTGTGACGGGTGCGGCCGGGAGCGGCGGTTCGTCTTCGCCCTGCCGCGGCGCCCGACGCCGCCGCGCGCCGGCGCCACGGTCACGTTCGGCGCGGACGAGGAGACGTCGGTGCTCTTCGACCCGGGAGAGTGGGTCGAGATCGCGGACATGATGGCCCTGGCCGCCGAGTTGCCCGACATCACCGCCGAGGAGGCACGGGAGTGGCTGGCCACGGCGGCGGCCTGTCTCGGCGAGGCACTCAAGTTCGTGCCGTCCGGAGAGGCCGCGGTGCCCGGCGACGCGTTCTGGAGCGTCCCGGGGCGGGCCCTGCGTGACCGGGCGCCGAACCGCTTCCGGCGCTCCGATCTGGAAGCCCGGCGGGCCGCGCTCGGCAGCCGAACCTGACCGGCGAATATCATTCCCGGGTGCTATCGACGAGCCACCGACTTCTCGGCGCGGTCCTGGCCGCGCTGGTGACCCTTCCGGTCGTGCCCGCGTCCGCCGTACCGGCCTCCGCCGCCCCGGTGGACCGCTGTGCCCAGCCCGAGGACATCCCGGCCGAAACGCCGTGGCCACGTGCGATGCTCGCGCTCGACACGGTGCGGCCGTTCACCCGCGGCGGCGGCACCACGGTCGCGCTGCTGTCCACCGGAGTCCACGCGGCGCACCCGCAGCTACGCGGGCGGGTCCTGCCCGGCTTCGACGCGGTTTCCGGCCGCGGCCCGGCCGACACCGACTGCACCGGCACCGGCACCCAGATCGCCGGGGTGATCGCGGCCCAGGGCTCGACCGGCAACGGCGTCGTCGGCGTGGCGCCGGACACCCGGATCCAACCGGTACGCGTGGTCCCGGACATCCCGTTCGGCGCGGTCGCCCAGCCGGCCGCCCTGACCCGCGGCATCACCTGGGCCACCGACAACGGCGCCGACGTGATCGTCGTGGCGACGCCGCTCCACACGGGCGACGCGAGCCTGAGCCGGGCCGTCGCCGCCGCGGTGGCCCGCGGGATCGTGGTGGTCGCGGCGGCCGGGGACCTGGAGGCCAGCGGCGGCCGGTCCGTCCCCTCGTTCCCGGCGGCCTACCCGGATGTGCTCGGCGTGGGCGCGATCGGCCCCGACGGCGGCATCTGGAGGAACTCGCCGGGCGGCGACTTCGTCGACCTGGTCGCCCCGGGTGTCGCCGTGCCCACCCTGCAGCGCGGAACCGGTCTCGTGCAGGTGGACGGCACCGCGGTCGCCGCCGGGTTCGTCGCCGGAACGGTGGCGCTCGCCCGCGCCAAACGGGGCAACCTGCTCACCTCGGAGATCACCCGGTCGCTGATCGCCGCGGCCAGCCCCACACCGGCCGGCCCGCAGTACGGCGCCGGCGTGGTGAACCCGTACGCGGCCCTGACCGAGCAGGTCGTGGCGCCGAGCCACCGCGCTCTGCCGGCGGTCCAGCCGGCTTCCCCGCCGGAGACCGCGGCCGAGCGGCGCCGCCGCGACCTGGCGCTTCTCGGCGCCGGCCTGGTGCTGATCCTGGTCGTGGGCGTGCTGCTCGCCACCGCGGCGTTGCGCCGCCGCGGCTGGCGGCCGGGTCTGGCGGCCCCGCTGCCGCGCCCCGAGGAGCCGGTCGAGCCCGGCCCGCCGGTGATGTTGCTCGACGACCTGGCCGACTCGCGCCAGAGCTGATCAGCCGGCCGGCGCGGCCGGGAGGATCGCGGCGGCCGGGTCGAGTGTCACCCCGGCCGGGATCCGGTTCACCAGCGCGGTGGGCACCTCGATCGCCGACTCGGCCGGGTATCCGAGCATGGCCAGCACCTCGGCGCCGGGGATCGGGTAGCGCACGCCGAGATCGGTGACCAGCGTGTAACCGCCCGAGCCGGGCACCTTGACCAGCTGGTAGCGCCCCGCCGGGACCAGGATCGCGTCGGCCAGCGCACGACCGGCTCCGGTGGTGCCGATCGTCGGCACGGCCCCGGCCAGTGCGGCCGCCGGGCCCCCCGCGGACACCACCGGCGGCTCGGCCGGGTCGCGTGTCTGCGCGCACAGCGTCTCGCCGTCGTTCACCGGCGCCAGTTCGGGCGGTGCGGCAGGCGGCTGCGTCGCCGGGTCCTGGCCGTCGAGCCGGTTGCTGACCGGCACCTGGCCGACCGCGTTGACCGTGGTCTCGACCGGCGCGCCGGGGAACCGGGCGTCGACCACGGCCCGCTGCAACGCGGTGATCGGGGCCAGACCGTCGTCGAAGACCAGGTACGACTGCTCGCCGCTGCCGGTGCCGGCGACCAGCACCTCGCCGTTGCGACGGCCGGGCACCTTGCCGGAGGGCGCGCCCCGGTCGGGCACGGCGATGGCGGCGATGTCGACACCGGACGGCATGGCGTCGAGCCAGGCGGTGCCGACCGGCGTCGCCGAGACCGCTCCGAACAGCGCCGGAATCGTCGTACGCGAGTCCTGGAACTGGTATTTGCGGCCGTGCCACACCAGATAGTTCATGCCCTTGGCGGCGTCCTTCACGAGCATCCCGCGGTCGCCGAGCTCGCTCGCCGCGGGAGCGCCGGACCCGGCCAGCAGGACCGACCAGGGCTTGTCACCGGCGAGCGCGCACATGGTCCACGGCAGACCGGACCGCCGGTCCGGCTCGGGCAACGACGCCGGCGCGCCGGGGATGCCGATCGTCGTACCCCGTGGCGCCTCCGTCAGGGACTTCGCCGCCACCCGGAACACCGTGGGATTCGGCCGGCCGGCGGCGAGCTTGGCCGAGGCCAGGTTGAGCACCGGGTTCAGCCTGCCGTTCAGGTAGACGAAGCTTGCGCCGGACTCGCGTTCCACCACCACGGAGCCGTCGCTCTTCCAGGTGTCGGTGCCCACCTTGGTGAGCAGGCCGATGATGCCGTACACCGCACCGACCAGCACCGCCACCATCAGGCCACCGAACAGCGCTCCGATGCCGCGGCGCAGCGGCGACTGGGCGGGGTCGGTCTCGCGCATGACGAACGCGGAGACCACCCGCTGGTTCATGAACTGGTACGAATGCAGCTGATCACGACGGGAGGCCATCGCGGGTCACCCGCCGAACGAGGCGAAGAGCCCCCGGATCGACCCGAAGATGCCGATGACCGCACACGCCAGCGGGATCAGCGCCATGATCGCGACGACGTCGAACACGTCCGCGGCCCGTCCCAGGTACGGCGACGGCTGCCGGCGGCTGAACACGAGCGCCGCGGACAGGGCGATCACCGCGGCCACGCCGGCGCCGGCCAGCAACAGCATCCCCGGCGACCGGCCACCGGCGTGGTACGCGGCGCCGAGCCCCAGCACCGCGAGCCCGGTCAGGCCCGCCACCAGCAACGGCACCCGTTGCCGGGGCACCGGCAGGAGCCGGGCGCGCAGCAGCAGCGCGGCGACCGCGGCCACGATCAGCAGGACACCGGAGATGTCCGGTCGCTGCGCGGTGAGGTAGACGATCGCCACGGCGCTGCAGATCGCGGTGGACAGCAGCAGCCCGGTCAGCACCTCGCTGGCGCGCACCACCGCGGCGAACACGTCGGAGCGGCGCGGCGTCGGCTTGTCCGCCAGGATCTCCTCCGCCCGGCTCGGCAGCTCGGGAAACGGCAGCCGGCCCAGCCAGCCGGCCAGCACGGGATAGGCCGGCAGCAGACCGATGGCGGTGGTCAGCGCGACCGCCGCCGCACCGGCCGCGGTGATGCCGGCGATGCTCAGCAGCGCGGCCAGCAGACCGGTGAGCGAGGCGGCGATGCCCGCGACGAACAGGCGCGGCAGGCCGGCGACGCCGGTGTGCCCGAGCAGGCTCAGCACCAGGAGCGCCGCCGAGCCCAGCAGCAGGCCGGGAGCGCCGGTGTCGAGGAAGCCCGCGTCGCCCGGCATGATCAGCCAGGCGCCGCCGAAGAACGCGTACGGCAGGCCGGCGGCGGCGACGACGGCACCGGCGCCGGCATCGCGGAACGCGCGCGACAGCAGCACGCCACCGACGGTCAGGGCGAGGGCGACGCCGATCGCGATGACGCCCGGGGTGCGCCACTGCGGCCCGGTGAACGCCAGACCGGCGAGGCCCACCAACAGCGCGACAGCGGTGATCGCCAGCCCGGTGTCACGGGTGGCGGCACCGGCCCAGGCCCGCCCGGCCCGCCGGGAGCCGCTCGCGATCACCTCGACGACATCGTCGTAGGCCAGCTCCGGCCAGTCCTCCCGGGTGGGCTTGAGATGCAGCAGCTCACCGTCGCGGATGCCCTGCGCGGTGAGGTTGCGATGGGGCTCCAGCGCCGCGCCGGTGGCACGGCGCAGCACCCAGCCACCGCCCAGGTCGCCGGTCTCGCCCAGCCCGCCCTCGGCGTGCCGCAGCAGGTGCGGCAGCAGCTCGGCGACGAGCATGTTGTCCGGCAGCGCGACGTCCATCCGGCGCTCCGGAGCCGCGATCGTGACCCGGGCCAGATTAGGGCCACCCGGTGCGTTCATGCGATCACCTCCAGCTTGGACGCCGATCTTCGCGCCACAACCTAGCAGGCGCGGCCGATGAGCAGGTGACCTGGGATTCGCCCGCACCGATGGGGCTGAGCCGGCTCCGGTGCGGATGACTAGGATGGGGCGCCGACCAGCCGCCTAGGAGGAACGCCAGCGTGACAGTCACCATCGTCAAGCGCCCTCCGCGCCGTCCGGCGCCCCTGATGCCCTCCGGTGAGGTGCTGCTGGACCCGCCGCCCGAGGTGCCGCCCGCGGGCGGCAAGGGCTGGACGCGGATGCTGATGGTCCTGCCGATGGGCGCCGGCGCCGCGGCCATGGGGCTGATGATGGGTACGCAGCGCAGCGGTGCGATCGCCTACGTGGCCGGTGCGATGTACGGCGTGTCCATCCTCGGCATGATTGCCATGATGGTGACCAACACCACCGGTCCCGGCAAGCGCGAGATGATCGAGGCCCGGCGGCAGTACCTGCGCCATCTGTCCCAGCTGCGGGCCCAGGTCCGCAACGCCGTCCGGCAGCAGCGGGAGGCGATGTACTACCGCAATCCCGACCCGGACACGCTGTGGACGCTGACCGGCGGCGGCCGGCTCTGGGAGCGCCGCCAGGGCGACGCGGACTTCACCGTGATCCGGGTGGGCCTCGGCGCTCAGGAGGTGGCGACCCGTCTGGTGCCGCCGCAGACCCGGCCGGTCGACGAGCTGGAGCCGCTCTGCGCGATGGCGCTGCGCAAGTTCGTCAGCACCTACTCGGTGGTGCCGGACCTGCCGGTGGCGGTCGCGCTGCGCGACTTTTCGCACATCTACCTGCGCGGCGGCGACGACGCGGTGCTGGACCTGACCCGTGCGCTGATCGCCCAGCTGTCCACCTTCCACGCCCCGGACGATCTGCGGATCGGCGTGTGCGTGCCGGATCACCAGCGGTCCCGCTGGGAGTGGGTGAAGTGGCTGCCGCACGCCCAGCACCCCGGCAAGACCGACGCGGTCGGCTCGGTGCGGCTGGTGGCGCCGAGCGTGCCCGCACTCGAGGCCATCGTCGACGACGTGCTGGTCAACCGGCCCCGGTTCGACCCGAACGGGCCGCCGTTCAACGGCCCGCACGTGGTGGTGGTGATCGACGGCGGCTCGACGGCCGGCTCCGACCACCTGATGACCGAGGGCGGCGTCGCCGGCGTCACGATCCTCGACCTGTCGGTGCCGCCGCCCCGGCTCCTCGACGACAGCTCGGTGGTCCTGGAGATCGCCGCCGACGGCACGGTCACCGGCACCACCATGGACGGCAGCACCCAGGTCGGCCGCGCTGACGCGCTCGGCACGCATCAGGCCGAGGTGCTGGCCCGGGAGCTGGCCCCGCTGCGGCTCTCCGTGGCGTCGCACCGGGACCAGGCCGCGGTCCTGCACGACCTCGGCCTGGCCGAGCTGCTCGGGCAGGACGACCCCTACCAGGTGGACCTCGACGAGCTGTGGGCGAGCCGCCCCAATCGCGACCGGCTGCGCGTGCCGATCGGGGTCGGCCTCGACGGGCGGCCGATCGAGCTGGACCTGAAGGAGTCCGCGCAGGACGGCATGGGCCCGCACGGCCTGCTCGTCGGGGCCACCGGCTCCGGCAAGTCCGAGTTGCTGCGCACGCTGGTGCTGGCACTGGCGCTCACGCACAGCCCGGAGATCCTCAACTTCGTGCTGGTCGACTTCAAGGGCGGCGCCACCTTCGCCTCCCTGGACCGGCTGCCGCACACCAGTGCGATGATCACCAACCTGGAGGACGAGCTGACGCTCGTCGACCGGATGCTCGGGGCCATCCAGGGCGAGCTGACCCGGCGGCAGGAGCTGCTGCGCAAAGCCGGCAACTACGCGTCCCAGCGTGACTACGAACGGGCCCGCTCGGCCGGCGTGCCGCTCGCGCCGCTGCCCAGCCTGCTGTTCATCGTCGACGAGTTCTCCGAGCTGCTCACCCACCGGCCGGACTTCATCGACATGTTCGTCCAGATCGGGCGGGTCGGCCGGTCACTCGGCGTCCACCTGCTGCTGGCCTCGCAGAAACTCGAGGAGGGGCGGCTGCGCGGGCTCGAGTCGCACCTGTCGTACCGGATCGGGTTGCGCACCTTCTCGTCGATGGAGAGCCGGGCCGTCCTCGGCGCGCCGGACGCCTATGAACTGCCCCGATCCCCCGGCCACGGCTACCTGCGTACCGGCACCGAGGGCCTGGTGCGACTGAAGGCGGCGTACGTCTCCGGAGCGGTCCGGCAGGAGAACGCCGCCGCGGCGGCCGGGGTGAAGCTGGGCGACCCGATCCGCGACTTCTCCACCTTCTACGCCGCTCCGCTGCGCGACGAGCAGCCGGAGGCCGACCCCGAGGACGCCGCCGGCGCCGACGAGGAGCGCGTCGTCGGCGACACCCTGCTCGAGGTCCTGGTCCGGCAGATGGAGGGCAGGGGCACCCCGGCGCACGAGGTGTGGCTGCCACCGCTGGAGACCGCACCCACCCTGGGCCAGCTGCTCCCGCCGCTCGTCACCGACCCCGTCCGCGGGCTGGTGGCCGACGCGGCCGACCGGTTCGGCACGCTGCACGCGCTGGTCGGCATCGTCGACAAGCCGTTCGAACAGCGCCGTGACCCGATGTGGCTGGACCTCGCCGGAGCGGCTGGCAACCTCGTGGTGGTGGGCGCGGCCCAGTCCGGCAAGTCCAACCTGCTGCGCACCCTGGTGGTCAGCCTGGCGCTCACCCACACCCCGCGCGAGGTGCAGTTCTACGGGCTCGACTTCGGCGGCGGCCCGCTCAGCGGGCTCGCCGACCTGCCGCACGTCGGCGGCGTGGCCACCCGCCGCGACGTGGACCGGGTCCGCCGCACCATCGCCGAGGTGCACGGCTTGATGCGGGCCCGCGAGGAGGTGTTCGCCGCGCACAACGTGGAGGGCGTGGCCGCCTACCGCCGGGCCAAGACGCAGGGCCGGTTCGCCGAGGACCCGTTCGGCGACGTTTTCCTGGTGGTGGATGGCTGGGCGACGATGCGCGCCGAGTTCGAGGACCTGGAGCCGACGGTCAACGAACTCGCCAACCGGGGCCTCGGCTTCGGCATCCACGTGATCGCCGCCGCGAACCGGTGGATGGACATCCGGCCGCAGATCCGCGACGTCTTCGGCACCCGCGTCGAGCTACGCCTCGGCGAGCCCGCGGACTCGGTGATCAACCGGCGTGAGGCGGTCAACGTGCCGGAGCAGGCGCCCGGCCGCGGTCTCACCCCGGACGGCTTCCACTTCCTCGCCGCACTGCCGCGGGTGGACCGGGAGCAGCGCGTCGAGGACCTGTCCGACTCCGTCAGCGAGTACGTGAAGACGGCCACCGACCACTGGTCCGGCCCGCCCGCCCCGCCGGTGCGCCTGCTGCCGCCCCAGCTGCCGTTCGAGGCGGTGCCGCCGGCCGAGGGCGCCCTGGTGCCGATCGGCATCGCCGAGTCCGACCTGCAACCGGTCCACCTGGACTTCGACGCCGAACCGCACGCGCTGCTCTTCGGCGACGTGGAGAGCGGCAAGAGTTCCTTCCTGCGCAGTCTGGCCCGGTCCATCGCGGCCGCCAACGACCCGTCGCAGGCCCGGCTGCTGCTGGTCGACCTGCGCCGTAGCCTGCTCGGCTGTGTGGACGCCGGGCACACCATCGGCTACGGCACCTCGCACCAGGTCACCGCCGACCTGATCAACCAGGTGGCGGTGGCGATGCGCGAGCGGCTGCCCGGACCGGACGTCACCCCGGAAATGCTCAACGACCGCAGCTGGTGGAAGGGCCCGCAGCTGTACGTGCTGGTCGACGACTACGACCTGGTCGCCGGGGCGGCCACCAACCCGCTGCTGCCGCTGCTGGAGTTCCTGCCGCAGGCCCGCGACATCGGCCTGCACCTGATCGTCACGCGCCGCATCGGCGGCGCCGCCCGGGCCATGTTCGACCCGGTGATCGGCCGGCTCCGTGAGCTGGCCACGCCGGGCCTCATGATGTCCGGGCCGCGCGAGGAGGGGCCGCTGTTCGGCACGATCAAGCCGCAGATCCTGCCGCCCGGCCGGGCCTGGATGGTCACCCGTAAACAGGGGTCCCGCCTGGTTCAGCTGGCGTGGACGCCCCCCGCCCGCTGACGTGCGGGCGGGGCGGCCCGCGGCGCTGAATCAGCGCCGCGGGGCGCCGACCTCCCGGTGCTCGGCCTCGGTCTGCGCGAGGAACAGGTAACGGTCCGTCCCCTCGTCGATCAGAGCCATCATGTCGTCCGCCATGAATTGCAGGAACTGGCTGCTGTGCGGGCGCAGCCGTAGCGCCGAGGAGACCAGCGCCGCCTCGTCGCCGCCGAGGCGCTGCAGCAGGACGACCTGGGCGTCCTGCAGGGCCGGCACACCGGACCGGTCCAGTTGGCGCAGGACGGTGAGCTGGCTGCGCCACGGGCCGAGCGGTGTGGTCGCCGCCGGCCCGGTCATCCCGAGGTCGTAGACGGTGAGCATCGGCGCCTGCGGGGTGCCCGGCCCGGCCGGTCCCGGCGGCCCGTTGAGCACGCGCAGCCGGTTGTGCTGACCGGTCGCCCGCTCACCGAACCCGGCCCACGCGTGCGGCTCGTCGGTCACCACGGTCACCCGGGCGCCCATCGAGAACGCCCGGAAGACCACCAGCTGGGCGGCCCAGACGCCGCCGACCAGCGTCACGCGTACCGGCTCGGGGGTGAACAGTCGCAACGGGACCGCGGCGTGCTGCCGGTCGCGGCCGATGATCAGGCCGGCGCCGGTCGAGGGCGCCACGGTGATCCTCTTGAGCGTGGCCCGGGAGATGGTGTGCCGGCCGGCGTGCAGCCGGTGCATCCGCCCGGAGGGACGGACCCGGGCATCGGCCGCCGCCTCGGCACCGCCCTCCGGCGGCGGCCCGCCGCTGTCCGGCCGGTCGGTGACCGATGGCACGCCGACGGCGGCCAGCGCGCTCGGCGCGGCCAGCGGTGCGCTGGTCACCGCGGGCGCCGCCAGCCGCCGCGCCACCGGGTCGGCCGTCTCTGTCTCCCGCGGCGCCGGCGCGACCGGCTCGGCGGCCACCGGCGCGACCGGGGCCTCCGGGCGCGGCACGGCCACCGGCGGCGGCGCGAAGATCGACGGCGGCGGTGGAAGGGCCTGGAACGGCTGGGTCGTCTCCTCCTCGGGCCGCTGCGCCGGTCGTGGCCGCCAGGCCCCGTCCCGATCCGGATAGGTCATCCCGCACCACCACCCGTCGGCGCTGTGGCGTAGGCGGCCGGTCCCTGCTCGCCGTCGAGCGGTTCCACCTCCCCGCCGAACCGTCTGACACCTTCGACGAAGTGCCTTTCCAGAGCTTGCGGGTCGTCCTCGTGCCGGGCGGCCAGCCGGATCAGGCAGCGGACCGTGACATCGGTGCTGTCCGACGGGTCCAGCACGAGCGACACGCTGGTCTGCGCGGCCGGCACCGCGGAGACCCAGGTGAGCAGGTCGGTGATCGCGGCGGTGGTGCCCGGCCAGGTCTTGAGCCAGAACGTACGGTGGCTCAGCCGCGCCGAGTGCCATCGCGTCCACTCCTCGCGCACCTGGACGGCCCCGGCGGTGGCCGGGTCCACGTCGCAGGAGCGGAGCAGCGCGGCGGTCACCTCCGCGGCGTCGAGCACCCGGCAGCCGATGCCGAAGCGGCGCAGGCTGGTGGCGACCTTGCGGCCCAGGCTGGCGACCAGCGCCGCCGCGGCCTCCGGGTCGGCGGTGTGGTCCAGAAGGGCCCCGGCGAGCGTACGCGCGTCGATCCGGACCACCACCGCGGACTCGTGGTGGGCGGGCACCGGCACCGGGCTGAGCGAGCCGGCGAGCTGACGGTACGACGAGCCGGCCGGCGATGAGGGATGCACGTCCAGTCCGGTGGCCGGAACGGTGTGGGTGACCATCTGCACCACCAGCCCGGGCTGACCGGTGGCGGCGAGCACGTCGGTCAGGGTGTCCAGCGGCACCGGGCCGGCCTCCTGATGCACGGGCGCCGTGGGGTTCAGCGCGACGACGCTGTACCAGCCGGCGTCGTCGCGGGCGACACCCACCCGGGCTCCGTCGGGTGCGGACACGTCGCGGACCACCAGTCCCGCGGCGACCGCGTGCAGCGCCCGCAGCGGCCCGCCCACGCCGCCGGCGGTGGTGCCGCGCCGGCGGCGGTGCCGCCACGCGATAGTGCGGTTCTCGAGCCACCACCGCCCCTGCCGGCGGGCGAAGACCACTCCCAGCAGCGCGACGGCGCCGGCGCCGGCGGCCAGGCCCGCGGTGAGGCCCTGGGCCGCGGCCGCGCCCGCGCCGAGCAGCGCGGCCTCGGCGACGATGATCTGGCCGACGTTGACGGGGCCCAGGTATCCGCTGCGGCGTACCGGCCGCACCTCGGCGGCATCCGACGGTGACGGGCCGGCCGGCGTGGCGTTGATCATGGTCTGTCCCGGATGGCCGTTGCCCTCGATCACCGCGCTCCTTTCCACCGGACCGCCGGCAACCCACGGTGCACAGCGGCGAGAACGATCACTTTACGGCGAAGGAGAAGTCGTCGCGGTCCGGGTGGGTACGGAACACGCGGAGCGCCTTCGGATCGTTGTCGAGGACCCAGTCGCCGGAGCCGCGCGCGTTGAAGTAGACGAACCCGATGATCTCCTTGCTCTTCGCGACCTCGGTGAGCAGCTCCTTCACCGCGGTGGCGCGCATCGAGCCGGGCTCGGACCCGGTCTCCACGATCAGCACCGGCTTGGCGGTGAACCGTTTGATCTCGTTGAGCGTTGGCCGGAACAGCTCGGTGAAGTGCTTGACGCCGGACTGGGTGAAGTAGCCGTCCACGCCGACCCAGTCCACGTACCGATCCCCCGGCCAGTACGGCTTGAGCGCGACCCCGGGCAGGTAGTTGATGACGTTCGGCGTCCAGGTCCAGATCACGTTGGTGGCCCCGGCCCGCTCGAAGATCTGGTGGATGTGCCGCCAGGCGGCGACGAAGTCGCGGGGCTGGTTCTTGCGGGTGCCCCACGGATACCAGTGGCCGTTCATCTCGTGGGCGACGGTGAGCGCGATCGGCACGTTCAGCGTGCGCACCGCGGTGGCGAACTCGGTCAGGTAGTCGTCGAAGCGGCCGGCCGCGATGTCACCGAGCCCCTGTTTGAACGGCTCCCAACGGACGATGGGCAGCGCGCCGTGCTGGTAGATGTCACGCACCTCGGAGGCCGCGAAGTCGTCGTCGAAGCTCTCGTAGATCGTGATCATGTTGGGCTTCTTGCCGACCCGCTTCGCGAAGGCGTCCACCCGGCTCATGTCCTGCGGCGCACCCGAGATGGCGGTGCCGAAGTAGTCGCGGCTCGGATTGATCAGGTGACTGACGTCGTAGACGGTGGGCGCCGCGGAGGCGCTCGCGCCGGCGCTCGGCGGGACTGTGGTCCCTTCCGCGACGGTCTGCGCGGCCCGGTCCGCCTCCGGTGACGGAGCCAGCGCCGCGTAGCCGAACACGCCTGCGACGAAGACCGACATCGCGATGATCAGGTGCGGTGTCCTCATGAGTCCTGCCTCCGGGGGACGTCGCGTACCGGGTCGACCAGCAGCGCCTGCAGCACCGTGGCGAGGTAGACCGTCCCGGCCAGGAACGCGGGGGTGAACGTGGCCAGATCCATGGTGCTCATCCGGGCCGCCGCGGTCAGGGTCCAGACCAGCGCGGTGCCGAGACTCCACAGCGTGATGCCGGTGCGCAGCCGGCGGGTGCGCGACTTCTTCGCCGTGCTGCCGGTCGGCTGCCAGCCCATCGGCTGCCCCCGCAGCAGGTCCCAGATGGCGAAGGCGTGCGCCCAGCCGTAGACCAGTTTCACCGTCCACGTCTCGAACCGGTAGGACGTGCGGTGCCAGAGCGGGAAGACCACGAAGTTGTAGAGGACGCTCGGCACGATCAGCAGGTAGTGGTGCAGCTTCACGAACTGCGGGAAGAAGAAGAGCATCACGATCGGCACCATCGGGCCGACGAACGTGAACAGAGCCGTGTGCGCGTAATAACAGAATCCGGAGAAGTACGACAGGCGCTGGCGCAGCCGCATCCGCAGGTTCCAGAACTTCGTCGAGCCGAGCAGGCTCATCGAGCCGGCGCACCAGCGGTACTGCTGGGTGTAGAAGGAGTTCAGGTCGGCCGGGCACAGGCCGGCCGCCAGCGGCACCGGGACGTACCGCAGCAGCCACCCCTTGCGGCGCATGTCGAAGCCGGTGTGCACATCCTCCGAGTGCTCGATCAGCGTGGACCCGCCGATGTCGTCGAGCGCGGCGCGGCGGTAGATCGCGCAGCTGCCGACACAGATGGCGGCCTCGTGGTGCTGCCGGGAGACCTGCACCGAGCGGTAGAACAGCTCCTGCACGGCTGCCGCGCCGCGCTCCAGCCAGCCCTGGCCGCGGGCCAGCCGGAAGTACTGCGGCGACTGGAGGATACCCAGGTCGGGATAGGCGTCCAGGTACGGCAGCGTCTGGTCGAGCATGTCCGCGCGGGGCGTGAAGTCGGCGTCGAGCACCAGGACCATGTCACCCAGCGTGCGGTGGTACGCGTACCGCATGTTCCCGGCCTTCTTGAACCACCCGCGGTTGGGCCGCCGCTGGTAGACGAAGCCGAAGTCGAGCGCCATCTCCTGCCGTTCGGAGGAGGCGGAGTCGTCGAGCACGTACACACAGACCCGGCCGGGGTAGTGGTCGGCCATCATGTCCACGTGCTGCCAGGTGTTGCGCAGCACGTCGAGGGCCTCGCCGCAGACCGGCAGGAAGACGTCGACCGACGGGTACTGCTCCGGTTTCCAGCTCGCCACCAGCTCGCGGTGCCGGCGCAGGTCGAACCCGGGCGTGCCGACGTTCACCGCCAGCGAGATGAGGTAGTAGAGCACGGTGAACCCGAGCGCCGGCACCAGCAGGTACAGCCACGGTGACATCCGCAGGAACAGCACCTGGCTGACCAGCAGCGACCCGAAGCTGATCAACGAGAAGCCGGTGAGCACCCACAGCCGCCGCTTGCCGTAGAGGCCGGTCTCCTCGTCGGACGGCGGCGACAGCAGCGGGGCGGCCGCCCGGTCGCGCGACGCCACGCCCACCGCCCGCACACTCGGCCGGCGCTGCTGCGGGATGAGGTCGGACAGCGTCCGCGGCCGGCCGCGATCCCCGATCACCGGGAGAAGGGCCGTCGGTATCTCGATGATCACCGTGTCGTCGGGTTGGGTCGCCGTCATCCGTCCTCGCCTCGTCAGCCGGCCGGCTTACGGATGTAGAGCGCCACGGTGAAGCCCTTGAGCGGCCAGATCTCCGACTGCACGAAGTCCTGGCGCAGCAGCGCCTCCTTGGCGTCCCCGATGTTCTGCACGATGTTGGTCCAGCCGCCCTTGCGGACCACCCACACCCGGGACGGCTTGCCGAAACAGGACGGGATCTCCGCGTCCGGGCACTCCTGGGCGCCGAGGGTGCCCCCGGTCCGCGGGGCACGGACCATGAGCTTGTCGGCGGGCCGCTGCGCCGGCATGTAGCGCATGAACGCGTCGCGGCTGGTGCGCTGGTCGCCGTCGGCGAACGGCCCGAACAGCACCGCGTCGCCCGCCGCCTGGTTCGCCTTGATCACTTCGGCGATGTCGCGGCTGGCGTAATCGTGGCCGTACACTGTACGGATGTCAGCCTGCGCCGGGATCGCCAGCAGGCCGATCCCGAGCACCGCCACCAGGCCGCGCAGCACGCTCAGCCGGCACAGCGCCAGCCCGGCCAGCAGCGCCCAGGCGGGCAGGACGAACAGCAGGTAGCGCGGCACCCACAGCGGGGTGAGCTGGGCGACAGCCGCCAGGGCGGCCACCGGGGCCAGCGCCCACAGGGTCAGCGCGTGCGCGCTCGTGCGCAGCGACAGGGCGGTCAGTGCGAGCACGATCACCGCACCCGCGATGATCGTGGCGCCGAACAGGCGCTCCGGCGTCTCGGCGAGGCGGTCCCAGGTCAGCGGCGGGATCCAGCCGATCTGGCCGCCGCTCTGCACCTGGCCCAGATAGAGCACCGGCAGGGCCGGCGAGACACCCACCAGCACGGCGCAGGCCCAGGCAAGGAACGGCCGCCAGGAACGGCGCACCCGGACGACCAGCAGCAGGTGGGCGACGAGCAGCAGCAGCGCCACCACGTGCGACAGGCCCAGGACCAGCACGGAGAACGAATACCCCACGTAGGCGCGGGCCCGGGGACGCTCGACCAGGCCGATCAGGACGTAGGTCGACACCGCGGCGGCGAGCATGACCAGCGCGTACGGGCGGGCGTCCTGAGCGTAGCGGGAGAAGCCGGGCAGCAGCGCGAAGACCAGGCCGGCGGTCAGCCCGGCACGGCGCCCGGCCAGCCGGATCCCGATGCCGGCGACCACCGCCGCGGCAGCCGCTCCGAACAGGACCGACGGCAGTCGCAGGAGCAGGTCGGTGTCGCCGGCGACGGCGGCCCACAGGCGCAACAGGACGTAGTAGGCGCCGACGCTGGCGTCCACGTTCTCCAGCACACCGCGGAACTCGGCCCAGCCGATCGTGACCATGCCCCAGGTGGCCAGCTCGTCCTCGCTGAGCCCGGGCCTGGCCAGGTTCCACCAGCCCAGGCCACCGGCGACTAGGAACGGGACCAGCCAGGACAGGACGGTCAGCCGCGGATTGGTGAGCGGCTCCGGCTCGTCCGGGCGGTCCTCCGGCGACGGCGGCCAGGTCGCCGGTCCACCGTCGGCCGGCTCCGTCAGCTGGTGGGGCACCCGGACGATGATCGCCGTTTGATCAGTGCTCGTGGCCCGCATGGTCGGTAAGCGTCCTGACATTCGTGGTTGTCACTGCCCGGGTGGATGATCATGAAGCTCGGTCTCTCGGATCGGCCAGCGTACCGGCAATCAGCGGATCGCGGTGAGCAGATCATCGAGGACGAACGCGCACAGATCCTCGCGGCTGGGCATCCGGCCCAGCGCCCGCAGCCGTCCGGATTGCGCTTTCCGCATGCCTTCCAGCAGCTTGCGGGCTTCTCGGGCGTTGCCGAAGTTACGGTCGCGCTCCAGTTGGGAGAAATACTCGTGGAGTGCGTCACTCAGGCCCGGCGCGAAGGTGTAGTCGTCGTTCCGGGCGATCCGGTCGGCGATCATCACGAGTTCGTCCGGTCCGTAGTTCTCGAACTCCAGGGTCTTGGCGAACCGGGACGCCAGACCGGAGTTGGCGTCCAGGAAGTCGGACATCTCCCGGGTGTAGCCGGCGACGATCACCGCGACCTGGTCCCGGTGGTCCTCCATCAACTTCACCAGGGTGTCGATCGCCTCCTGACCGAAGTCGGCGGCCGCCCCGCCGGCACGGGCCAGCGTGTACGCCTCGTCGATGAACAGCACGCCACCCATCGCGTCCTCGAACACCTTGGTGGTCTTCTCCGCGGTGTGCCCGATGTACTGGCCCACCAGGTCACGCCGGGACACCTCACGGAACTCACCGTTGGGCAGCACGCCCAGCGCCTTGAGCAGCTTGCCGTAGATGCGCGCGACGGTCGTCTTGCCGGTTCCGGGGGCGCCCGTGAAGATCAGGTGGTGACTGGCGGCGCCCACCGACAGGCCCGCGCTGCGCCGCCACTCGTTCACCTGGATCTCGTCGATCAGCGCGCGGACCTCCGCTTTCACCCCGGCCAGACCGATCATGGAATCCAGCTCGGCCAGCAACTGCTCGACCTCGGCCTCGTTCCGGTCGGTGGCGCCGTCGGTGACGCCCACGCCGGACTTCGGCGCCGCGCCCTCGTCCAGGGTGACCGCCGGGTTCGCCGTCGGGTCCACGTCGACACCGGGCGCCGCGGTCGCCTCGACCCGGCACCGGTCGACGACACCACCGCAGCCCGGGCCGAAGGCGATACCGACTCCCCGGGTGTCGTGGATCCAGCTCTCCACGATCGTCGGCGCGCCGCCGTTCGCCACGACGATGCCCGCGTCACCGGTGCCCGAGATGTCGCACCGTTCGATCGTCGGCCGCCCGGACTGGTAGACGTAGACGCCCCGGTGACCGCAGTCCGCCACGGTCGTGCTCCGCACCACCGGGTCGGCGCCGAGGCGCACGATGATGCCGTCGTCGGTGACGCCCCGCACCTCGCAGGACTCCACCGTTCCGCCCGCGTCGGAGAAGACGAGACCGTGCTGGCCGCGCAGCACGCGTACCTCGCTGGCCTCGACGGTCGCGCCGTCGCTGGCCTGCAGGCCGGCGCCGTAGCCGGCGGACAGCTCGCACCGGCGCAGCCGCAGCCGGCCGCCGGTGGCGGTGACCGCCGGGTAGTCGCCGCTGGTGAACACCACGCCCTCGACCGTGACCTCACCGGACACGACGGCGAGCGCCGGGCCGTCCAGCGCGGTCGCCTCGATCACCGCCGAGCCGGCCTCGCCGGCGGCCCGCACCGTGAGCCGGCGCCCGGCGACCCGCAACCGCTCGGCGTACGTGCCGGGCGCGAGGGAGATGACCGCTCCGTCGGGCGCCACCTCGAGAGCGTCGGCTATGGTCGGATAGGCCCCGGGTACCGCCAGGGTCGTGGCCACGAGCACTCCTTAGAGGATCATCACAGGGTGAACGTCTCGTCACGGATCGAGTTGACGACCTTCTTCAGGTGGTCACTGGTGGCGAGCGGCGCGGTCAGGCGCACCACCAGCTGACGATCGATCTGGCCCTCCGGGGTGGACCGCCAGAACGCGACGTAGACCAGACCGTACATGCGCTTGCCGTCGATCTGGGTGGTCTCGGCCCAGGTGGCGAACGGGCCGCTGCGGGTCCACTGCAGGCCCCACGCCTCCTCGCGCTGCCGCAGAGCCGTGCGCCGATCCTCGGTGCACGGCGTCTCGCAGGTCCGCACGGTCAGGTCGCCACCGCCCGCGTCCCCGCCGCCGCACCGGTAGTGAGCCGCGGCCGCCGCCGTGGCCACCTGCTCACAGTTCCACGTCGGCGGGACGCGGAAGTCGAAGCCGACGCCGTCCAGCCCCTTGATGGGCTTCGTCGGCTCGGTGGACACGAAGGTCGGCCAGGACGACGGCCAGCCGCCGCCGACCGGCGGCTCCACCCCCGGCGCGGTGGGATCGCCCAGCAGCAACTGCTCGTCGGTCGGCGCCAGCGTGGCGCTAGGCCGGGGAGCCGGGGCCGGGTCGTCACGCAGCGACATCCCGGCCGCCGTGCCACCGGCGCCGGCGACCAGCCCGGCGAGGGCCGCCAGTGCGACGACCAGGCCGGCACGCCGCCGCTTGACGGGCGGCCTGGGCGGAAACCGCAGCGGGGGTACGGGCCGGTCGTTTCGCTCAGCGTGAGACGACGGTCCGACCCGGGCGACCGCCGGGTCGTCCACCGGTGTGGACACCTCGGCTTCCACAGGCCTCGGCGCGGGTTTTGGCGCGGGCGCAGGCGCGGGTGCAGGCGCAGGCGCGGGTGCAGGCGCAGGCGCGGGTGCAGGCGCGGGCGTAGGCGCGGGTGCAGGCGTAGGCGCGGGTGCAGGCGTAGGCGCGGGTGCAGGCGTAGGCGCGGGTGCAGGCGTAGGCGCGGGTGCAGGCGTCGGCGCGGGTGCGGGCGCCACCTCCGGAACGGCGACCGGAACAAGGCGCTGCCCGAGCACCTCGAAGACCTGCCCGGCGCCGCTGCCCTGCTCCGGCGCGCAGGCCACCCACGGCCGCGGGCCCTGGTAGTCCCTGCCGACGATCGGGAGACGGTCGGCGGTGGCGTTGGCGAGCGCGTCCGCCGCGGCCCCGAACGCTTTGCGCCAGCGATCGTCGGCTGAGGCCAGCTCATTGAGCACGGCCACGGTGACGGCTTCTCCGCGCGCTCCGACGCCCGACCAGACGTCACCGACCTCGCAGGTGCTCAGCGCCTGCTGCAAACGGTACTGCCCGGCGGTCCGCATGTGCCTCTCCGTCTCCAGCCTCGCGTCGCCCCGCCCGGACACGGTGACCTGGAGGCTGGGCGCGATCAAGGAGTGTAATGGGTACCGGCCCGCCCGCCTCGACGAAGCCCTCCTCCTGGCCGCCGTGGGCGCGGTCCACACCGAACGCGCCGGCTGAGCCGCCCAGCAGCACCGCACGCCGGGCACGCGAACCGGCGATGTCGTACCCCTTCGCTATGTTCGTCGGCGTTCCCCCAAGGCCGAAGGGTGGCCCGGATGCCGGCGGAAACGACGTATCTCGAACTCTCCGAGGACAGCGGGAGCTCCCACAAGTTCTACGAGGTGACGGTCGACGGCGCCGATCTCGATCCTCGCCGATGGCCGAATCATGGCGGTGTCTGCCCGGTCGCATCGCGAATTACCGACGAGACGGCGGAGTGGCTGGCTGATGTCGTGGACTTCGTGGCGTCCGAGCGGAACTCGCCACCACGGGAGTCGACATCGTCGTGATCCGCGAGGACGGCGTCCGTCACGGGGCACCGGGACTACCGCCACCAACCACGATCATGAAGTCACCGGCCACCGAGAGGGCCGGCGAACCAAACAAGGTCACCGTACGGGCGCCCGTTTCGGCGAGGTGTCACGACATCGACAAATGCAAAAGGCCAGCTACGCTGGCCTTTTGTTAAGTCGGGCTGACAGGATTTGAACCTGCGACCCCTTGACCCCCAGTCAAGTGCGCTACCAAGCTGCGCTACAGCCCGATCCCGCCCGGAACCCCAGCCCCGCGCGACATCTCCTAAAGACTAGCAACCTCACCCGTGGGCTTTTCCGCGACCCCCCGGCCCTGTCTTCTTGCGGGGCTTCACCGAGATCTCCACCGGCGTGCCCTCGAAGCCGAACTCCTCGCGCAGCTTGCGCTCGATGAAGCGCAGGTAACCGGCGTCGAACGGGCCGGTCGTGAACAACACGAACCGCGGCGGCGCCACGCCGGCCTGCGTCGCGAAGAGGACCCGCGGCGCGCGACCACCACGAACGGGGTGCGGCGTTGCCTGCGTCAGGGCGGTCAGCCACTGGTTGAGGGCGCCGGTCGGGATCCGGGTCTCCCACGACGCCAGGGCACGGCGGATCGCCGGGGCCAGCTTGTCGACGGCGCGGCCGGTCTTCGCGGAGATGTTCACCCGGACGGCCCAGGTGACCCGCTTCAGGTCCCGGTCGATTTCCTTGTCCAGGTAGAACCGGCGGTCCTCGTCCACCAGGTCCCACTTGTTGAAGGCGATGACCAGGGCACGCCCGGACTCGATGACCTGGGTGATCACCCGCTGGTCCTGCTCGCTGATCACCTCGCCGGAGTCCAGCAGCACCACCGCGACCTCGGCGGCCTCGACGGCGCCGGCGGTGCGCAGGGACGCGTAGTACTCCGTACCGGAGGCCTGGTGCACCCGCTTGCGGAGCCCGGCGGTGTCGACGAACTGCCAGACCTCGCCGTCCATCTCGACCAGGCTGTCGACGGGGTCGACGGTGGTGCCGGCGACCGAGTCGACGACCGCCCGTTCCTCCTTGGCGACCCGGTTGAGCAGGCTCGACTTGCCCACGTTCGGGCGGCCGACCAGCGCCACCCGGCGCGGGCCGCGCGGACCGCCCTCGGTGACCGGCGGCGTCGGCGGCAGCGACTCCAGGATCTGGTCGAGCAGGTCGCCGGAGCCACGGCCGTGCAGGGCCGAGATCGGGTACGGCTCGCCGAGCCCCAGCGACCACAGCGAGACGGCCTCGAGTTCGAGGTTCTGGTTGTCCGCCTTGTTGGCGACCAGGATGACCGGCTTGTGGCTGCGGCGCAGCATCTTGACGGCCGCCTCGTCGACGTCCGTGGCGCCGACCGACACGTCGACCACGAACACGACCACGTCGGCGGTCTGCACCGCGATCTCGGCCTGGTTGGCGATGGCCGCCGCACGGTCCTTGGCGTCGGGCTCCCAGCCGCCGGTGTCGACGACGGTGAACCGCCGCCCGCTCCACTGGGCGTCGTAGGGCACCCGGTCGCGGGTCACGCCGGGCTTGTCCTCGACGACCGCCTGGCGACGGCCGATGATCCGGTTGACCAGCGTGGATTTGCCCACGTTGGGCCGCCCGACGACGGCGACGACGGGCACCGGGCCGGTGAATTCCTCGGACGAGGAGTCAGGGGAGGAATCGGAAAACTCGAACCCGCCCTCGAAGTCGTTGAGATCGAGGCCGGCGGGAAGTTCAGTCACTTACTTACCTTGCTGTTGAGTAGACCGAGTAGATGCTGGACGACCTCGTCGATACCCATACCGGTGGTGTCGACCTCGATGGCGTCGGACGCCTGCTTGAGCGGGTCGACGGCACGGCTGGAGTCGAGCTTGTCGCGGCGGGCCAGGTCGGCCTCGGTCGCGGCGACGTCGGTGGCGTTCTCGGCGCTGCGGCGGGCGGCGCGGGCGGCGGCCGACGCGGTCAGGTAGACCTTGAGGTCGGCGTCGGGGGCGACCACGGAGGCGATGTCACGGCCCTCGACGATGATCCGCGGGTGGGCGGCGATGATCGCCCGTTGGAGCGCGACCAGGTGCTTGCGGACCGCGGGGACGGCGGCGACCACGGAGACCGCGCCGGTCACCTCGGAGCCGCGGATGGGTCCGTCGACGTTGGTGCCGTTGGCGGCGAAGTGCGGGGCCGTCGGGTCGGTGCCGATCGACAGCTCGGTCTCCAGCGCGATCTTGGCGATCGCGTCGGGATCCGCCAGGTCAGCGCCACCCTGCAGGACCGCCCAGGTGATCGCCCGGTACATCGCGCCGGTGTCGAGGTAGACCCCGTCGACAGCGCTGGCCAGTCGCCGGGAGACGGTGGACTTGCCCGATCCGGACGGGCCGTCGACGGCCACCACGCACTTCTCCGGCCGTTCCGAAAGCGCCACCGTTCCTCCTGAGGGGTTCTCATGGCAAACCAACCCTCCCATTGTGCCGGGGCTCGGAGCCATCGACGAACCGGGGCCGGTCCGCTATGTTACCGACAGGTAACTAAGGAGGCCCGGCATGCCGACCCTTGACCGCCACGACGACGTGTACGTCCTCGACCTCGGCGACACCGAGAACCGGCTCCATCCCGACATGCTCACCGCGCTCAACAAACTGCTCGACGAGATCGAGGCGGACATCCGGAACGCGCCACGCCCGGTAGCCCTGGTCACCACCGCGAGCGGCCGCCACTACAGCCTCGGGCTCGACCTCGACTGGCTGGCCGGCCACCCCCAGGAGCGCCTGGCGTACGCCATCTCCGTACACGATCTCTTCGCCCGGATCCTGACCCTCCCGATGGTGACCGTGGCCGCGATGCCCGGCCACGTCTTCGCCGGAGGCGCCATGCTCTCGCTCGCCCACGACCTGCGCATCATGCGCGCCGACCGCGGCTTCTGGTGCCTGCCGGAAGCGGACATCAACCTGCCCTTCACCCCCGGCATGAGCGCCCTCATCCAGGCCCGCCTCACCCCACAGACCGCACACGAGGCGATGATCACCGCCCGCCGCTACGGCGGCCTCGAAGCCGCTGAGCTGCGCATCATCGACCAAGCCCTCCCCGCCGACGACGTCCTCCCGAGCGCGATCTCGCTCGCCGCGTCGCTGGCGAGCAAGGCCGGCCCCGCGCTCGGCACGATCAAAACCCGCCTGTACCCCGACGTTCTGCAAGCGTTGCGCTCACCCCGGCTCTAGACGTACGCCCAAAGCGCACCGCCCGGCGCAACAGCCACCGGCTTTCTCTCGCCCAGGAAGCCGGTGGCGTCCGCCGGCCCTGCCCCGCGGGCTCGGTTCAGCTACTGCGAGCGGGCTCGTGGTCACGGGCCGGGGAGGGGCGGCTGCGGGAGACGGCTACGCCGGCCAGGCACAGGGCGCCGCCGGCCAGGGTCAGCCAGCCGGGCACCTCGCCGAGGATCAGCCAGGACATCAGGACGACCACGGCCGGGACCGCGTACGTGGTGGAGCCCATCTTCCCCGCGGTGGTGCGGGCCAGTGCGTACGCCCATGTCGTGAACGCGATCGCGGTGGGGAAGACGCCCAGGTAGACGACGTTCAGGGTGATCGCGACGGGGGCCGCCCGGACGTCGGCGATGAGCTGGCCGGCGAACGGGAGACAGGCGATCGCGCCGATCAGACAGCCGAACGTGGTCGCCTGCAACGCTGACGCGTGCTTCAAGGCGGGCTTCTGGGCCACCACTCCGGCCGCATAGGTGACCGCTGCCACCAGGCACAGGATCACGCCCAGGACCGAGGAACCGCCACCGCCGGACATCGAGTAGCCGACGATGACCGTTCCGGCGAAGGACACCGCTATTCCGGCCAGCAGGCGGGGCGGGAAACCCTCGTGCAGCAGCCAACCGGCCAGCAGGGCCATGATGGCCGGGCCCACGTTGACCAGCATGGCGGCGGTGCCGGCGTCGACGAGCTCCTCGCCCCAGTTGAGGGCGACCATGTAGCCGCCGAACCACACCACCCCGGAAATCAGGATTCCCGGCCAGGCGGCCCGCGGCGGCAGGCCCTGGCGGCTGATCAGCAGGAAGATCAGCAGGGTGAGGGAGCCGGCCAGCAGGCGGCCCAGGGCCAGCGAGCCGGGGGCGAAATGTGGGGCGGCGGCCCGGATTCCGACGAACGCGGATGCCCACAACACCACCGTGACGGCTGCGGCTACGACGGCGGAACGCTCCGGGCGTACAGAATCTGGGGTCACATGGGCAAGCTAAGCGTGCCGCGCGGCACGCGGCTAGCGAGATTCGGACATCGCGTTGAGCGGCGCCGCGGCAAGCGGATCAGGATGATGCCTGGCTCGCGGTCAGGAGGCCGAGGGACCGGATCGCGTCGAAGGCGTCTTTGCGGACCGCGTAGCGGGTGATGCCCCACCGCTTCTCGTGGCGTTCGATCGCGGCGCGGATCTCGGCGACCGTGCCGATCAGCACGAACGGCGCGGCCAGGACGTCGGCGACCGTCATGCCGATGCGTTCGGCGTGGGGTGCGGCTTCGGCCTCGGCGTCGTCGGTGACCGCCACGATCTGGACGAGAGCCTCCAGTGCGGGCGGGGTGTCGCGACCGGCCGAACCCGCCGTGACCTGCTCGATCTGGTGGTCGATCTGGTCCGGGAGCCAGCGGGGCTCGTGCCGGTGGCCGTCCTCGAGGGTGCGGCCCAGGCCACTCAGGCCCACGATGTCGGCGTGTTCGCCGGCCCAGCGCAGCATGCGGGTGTTGGCGGTGCCCAGGAGCAGCGGAATGCGTTCCTGCACGGGGCGGGGCTTGTCGAGATGGGCCTCGTGCATGTCGATTCCGGCCTGGTGGACGGTGACGGTGTCACCGGCGAGCAGGGCCCGGGTGGCCTCGGCTACGGCCAGGCAGCGGTCCACCCGGTCGTGGACGCCCGGGCGTAGCCGGCCGATCGCCCGCCATTCGGCCGGGGTGTGCCCGGCGCCGAGGCCGAGCCGGGCCCGGCCGCCGGAGACCACGTCCAGGGTGGCGGCGTCGACGGCCAGGTGGATCGGCTCGCGTACGCCCGCATTGGACACATAGGCGCAGAGGCCGATCCGCTCGGTGACCGCCGCGGCGGCGGCGAGGGCCACGCTCGGGGCGGCGCAGGATCCGGGGTGGTCGGGCGAGTAGAGGGCGTCGAATCCGGCGGCCTCGGTCCGTCTCGCCAGGGCGAGCCAGGAGGCGGCGTCTTCGGGTACGGCCTGGAGCGCGAAGGTCGTCACCCGTTCGAGCCTGGCAGCGCGCCACTCCCCCGGGAACCCGTTTCTGCGGACGGCAGACGATGGGATCCTTGGCTCGTGGCGGATCCGGAGAGCGGGGAGCTGCGTGGGGCGACCGATGAGGAGTACGCGGAAGGGGAGTGAGGGCCGGCCGGATTCGAACCGGCGTCCTCCGCCTGTGCAGGGCGGCGCGACGACCTCTGCGCTACGGTCCCCACTCGCGCGACAGCCTAGCGGCCGCCGGGGTCGAAGCGTTCGGCGAGTTCCCGGAGCACCGCTGAGCGGTGGCGCAGTGTCTCGTCGGCCGTCTGGTCGGCGGCAATCCGGCACTGCGCGGCCTGCATCCGCAGCCGGGGGCCGTGGTGGCGCATCTCCTCCGACGGTTGCAGGGACGCGGCCAGGAACGTCACCAGGTCCATGTCCTCGCTCTCGACGACGTGGCCGAACGCGTCGGGGGTGATCAGCGCGCCCTGTGCGGCGAGGCGGCGGGCCAGGGTGGCGTCGGCCGCGTGGGCGCCGACGCGCAGCGTGTTCGTCACCGGGACCTGGCGGGTGAGCAGCCATTCGACGGCCGGGAGATGCCGGTTGGCGAGGGCGATGTCGATCGGGGTGAGGCCGTTGCGGACCGGTTCGGCCACGTCGCAGCCGGCGGCGGCCAGGCGGTCGAGCAGGTCGATGTCGCCGGTCGCGGCGGCGCGGTCCAGGCCGATGCGCCGTAGCCGGGGCTGTGCGGCGATCTCGCCCCTTGCCAGCGCCGCACGCCAGTCGAGAATCGTCGACCGGGCCAGATCACGCAGTTTCGCGGCCACGTCCGGTGATTCGCCGCCCAGTTCGTCGATCGCGTCGCGCAGTTCCAGGCCGGATTCGCCGCCGTTCCACGGGTCCTCTTCCAGGGCCAGCCGCCCGAACAGCTCGGTCAGCCCGGACGCCAGCGAATCGGCGTGGTCACCGGTTTCGAGTTCCCATCCGGGTGGGAGCCCCTGCTGCCAGTAGACGACGGCGCCGTCGCCTTCGGTGTCCACATAGAGCCGGTCGAGGTATTCGAATCCGCCGAACGGCAGATACCGCAGCTTCGGTGATCCGGCCAGCTCGGCCTCGTGGTCGATCCATCCCCACAGGTCGTGATAGCCGTCGTGGGAACCGAACACCTCGCTGAACGAGACGGGCGCGTCCAGGTCGTAATCGAGGCGGCCGCCGAAAGCTGTCCGCCACAGCGCGACCAGTTCCACCGGAATGGTTCCGCGACATCGCGCCGCCACGGCCGCGAGGGTTTCGCCGTCGATCGGCGGTTCCGCTTCGGTGATGATCCGGTTCGCGAAAACCACGATCCCGGCTTCGGCGGCGGTTTCCCGGTCTTTTTCGCTCAGCACGGGGTCACTCTCTCAAATTCATCACCCCTTTTCCGGTACGGGACTGGCAGTTCCGCCGCATTCGCCCCGTTTCCGGAGGTTCCGGCGATCATCTGCCGGGGCGCGCCCGTGCGGCCGCATCCGGGCTCAGCTGCCGAAACAGGCCGC
Organism: Actinoplanes hulinensis; assembly: GCF_019429605.1. Taxonomy (NCBI): domain Bacteria; kingdom Bacillati; phylum Actinomycetota; class Actinomycetes; order Micromonosporales; family Micromonosporaceae; genus Actinoplanes; species Actinoplanes hulinensis. Next base: position 78,045 of record NZ_JAHXZI010000011.1, on the reverse strand, counting down.
GAAAACCAAGGACCGAGCTGCCTCAGCAGGCCGCGACGACCGCGGCCGGCAGTCCGGAGGCCTGGCAGCCGTACCATTTCTGCTGGTATCCGTCGACCTTGACGGTGAGGGTGTCGGAGGAGTCGGCGTACCGGAGCAGTTCGACGGTGCCGGTGGTGCCCCAGACCGGGTATTTCAGGGTGATCGTCGACTCGGACACCTCGAAGGTGAAGGTTTTCTGGCTCTGTACCGGCCACGCGGTCTGGCTGGGTAGATAGCTGGTCGAATACCCGCTGCCGGTGCCTGAGTCGAAATGCCAGATCAGCGACGGGGTGAACTGGTCGCCTCCCGGCTGGTACCAGGTTTCGCTGTCGCTGTCGGCGCCGGCCGGTGTCGCGATCAGCAGGCTCGCGAGAAATCCCGCCAGAACCGCCATCCGCCTGAAAGTCGCCGTTCCCATGGCATCCCCGCCTTCCGTAGCCGCTTCACACCACAGTATTCGCGGCATTACCGACGGTGAACGGAATTCATTCCGGGGAGCGGTTCAGACCGCCCACCGGGTTACCCGCATTGCGATCACGGTGCCGGACGTGGTTACTGGCCGGGGACGTTGTAAAGCCCTGGTTGCGGGCACGCCCGCAGCGGGCCTACGGCCTTGACCCGGCAGACGGCCGCCCCGAACTGGCGGGACGGCCGTCGTTGTGGTTGTGGTGCGGGCTCACCCGTACAGGAAAGGGGTGGTCTTCAGAGGCCGTAGGTCTTGCCGATGATGTCGCGCTGGATTTCGCTGGTGCCGCCGTAGATCGTGCTGACGAGGGTGGCGCGGACGTGGCGTTCCATGTCGTATTCGGTGGCGTAGCCGTAGCCGCCCATCATCTGCATGCCGGCGAGCGCGACCTGGCGGGCGACCTCGGTGGTCTTGAGTTTGACCATGGAGCTTTCGCGCGGGAGGACCTTGTGGGGGTCGCGATCGGCGAGAGTGGCGACGCGGTGGACGAGCAGGCGGCAGCATTCGATCTCGGTGGCCAGGTCGGCGACGCGGTGGCGCAGGGCCTGGAAGGAGCCGACCGGGCGGCCGAACTGTTTGCGCTGCTTGATGAAGTCGAGGGCGTCGTCGAAGGCGCGCTGGGCGGTGCCGAGCATGAGGGCGGCGAGGATGAGGCGTTCGACGTTGAGGCCGGCCATGAGCTGCTGCCAGCCGCGGTCGACGGTGCCGACGACGGCGTCGGCGGGGACCACGACGTCGGTGAAGTAGAGGTCGTTGACCTCGCGGCCGCCCATCGTCTCGATGCCGCTGATCCGCAGGCCGGGGCTGTCGGCCGGGACCAGCAGCATGGTGAGGCCGTGGTGGTCGCCGGGGCTGCCGGAGGTGCGGGCGACGAGCAGGATGGCGTCGGCGATGTGGGCGTTGGAGCACCACGTCTTCTGGCCGTTGACGACGTAGCCGTCGTCGGTGAGCACGGCACGGCAGGAGAGGTTGGCGACGTCGGAGCCGGCTTCCGGTTCGGACATGGCGATGGCGTAGACGCGGCCGGTGGCGAGGCCGCCGAGGACGGTCTTCTTCTGGGGTTCGCTGCCGGAGCGTTCGACGGCGGCGGCGACGATCGCGGAGGTGGTGAAGCCGCCGACGGGAGCCTGGCCGTAGCCGACCTGTTCGAGGAAGAGGCAGGTGTCGACCATGCCGGCGCCGGCCCCGCCGTACTGGTCGGGGACGGTGACGCCGAGCCAGCCGAGGTCGGCCATCTTGCGGTAGATGTCGGGGTGGTGGGGGCCGTCGCCGCGCTGTTCGCGGGTGCCGGTCTCCCGGCGGCAGAAGTCGGCGACGGCGTCCACGAAAGCCCGCTGCTCATCCGTTAGATCGATGCTCATGTCGTCACCTTCCGATGGTTTGTGCAGGTGGCGCGTAATGTTGACAGCGACCGTAACATATCAAATATCAAATTTTCAGCGTCGGGAGTACGCCATGGGCACTGTCTTGCGCTCCTACTCACCCGGCACCACGGACGTCGTCGGGGAGTACCCGGTCGCCGATTCCGAGGCTGTCCGGGCCGCCGTCGACCGGGCCCGGGACGCCGCCCGCTGGTGGGGTGGCCTGAGTTTCAAGGAGCGCCGGGTGCGGCTGCTCGCCTGGAAGCGGGCGATCGCCACCCGGATCGAGGAACTGGCCGCTCTGGTGTCGGCGGAGACCGGGAAACCGGTCGACGACGCCGTCCTGGAGGTGATGCTCGCGGTCGAGCATCTGGACTGGGCGGCCCGCAGCGCTCCGAAGGTATTGAGCCGGCGGAAGGTGCCGTCCGGGATGCTGGCGGCCAACCACGCGGCGACCCTGGAGTACCTGCCGCTCGGTGTGGTCGGGGTGATCGGGCCGTGGAACTATCCGGTCTACACGCCGCTGGGCTCGGTGTCGTACGCGCTGGCCGCCGGCAACGCGGTCGTGTTCAAGCCGAGCGAGCACACCCCGGGCACCGGGCAGTGGCTGGCCGAGGCGTGGCCGGGTGAGCAGCCGGTGCTCCAGGCCGTGGTGGGTGACGGCACGACCGGGGCGGCGCTGTGCTGGTCCGGAGTGGACAAGATCGCGTTCACCGGGTCGGCGGCGACCGCCCGCAAGGTGATGGCGGCCTGCGCGGAGACCCTGACCCCGCTGGTAGTGGAGGGCGGCGGCAAGGACGCGCTGATCGTGGCGGCCGACGCCGACCTGGACGCGGCGGCCCGGGCCGCGGCGTTCGGCGGGTTCGGCAACTCGGGGCAGACGTGCGCCGGCGTGGAGCGGGTGTACGTGGTCCGGTCCGTCTACGAGGACTTCCTGAACCGGTTGCAGAAGCTGGCGGAGTCGGCGTCCTACGGCCCGATGACCACCCCGGAGCAGCCGGCGATCGTCCTGTCGCACGTGGAGGACGCGCTGGCCCGCGGCGGCCGGGCCATCGTCGGCGGGCCGGAGTCGGTGCGGGGCGCCCGGATCGCGCCGGTGGTGCTGGCCGACGTGCCGGAGGACTCGACGGCGGTGACCGAGGAGACGTTCGGGCCGACGCTGGTGGTGAACCCGGTCGCCGACCTCGATGAGGCGGTCCGCCGGGCGAACGCGGTGAAGTACGGTCTGGCCGCGTCGATCTTCACGAAGGACGCGCACGCGGCGACCGGCATCGCGCGGCGGCTGCGGACCGGGGCGGCGTCGATCAACGCGGTGCTGGGGTTCGCCGGGGTGCCGTCACTGCCGTTCGGTGGGGTGGGCGACTCCGGTTTCGGCCGGATCCACGGGGCGGACGGGCTGCGCGAGTTCTCCCGGGCGCAGTCGGTGACCCGGCAGCGGTTCCAGGCGCCGCTGGATCTGATGCGGCTGGACCGGGACCCGAAGGTGATGGCGCGGGCGGTGAAGCTCTTCCGGATGCGCCACGGGCGCTAGCTAGCTGTCCCAGATGCCCAGGCCGTCGAGGTGTTTGACCAGGCGCTCCGCCCCATCGGTGAAGTGCCTGGTCATCGCCGTGCGGGCGCCGTCCGCGTCGGCTTGGGCGAAGGCGGTGAGCAGCGCCTCGTGGTCGGTGCGCATGCCGTCGCGCCAGCCGGGGTCGGCGGAGTAGACGCGGGCCGGGGTGTAGCGGGTGGCGGTGCGCAGGAACCAGCTGAGCTTGCGGGAGTGGGCCATCCGGTTCACGGCACGGTGGAACTCGTACTCCAGCGTTTCGACGTCGGCGGCGCGGCGGGCGCGGGCCACCTTGGCGTGCGCCACCCGCAGCTCGGCCAGCTGGGCCTCGCCGATCGCGACGGCCACCCGGGCGGCCAGCTCGCCGGCGATGTCGCCCTGCAACTGGAAGACGTCGAGAATGTCCTGCCGGGACAGTGGGGCCACCACATATCCTTTGCGCGGCTCCAGGATGACCATGTCCTCGCCGCGCAGTGTCAGCAGCGCCTCCCGGACCGGGGTGATACTGACCCCGAGGCCGGCGGCGACCTCCTCGAGCCTGATGCGGGCGCCGGGGCGAAGGTCTCCGGACATGATCCTGGTCCGCAGCGCGGATGCGACCTCTTCGGAGAGCATGTCCGTCTACCTCTCGCTTTATCAGGCTTCACCGTATCAAATATCAAAAAACACGGGAGGTTCGACGATGCGCCTGGCAACGACACTGATGTATGCGGGAGACCCGCGGACGACCGCGGACGAGGTGGCCGGCTGGGAGCGGGCGGGCCTCGACATCCTGTGGGTGGCGGAGGCGTACGGGTTCGACGCTCCCACGATCATGGGCTATCTCGCGGCGAAGACCGAGCGGGTGCAGATCGGCTCGGCGATCCTGCCGATCTATTCGCGTACCCCGGCGCTGCTCGCCCAGACGGCGGCCGGGCTGGACGCGATGTCCGGCGGCCGGGCCATCCTCGGTCTGGGCGCGTCCGGGCCGCAGGTGGTGGAGGGCTGGCACGGGGTGTCCTACGACAAGCCGATCGGCCGGACCCGGGAGATCATCGAGATCTGCCGGGCGATCTGGCGGCGCGAGGTGATCGACCACGACGGGCTCTACCGGATGCCGCTGCCCGGCGGCCTCGGCAAGCCGTTGAAGATCCTCACCCACCCGGTGCGTGACCGGATCCCGGTCTACGTGGCATCGCTGGGCGCGGCGAACGTCCGGATGACCGCCGAGATCGCCGACGGCTGGCTGCCGTTCCTCTACATCCCGGAGCGTGCCGCCGACGTGTGGGGCAAGCCGCTGGCCGAGGGCACGGCGAAACGGCCGACCGATCTGGCGCCGCTGGAGGTGGTGGCCGGCGGCCCGCTGGCGATCGGCGACGACGTCACCGGCCTGCGTGATCTGGCCCGGCCGATCGTCGCCCTGTACGTCGGCGGGATGGGCGCCAAGGGCCGCAACTTCTACCACGACGTGGTCAGCCGGTACGGGTTCGAGGCCGCCGCCGACCGCATTCAGGAGCTGTACCTGTCCGGACACAAACAGGAGGCGGCGGCCGCGGTCCCCGACGAGCTGCTGGAGCTGACCAGCCTGATCGGCCCGGAGCCGTACGTCCGGGACCGGATCGCCGCGTACAAGGAGGCCGGAGTGACCGTGCTGAACGTGATCCCGTTCGGTGACCCGCTGCGCCAGATCGCCCGTGTGAAGGAGTTGATCAGCTGAGATGGGCCGTTTCGACCTGGCGAGACGCATCGCCGCGCTGGACCCCGAGAAGGACCACCTGGAGATCTACCAGATCTCCTCCGGACAGGAGTTCCCCTGGGACTACACCCGGGCGCTGGAGTTCGCGCTGTTCCGCACCTACTGCGTGCCGAGCATCTCGAAGCTGCTGGCGGCGACCGGCGAGTTCCGGGACAGAGCACAGCGACGGTACGACGACACGGCGCTGCTGATGGCGGAGATGGCGGCGCACGGTTACGACTCGGACCGCGGCCGGGAGGCGCTGAAGGTGGTGAACCGGGCGCACGGCCGCTACACGATCAGCAACGACGACATGCTGTACGTGCTGTCGACGTTCATCTACGACCCGATCGACTGGATCACCCGCTACGGCTGGCGGCCGCTGCACTCGAACGAGAAGCTGGCGGCCTACTTCTACTACCGCGAGGTCGGGAAGCGGATGGGGATCAAGGACATCCCGCAGACCTTTCCGGATTTCCGGAACTTCAAGGATTCGTACGAGGAGAAGCACTTCGTCTATTCGGACACCAACCGTGAGATCGGGGAGTACACCGTCGGCCTGTTCGCGGGCTGGTTCCCCGCCCCGATGAGGCCGGCCGTGCGCCTGGGCGTCCGCGGGATGCTCGACGACCGGATGCTGCGGGCGTTCGGGTTCGAGCCGGCCCCCGCGTGGGTCGGCGCCCTGGCCGGAGCCGGTCTGAAAGCCCGCGCCGGGGCGTTGCGGTTCTTCCCGCCGCGCCGCGAGTCGGTGCTCGGCAATCCGAAGAGCAACCGCACGTACCCGGGTTATCCGACCGGTTACCGGCCGTCCGATCTGGGTGCGCCGCCTCCGCCGGACGACCTGCCGGAGGAGCTGCGGCGGCCATCACGTCAGGATCAGGGGAATATTGACATGGCCTGATGCATTGCTGACCTTCAATCTCTGGGGGTTTGCTGTGAGCACTGTCTTCCCCAGATCCGGAGGTCGTTCATGAGACGACGGTCCCTGGCGGTGCTCGCCGCGGTCGCGATGTGCGCGACCGCGGCGATCAGCGCCTCCTCCCCCGCCACCGCCGAACCGGTGCCCGACCCCGCCGGCGAGTACGAGATCTACGACGTCCGCACACTGGCCCAGCGCAACACGATCACTCGCACCGGTGTGGCGATCGACGACATCGAGCACGGCGTCGCCACGGTGACCGCCACCGGCGCCGAGGTGTCCCGGCTCAAGCGGCTCGGCTTCACCATCGAACCGGTGCTGCGCACACTCGACTTCCCGCCCGCCGACTCGGCCTACCACAACTACGCCGAGACGATCGCCGAGATCAACTCGGTGGTGGCCGCGTACCCGGCGATCGCCAGCAAGCGGGTGCTCGGCACGTCGTACGAGGGCCGGCAGATCGTGGCAGTGAAGATCTCCGACAACGTGGGCACCGACGAGTCCGAGCCCGAGGTGCTGTTCGACGCCAACCACCACGCCCGTGAGCACCTGACCGTGGAGCAGGCGCTCTACCTGCTCGGCCAGTTCACCAAGACGTACGCCACCGACACGCGTATCAAGAACATCGTGGACACCCGGGAGATCTGGATCGTCCCGATGGTGAACCCGGACGGCGTCGAGTACGACATCGCCACCGGCAGCTACCGGTCGTGGCGCAAGAACCGGCAGCCCAACAGCGGCTCCAGCTACGTCGGCACCGACCTGAACCGCAACTACGGCTACAACTGGGGATGCTGCGGCGGCTCGTCCGGCAGCACGTCGTCGGCCACCTACCGCGGTCCGTCCGCGTTCTCGGCGCCGGAGACCCGGGTCATCCGGGACTTCGTCAACAGCCGGGTCGTCGGCGGGGTGCAGCAGATCAAGGTGGCCATCGACTTCCACTCCTACTCGCAGCTGGTGCTGTGGCCGTACGGGCACACCACGGCGAACACCGCCACCGGCATGAACGCCGACCAGGCCAACACGTTCGCCACGCTGGGCCGGCAGATGGCGGCCACCAACGGCTACACCCCGCAGCAGTCCAGCGATCTCTACATCACCGACGGTGACTCGCTCGACTGGCTGTGGGGCGTGCACAAGATCTTCGCGTACACCTTCGAGCTGTACCCGGGCAGCTCGGGCGGCGGCGGCTTCTACCCGCCGGCCAGCGTGATCCCGGCGCAGACGTCCCGCAACCGGACGGCGGCGCTGATGCTCGCCGAGGCGGCGGACTGCCCCTACAAGGTGATCAACAAGCAGTCCACGTACTGCTGAGCCCCGCATGCGGTGGGCGGTTCCGGCTCCCGGCCGGGACCGCCCGCTCGCGATATAAGCGAGCCGGGATGTTTATATCGACGTACATCAATGACAAGCTCGGTGTACCCCAGATTCAGAGGAGAACCGAGATGCGCAGATGGCGAACCCTTCTGGCGATACTGGCCGCGGTCGTCACCGCCGCCACCATGTCCCCCAGCCCCGCGGCGGCCTCGGACCCCGTCACTCCGTACGTCGTCGGCGGCACCCGCGCCACCCAGGGTGAATTCCCGTGGATGGTCCGGCTCTCGATGGGATGCGGCGGCGCGCTCTACAGCCCGACGCTCGTGCTCACCGCCGCCCACTGCGTCAGCCGCACCGGCGCCAACACGTCGATCACCGCCACCCTCGGCGTCGTCGACCTCCAGTCGTCCAGCCGGATCACCCGCAGATCCAACTACGTCTACCGGGCGCCCGGCTACAACGGCAACGGTGACGACTGGGCGTTCATCCGCCTCGCCAGCCCGGTGACCGGCATCGCCACCCTGCCGATCGTCACGTCCACGGCGTACGACAGCGGCACCTTCACCATCGCCGGCTGGGGCGCGGCCAGCGAGGGCGGCTCCCAGCAGCGCTACCTGCTCAAGGCCACCGTGCCGTTCGTCAGCGACGCCACCTGCAACTCCTCCGCCATGTACGGCGGCGAGGTGATCGCCGCCGAGGAGATCTGCGCCGGATACACCTCCGGCGGCGTCGACACCTGCCAGGGCGACTCCGGCGGCCCGATGTTCCGCCAGGGCGCGTCCGGCTGGGTCCAGGTCGGCATCGTCAGCTGGGGCGACGGTTGCGCCCGCCCGAACAAGCCCGGCGTCTACACCCAGGTCAGCTACTTCTCCGCCGCGATCCGCTCCGCCGCCACCAGCCTCGGCGGCTGACCGGCCTTCCCGTTCCCCGCACTCCGGGCGCCCGCCGTTCCCGCGGTGGGCGCCCGGGTGTTTGCTGGGGGGATGACGATCAAGCCCACCCGGACACTGGAACGGGACCGGCTCACGGAGCGTGTCCTCAATCTGTTCGCGTCGCTGAACATGTGCGTGCTCGCCACCAGTGATCCGGACGGGGCGCCGCACGCCACCCCCGTCCGCTACTTCTCGCGGGAGTTCACGCTGATCTTCACGTCGCTCGGCAGCTCGCCGAAGATCCGGAACCTGCGGGCCGATCCGCGCGTCTCGGCCGGGGTCTTCGCGCCGCTCGCCGGACCGGAGAGCAGCCGCGGGGCGCAGCTCTTCGGGACCGCGCGGGTGCTGGCGCCCGGGGACGCCGCCTTCGACGAGCACTGGGCGATCGTCAGCCCACGGATCGACGAGGCCGAACGCGCCGGCTTCCTCGCCGACCCGTCACGCTGTGTGCTCGGGGTGATCAGCCCGGCCCGGATCGTCTACACCGACCACTGGCTCAAACGGGACGGGTACGCCCCACGTCAGACTCTGACGCTGCCGTGAGGAAGGCGACCCCCGGCACGGGCGCCGTTACCGCAACTCCTCGCGCACCCGCATGAGCGCGAAACCCAGCAGGTTGAGGCCGCGCCAGCGGGACGGGGACGAGGCGGCGTCGTCGTCGCGGGACAGGCCGATGCCCCAGATCCGGTCCCGCGGGCTGGCCTCGACCAGGATCCGGTCGCCGGTGCCCAGCAGGTAGGAGCGCAGCGCCGGGTCGCCGCCGAACTTCGCCAGATTGCCGGCCACCACGATCGGTACGCGGTGCTCGTTCCACGTCCTCTGATCGAACCCGGCCACCCGGCCACCCAGCGTCTTCGCCTCGTGCGGATGCCCGGCGGCCAGGATCCGCTGCGCCATGGCGGCATCGCCGAACAGCACCGCCTTGCGCCACATCATGTAGTGCTCGGCCGTGGCGAACCGCGTGCCGTCCACCGTGAACGGCGACGGGAACCACTGACTGAGACAGCCGGCCCCGATGCTGCCGTCGCGCTCGGGCTGGTGCCCCCAGAAGAACAGGAACCTCAGCCGCTGCTCGGTGGCCTCCGCCACCACCAGGTCATCAACACTACGCATCGCTCCGGACATGCCCGGAAGTCTGCCCGCCCCGCCCCGTACGATCAAAATCAGCCGCTGAAGCGGGGGCTGCGGGCCATGGCCCGGTAGGCGGCGAGCGCGGCGGAGTCGGTGTCGAAGCGGAAGTTGTTGTCGGTGCCCTCCTGGATGTCGGTGTCGAACCAGACGACGGCGCCGACCGCCGGCGTCTTCTCGACCCAGGATTGCAACTGCTTGATCCACTTGGCCTTGCCCTGGACCGCGGCCGTCTCCGACAGGATGATCGGCTTCTTGCCACCGAACCGGTCGGTGACCGGGTCGAACAGGGTCGACGGGGTCTCGTTGAAGAAGTTGTAGCCGGAGATGCCGACCCAGTCGACGTAGTCGTCGCCGGGGTAGTAGCCCTGCACCCTGTTCCAGGAGTCGCCGGGAGAGGAGTTCCAGTTGGGACTCCACACCCAGGACACGTTGTCGGCGCCCTGCTCGGCGAAGATGCGGTGCAGGCGACGCCACACCTTCACGTAGCTCGCGGCGCTCTGACCGTTCTGTGCGCCGCCCCACTCGAACCAGTCGCCGTTCATCTCCCAGCCCCAGCGCAGCAGGATGGGGCGTTTCATGCCCTTGAGCTTGCGGGCGACCGAGCGGATGTTGCCGTCCGAGCCGCCGTCGAGGATGCCCGCGTAGGGGGCGCCGTGCCAGGAGACCATCAGGACGCTGCTCCTGGCGACCTCCGGCTCGGAGGTGGGCACGTAGCCGTCCCACGGGTAGAACCGGTGGACGATCCGCTGCTCCCGGCCCAGCTGCCGGCGGCGCAGGGCGAGGCTCTGCTGGAGACTCCTGCCGCCGAGCGCCAGATAGGAGCCGAGCATCACCCGGTCGGCCGGGGCCTGGACGGCGCCACCGAGACCGGAGGACGCCACGGTGGACACCGAGGCCGATGGGGCCGGAGCGCTGGAGGTGACGGTCATCGCCGAGCCGAGCCGGGCGGTCGCCCCGGGGGACGCGGACGGCGGCGCGGGCGGCGGGGTGCCTCCTCCCGCCTGCGCGGCCGGTGTCTCCGCTGACGACGCCGAGCCGCAGCCGGCGGCGCCGGTGAGAGCCAGCAGTGTCAGCAGCTGACGGCGCTTCAGCACACGCCCGTTGCCCGGCTCCAAAACGACACCCACCCCCGATGAGACGACCCGTGAATCCGCCTCATCATGCCCTACCGGCGCGGAACGCGTCTCACCTGAACAGCCGGATGACCAAGCCCACAGCCGGATCCCGGGCACTTTCCACCATGTCCGACAAGGCCTCCACGGGCATTCTTGTCCGGTTGTCACCGGACCGTCCGCGACCGTGTCGGCCGTTTCCCGGACGGTGACCGAAATGGCACGTAACTTCATCGGCGAGTGCCGGGGACGCTGTTCCGGCGACTTCGGCGAGAATCAGGAGATTGATTGATGAGAATTCGTAAGAATCGCGTTCTGGCCACCGGGTGCCTCGTCCTGGCGACTGCCGGGCTCGCGCTCACCACCGCCGCTCCGGCCGTGGCCGCGCCGGACACCGTCGTGGTGGGCGTCGACTATCCGCCACCCGGCGACCCGTATGGCGACGGCGGTGGCGGCTATCCCGGCGGGGACGACTACCCCGGCGGAGGTGGCTACCCCGGTGGAGGCGGCTATCCGGGCGGGGACGACTACCCCGGTGGGGGCGGCTACCCCGGCGGAGGCGGCTACCAGGACGACAGCGGGATGCCAGGTGGGATGCCCGGCGGCGGTTACCAGGACGACAACCGCAAGCCCGGCGGCTACCAGGACGACGACCGCAAGCCCGGCGGCTATCAGGACGACGACCGCAAGTTCGACGACTTCCGCGACACCGGAAAGGCGTCTAAGAAGCAGTTCAAGAAGGGCTTCAAGGAGGGCTTCAAGGACGGCCTCAAGCTGTCCAAGAAGTCGTGCCAGCGTCCGTCGGGCTACCGGGACGCGCCGACGAAGACCGGCGGCGCCTTCGAGCGCGGCTATGCGCAGGGATTCGAGTCGGGCTTCACGAAGGGGTCCGGGAAGAACTGCCGCTGATTGATACCACTCCGCGGGTTCGCTCGCGCGCTGTTACCTGAACGACCTCAGAATTCCGGCCGAACGTCTCTGCCACGCCGTTTCGCCGGATGCCCGCGGACTTGAAGCGTAGCTTTTTTGCCGAGTGCCGGAACGCCGCAAAAGGCTCCGGCGACAACGGGGAGAGTATTCATGAAACTTCGCAAGAGTTGTGTCCTGGCCGCCAGCACGCTCGTCCTGGCGACCGTGGGAACGTCACTGACCGGATCGCCCGCGATGGCGGCGCCGGACACCAGCACCGCGATCACCGTCGCCTCGGTCTACCCGCCGCCGGACGATGACAACGACTACGACTACGGCTACCGGGACCGCTACCGGGACCGCTACGACGACAGCTACCGCGGCTACGGTGAGCGGGGCGCCTTCCGGGCAGGATTCGACCGTGGCTACGAGGAAGGCTTCCGTCAGGCCAAGCGGTTCTGCCGCAAGGCGCACGGCTACAACTACCGGTACGGCGGCGGCTACCGCAACGCCTACGAGCGGGGTTACGAGCGCGGCTACGACACCGGCTTCAACCGGGGATGGCGCATCTTCTGCCGCTGAGTGTTGTTGACGTCACCGGCCGGAACAGTGCTGTTCCGGCCGGTGCCGTTCATCCGCCGTACAGTGCGCCGATCTCGCCGGCGTAGCGCTCCTGGATCACCCGGCGGCGCAGTTTCAGCGTCGGGGTGAGCTCCCCGGTCTCCGGGGTCCACGAACGCGACAGGATCCGGAACGTCTTGACCTGCTCCGGCCGGGACAGTTTCGCGTTGGCGACCGCCACGGCCGCCTCGATCTCGGCGATCAGCACCGGATCGCTCGCCAGCTCGGCGACGGCGCTGGACGGCAGGCCCTTGGACCGGGCCCAGAGCGGGGCGATCTCCTCGTCCAGGACGATCAGCGCGGTCACGTACGGCCGCCGGTCACCCACCGCGACCGCCTGCGCGATGAGCGGATGCGCCCGCAGCAGGTTCTCGATCTGCGCGGGTGAGATGTTCTTCCCGCTCGAGTTGATGATCAGTTCCTTCTTGCGGTCGGTGATGGTGAGGAAGCCCTCGTCGTCGAGGACGCCCACGTCACCGGTGGCCAGCCAGCCGTCGGCGTCGGTGATCGGCTCGATGCCGCCGTCGGCGCGCAGGTAGCCGGCGCAGACCAGCGGCCCGCGGACCAGGATCTCCCCGTCCTCGGCGAGCCGGATCTCCATGCCGCCGTTGGGCCGGCCGACCGATCCGGTACGGAAGTGCTCCGGCGTGTTGATCGTCGCCGTACCGGTGGTCTCGGTCATGCCCCACACCTCGAGCACGTCGATCCCGATGCTGGCCAGGTAGTCGAGCACCTCGACCGGAATCGGCGCCGCGCCGCTGCCGGCCCACAGCATGTTGTCCATGCCGAGCCGGGCGCGCAGCGGTTTGAGCACCTGGGCGTCCAGGGTGGCGTGCTTGGCGGCCAGCTCCCCGGGCACCGGCTGTTCGGCACCGCGCAGCCGGTGGACCTGGAGGGCGACCTCCCGGGCCATGTCGACGGCCGCCTTGATCTGCGGGTCGGCGCCGGCGAGCTGTGCCTGCACCCCGGCGACCATCTTCTCCCAGATCCGCGGCACGCCGAAGAACGACACCGGCCGGATCTTGACCAGCCCGGCGAGCAGCTGGGCCGGGTCGGAGCAGATGGTGACGTGCCCGGCCCGGTAGATCGGGTTGTAGACGCCGAGGACGCGTTCGGCGATGTGCGCGAGCGGCAGGTACGCCAGCGACTCGGTGTGCTCCGGGGTGTCGATCGTGTGCCGCATGACCACGGTCTGGTAGATCACGTTGTGGTGGGTGAGCACGACGCCCTTGGGGTCGCCGGTGGTGCCGGAGGTGTAGAGCAGGGTGACCGGCTGGTCCGGCCGGACCTCCCGCCACGCCTTCTCGAACGCGGCCGGGTCGGCCTGGTGGGCGGCGGAACCACGGACGGCGACCTGGCGCAGCGAGACCACCCGGCCGGTGTCGCTGTCGCCGGTGTTCTCCGCGTCGACCACCACCACCCGGCGGATCTCCGGTACGTCGTCGAGGATCGGCTGCCAGCGTTCCAGCGCCGCCTGGTTCTCCAGGACGACGATCTCGGCGTGGCTGTGCCGGGCCAGGTAGCGCAACTGGTCGGTGGAGAGGGTGGCGTAGACGGTCGACGGGACGGCGCCCAGATGGGCGGCGGCGAGGTCGACGATCCAGTGTTCGGGCCGGCTGGACATCATGATCAGCAGCCGGTCGCCGGAGCTCAGCCCCAGGTCGGCGAGCCCGCGGGAGACCACGGTGATCTCGTCGCGCAGCTGCCGCCAGGTCAGCGTCTCTGGTGAGCCGAGCCGGCTGAGCGCCGGCAGATCGGGATGTTCGGTGGCGTTGCGGTGCAGCAGTGCGGGAATCGTCAGATCGCGGGCGATGTCCGAGCATCGCTGTGCAAGGGCGGGATCCATGAGCTGCCTCCTGGAGAGCCGAAGACGGACGGCTATGGCGCGACTGTAAACGCGCACTAACTTCCTGGGAAGGCGGCGAGCGAATCCGGCCTAACTTTTTCGTCGTGGATCAGGCACGGAGCACCGTCAGAGCGAGCCGGACAAGGTGCCGGTCCATGCCGGAGCGACGATCGAAACGGACCAGCCGGCTCAGGTCGGTGACCAGGTTGAGACCGGCATGGACCAGCACCCGGGCCTCCGGGACGGGCAGTCCGGGGCGCAGCCGGCCGAGCAGCCGGACCCACTCCTCCACGTGCAGCCGCTGCACCTTGCGCAGCTCATGACGGTCGGCCTCGGGCAGGTTGTTGTTCTCCGCGAGGTAGACCGACACCAGCGCGCTGCGCTCGAAGGTCAGCTCCACGTAGGACTCCGCCATCCGGCGAAGCGCGTCCTCGTCGTCGGTCGCGCCGGCCAGGGCGGCGGCCGTCGACTCGGCGACCCGCTCCGAGGCGCGGTAGAAGGCGGCCGCCAGGATGTCGGCTTTGCCGGGGAAGTAACGATAGACACTGGACGCGTTGATCCCCGCGGCACGACCGATGTCCTCGACACCGACCGCGTGGTAGCCGTACCGGTGGAAGAGCTTGACCGACTCGGCCAGCAGGATCTCCCGGCGCGCGGTCACCCCCAGCGTCGGCTCCGGTTCCGGGTACTCCGTCGTGGGCGCCGCCGGCGTCGCCGGCTCGTCGCGCAGCACCGCCCAGGCCACGCGGCGCAGGACGGCCTCACCCCGGCCGCGCGCGATCACCGCCCGGTGCGTGCCCAGGCTGCCGAACACGCTGAGAGCGGCACGGACCATGGCGGCCGCGTCCCGGCCGGAGAGCTCGGGCCGCAGACCCCGCAACGGTACGGCCAGACGCTCCGCCAGCACCCCGAGGTCGACCATGAACTCCTCCCGGTGCTCGGGCGTCAGATAACGCCACTCCCACTGGTAGAGCCCGGCCACCCGGCGGTGCTCGACGGCCAGCCGGGCCAGCACCGCCAGCAACTGGTCGAGCCGCTGCTCCGGATCGGGGCCGTCGGGCAGGTCGGTGGCGGCCAGCACGGCGTCGGCGAGCTGGCGGGTGGCGTGCACCATCATCGCGTACTTGTTCGGGAAGTGGCGGTAGATGGCCGGGCCGCTGATCCCGACCACGGTGGCGATCTCGTCGAGACTCACGCCGTGGTAACCCCGGTCACAGAACATCTCCGCAGCGGCCAGGGCGAGCTGCGTCTTACGGTTCTTCGGCCGCTTGCGGACCTCGGCTGGGGCCGGCTCGCCGGCCGCGGCGATGCTCATGCTGAACAGCCTATCGGTGATCTGTGGTTCGCCCGACCTTCGTCGCCATATCCTTGACACCTAGCGGAAACATCGGCAAAAGTTAGCCGCAATTCGCATCCAGGGGAGCAGTCGATGACGACCGAGGCCTATCTGTACGACGCCGTGCGCACACCGCGCGGCCGGGGAAAGAAGACCGGATCCCTGCATGGGGTGAAACCCATCTCACTGGTGGTGGGCCTGATCGACGAGCTGCGGCGACGTTACCCGGGGGTGGACCCGGCCGACATCGAGGACGTGGTCCTCGGCGTGGTGTCCCCGCTCGGCGACCAGGGCTCCGACATCGCCAAGACCGCGGCGCTGGCCGCCGGCCTGCCGTACGAGTCGGCCGGCGTACAGCTCAACCGCTTCTGCGGCTCCGGCCTGGAGGCGGTCAACATCGCCGCCCAGAAGATCCGCTCCGGCTGGGAGGACCTGGTCCTCGCCGGCGGTGTCGAGTCGATGTCGCGGGTGCCGATGGGCTCCGACGGCGGCGCCTGGGCCATGGACCCGGACACCGCGCTGAACACCGACTTCATCCCGCAGGGCATCAGCGCCGACCTGATCGCCACGATGGACGGGTTCAGCCGTGAGGACGTCGACGCCTTCGCCGTCGGCTCCCAGCAGAAGGCGGCGAAGGCCTGGCAGAACGGTTACTTCGACCGCTCCGTCGTCGCGGTCCGCGACCGCAACGGCCTGCTGATCCTCGACCGCGACGAGCACATCCGCGCGGACAGCACGGTGGAGAGCCTGGGCAAACTGCCCGCCTCCTTCGCCACCATCGGCGACCAGGGCGGCTTCGACGCCGTGGCGCTCCAGAAGTACCACTGGGTCGAGAAGATCAACCACGTGCACAGCGCCGGCAACTCGTCCGGCATCGTGGACGGCGCGGCACTGGTCATGATCGGCTCCGAGCGGGCCGGGCAGCGCGCCGGGCTCACCCCGCGCGCCCGCATCGTCTCCGCCGCGCTCAGCGGCGCCGACCCCACCATCATGCTGACCGGCCCGGCCCCGGCCGCCCGCAAGGCGCTCGCCAAGGCGGGCCTGACCGTCGACGACCTCGACCTCGTCGAGATCAACGAGGCGTTCGCGGCCGTCGTGCTGCACTTCATCGACGACCTCAAACTCGACCCGGAGAAGGTCAACGTCAACGGCGGCGCGATCGCCATGGGCCACCCGCTGGGCGCCACCGGCGCCATGATCCTCGGCACCCTCGTCGACGAGCTGGAGCGGCGCGGTGGCCGGTACGGCCTGGCCACGCTCTGCATCGGCGGCGGCATGGGCATCGCCACCATCGTCGAACGGCTCTGAGGGGAAAACCGACAGTGACTGACACCATTCGCTACGACCGCGGTGACGACGGCATCGTCGTGCTCACCCTCGACGACCCGCGCCGCGGCGCCAACACCATGAACGACGCGTACGTCGCCAGCATGGAGGCCACCGTCTCCCGCCTGGAGGCCGAACGCGACCAGATCACCGGCGTCATCATCACCTCGGCGAAGAACTCCTGGTTCGCCGGCGGTGACCTGGACCAGCTCGGCTCCGTACCGGCCGGCCGGGGCCAGGACGTCTTCGACCTGTCCACCCGGGTCAAGGGCCAGCTGCGGCGGCTCGAGACGCTCGGCAAACCGGTCGTGGCCGCCATCAACGGCTCCGCGCTCGGCGGCGGGCTGGAGCTGGCGCTGTCCTGCCACCGGCGGATCGCGCTGAACAACCCGAAGACCGAGATCGGCCTGCCCGAGGTCACCCTCGGACTCCTCCCCGCGGGTGGCGGCGTCGTCCGTACCGTGAGATTGCTCGGTCTTGTCAATGCTCTGACCCAGGTGCTGCTCCAGGGCACCCGGCACCGGATCGCCGCGGCGCTCGAACTGGGCCTCGTCGACCAGGTCGTGGAGACACCGGACGAGCTGATCGCCGCGGCCCGCGAGTGGATCGCCGCCAACCCGGCCGCCGCCCAGCCGTGGGACACCAAGGGCTACAAGATCCCCGGTGGCACCCCGTCCACCCCGGCGCTCGCCTCGATGCTGCCCGCCTTCCCGGCGAACCTGCGCAAGCAGCTCAAGGGCGCGTTCTACCCGGCGCCGCGCAACATCCTGTCGGCCGCCGTCGAGGGCGCCCAGGTCGATGTGGACACCGCGTTCGTCATCGAGACCCGCTACTTCGTCGAGCTGGTCACCGGCCCGGTCGCCAAGAACATGATCAAGGCGTTCTTCTTCGACCTGAACGAGGTCAGCCAGCGCGACATCGGCGAGGTGCCGCCGATCACCAAGGTGGCCGTGCTCGGCGCCGGCATGATGGGCGCCGCCATCGCGTACGTCTGCGCCCGCTCCGGCCTGCCGGTCGTGCTCCGCGACGTCTCCCTCGAGGGCGCCGTCCGCGGCAAGGGCTACGCGGAGAAGATCGTCGCCAAGGACATCGGCCGCGGAAGGATCAGCGAGGACAAGGGCCGTGCCCTGCTCGACCTGATCACCGCCACCGACCAGGTGGCCGACCTGGCCGGCGCCGACCTGGTGATCGAGGCCGTCTTCGAGGACCCGGCCCTCAAGCACAAGGTCTTCGCCGAGATCGAGGGCATCGTGGCGCCCGACGCGCTGCTCTGCTCCAACACCTCCACGCTGCCGATCACCGCGCTCGCCGACGGCGTCCAGCGCCAGGCCGACTTCATCGGCCTGCACTTCTTCTCCCCGGTCGACAAGATGCCCCTGGTCGAGGTGATCAAGGGCGAGAAGACCAGCGACCTGACCGTACGCCGGGCGCTCGACGTGGTCCGCCGCCTGCGCAAGACGCCGATCGTGGTCAACGACAGCCGCGGCTTCTTCACCAGCCGGGTGATCGGCACCTTCACCAACGAGGGCATCGCGATGCTCGCCGAGGGTGTCGCGCCGGCCAGCATCGAGCAGGCCAGCAGCCAGGCCGGCTACCCGGCCCCGGTACTCCAGCTGATGGACGAGCTGACCCTCACCCTGCCCCGCAAGATCCGCAACGAGTACCGCGCCGCCGCCTCGGCCTCCGGCCGCCAGTGGGAGGCGCACCCCGCCGACGAGGTCATCGACCGGATGATCGACGAGTTCGGGCGGCCCGGCCGCTCCGGCGGGGCCGGCTTCTACGAGTACGCCGACGGCCGGCGCACCGGGCTGTGGGCGGGCCTGTCCGCCTTCGCCAAGCCCGACGTGAGCATCCCGTTCGAGGACCTCAAGGAGCGGATGCTCTTCATCGAGGCGATCGAGACGGTGAAATGCCTCGACGAGGGGGTGCTGCTGTCGGTCGCCGAGGCCAACATCGGCTCCATCTTCGGCATCGGCTACCCCGGCTGGACCGGCGGTGTGCTCCAGTACATCAACCAGTACGAGGGCGGCCTGCCCGGCTTCGTGGCCCGCGCCCGGCAGCTCGCCGAGCGCTACGGCGACCGGTTCACCCCGCCGCCGCTGCTGATCGCCAAGGCGGACGCGGGCGAGATCTTCGCCTGATTCTCCTCCGGGCCCGCTCCCCGTCGGAGGGGCGGGCCGCGGAGATGATCCGCCCGCTCCGGCCCGCCCTCGAACGGGGGCGGGCCTGGGCGATATCCGTCACTCGACGGCGGCCGGTAGGACACCCGGCCGATGCATGATCCATGATCTCCGGGCTACCGTCCATGCCGGAGGTTGATCATGAATCAGGACGAGGAGTTACCGGGCGAGCCCTGGACCCCCGCGGTCGAGGCCCTGCTGCGGCACCTGGAGGACGCCGGATTCGACGGCGCGCCGCCGGTCGAGGAGCAGACCCTCCGCGGCGTACGCACCGGAACCGTGCTCCCCTGGCCCGAATGGACCCGCCAGGACGACACCCTCTGGCAGGTCGCCCAGTGGCTGCGCGAATACCACGAGGCCGTCGCCGACTTCGTCCCGCCCGACGACGCGGTCTGGCGCAAGGGCGGCGCCTGGGAACCCGGGCTCGTCATCGGCCACAACGACGTCGCGCCCTACAACGCCACCCGCGCCGGGCAGCGCCTCACCGGCTTCGTCGGCTGGGACTTCGCCGGCCCCGTCACCCGCGCCGCCGACCTCGCCTTCACCGCCTTCGCCTGGGTGCCGCTCAACGCCCGCGACGTCGCCTTCGCCGAGGGCTGGACCGCCTTCGCCGACCGGCCCCGCCGGCTGCGGATGCTGCTCGACGCCTACCGCTGGCAGGGCACCGCCGCCGACATGATCCGCGAGGTCCGCGACCGCGTCAGCGCCGCCATCCACGACATCCGCCGCCTCGCCACCGCCGGCGACCACGACTGCCGCGAACTGGTCCACTCCGGATTCGACGCACGTCTCGCCATGGCCGTGAAGGAGCTGGCCACCTTCCCGGGGTAACCCGTACAAGGGACCCGCAAGCGTCCGGCAAGCACGCGGCCCCAGAGTGAGACCATGCTCACCGAACTCGGCACCATCCTGGGCGTCTGGGCGCACCCCGACGACGAGGCCTACCTGTCCGGCGGCCTGATGGCCCTGGCCCGCGACGCCGGCTCGCGGGTGGTCTGCGTCACCGCCACCTTCGGCGAACGCGGCACGCCCGACCCTCGAACCTGGCCACCACACCGCCTGGCCGAGCGCCGCACCACCGAACTCGACGCCTGCCTGCGCCTGCTCGGCGTCGAGGAACACCACTGGCTCGGCTACCCCGACGGCCAATGCGCCGACATCCCGCCATCCGCGGCGATCGACCGGCTCAGCACCCTGATCGCCGACATCCGCCCGGACACCGTCGTCAGCTTCGGCCCCGACGGCAACACCGGCCACCCCGACCACCAGGCCGTCGCCCGCTGGACCGCCACCGCCGTCGACCACGCCGCCCCCGCACACACCCGCCTGCTCCAGGCCGCCGTATCCGACACCTGGGCCGACCGGTGGCGCACGGTCAACGACCGCTTCCAGGTCTTCCTCCCCGGCTACCCGAAAACCCGGCCGGAGCAGGCCCTCACCCTGCACCTGACCCTCGACGAACCCACTGTGGACCGCAAACTGCGCGCCCTGGCCGCCCAGACCACCCAGACCTCGACCCTGATCGCCGAGATGGGCCCGGCCGCCTACGCCGCATGGATCGCCGAGGAGGCCTTCACCGAGGCGGCGCCCCTCCCCCACCACCCCTGCCCGCGCTGCTGGTGGAACCCCGACGAGGCTCGCTGGAGATGCGCCACCCACTCATAACCCCCCGCGATTTGTACGGACAAGCCCGTCCCCGACCACAACCAGTCCGTCCCCAAGCTGTCCGCCACCTGATCACCGGTCCATCAGGCGAGGCCCGCGCCGGTCCGGCCCGGGACTCACCCTCCGGGCCCCACCCCACCCACGGCATCCGGCCCACCCCACGACCAACCAGCCCGCCACCCCGACCAGCCGCCCCCACCCACCACGGCGCCCAACCGCGCGCCCATCACCGGCACACCCCCTACAGCCACGCCCCCCACCACCAACCCGGGCACCCAACCAGGCGCGCTCCCCACCGCCACCAACCAGGCACCCAACCAGCAACGCTCACCACCACCAGCCAGCCGCGCCCCCACCGACCAGCCGCGCTCCCGCCACGCACCAACCAACCGCGCCCCGCCACCCACCAACCAACCGCGCCCCGCCACTCATCAACCCGGCACTCGATCAGCGCAACCCAACACTCACCACCACGGCACCAGGCCGGCTAGGACCGATTGCGATCAGGTGAATCAGGCATGCATCCCACTGCCGGGAAACCTGGCGAGAGTCGTGACAACAATTTCCCCACAGACCGCGCGCCCAGATTGGCATGATCGACTTCTTGTGCGGCCTTACACTTTTTCTTTCGGGTGCAGGACAATTTATGCATGGCCCAGATCCAGTTGTTCACTGCGAGAGCAATTGCCACAATGCGCGATCGGCGCGCACGTCGCAATTACTCTCCGGCCGCTGAGGACTTCCGCCGCGAGCATGAGCGTCATCGCGCATGGGGTCTGAGCCAGCGTCACGCAGAGCGCTTGCGCCGCGCCCGCACACAGGCCCTTCCGGAGCCCCACTCCCCTGCCGACCCCGCGCCCGAGGCCCAGACCCGCACCGGCGCCGCACCCAAGGTCCACGCCGACACCACGCCCAAGGCCCAGGCCCACACCCACGCCGCACCCAAGGTCCACGCCGACACCACGCCCAAGGCCCAGGCCCACACGGACGCCCGCGCTCAAACCCTTCCCGATCCCTCCGCCGATGCCGACGCTCTGCCGGAGCCCCGTAACCAGTCCCGCGACATGCCCAAGTACTGGGGTAACACCGACATCCCCTCACGAAGTCTCCCCGAGGCCCACACCGACGCCGGCGTCTTCGCTCAACCCTTCCTGCGGCCCATGCCCATGCCGGGGCCAAGAGCCGCGATCAGGCTGAAGGTGACGCCCACGCCGATCAGGCTGCGAGGTCGCCCCGTATTTGCGTTCGAGCCCGTCACTTCGAAGCGGCAGCATGGTGCCCAACCAGCTCACCGACGGTCGTCGGCCGGGCAACGACGCCCGATCAACGAGCGGTCGTGGGAGCCCAGCTCTCGACAGCCGAAGGTAGAACTCAAAACCTCATCGTCGTGGAGGCTCTCGGACTCGGTCGGTCCAGCGTCGCTCCAAATGGGCTTGGAGGCTCTCGGACTCGGTCGGCCCGGCGCCGCTCCAAGCCAGACGCCAGGGCAGGGGCGTTCAGCGATGGCACCCGTCAGCGAGAACAGGGCTGCTGCCGGGCTCGCAGGCCTACGGAACCCCTCAGCGGGTCCGCCATGTGGTGCGACTCGCCGACGAAGCTCCATCGCACGCCGTCCAGGACCACCAACCGGTGGTCAGCCAAGCCCACTGATCAGCCCACCTCAGCGAACGCGGGTGGTACGCCGGCCAGTCCCACGCAGCCGGCAGCCCAGACAAGCCCAACTCATCTATTCAGGCACAAAATACCGCCGAACCCGCGCCGCGAAATCGGATAGATCCGGAGGCCTGAGCCGCATTTCGGCGAACGAACCGCCTTGAGGAATTCTTCTTGTGGTTGAGGCAGGAACCGAGCACCCCCGCTGCACACTCCAATTCCTCCGCGTGCCGCGCTTTTCCGCAAGGCCATTCATAATGGTGTCGCGCCTTCAATGGCGACGCCGTGAAGCGGGGCACAGGAAATCGGCGCGCAATACGCAAGGCCGGCTCGGGCGTGTCCGTTTTCAGGGCGACTGTGCGATGAGGTAAATCTTGTCCGGCTGGTTCTGGGTGCCATCTCAACGGCGCTGAGACGGCACTCGGAGCGGCGCCCGGCCACGGAAGATGACCGGACAACCCAACCCGGCGCGCGGCAACGCCCGAGCGGCACGCGGGGCAGCGGAAAGCGTGAGTGAGGCAACTCGGCCCGGCGCGGCAAACGCCTGAGCGGCACACGGGCGCGCAAAGGGCGAGGGGGCAACTCAGCCCGACGCGCGACAACGCCCGAGCGGCACGCGGGGCAGCGGAAAGCGTGAGTGAGGCAACTCGGCCCGGCGCGGCAAACGCCTGAGCGGCACACGGGCGCGCAAAGGGCGAGGGGGCAACTCAGCCCGGCGCGCGGCAACGCCCGAGCGGCACGCGGGGCAGCGGAAAGCGTGAGTGAGGCAACTCGGCCCGGCGCGGCAAACGCCTGAGCGGCACACGGGCGCGCAAAGGGCGAGGGGGCAACTCAGCCCGACGCGCGACAAACGAGTGCGGGGCACACGGGCGCGCAAAGGGCGAGGGGGCGAGTCGGCCCGGCGCGCGGCAAACGAGTGCGGGGCACATGGGCGTGGGAGGGGTGAGGGGGCGAGTCGGCCCGACGCGTGGCGGACGGGTGAGGGGCTCGTGGGGGTGGGAGAGGGTGAGTGGGCAGCTCAGCCCGGCGGGGGCGGCACGGGCTGGAGTGGGGACTGGGTCGCGGGAGCTGGTGGGGCGGTCATAGGAGAGGGGACGGGGAAATTCGTACAATTGATGGGGTTTGATCTGCCAAGGAGCGGTAGTAGGGGTCGGAGCGGGACAACTCGCTGTGGGTGCCTGTGGCTGTGACCACGCCCGCGTCTATGACGAGGATCTGGTCGGCGGAGCGGATGGTGGTGGAGCGGTGGGCGATCACCATGAGGGAGCAGACCGCGGAGACCTCGCGGAGGGTGGCGGTCAGGGCCCGTTCGCTGTCGGGGTCCAGGTGGGCGGTGGGTTCGTCCAGCAGGATCAACTCGGGGCGGGCCAGCAGGCAGCGGGCGATCGCGACGCGCTGGCGCTGGCCTCCGGAGAGGCGGCGGCCGCGTTCGCCCAGCGGGGTGTCCAGGCCCAGGGGGAGGGCGGCCACCACCGGGAGCAGGCCGGTCATCGCCAGGACGCGGGTCAGTTCGCGGTCGTCGGGCCGGGTGGCGCCGTAGAGGAGGTTCTCGCGGAGGGTGCCGGCCAGCAAAGGGCAGTCCTGTTCGACCAGGCCCACCGCGGCGCGATGGTGGGCGTAGCGGGTCCAGCGGGCGTCGCGGCCGTTCAGCAGGACCGTGCCGCGGTCCGGGTCGTAGAAGCGTTCGGCCAGGGCGAAGATCGTCGACTTGCCGGCGCCGGACGGGCCCACCAGGGCCGTCTGGCCGCGGGACGGGATGGTGAAGCCGATGCCGCGCAGCACCGGGCGGCCGGGCTCGTAGCCGAACCAGACGTCGCGGAACTCCAGCACCGGTGACGGCCGGTGGGACGTGCCGCGGACCCGGGCCACCGCGATCGGGCGGTCGCCCTCCACCGGCAGGGACAGCACCTCGTTGATCCGGTGCAGCGCGCCGGAGCCCTGCTGGACGGCGCTCACCGCCTGGAAGATCTCGTAGATGGGCGCCGCCAGGTAGGTCATCGCCAGGGTGAAGCCGACCAGTTCGCCGAGGGTCATCGCGCCGGACGACACCCGGGACGCGCCGACCAGCAGGACCGCCAGGAACGCGCCGCTGACCGCCAGGTCGTTGGCCGGGCCGCTGAGGGCGACCATGCCGGCCATCCGCAGGTTCGCCAGGTAGGCGTGCCGCGCCGACGAGTCCAGGCGGTCGGCTTCGGCCCGTTCCGCCCGGCAGGCCCGCACCACCCGGATGCCGCCGAGGACGCGTTCCAGATCGGACAGCAGCATCCCCTCGGCGGACTGGGCGCTGCGCGACGCGATCCGCACCCGGCGCACCACCGCCAGCAGCGCCCCGAACGAGCCGCCGAACAGCACCGCCACGGCGGCCAGCAACCAGGGGTCCAGCCACGCGAGTACGGCGACCGCCGCGATCAGGCCGATCAGCCCGGCCACGCCGGTGCCGAGGCTCTGCGCGATGAGCGTCTTCACGGCGGCCGTGTCGCCGCAGGCGCGGGCGATCAGATCACCGGTACGCCCACGCTCCAGCACCGACAGCCGCACCCGCAGCAGGTGACCGGTCACGTTCCGGCGCAGGTCGCGGGTCATCGTCTCGCCGGTGTGCGCCTGGACGTACCGGGCCAGGGCCAGAGCGCTGGCCTGCGCCGCGAACAGGGCGGCCAGTGCGCCGATCACCGGCCACGGCAGCCGGCCGGCCGCGGCGCCGTCGACCGCGATCCGGGCCAGCAGCGGCTGGGTGAGCGCCAGCAGGGTTCCGAACAGACTGAGCGCCGCCGCTCCCAGGATGCGCCCGCGATAGCCGCGGGCCAGCCGGTGCAGATCCCGCCACCGGGCCAGGTCAGCCATCCCACCGCCCCTCTCACCAGGAGATTTAGACCGTAGGCAGACGTTTCGGGCAGCGACAACGCCGGTGCCCGGATGTCAGGCGCGGCAAGGGGCGAGCCGTCGCCCTTTCGTAGGATCCGGTCATGCCGCTGCTCACCGCACTGCACGAAGCCGCTCTGGGCGAAGCCGCCGACCTGGAGGCGGCGGTGACCGCGCCGGACGGGTCGCTGTCCCGTCACGAGTTGCTGGACCGGGCCGGGCGGGTGGCCGCCGAGATCGCCGGGGCGCCGATCGTGGCGGTGGACGCGACGCCGAGCCTGTCGACGATCGTGGCGGTGGCCGGGGCGCTGCTGGCGGGGGTGCCGATCGTGCCGATCCCGCCGGACGCGGGCGTTCTGGAGCGGCGGCACATCCTGGAGGATTCACGAGCGGCGCTTCTCCTGCCCGAAAACAAGACTCTAAATTCTGAAAAGTCGGATATTGCTGCGGCGCTCGTCCTCTACACCAGCGGCACCACCGGCGCGCCCAAAGGTGTGGTGATCTCCGAGGACGCCATCGCCGCCGACCTCGACGCCCTGGCCGCGGCCTGGCAATGGACCCCCGGCGACACCCTGGTCCACGGCCTGCCCCTCTACCACGTCCACGGATTGGTCCTCGGCGTCCTGGGACCACTGCGCCTGGGATGTCGCCTGATCCACACCGGCCGCCCCACCCCGGCGAACTACGCGGCCGCGGCCGGAACCATGTACTTCGGCGTACCCACCGTCTGGTCCCGGATCGCCGCCGACCCCACCGCCGCGAAAGCCTTGCGACCCGCCCGCCTGCTGGTCTCCGGCAGCGCCCCGCTCCCGCCCTCGGTCTTCGACGGTCTCGCCACGCTGACCGGGCAGTCCCCGGTCGAGCGGTACGGCATGACCGAAACCCTGATCACGGTGAGCACCCGCGCCGACGGCGAACGCCGCCCCGGCCAGGTGGGCACTCCCCTGCCCGGGATCGCGACCCGGCTGGTCGACGAGTCCGGCGCACCCCTGCCCGCCGACGGCGAGACCATCGGCCACCTCCAGGTGACCGGCCCCACCCTGCTCGACGGTTATCTGCGCGACGGTGGCGTACGGGCCCCGGACCTGGCCGACGGCTGGTACCCGACCGGCGACGTGGCGACGATCGCCCCCGACGGCTGGCACCGCATCGTCGGCCGCGCCTCCACCGACCTGATCAAGACCGGCGGCTACCGGGTCGGCGCCGGTGAGGTGGAGGACGCCCTGCTGCTGCACCCGGCGGTGCGTGAGGCAGCGGTGATCGGCACCCCGCACGCCGACCTGGGTGAGCAGATCACCGCGTACGTGGTCGGCGACCCGGTCACCGAGCAGGAACTGATCGCCTTCGTCGCCGGGCGCCTGGCCGCCCACAAACGGCCCCGCCGGGTACGCCACCTCAGCGAACTGCCCCGCAACGTTATGGGCAAGGTGCAAAAAGGTTTACTCCCCACGGATTGACTCAACCGGCGGACCTCCGTTGCCGATCGAGCGGCCGTGACGAGACCATCCCTGCGTACCGCCAACCTGCTGGCCGTGTCGGCGGCAGCCTGGGCGCTGGCGGCCCTCGCGCTCGGCGTCGTCGGCGTACTGCGGCCGGTGCCGTCCTGGCTGATCTGGCCCGCCACCGTCGGCGGCATCGGCACCGCGATCGCGGCCTGCCGGGTCGCCGCGGCGCTCGGGGAGGGGCCGGTCCGTCTCCTCTGGCGGCGGTTCTCGACCGCCTGTTCACTGCTGCTCGCCGGCGTCGCAACGCAGATCGTCAGCCAGGTGATCCTCGGCAACGCGCTGAAGCCGATGAGCCCGATCACGGCGGCCCTGTTCGCCGCGGCGGCCGGCTACGCGATGCTGGCGGTCTTCCGGCTGCCGACGGCCCGCCGCACCTGGCGGGCCGCCCTCGCCACCTTCCTGGACGTCGCGATCGTCGGGGTGGCCGCCGCGGTCGTCCTCACCCATTTCCTCCGGCGTACCCCCGATTTCGCCGCCGGTAGCCCGATCACCACCACGCTGATGGTGACCGTGGTGGTGATCGCGTCCTCGACGATCGTCATGGTGCTCAAGGTGAGCGTCACCGGCACCGCCCCGGTCGTGGCCCCGGCACTGTGGGCGCTCGCCCCGGGCGGCCTGCTCGGCCCGGCCGCCTGGGTGCTGCAGCCCGTCCTCGACCACTGGCCGCACCTGAGCGGCGCCGTCGTCACGGCGCCGGTCGCCGCTCTCCTGTTCACGCTGGCCGCCTGGGTCCAGACCCGGACCGTGACGTCCGAGCCCCGGTCCACCAGACGCCGGATCAGCCTCGTCCCGTACATCGCGGTCGCGGTCGCCCTCGTCATGCTGATCACCGTCACCCTGCACACCGGCTTCCTGCCGCCCGATCTGGCCGGTGGTTCCGTGGCGCTGACCGTCCTCGTGATGATCCGGCAGCTCGCCGCCCTGCTCGACAACACGGTGCTGCTCGACCGGATGGAGGATCAGGCCCACCACGACGACCTGACCGGCCTGCCGAACCGGCGCCTGTTCACCACCACCCTGGCGGAGCGCACCGCGCCGACCACGGTCGCGGTCTGCGACCTGGACGGGTTCGCGGCGCTCAACGACCAGCTCGGTGACGACACCGGTGACACCCTGCTGCGCGCCGCCGCCGAACGGGTCGCCGCGGTCACCGGCGGCGCCGTGGTGGTGGCCCGGCTGCTCGGCGACGAGTTCGGCGTCCTGATGCCGGGCATCGACGGGAACCTCGCCGAAACCCTGGTGGACGCGTTCCGCACCCCGTTGCGGGTGGACGACCGCGACCTACTGGTGACCGTCACGTCCGGGGTGGCGACCGGCACCGGGAAGGCCGTGCCGGACCTGCTGCGCCGCGCCGAACTCGCCCTCCAGGCGGCCAAGTACACCGGCGCGGACCGGGCCCGCGAGCACACCGGCGCCCTCGACGCCACCGCCCAGCACCACGCGGAACTGGCCGCCGGCCTGCGCCGCGGCCTCGAACGGGGCGAGTTCAAGCTGCTCTACCAGCCGATCGTGGAACTGCCCAGCGGCTCGGTCGCCGGTGTCGAGGCGCTGATCCGCTGGCAGCCGAACGACCAGCCGGTGATCTCGCCGGCCGAGTTCATCCCGGTCGCCGAGCACAGCGGCCTGATCATCGACCTGGGCGCCTGGATCATCGAGACCGCCTGCGCCGACGCCGCCGCCTGGCAGCTCCGGTACGGCATCGCCGGACCACGCGTCAACATCAACGTCTCGGCCCGGCAGCTGCTCGACCCGGTCCTGCCCGGCATGGTCGCCGACGCCCTGCACCGGCACGGGCTCACCCCGGACCGGATCACCATCGAGATCACCGAGACCGCGGTGTTCGCCGGCGGCGCGGCTCTGGAGACCGTCCGCGAGCTCCGCGAGCTCGGCGTCGGCGTGGCGCTGGACGACTTCGGCACCGGGCACAGCTCGCTCACCCTGCTGCGGACCTGCCCGGTCACCACCCTCAAGGTGGACAAGTCGTTCATCGACGACCTCAACGGCACCGCCGAGCAGGAGGCGATCGCCTCGTCCCTGAGCACCATCGCGTCGACGCTCGGCCTGCGCGCCGTGGCCGAGGGCGTGGAGACCCAGGACCAGGCGGACCGGCTGCACGCGCTCGGCTACCGGTACGCCCAGGGCTTCCACTTCTCCCGCCCGATCCCGGCCGCGGACATCGACGCCCTGCTCAACGCCCCGGTGCTGGCCGCATGAATCTCAACACCACCGACATATGACAGGTCTATAGTCCTCGCCCGTGCCGCCTCTCTTCGCCGCCAGTGACATGCACGGACACCGAACCGAGTTCCGCGACGCCCTGCACGAAGCCGGCCTGATCGACGCGGCCGGCGACTGGTGCGGCGCGGACGCCCGGCTGTGGCTGCTCGGCGACTACTTCGACCGCGGCCCCGACGGCCTCGGCATCGTCGACGACATCCGCCGCCTGAACGCCCAGTCCGGCGGCAACGTCCGGGCGCTGCTCGGCAACCACGAGGTGTTCCTGCTGGCGGCACACCGCTTCGGCACCGATCCGGTGCCGGGATGGCCGCTGTCGGAGGGCGGCTACTACGGGGCCTGGCGCCTCTACGGCGGCCGTGAGAACGACCTGCGCGGCCTCACCCCCGACCACCTGGGCTGGCTGGCCACCCTTCCGGCGCTGACCGTCGCCGACGACCACCTGCTGACCCACTGCGACAGCACCGCGTACCTGGAGTTCGGCGCCACCCTCACCGCCGTCAACGATCACGTGATCGGCGCCCTGGCCAGCAGCGACCCGTACATCTGGCTGCACCTGTGGTCCCGCTTCTGCGGCCGCGGCGACCTCCGCTCCCCGGCCGCCGTCGACAAGCTGCTGTCCGCCTACGGCGGCTCGGCCATCGTGCACGGCCACAGCACGCTGCTCAGCCACTTCGGTCTCACCCCGGCCCAGGCCGTCTCGGCCCACCGTTACACCGGCGGCCGCGTCATCGCCATCGACGGCGGCGTCTTCGAGGGCGGCCGCATCCTGGTCACCCGTCTGACCTGACCCGGCTCGCTCCGCTTCGCCTCCTTCCCACTTCGGTACGCCTACGCGCTCCCCATTCGTGCGGGCGTGCAGGCGTAGCCGAGGCGGAAGACCCGGGTGTGGTGGGCGAGGTCACGGGTACGGTGCGGGAGTGAGTTCGTGTCCCGAATGCGGCGTGGCCGGGGTGCCACTGATCTTCGGTCTTCCGGTGCCGGAGGCGGTCGCGGCCGCGCGGAGCGGAGAGCTGGCCCTCGGTGGCTGTCTCATGCCCCCGCAGCCACCCAACTGGGAGTGTCCCGGCGGGCACCGATGGCGCGACGGGGACGAGACCGCGTTCGATGAGCGGTTGTTGACGGTGCTCGCGGCGCACGGATATCGCACCGATTGAGCCCGGGGCTCCGGCCCGCCGATCACGCACAGCTGCCGCACAGCAACGGATGTCGCACCTGGTGATGACTCATCGTGGCGTCTCGAATACCGAGACTCACAGGGCTCGCCCTGGCTTGCGACGGTCATGTACCGTTCCGTCGCGCCGGGGTCGGGTGGGGATCACCTTCGATACCGGAATGTCCGCTGTCAGCGTGAACGGGGAACCGGGTGAAGAGACGTGTGTGCGTGATGGCCTCGGCTGTCGTGGTGCTCCTGGGTGGCTGTACGTCGGAGGGCGAGCAGCCGCAGACCCCGGAGCTCGAGGCCCGCGGGACCGTGCTCACCACCGTTCAGCCGACGCGGCAGGATCTGGTGAACCAGATCAGCCTGGCCGGGAAGGTGACCATCAACCCGACCTTCGGGATCGTCGCGCCGGCCGAGGGTGAGCTGCGGTTCACCGACCGGCAGCCGACGACCGTGCCGGTGGTGCGGGACACCTGGGTGGCGTCGGTGTGGGCCGGGGGCTCCCCGCGCCGGGTGTACATCCCGGAGGGCTCGATCATGGCCGGGCGGCTGATGGCCGACAAGTCGCCGGTGTCGAAGGGCATGCCGATCATCTCGGCGAAGCACGGCGGCTACGGCATCGTGGCCGATATCGACAGCGCGCAGGCGTACCGGATCTCCGGCGCCGTGAAGTCGATCAAGGCGCAGATCAAGAACGGCCCGGGACCGTTCAACTGTGAGCCGATCGGCACCATCGCGGCGCTGCCGGCCGGAACGCTGCCGGAGCCCGAGCCGGATCCCACCACGCAGCCGGCCGCGAACCCGTCGGCGCCCCCGGTGTTCAAGGAGGAGCCGGCGCCCGACGCCGGTGGCGCGACCGGTTCCGAACCGACCGGCCTCCAGGTGGTCTGCGTCGCCCCGGCCAAGATCAAGCTGATCAACGGCTCGGACGTCACCCTCGACGTGATCACCGGACGGTCCGAGGACGCGCTGGTCCTGCCGGTCGAGGCGGTCGCCGGTTCGCAAGGTAAGGGCAAGGTCGACCTGGTCATCGGCGAGGAGCGGCGGCGCAAGACGATCGACGTGACGCTGGGCATCTCGGACGGCAAGGTCATCGAGATCAAGAAGGGCCTCCAGGGGAACGAGACCATCGCGGTGCCCGGGCCGAACCTGCCGACCCCGCCGCCGGGAGAGGTGACCGGGTGACGGCCCTCATCGAGCTGAACGGCATCACCAAGGTCCTCAAGGGACAGGAACAGCCGCGGACGATCCTCGACGGTGTCGGCCTGAGCGTGCACCCCGGGGAGAGCCTGGCCATCGTCGGCCGGTCCGGCTCCGGCAAGAGCACCCTGCTCAGTGTGCTGGGCCTGTTCGACCGCCCGGACCAGGGCAGCTACCTGCTGGACGGCACCGAGATCAGCCGGCTGCCGGAGCGCCGGGCCGCGAAGCTGCGCAGTTCGCACTTCGGCTTCGTGTTCCAGCGGTTCTTCCTGCTCAAGCACCTGACCGCCGCGCAGAACGTGGCGATGGCGCTGGTCAACGGCCAGGGCTGGCTGCCCCGGCGGCAGCGCCGGGCCAAGGTCATGGCCGCTCTCGAGGAGGTCGGCATCGCGCATCTGGCGAAGAACCGGCCGGCCAAGATGTCCGGCGGTGAACAGCAGCGGGTGGCGATCGCCCGCGCGCTGGTGCGGCAGCCGCGGATCCTGCTGGCCGACGAGCCGACCGGCGCCCTGGACACCGAGACCGGCACGCTGGTGATCGACGCCCTCCAGGGGGTCACCGCCCGCGGGTGCGCCCTCATCCTGGTCACCCACGACCGGGACCACGCGGCCCGGATGGGCCGGATCCTGCACCTCAACGAAGGTGTGCTGGCCGAGCAGGTTGCGGCGTGACCGAGCGAAGCGAGCGTCACGATCGCGGTCTTGTACGGGTTCCTGGAGGTACAGCATGATGCGCCTTTCGGGGCGATTCCGCTCGGCTCTCATCATCGGGTTGCAGGGCATCCGGTCCCGCAAGACCCGCACCCTGCTGTCCATGGTGAGCCTCTTCCTCGGTGTGCTCGCCGTCGTGGTGGTGCAGGCCGGCGCCAGCATCGCCGAACGCGCCCTGCTCGCCGACATGGAGCTCCAGCGCGGCATCGACGGCACCAAGGTCATGGGCATGGCCCCGCAGCCGCGGGTCAGCGAGATCATCATGGACACCGTTCCCGGCCGGGACGACGCGGTGGCCGTGGTGGGCGTCTCGGCGATCATCGGTGAGCCCGGCGTCCGGCCGGTCAACCCGAACGCCTCGCCGTTCGACGAGATCGGGTTCTACGGCATGCCGATGGTGTGCGACGCGACCGGCAACTGCCGGGAGCAGACCTCCGCGGAGGCCGGTCCGGAAGGGCAGGCCATCGAGGTACGGCTGACCGCGCTCACCGGCGACATCCGCCAGTTCAAGCCCTTCCGCCCGGAGTCCGGCCAGTGGCTCGACTTCGGTTCGATGCCGATGATGGCGCCGCGGCTGGTGCTCAACAAGGAGGCGGTCAAGGGCTTCGAGCGCTACAAGGTGCCCGCCGAGATGCGCGTGCCGGGCGCGAGCGCGAACATGACGCCGCAGCTCATCGGTGTGGTCGACGACGGGGACTACCAGCCGCGGGCGTACGTGCGGATGGACGAGATGGCCAACTGGATCCCGGCCACGAAACTCGTCGATCCGTCGATGGGCGAGATGAACGTGCTGATGACCGGGAACACACCGGTCGAGCAGGTGCTCACCAGCAAGCTGAAGGCGATCAACGCGGAGCCGTACGTCGAACTGATCAACTCGCGCAAGGACCAGGAGAAGGAACTGGCCCTGATGCGGCTGATCTTCCTGTCGATGGCCGGCCTGGTCCTGCTGATCGGCGTGGCCGGCATTCTGAACGTCGGCCTGGCCACCGTCGGCGAACGGGTCGAGGAGTTCGCGCTGCGCCGTGCGGTCGGCACACCCCGCGCCCTGCTGGCCGGCATCGTCCTGGCCGAAACGCTGATCACCGGCCTGCTCACCGCGGCCCTGGCGATCGGGGTGAGCGCCGTCGCCCTCAAGGGTGTGGTCATGGTGGCCGGCAACTCCGAGCCGTTCCTGCAGGGTGTCGTCTTCCCCTGGGACGCCGGGGTGGCCGGGGTGATCGCCGGCCTGATCGCCGGTGTGCTCGGCGGCTTCGTCCCGGCGGTCCGGGCGGCCGGAATCCCCATCGCCACGGTCATGAGAGCGTGATCATCTGTGGCGCCGGCGGTGGTTTCCACTGCTGGCGCCACATGGGGTAGAGCCACGATCAACGCGTTGTTATCGTCAACACCCGTTCCGGGATTGATGATCGCCGTTGACGGGGGTTTCACCTATGCGCAGACGTTTGTTCATATCACTCGGAGCGGCCGGCATGTGCTCGGTGCTGACCGGCTGCGGGAACGACGGGCAAGAGGGCTTCAACCTGCGGGACGTCCCCAGCGGCCCGATCGTCCTGGGGTTCTCCCAGGTCGGCTCGGAGAGCGGCTGGCGTGAGGCGAACACCGCGTCGATCAAGAAAGCGGCCGAGCGCAACCGGATCACGCTGAAATTCGACAACGCCGACGGCGACCAGAAGAAGCAGATAGCGGCGATCCAGTCGTACATCGCCGCGGAGGTGAACGTGATCGCCTTCTCGCCGGTGGTGGAGACCGGCTGGGACGCCGTGCTGCGCCAGGCCCGCGACGCCGGCATCCCGGTGGTGCTCACCGACCGGCTCATCGAGACCTCGGACGAGTCGCTGTACGTCAGCTCGATCGGCGCCGAGTTCGCGTCCGAGGGCAACCTGGCCGCGCTCTACCTGGAGAACGACTACGAGGACACGAGCGGCCACGTCAACGTCGTGGAACTGCTCGGCACCCGCGGATCGTCGCCGGCCAAACTGCGTACCGAGGGCTTCCGGGAGACCGCCTCCCGGCACGGCAAGCTGCGGGTGATGGACAGCGAGACCGGCAACTGGACCGTGGCCGGCGGCGAGGCGGCCATGAAGAAGCTGCTGCGCCGGGTCAAGGACATCGACGCCGTCTTCGCGCAGAACGACGACATGGGCCTGGGCGCGATCAAGGCGCTGCAGGCCGCCGGGAAGAAGCCCGGCACCGACGTCCGCATCGTCACCGTGGACGCCACCAGGGCCGGGTTGACGGCCCTGGTGGCGGGCAAGCTCAACTACGTCGTCGAGTGCAGCCCGGAGATCGGCGAACAGTTGATGGAGGTGGTCGTCGACCTCTTCTTCGGCGGCCAGGTGCAGAAGCGTGTGGAGTCGCAGAAGGCGGTCTTCGACTCCGACAGCGCGGCCGACGCGCTGCCCGACCGCACCTACTAGTCGCCGACCGCCTTGAACAGGGCGGCGACCTCCGCCTGCGACAGGTGGCGGAACCCGCCGGGCCGCAGGTCGCCGAGGCGGATCGGGCCCACCGCCGTCCGGATGAGCCGGGTGACCGGGTGCCCCACGGCGTCCATCATCCGGCGGACGATGTGCTTGCGGCCCTCGTGCAGCACGATCTCCACCTGGGCGGTCTTGCCGATCGCGTCGACGAGCCGGAAGGAGTCCACCTTCGCCGGGCCGTCCTCCAGCTCGATGCCCTTCTGGAGGGCCCGGCCCACGGTGCGCGGCAGCGGCCCGACCACCTCGGCCAGGTACGTCTTGTTGATCTCGTACGACGGGTGCATCAGCTTGTGCGCCAGCCCGCCGTCGTTGGTGAACAGCAGCAGCCCCTCGGATTCGGCGTCGAGCCGGCCCACGTGGAACAGCCGCTGCTCGAAGTTGGCGCCGAGGAAGTCGGCCAGCTCGGTGCGGCCCTTCTCGTCGTCGAGGCTGGAGACGACGCCGCGCGGCTTGTTCAGCGCCACGTAGACGAGCTTGGTGTTGGTGATCACCCGCTGCCCGTCGACATGGATCTCCGCTGTGGCGGGGTCGACCTTGTCGCCGAGCTTGGCGACCCGGCCGTTGACGGTCACGCGCCGCCGGAAGATCAGGTCTTCGCAGGCGCGCCGGGATCCAACACCGGCCGAAGCCAGGACTTTCTGGAGGCGTTCGGCGGTGTCAGCCTGAGGCATCGAGCACTTCTTCCACATCGTCGGGCAGGAATGGGGCGAGCGGCGGCAGCTGGTCGACCGAGTTGAGGCCGAGCTTCTCGAGGAACAGTGACGTCGTCCGGTACAGGTATGCCCCGGTTTCCGGTTCGGTGCCGCACTCCTCGATCAGGCCGCGAGTGACCAGCGTACGCATCACCCCGTCACAGTTCACACCGCGGATGGCCGAGATGCGCGATCGGGTCACCGGCTGTTTGTAGGCGACCACTGCGAGTGTCTCCAGGGCGGCCTGGGTGAGCCGGACCGACTGGCCGTCGAGGACGAACCGTTCGACGTACTGCGCGTACTCCGGGCGGGTGTAAAGACGCCAGCCGCCGGCCGCCCGCCGCAGGTCGATGCCGTGCCCGGCCGCGGTGTAGCGCGCCGAGACGTCCTCCAGGACGCGGGCGATCCGCTCCACCGGCTGCTCCAGGACCTGCGCCAACTGCAACTCGCCTACCGGCTCGTCGACCACCAGCATGATCGATTCGAGGGTCGCCGCCAGCTCTGCGTCGTCCATCACAACAGCGGGGGTACGGGTGGGAGCGGGCGAATCCTCCCGCCGTGGCCGCGCCTGGGTGGGGACCGCGGCTCTGGGTTCCGGCTGCGGTTCCGGCGCCGGCCACGAAGGCTCCGCCGCAAACTCGGGCCGCGGAAGCTCCGTCTCGGACTGCGGAAGCTCCGTCTCGGACTGCGGAAGCTCCGCCTCAGCCTGCGAGGGCTCCGGCTCGTCCGAAAGCTCGAACCCCGCCTCGGCTGAGGGCTCGTCCGAAAGCTCGAACCCCGCCTCGGCTGAGGGCTCGTCCGAAGGCTCGGGCTCCGCCTGGGTCGAAAGCTCGGCCTGGGCCGGAGGCTCCGACGAAGGCGAAGGCTCCTCGGAAAGCTCGGACTCGGCCGCGTCCTGGTATTCCCGGTCCGGCTCCCGGCGCCGCTCCCACGGCGGCACCCACGCGGCCGCCTGCGCCGCCAGCGACTCGGGACGCTCCTCGCTGCTCACGAACCCTCCTCCACAGCCACCGGGGCCTCATCACCCGTGCCAAGATCGCTATCAGAGCCGGGATCGTCAAGCCGCTCCGCCGGTGTTTCGCCCGATTCGGCACTTTCGGCCTCCGGTTTGCTGCCCTCGTAGTCGTCGATGTCGAGCTCGACGTCCGAGTCACCGCCGATCCAACGGACGGTCAGCTCGTCCAGCGACACCGGCTGCTCGAACTCGATCAGCCCCTCCCGGTACAGCTCCAGCAGGGCCAGGAACCGGGCCACCACCTCGAGTGTGTTCGCACAGTCGGCGACCAGCAGGCTGAACGTGGCGGTGCCGGCCCGGCGCAACCGGTCACGCAGCAGCGCGGCGTGCTCCCGGACGCTCACCCGCACCTGGTGGATGTGGGCGATCGACACCTGCGGCGGGCCGGGCTTGGGCAGGAAGCTCTTCAGCGCCAGTTTCAGCAGCCGCTGCGGACCGACGCCGAGGACCAGCTCGGGAAGCGCGTCCGCATACCGCTGCTCCAGGGTGACCAGCCGGGGCCAGCGCCGCGCCCCGGTGGCCTCGAGCTCCGCGATGTGCGCGGCCGCCTCTTTGAAGGCCTTGTACTGCAGGAGCCGGGCGAACAGCAGGTCGCGCGCCTCCAGGAGGGCCAGGTCCTCCTCGTCCTCGACCTCGGCGGCGGGCAGCAGCCGGGCCGCCTTCAGGTCCAGCAGGGTCGCCGCGACCAGCAGGAACTCACTGGTCTCGCCCAGGTCCCAGCCGTCGCCCATGGCCCGGATGTAGGCGATGAAGTCGTCGGTGACCTGGTGCAACGCGATCTCGGTGACATCCAGCTTGTGCTTGCCGATCAGTTGCAGAAGCAGATCGAACGGCCCGGTGAAATTCTCCAACCGGACCGTGAAGCCACCACTGGACTCCGTCTCCTCTTCAAGCACGTGCCGACCGTAGACCATGCCTATGACGAGTTCCTCCGAGCGCACGCCTTTCCAACGTCACAGACGTTGCCGGGTTACCGGCCGGTTACATTCCTTCACTTTCCCCGTTACGCTGCGGCGATGCGGTCACTGATCTCGCCACGGCTGCTTCTGCGTGAGTGGGAGGAGAAGGACATCGACTTCCTCCTCGACATGTACTCGCGCTGGGAGGTGGCCCGGTATCTCGGCTCGGCGCCACGCGCCCTCGCCGGCCACGACGACGCCGTCGCCACGCTGACCCGGTGGCGGGCCCGGCAGGACGACGTGCACACGATCTGGGCGATCCAGGACCGGGCGACCGGTCACCTGCTCGGCACCGCGCTGCTGGTCCCGCTGCTCGGCTCCGGCGAGAAACTGGCCCCCACCGGCGAGACCGAGATCGGCTGGCACCTGCATCCGGACGCGTGGGGCAAGGGGTACGCCACCGAGGCGGCCAACGCCGTGATGGCGTACGCGGCCCGTTCCGGCGTCTCGCCCGTGCTTGCCGTCACCTGGCCGGAGAACACGGCCTCGCAGGCGGTCTGCCGACGGCTCGGAATGCGCCACGTAGGACAGACGGACCGGTACTACAACATGACTTGCGAACTGTTCACGAACGCATCGTGAAACGGACCGCCGCACGATTGCGCGGCGGTCCGGTGAATCACTTCTTCTTGGCCTTCTTGTCCTTCTTGGACTTCTTCTCCGCCTTGGCGGGAGCGGCCTCGACGGGAGCGGCCTCGACGGGGGCGGCCGCCTTCTCCTTCTTGGCCTTCTTCTCCTTCTTGACCTTGGCCTCGACGACCGGCGCCTCGACAACCGGCGCGGCCTCGACCACTACCGCCTTCTTGGCCTTCTCCTTGGTCTTACCCACGTCGGCCTCCTTTCGCATGCCTGCTTCACGCGACCCGGCCGGCGCGCGTGTGTGCACGCGACTGTAGTGGATCTTGAGATAGCTGGGGTTGGTGTGATCGAAGTGAAATGTTCACCATCCGGCTAACCGGAAAGCCCGCCGGACGCCGGTTCAATAACGACTCCCGGTGACACATCCCGACGTAGGGTGGGCCGGTGATCCGCAAACGCGTCCTCGCCGAAGGCCTGGTGCAGGGCGTCTTCTTCCGCGATTCGTGCCGCCGCGTCGCCTGCCGGCACGCGGTCCGCGGCTGGGTGCGCAACCTGCCGGACGGCCGGGTCGAGGCGGTCTTCGAGGGCGACCCGGAGGGCGTCGCCCAGCTGGTCAGCTGGGCGCGGACCGGCCCGACCGGCGCCCGCGTGGACAACCTGGAGGTTCACGAGGAGCCGGCCGAGGGCTTCGACGCCTTCACGATCCGCTGACCTCCGCCTGATCAGGACGGTCAGGACGGTTCGGGCCGGCTGAACAGGATCGAGCACTCCACGGCGCGCCGCCAGTTCGCGTACTCGCCGGCGCGCCGGGACGCGTCCATCCGGGGCCGCCACCGGCCGGCCATGTGCCGGTTGGCGCGCAGATCCCGCTGGTCCGACCAGTAGCCGACGGCCAGCCCGGCCGCGTAGGCGGCGCCCAGCGACACCGTCTCGGCGACCATCGGCCGCAGCACCGGGACCTCCAGGAAGTCGGCGACGATCTGCATCAGCAGGTTGTCCGCGGTCATCCCACCGTCCACGTTGAGCGCGGTCAGCGCCAGGCCGGAGTCGGCGTTCATGGCGTCGACCACGTCGCGGGTCTGCCAGCCGGTCGCCTCCAGCACCGCACGGGCCAGGTGCGCCTTCGTGATGTACGAGGTCAGCCCCACGATGACGCCCCGTGCCTCGC
The DNA here is from genome assembly GCF_019429605.1 of Actinoplanes hulinensis. Classification (NCBI taxonomy): domain Bacteria; kingdom Bacillati; phylum Actinomycetota; class Actinomycetes; order Micromonosporales; family Micromonosporaceae; genus Actinoplanes; species Actinoplanes hulinensis. The sequence continues at coordinate 39,420 of NZ_JAHXZI010000011.1, read as the reverse complement.
TCTGCCAGTAGGGCGCGAACAGGCCGGAGAACGCCGGCACGATGTAGCAGCCGCCGTTGTCGCGAACCGTCCCGGCGAGGGTCTCGATCTCCGAGGCGGTGCCGATCAGGCCCAGGTTGTCGCGCAGCCACTGAACCAGCGAGCCGGCGATCGCGATCGATCCCTCCAGCGCGAAGACCGGTTTCTCGGCGCCGATCCGGTAGCCGACCGTGGTGATCAGGCCGTGGCTCGACCGGACCTGCTTCGTGCCGGTGTTCATCAGCAGGAATCCGCCGGTGCCGTAGGTGCACTTGGCCTCGCCCGGCTCGAAGCACGTCTGCCCGAACAGCGCGGCCTGCTGGTCGCCGATGGCGGCGGCGATCGGCACGCCGGGCAGCACCGCTTCGGCGGTGCCGTAGACCTCGGCCGACGACCGGATCTCCGGGAGCATCGCCCGTGGGATGTCGAACAGCCGGAGCAGTTCGTCGTCCCAATCAAGATCGTTCAAATTCATCAGCATCGTACGGCTGGCGTTCGTCACGTCGGTGAGGTGGCGTCCGCCGGTCAGATTCCAGATCAGCCACGAGTCGACGGTCCCGAACAGCACCTCACCGCGTTCGGCACGCTCCCGCAGCCCGGGCGTGTGCTCCAGCAGCCACTGGATCTTCGTGGCCGAGAAGTAGGTGGCCGGCGGCAGCCCCGTCCGGCTTCTCACGAACTCCGCGTCGATGTCGCCGGTGACCGCGCGGGTGTCCTGCCAGACGATCGCCGGCGCCACGGGCACACCGGTCGCCCGGTCCCACAGCACCGTGGTCTCCCGCTGGTTGGCGATCCCGATGGCGGCCACCTCGGAGGGCGGGACACCGGCGTCCCGCAACGCCCGCTCGATCAGCCGCCGCACGTCCCGCCAGATCCGGGCCGCGTCGTGTTCGACCCAGCCGGGCCGCGGATACGACTGTGGATGCTCGGCCCGCACCACCGACACCACGGTCGCCCGCCGGTCGAACAGGATGCACCGCGTCGACGTCGTCCCCTGATCCACCGCCAGCACGTAGCTCATGCCGCCGCCTCCGCCCCGCTCATGAGCCGGCCACGTCCCGCGAGATCGACCGGGCGGCCGCCACCACGTGCTCGACCAGGCCGGGCCGGGCCTGCCGCCGCGTGTCGGTGAGCCGCTCCACCGGCCCGGCGATCCCGACCGCGCCGACGACCAGCCCGCCCGACGTGCGCACCGGCGCGGCGATCGCGGCCAGGCCCGGCCGCCACTCCTCCACCGAGAGACCCCAGCCTCGGGCGCGGGTCTCGGCGAGTGCCCGGGCGAGGGCTCTCCGGTCGGTCACCGTCCTTCGGGTGTACGCGTCCAGCCCGCCCGTCACGGCGGCCTCGGTGGCCGTCGCGTCGTGGGCGAGCAGCACCTGACCGAGCGCCGTCGCGTGGGCGGGCAGCCGCACCCCGGTGTCGAGTGACTGGGCCGAGTCGTCCGGCCGGAACACGTGGTGCACCACGACCACCTCACCGTCACGCAGCACGCCGAGCCGGACCTCCTCGCCGCTGCGGGCGGCCAGCGCGTCCGCCCAGTTGAGGGCACGCCCGCGCAGCTCGTTGGCGTCGATCCCGGCGGAGCCCAGTTCGAGCAGCCCGCGGCCGAGCCGGTACCGGGCGGTCCGCGGATCCCGCTCGACGAACCCGACGTGCTCCAGGGTCCGCAGGATGCTGTGCGCCGTGGATTTCGGCAGGCCGAGCGCGTCCGCGATCTCCTTGACGCGTAGCCGGTCCTCCCCCGCCGCGAGCAGGCGCAACACGGCCGACGACCGCTCGATGGACTGGATCATGCCGGGCACGTGCGACATTGTCGCACGCGAGCCGTTGCCGCGCCCCCGATCCGTTCATAGCGTCGCGGTCGAGAACACGGTTGGACAGGGAGGGCATGTGGGGCGCTACGTCGGCGCGATCGATCAGGGCACCACCAGCACGCGGTTCATGATCTTCGACCGGGCCGGTCGCGAGATCGGCCGCCACCAGCTGGAACACCGGCAGATCCAGCCACGCTCCGGCTGGGTCGAACACGATCCGGCGGAGATCTGGGAGAACACCCTCAAGTGCATCGAGGGGGCGCTCGCCGGAGCCGGGCTGGCCCCGGCCGACCTCGCCGCCATCGGGATCACCAACCAGCGGGAGACCGCGGTGCTGTGGGACCGGGCGAGCGGCACGGCGGTGGCGCCCGCGATCGTGTGGCAGGACACCCGTACCGATTATCTGGTCTCCGCTCTCGATCCTGACCTGATCCGGGACCGCACCGGGTTGCCGCCGGCCACCTACTTCTCGGCCACGAAGATCCAGTGGCTGCTGGAGCACACGCCCGGGCTGCGGGAGCGTGCCGAACGCGGTGAGGTGCTGTTCGGGACCGTCGACTCGTGGCTGATCTGGAATCTGACCGGCGGACGCCACCTCACCGACGTGACGAACGCCAGCCGTACGATGCTGATGAATTTGAACGATCTTGATTGGGACGACGAACTGCTCCGGCTGTTCGACATCCCACGGGCGATGCTCCCGGAGATCCGGTCGTCGGCCGAGGTCTACGGCACCGCCGAAGCGGTGCTGCCCGGCGTGCCGATCGCCGCCGCCATCGGCGACCAGCAGGCCGCGCTGTTCGGGCAGGCCTGTTTCGAGCCGGGCGAGGCCAAGTGCACCTACGGCACCGGCGGATTCCTGCTGATGAACACCGGCACGAAGCAGGTCCGGTCGAGCCACGGCCTGATCACCACGGTCGGCTACCGCTTCGGCACCCAGAAGCCGGTCTTCGCGCTGGAGGGATCGATCGCGGCGTGCGGATCCGCCATCCAGTGGCTGCGCGACCAGCTCGGCGTCCTGGACAGCGCCGCGGACAGCGAAACCCTCGCCGGGCAGGTCGAGGACAGCGCCGGCGTCTGCTTCGTCCCGGCGTTCTCCGGCCTGTTCGCGCCCTACTGGCGGCCGGACGCGCGGGCCGCCATCGTCGGGCTGTCCCGCTTCCACACCGCCGCCCACATCACCCGGGCCGCGCTGGAGGCCGTCTGCTACCAGACCCGCGACGTGGTCGAGGCGATGGCCCAGGACTCCGGCACCGTCCTCGACTGCCTCCAGGTCGACGGCGGCGTCACCGCCAACGCGCTCTGCATGCAGTTGCAGGCCGACATCCTCGGCGTACCGGTCAGCCGTCCGGTGGTCGCCGAGACCACCGCCCTCGGCGCCGCCTACGCGGCCGGGCTCGCGGTCGGCTTCTGGACGTCCCTCGACGACCTGCGCGCCAACCGCCACGAGGACCGGCGCTGGCAGCCGTCCTGGTCCGCGGCCCGGCGCACCGAAGGCATCACCCGCTGGCGAGCGGCCATCGACCGCACCCTCGACTGGGTCAGCGTCGGCTGACCGAATTTCCGGAAGGAACCAGAATGAAAACCGGAGTGATCTCGCCCCAGGCCCGTGCCAAGGCTCTCGCAGTCATGTCGTCCGGCGACGAGTTGGACGTGCTGGTCGTCGGCGCCGGTGTGGTCGGGGCCGGCTCGGCCCTGGACGCCGCCACCCGTGGCCTGTCCGTCGGCCTCCTGGAAGCCCGCGACTTCGCCAGCGGCACCTCCAGCCGGTCCAGCAAACTCATCCACGGCGGCCTGCGCTACCTGGAGATGCTCGACTTCAGCCTGGTCCGGGAGGCACTGCGGGAACGCGGCCTGCTGATCCAGAAACTCGCCCCGCACCTGGTCCGCCCGGTGCCGTTCCTCTACCCACTGCAACGCCGGGCGTGGGAGCGTCTCTACGTCGGCGCCGGCGTCGCCCTCTACGACATCCTGGCCCTCTCCGGCGGCGGCGCGGGCGTGCCCGTGCACCGGCACCTGAGCCGGGTCGAGGCGCTCAAGGCGTTCCCGTCGCTGCGCCCGGAGACGCTGGTCGGCGCGATCCGCTACTACGACGCGCAGGTCGACGACGCCCGGCACACCATGTTCCTGGTCCGCACGGCGGCCGCGCACGGGGCGCACGTGGCGTCGCGTACCGAGGTGGTCGGCTTCCTGCGGGAGGGCCGCCGGGTGGTCGGCGTCCGGGCCCGCGACCTGGAGACCGGCGCCGAGTTCGAGATCCGCGCCCGCACGGTGATCAACGCGACCGGCGTGTGGACCGGCGACAGCCAGGCCCTGCTCACCGGCGAACGCGGCGAATTCAAGATCACCGCGAGCAAGGGCATCCATCTGGTGGTGCCGCGCGACCGGATCGCCGGCCGCACCGGCATGATCCTGCGTACGGCGACGAGCGTGCTGTTCGTGATCCCGTGGGACCGGCACTGGATCATCGGCACCACCGACACGAAGTGGAACCTCGACAAGTCCGACCCGGCGGCGTCCGGCCGGGACGTCGACTACCTGCTCGACGAGGTCAACAAGGCCCTCGCCACGCCGCTGACCAGGGACGATGTGCAGGGCGTCTACGCCGGCCTGCGCCCGCTGCTGTCGGCTGAGGCGGCCAGCACCGCCAAACTGTCCCGCGAGCACGCGGTCGGCAACCCGGTCCCGGGACTGATCGTGGTGGCCGGCGGCAAGTACACGACGTACCGGGTGATGGCCAAGGACGCGGTCGACGCCGCCGCCCGCGACCTCGCCACCCGCGTGCCGGCGTCCTGCACCGACCAGGTGCCGCTGCTCGGCGCCGACGGCTACCGGGCCGCCTGGAACCGGCGCGCCGCCCTGGCCCGTGCCCACGGCCTGCACGTGACCCGGGTGGAGAACCTGCTCCGCCGCTACGGCACCCTGATCGACGAGGTGCTCACGCTCATCGAGGACGACCCGGCTCTGGGCCTCCCCCTGGACGGCGCACCCGGCCACCTGCGCGCCGAGATCGTCTACGCGGCCAGCCACGAGGGCGCCCGCCACCTCGACGACGTGCTGGCACGGCGTACCCGGATCGCTTTCGAAACCCCCGACCGGGGCGTCGCGGCAGCCCGCGCGGCCGCCGCCCTGATCGCGCCGATCCTGGGCTGGTCGTCAGCCGACGCGGACCGCGAGGCCGGCACCTACGAATCCCACGTGATCGCCGAACTGGCCGCCCAGTCCCAGCCCGACGACGAGTCCGCCGACGCCACCCTCCGCGGCACGGCCCTCACCCCGGCCTGACCGGCCCGGCGCTCCGGCGTGCGAGGGGGCACGCCGGAGCGCCTCACCTCAGCGGCGCGCGGTGGGGTCAGCGGTTGGGGTCCGGGACGCGGCGGGGGAAAGCGCCGTGAGGCGGAACCGAGACCGGTAAGCGGGGCCGCCGGACGCGCGAGGCCGTGCCGAGGGCGAAGACCACCGCCGCCGCCACGGTGACGCCGCCGCACAGCATGAGGGTTCCGGTGTAGCCGAGGATCTCGACGGCGCCGCCGGCCACGATCCCGGCGATGACCATCCCGGCCGTGGTGGCGTTGGCGAACAGGGTGGTGGCGCGCCCGGTGGCCGGCGCCATCACGTCCTGGAAGTACCGGATCCCGGCCGCGCCGACGACCGCCACCGCCACGCCGCGTACCACCTGGCCGGCGACCAGCAGGGGCAGGCCGCCGGCCAGGACGGTGAGGGCGAAGAAGAACAGGAAGCAGCCCATCCCGGCGAGGATGAGCAGAGGTTGGCTGACGTGGCCGGGTACGGCGGCCAGCGCGAGCGCGGCCACCACCTCGACGGCCGCGCAGACGCTGAACAGCACGCCGACGGCCGAGTACGGCTGATGCAGTTCCCGGGTGACGAACAGCGGCATGGCGACCGACCCGGCGAACATGGCGGTGAAGAACAGGGTGATGCCGAGTGTCAGCAGGACCGTGGCGGTCCGGGAGAGGGGCCCGCCGGCCGGCACCCCCACCAGCGAACCGGCCGGCGGGTCGTGGCAGGGCGCGGGGACGGCGGCGAGCACCCAGGCGGCCGCCACGGCGAGGACGGCTCCGGCGTACCGGGGAATGGCGGCGTGCCCGGCGGTGGCCAGCACCGCGGTGCCGAGCAGGGGGCCGAGCGCCCAGGCCAGCGACCACACCGACCGCAGCAGCGGCACCGAGCGCCGGGCCGCCGGGCCGCCGCCGGGCAGGGTGCGGGCCAGGGCGAACAGTTGAGGGAAGGCCGCGGCGAGCGCGCCGAGCAGGGTGACGGCCAGCAGGATGAGCAGGGGGAACGAGGTGATCACGGTCATCAGGCAGAGGGCCACGCCGCCGGAGAGCATGGCCGCGGCGGCGTAGCCGCGGGATGGTCGCCGGTCGAATCCGCGGCCGGCCAGCCAGCTGAGGAGGATGCCGCCGACGCCGTGGACGGATACGAAGACGCCGGTCTGCCAGGGGCTGAGCCCGGTCACATCGGTGACGAACAGGACGAAGTACGAGCCGACCATCGAATCGGCGACGCCGAGCAGCAGCACAGCGACAGCCAGTGACATCGACATCGCTCAAACAGTAGCTGTGCCGAGCGGGAAAAATCAGGCCCAGATCTGCAGGAAAAGCGCACCCAGAATGTCGATGATCCTGATGGTGATCGGGTAGCCGGTCGGGAAGAAGGCGCAGATCAGGAGGATCAGGACACCGATGTTCTTGTCCTCGAACCAGAGCCGCATCCAGTTCATGCTCGGGCCGGGCGTACGCAGCGCGTTCCACAGGATGCCGAACCCGTCCAAAGGCGGAATCGGAATGAGCGCCAGCAGACCGAAGGCGAGCAGCCCCACCCCGAGCGACAGGACCACCTGCTGCACGTACGGCAGATATCCGGCCCCGAAGAGCACCTGCCCCACGCTCAGGTCGGCGAGCGGATTGTCCGGGAACGCCAGCGAGTACCCCGCGATGATCACCTCACCGCTGAGGATGCAGGCCACCGGCCCGGCCGCGAACACCGCCGCCGCCCGGCCCCGGCCCCGCCAGCGGGGCACCTCGTCGACCGACACCACCTTGCCCCAGCCGGTGCCGCCGACCGCCGCCGCGACCGCCCCGAACGGATCGATGTCCTCCCGCAGCCGCAACCGCAGCGACTGCCGGCGCTCGGCCAGCCCGACGGTGCGCGCGGTGAACCGCATGGCCGCGGCACGCAGCCACAGGGCCAGCAGGAAGGCGGCGAGCAGGGCGACGAACGCCACCGGATCGCCGAGCGCGAAGAGCACGAGAGTGGAACCTAGCCTCGATCTGCCTGGGCGGCGATGACCTCGCGAGCGAGCTGACGGTAGTTACGGGCACCGGAGGAGGCGGGATCCAGCGTAGTGATCGGAGCGCCCGCCACGGTCGACTCGGGGAACTTCACCGTCTTGGTGATGACCGTCTGGTACACCTTGTCGCCGAACGCCTCGACCACGCGCTGCAGCACCTGGCGGCAGTGGGTGGTCCGGGAGTCGTACATGGTGGCGAGGATGCCCTCGAGCTCCAGGTCGAAGTTGAGCCGCTCACGCACCTTGTCGATGGTGTCCAGCAGCAGGGCCACACCGCGCAGCGAGAAGAACTCGCACTCCAGCGGGATGAGCACGCCGTGCGCGATGGTCAGCGCGTTGATCGCCAGCAGGCCCAGCGAGGGCTGACAGTCGATCAGGATGAAGTCGTACTCCTTGCGGACCGAGCGCAGCGCCCGGGCCAGCGCCATCTCCCGGGCCACCTCGTTGACCAGCTGGATCTCGGCCGCCGAGAGGTCGATGTTGGCGGGCAGCAGGTGCAGGCCGGCCACATCGCTCTTGATGATGACGTCCTCGGTGGTGACGTCGTCCTGCATGAGCAGGTTGTAGACGCTCAGGTCGAGGTTGTGCGGGTTGACGCCCAGGCCGACCGAGCAGGCGCCCTGCGGGTCGAAGTCGACGAGCAGGACCTTGCGCCCGTACTCCGCGAGGGCGGCGCCCAGGTTGATCGTGGTGGTCGTCTTGCCGACGCCACCCTTCTGGTTCGCCAGGGCGATGATCCGGGCCGGGCCGTGCTTGTCGGTCGGCATCGGCTCGGGGATCGGACGGCGCATCGTATACGCCGTGGGGTCGGCGGGACCCAGATCGGCGCCGAGATCCAGGGAGCTCTGCTGTTCCCGGAGCGCGGAAGTCCAGGCCTCTGCGCGCTCGCCGTTCCCTGACATCGTCCCCGCCCCCTTCCGACCCGTTGTCGGAGCCGATGCCCGACTGTACGCCACGCGCACTGCCCCTTCGGGGTCAGCCGTTCGGCGTGTCGCGCCTACGCATCCATAGCGTCTAACGAGCCCGCGGGTGTGTGGTCGCGTACACCTCTCGGAGGCGTTCGACGGTCACCAGGGTATACACCTGCGTCGTGGTGACCGAGGCGTGTCCCAGCAGTTCTTGCACCACCCGAACGTCAGCCCCACCATCGAGCAGATGCGTCGCGTACGAGTGACGCAACGTGTGCGGACTCACCGCATAGGGACCGTCCACCGGGAGACCCGCGGCACTGGCCCAGCGGTGCAGCACGGCCCACGCGCTCTGCCGGGACAGCCGGCCGCCCCGGGAGTTCAGGAACACCGCCGGCGTCCCGCGACCGCCGGTGATCAGGGTAGGCCTCGCCCGTACCAGATAGGCCTGCAACGCGGCCCGCGCGTAACCGCCCACCGGGACCAGCCGCGTCCTGCCGCCCTTGCCCCGCAGGACCACCGCGGGATCGATGTCCAGGGCCAGGTCGTCGATGTCGGCGCCGACCGCCTCGGAGATCCGCGCCCCGGTGCCGTAGAGGAATTCCAGCAGCGCCCGGTCGCGCAGCCCCAGCGGCGAGTCGCCGTCGGGCGCCGCCAGCAGCCGCTCCACCTGATCCACGTCGAGCGCCTTGGGCAGCCGCCGCGGCGGGGCCGGCGGGCGTACGCCGGCCGCCACGTCGTGCGGCACGAGCCGCTCGCGGACCGCGAAGCGGTGCAGGCCGCGCACCGCGGAGACGGCCCGCGCCGCCGAGGCCGAGGCCAGCCCCTCCTCCCGCAACCGGGCCAGATGCCCGGCCACGTCGGACGCCCGCACACCGGCCAGGTCGGTGATGCCCGCCGCGGTCAGCCCCTCGGCGTACCGGTCCAGGTCGCGACGGTAGGAGGCCACGGTGTTGCGGGACAGGCCACGCTCCACGCTCAGATGGTCCAGATAGGTGCGGATCGCCTGGTCCAGGCTCAGTGGAGCACCTCCGTCAGAGCGATCGACCGCATGCCGTGCGCCTCGGCGACCGGACCGCAGACCACCTCGCCGCCGAACGTGTTCAGCCCCGCGGCCAGCGCCGGGTCGCCCCGCAGGGCGTCGCGCCAGCCGAGGTTGGCCAGTTCGAGAGCGTACGGCAGGGTCACGTTGGTCAGCGCGTAGGTGCTGGTGTGCGGCACCGCCCCGGGCATGTTCGCGACGCAGTAGAACATCGACTCGTGCACCCGGTAGGCCGGGTCGTCGTGCGTGGTCGGGTGCGAGTCCTCGAAGCAGCCACCCTGGTCGATCGAGATGTCGACCAGCACGCTGCCCGGCTTCATCCGCGCCACCAGATCGTTCGAGATCAACCGCGGCGCCTTCGCGCCGGGCACCAGCACCGCGCCCACCACCAGGTCCGCGTCCAGCACGGCCTTCTCGATCTCGTACGCGTTGGCGGCGATCGTCTGGACGTGCCCGCGATAGTCGGCGTCCACCGCACGCAGCCGGGCCACGTTCTTGTCCAGCAGCAGCACCTCGGCCTGCATGCCGAGCGCGATGGCGGCGGCGTTCAGCCCGGACACCCCGGCGCCGATCACCACCACCTTCGCGGCGTACACCCCGGGCACCCCGCCCATCAGCACGCCGCGCCCGCCGCCCTGCCGCATCAGGTGGTAGGCGCCCACCTGCGGGGCGAGCCGTCCGGCCACCTCGGACATCGGGGCCAGCAGCGGCAGCGACCGGTCCGGCAGTTCGACCGTCTCGTACGCGATCCCGGTCACCCGGCGGTCCAGCAGCGCGTCGGTGCACTCCTTGGAGGCGGCCAGATGCAGGTACGTGAACAGCACCTGCCCCGGGCGCATCCGGGTGTACTCCTCGGGCAGGGGTTCCTTGACCTTGAGGACAAGATCGCCGGCCTCCCAGACGGCGTCCGCGCCGGGCAGGATCGACGCCCCGGCGGCCCGGTAGTCGGCGTCGCTGATCGACGATCCGTCACCGGCGCCTGACTGCACGCTGACCTGGTGTCCGGCCCGGACGAACTCGTTGACCCCGGCCGGGGTGACGGCCACCCGGTACTCGTTGTTCTTGACCTCGGTGGGTATCCCGACCCTCATATCCGGCCAGCGTACGCCTGACCTGCGGATCTTTCCGGATTCGTGCACCGGTATCCCCCGGTCGGCGGTCCGGGCTGTACGGTTCCACCCGATGAGCGGCTTTCCCTGGCTTCTGGTGGACCAGAACAGCGACGACGGTGAACTCGTCATCGCCGCCTGCTCCGACATCGACGGCCTGTTCGTCGATGCACCGCAACCGCCGGTCGAGCGGTACAGCCTGCTCGGCTGCGAGCCGGCCGGACGGCTGCGCGACGCGTGCGACGGATTCGGCTCCGACTGGCTGGGCAACATCGGCCTGGACGCCATCCACCCGCCGCACTCCAAGCACCCGGCGCACTGCTGGCACTGCGCCGAGGAGCTGCTCGACATCACCGTGCTGGGCGCCCGCCCCTCGCTGCTCGGCTCCCGCCTGCTGGACGTGACGCTGGAGGGCCGGCTGCGGATCGAGGAGCTGGCCCGGTTCGCCCGCGGCGCCGACCGCGCGCCGGAGGCCGACGGATACCTGCTGGTCGGCGTGACCGGCCACGGCGACGAGGACTTCGGCTCCTGCCGCGAGGTGGACGGGGTGTTCCGCAACCGGCCGGCGCCGTCGCCCCGGGGCGCCACCCTGATCGGCTGCCGGCCCGAGCCGCCGCTGCAACGGGCGCTGGACGCGCTGGCCCGCGGCGGCGCCCGGCGACGGCGCTGGATCCAGGCGTCGATCTTCAGCGTGGACCGGGACGGCACGGCGGTCGGCATGGTCGGCGCCGCGATCGGCGCGGAGGTCGCCGAGGTCCGCCCGTCCCGGCTCGGCGACGGGCTGGTCGACGTCACCCTGGAACCCACGTACGGCGACGCCATCGGCGCCCCCCGCCCGACCGGCGCCCGCTCGGTGTGGCACCGCTGGCGGGCCGGCCGCCCGGACGTGGTCGGCGAGTGGGCCGAGTACGACGCCGACATGCGCCACGAGTGGGCCGGCGTGGCGCTGGCCCACCACGCGCACGGTCGCCTGGACCGCCCGTCCGGGGCCACCTACCACCTGGCCGGACGCCACATCACCGATGTCGAGGGCTTCTTCTGCGCGATCGGCGAGGCGATCAACGGCCCCGGCGGCTACTTCGGCTGGAACCTGGGCGCCCTGCACGACTGCGCGGGCGGCGGCTGGGGCGCGGGGCCCGGCTTCCGGCTGGTCTGGCACGACTCCCAGGTGGCCCGCGCGCACCTGGTCCCGGGCTACGACCGCCGCTTTTGGACGCCGGCCGTGACGATGGACGACCTGCTCGGCTACCTGGCCGACTCGAACGTCGACGTCGAGCTGCGCTGACCGATTCCGCCCACCCCACCTCAGACGCTGACGTCGCGCTTGTTCGCGGTGAGTGTGTGCGCGTCCTGGTCCGGCTGGTCGAGGCCGAACGAGATGATCCGCCGCGGGTGAATCCGGATGATCGGCTCCGGCCCGTCGATCGCCTCACCCCGGCCGCGGATCTCCAGGCAGCGCACCCGCCACGGGTTCACCGACGGCACGTCGTCGACCACGAACGCGACCCGGCCGTTCTCGGCCACGTTCCGGTACTTGCGGCTGGCCGCCATCTTCCAGCCCCCGATGTCGATCGTCGCGGTCTCCGGGTTGTAGGTGAAGCCGACCGGGCTGACCTGCAACGTCCCGTCCGGCTGGACAGTGGCCAGCCGGCCGAGCCGCTGTCCGGCGAGATACGCGAGCTCCTCTGCGGTGAATGCCATGGACCCACCCTGTGACCTCAACAGAGGTTGAGGTCAAGACTACGATGGATCGATGCGTGTCCTCTTCGTCTCCGCGCCGCTGACGGGACATGCCTTTCCGCTGGCCCCCCTGGCCCGGGCGGTCCGCGAGGCGGGCCACGAGGTGCTGCTGGCCACCGCCGGCGACGGGTTGCGGGCCGATCTGCCGGTGCGCGACGTGGCTCCCGGGTTCCGGTTCGGTGCGGTGGCGGCGGCCACGATGCTGCGGCATCCGCTGCTGATCCGCTCCGAGATGGCCGGCACCGGCGGCACCCGGATGGTGGGCCACCTGTTCGGCGCGGTCAACGACCGGCTGATCCCCGGGGTGCTGGCCGCCGCCCGCCAGTGGCGCCCGGACCGGATCGTCTACGAGCCGCTCGCCGCCGCCGGAGCGGTGGCCGCGGCCGCCATGGACGTGCCCGGCATCCTGCACGAGAACTCGCTGTACGACGGCCCCGTCCTGCTCGCCGCGACCCGGCTGCGCGGCCGCCCGGCCCTGGCCGCCCCGGCCGCGGTGATCCGGATCGCGCCGGCCAGCGTCGCCGGTCGAGGGCTGCACCTGCCGATGCGACCGATTCCGCACACCGGCGGCGAGCCGCTCCCGGCTTGGCTGGCCGAACCGCCCCGGCGCCCGCGCGTACTGGTCAGCCGCAGCACCGTCGCCCAGCCCGGCCCGGACCGGCTGATGTCCCGGGTGGCCGCCGCCGCGGAGTCCGTCGACGCCGACGTCGTACTGGTCCGCCCGGACCGCCGGGCCGCCGCCCGGACCCTGCCGCCGAACGTGCGCACCACCGGCTGGATCCCGATCGCCACCGCCCTGGCCGCGGGCGCCGCGATCGTCCACCACGGCGGCGCCGGCACCTGCCTGGCCGCGCTCGCCGCGGGCGTGCCACAGCTGATCGTCCGGGGCGCCGGCGACCGGCGGCACAACGCCGAGCTGGTCGCGGCCCGCGGCGCCGGCATCGCCACCGACGAGCGGGACATCACGCCCGGGCTGCTCACCCGCCTGATCAGCGATCCGGTGGTGGCGACGGCGGCCCGCGAGGTCAGCGCCGAGATCGCCGCCATGCCGCCACCGCGGGACCTGGTCGAGGCGATCCGGCAGGCCGGCCGATGACGCTGATCAAGTGGGTGACCTGCGCGGTCACCGACACGGACCGCTTCCACACCGGCCAGTCCGGCTGGGGTGAGCTGCGGGCGCGGCCCGGCTTCCTCGGCCAGTCCGGCGGCTGGAGCCGCAACACGCCCGGCTACGCGCACGTCTTCGGTCTCTGGCAGGACCACGCGGCCTACCGGACGTTCATGGCCGGGCCGCACGACCGGCTCGCCGCCGCCCAGGCCGGGACCTACCGGTCCATCGAGGTGCGCCTCTTCGAGGCGATCGAGACCGGCCTGTCGGCGGCCGGGCTGGTACGGCTCGCCCACTGTCGCGTCCATCCCGGTCTCGACCACGATTTCGTACGCGCACAGCACACCGTCTGGACCCCCGGCATGGCCGCCGCCCCCGGTTTCCGCGGCTGCTCGTTCGGCACCGCCGACGCGCCCGGCCGCCCCGGCCAGATCGAGTTCCTGGTGCTATCCGGCTGGGCGTCCGCCACCGACCACGACCTCTACCGCCGGGACCGTTTCCCCGGCCTGTACCGCCGCTCCGGCGCCGCCGGCCACCTGGCCGCGATCGACGGCGACCTGATCGACACGGTCCCGGAGTGGGACGTCTAGGCGGTCGTCACGGCCGCGACGTTGCGGGGTGTCCGCTCGACCCAGCGCACCACCGGCAGGCAGAGCGCCCCGCACAGCGCGAAGACCCCGCCGATCACCCACCAGCCCCAGCCGCCGGTCTCGATGGCCAGGACGGTGAACCCGGCCGGCCCGACCATCTTGGCGAGCCCGCCCATCGACCGGCTCATCCCCACGTAGGCGCCGCGCTGCCCGGCCGGCGGCAGTTCGGTGTTCAGGTACCACTGCGCCGACGACAGCCACAGTTCGGTGCCGGTGAACAGCACCACCGCAACCGCCAGCACGGCGACCGTCACCCAGCCTCCGGTCCACCCGCTGAGCGCCACGATCGGGCAGGCCACCGCGGCCGCCACCGCCGACCACCGCAGCAGCCGGGTGGATCCGGTCAGCGTGTCGGCGCCCCGCGCGGCCCGCACCTGGAGCAGCACCGCCATCGCCGTGTTCAGGGCGAAGAGCGCCCCGAGGACCGGTTTCGGCGCGTCGGTCATGGTGATCGCCCACAGTGGCAGGATCTCCGCCCAGACGGTGCTGTGCAGCCAGAGCACCCCGAACAGCGCGGCCAGGCCGGTGAACGGGCGGTCCCGCAGCACACCCCACGGGCTGGGCCGCTCCCCCTCGGCGGGCGGCGGTGCCGCGGCGTGCGGCATCCGGGCCACGAAGACGGCGTTGAGGGCGGTGCCGGCGGCCGCGGTCAGCACCAGGATCAGCAGGCCGGGCCGGGAGTCCAGGGCCAGCGCGAGGGCGCCGATGCCGGAGCCGACGGTGAATCCCACGTTCAGGTACGCACGGGCGAACGCCATGACGCGTACCCGGTTCTCCTTGGGCACGACGGCCGCGGTGTAGACGACCCGGCCCGCGTTCGCCAGCGTCTCGGCCGCCGTCTGCGTACAGATCACCAGCAGGAACGACGCGAACCCGTCGGCCAGCGGGTAGGCCGCGAACGCCGCCGCCTCGGCGATCGCCCCGGCCACCCAGGCGCGCCGGCCGCCGAGCCGGTCGGCGAGGTGCCCGAACGGGAACGATCCGGCCAGCCCGACGAACCCGGCCACGGACAGGCCGATGCCGATCTGGACCGGTTCGAGGCCGACGTACAGGCTGAAGAAGACCACGCTTCCGGTGAGGAACGTGCCGTTGCCGACCGCGTAGAGCGCCGACTGGAACGCGAGCGCGCGCGGCAGCCCCGGAGGCGGCAGGATCTTCCCGATTCTTCCCCACAGCGCATTCATCAACGCCTATAAGATCATTGCCGCCGCCACGGAAGAAGAGGGGTGCCCCCCTTAGGGGCCGCGATCAGGGCGCTTCCGGATATGGCCGACATCCGAGTCCATCGAGGATTGATCGATGCTCCTCCATGGCGCCGTAGCGCTCGCACTGACCCTGACTCCTCCGGCCACCGGCTCTGATCGCCCCGTCCTGGACTGGGGCGAGTGCCCCGACAACGCCGCGGTGCAGTGCGCCGACCTGCGGCTGCCGGTCGACTGGTCCCGGCCGGACGGCGAGACCTTCGAGCTGGCGGTGGCCCGGCGACCGGCCCCCGACCCGGCGAAACGGATCGGCACCCTGGTCTTCGGCCCGGGCGGCCCCGGTGACTCCGGGGTCGGCAAGGTGCTCGACGGCACACGGTTCAGCCCGGAGATCCTGGAACGCTTCGATGTGGTGAGCTTCGATCCCCGTACCGTCGAAGGAAGCGCCGCGCCGGTCTGCGAGCCGGACCCGGATCTCCCGCCCCCGCCGATCGTGCTCCGCGACCAGGCCGATTTCGACGCCACCGTGAGGTGGAACCGCGCTCTCTGGGCACGCTGCCGGGCGTCGAGCCCGGTCTTCGACCACGCCTCCACGCTGGACACCGTGCGTGACATCGAGGCCCTGCGCCGCGCCCTCGGCGAGCCGAGCCTGACCTTCCACGGCAGCTCCTACGGCACCCTGCTGGGCCAACAGTACGCCGAGCGCCACCCGCACCGGGTCCGCGCCGTCGTCCTGGAGGGCGTCTTCGACCACGGGCTGGACCTGCGCGGTTTCGTCCGCACCCAGGCGGCGGCCCTCCAGGACGCGTTCGATGAGTTCCTGGCCTGGTGCGACGCCACCGGACAGTGTGGCGAGGACATCCGCGGCGAGTGGGCGAAGCTGGGCGATCTGGAGCGCAGCGTGCTGCCGCTGATGACCCTGAACGGTCCGGACCGGCCCCGGCTGGCCGCCCTGATCCGCCGGTACGCCGCCGGTCAGGGCCCGCCGATCACGCTGCCGCCGATCGCGGCCGGTGCGTTCTGCGCCGACTTCCCGGCCCCGGTCCGCGACTACCGTGAGTACGCGTCGCTGCTGCGGGAGGCGGCCCAGGCCGGCCCGGAAATCCGTTACGGCGCCGGCGTCGCGGCCATCTCCACGTGTCTGGGCTGGCCGAAACCGGTCACCAACCCACCGCACCGGCTGCGGGTCCGCACCGGGATCCCGCTGCTGCTGCTCAACGCCCGCCACGACCCGCGGACCGGCCTGAACTGGGCCACCCGGATCGCCGCCGAACTGGGCCGGCACGGTCGGCTGGTCACCTACGAGGGCGCCGGCCACGGCGTCTACCGGGACACCCCGTGCACCGGGGCCGTCGTCGACCGCTACCTGATCGACCTGACCGTCCCACCGCCCGGCACGACCTGCCCGGCCCCCTAGGGACGTAACGCGGCAAGCGCCAGGTCGAGCAGCCCGTCCGCATAGTCCTCGGTGAGCGGCCCGGTCCGCAGCATCCACCGGTGGTACATCGGCCCGATGAGCAGCTCGACGGCCTGATCGAGGTCGGCGTCCGCCCGCAGGTCGCCGGCCTCGCGGGCGGACCGCAGGCGCGCCAGGATCGTGCCGAGCTGTGGTCGCAGCAGCCGGTCGCGGACCTGTTCGGCGAAGGTCTCGCTGGTCAGCGCCTCGACGGTGAGCGCCCGGGTGGTGGCCGACAGCCGCGGGTCGGCCAGCTCGGCGACGATCGCCCGGATGACCGGCCGCAGATCCGCCTCCAGATCGCCGGTGTCCGGCAGCGGCGGCGGCCCGGACGCGCCGGCCTGCTCGACGAGGGCGTCCAGGACCACCGCGCCCCGGCCGGACCACCAGCGGTAGATGGTCTGCTTGCCGACGCCGGCGCGGGCGGCGATCGCCTCGATGGTCAGGTCGGCGTATCCCGACTCGTGCAGCAGGGCCAGCGCGGACTCCAGGATCGCCTGGCGGGAACGTTCGCTGCGGCGGGCGGCATTGGGCATGGCGAGATCATACCCCTTTGCCGAGACGTGACGTCTCGTCTTGACAAAGGGCGCAGGAGACGAGACGCTACGTCTCGTCTAGTCAACATGGAGGACGTCATGCCGCACATCGCCATGGTCAGCATCCCCGCGCCCGGACACGTCAACCCGAGCGTCGAGGTGATCCGGGAGCTCGTCGCCCGCGGCCACCGGGTCACCTACGCCAACGACGCGAGCTGGGCCGACGCCGTGACCGCCACCGGGGCCGAGTTCAAGCCGTACACATCGACGCTGCCGGCCGCGGACAACGGCGCCGACGGCGACATGATCGACCAGCTCACGCTCTTCCTCGACGACGCGATCGCGATGCTCCCGCAGCTGCGCGAGGCGTACGAGAACGACCGCCCCGACCTGTTCCTCTACGACATCGCGGCCGCACCGGTCCGGCTGCTCGCCGAACAGTGGGGCATCCCGGCGATGCAGATCTCCCCCACCTACGTGGCCTGGGACGGCTACGAACAGGAGATGGCGCCCTACGTCGACCAGATGCGCGCCGACCCGCGCGGCGCCGACTACTACCGCCGCTTCGAACAGTGGCTGTGCGACAACGGCTCCTCCATCACCGACAGCGCCGCCTTCCAGGGCCGCCCCGACCGCGCGCTGGTGCTCATCCCCCGGCACATGCAACCGAACGCCGACCGCGTCGACGACAAGGTCTACTCGTTCGCCGGACCGATCCTCGGCGACCGCGCCGGCCAGGGCGCCTGGACCCGTCCCCCGGACGCCGGGAAGGTGCTGCTCATCTCCCTGGGTTCGGCCTTCACCGAACACCCGGAGTTCTACCGCCGCTCGATCCGGGCCTTCGGCGACCTGCCCGGCTGGCACGTCGTACTCCAGATCGGCGCGAAGGTCGACCCGTCCGAGCTCGGCGACGTACCCGCCAACATCGAGGTCCACCCGTGGGTGCCCCAGCTGGAGATCCTGCGCCAGGCGGACGCGTTCCTCACCCACGGCGGCATGGGCGGCAGCGTCGAGGGCCTCTCCTGCGGCACACCCATGCTTGTCGCACCGCAGGCCGCCGACCAGTTCGGCAACGCCGACCGCCTGGTCGAGCTGGGCGTCGCCCGGCGCATCGACACCGCCGAGATCACCGCGGATCAGTTGCGCTCCGCGTTCCTCACCCTGATCGACGATCCCGGGGTACGCGAGACGAGCACCCGGATCAGCCAGGAGCTGCACGCCGCCAGTGGCGCCGGGCACGCCGCGGCGCTCATCGAGGCGGAACTGCCCCGATGAGCGCCACGGTAGGACTCAGGATCCGAGCAGGGCCCAGCCGGAGTCGCGGGCCCGGGCGGCGGCCAGCAGACCGCAGACCGCCGCGGCGTTGGTGATCTCGCCGCGGAAGACCATGGCGACGCACTCGTCCAGGTCGACGCGGCGCACCTGGAGGTCGGCCTCCTCGGCGGTCCGCACGTGCCGGTCCGCCTCGGGCACCGGCGACAGGTCGCGGGCCAGGAAGACCCGGACGAACTCGTCGGCGAAACCGGGCGAGGTGTGCAGGTCGATCAGCGGCTCGATCCGCCCGGCCGTCAGGTCGGCCTCCTCGGCCAGCTCGCGGCCGGCGGTGAGCGCCTCGTCCTCGCCGACCACGTCACGCAGCCCGGCCGGCAGCTCCCACAGGTGCCGGCCGACCGGATGCCGGTACTGACGGATCAGCACCACCCGGTCCCGCTCGTCGAGGGCCACCACGACGACGGCGCCCCGGTTCTCCACCACGTCGCGGGCCGCGGTGCCGCCGTCGGACATGGTGACCTGGTCGGTGTAGACCGAGAAGATCGCTCCGTGGTACCGCTCGGCCCGGGACACCGTCTCGTGAATGAAGGCCATGTCAGGAGGCCTCGACGGGCAACTCGTCGGCGGAGGCGTAGACGATCGCCGCCTTGACCAGGCCGTCGAACAGCGGGTGCGGCCGGGTCGGGCGGCTCTTCAGCTCCGGGTGCGCCTGGGTCGCCACGAAGTACGGGTGCACCTCCCGGTCCAGCTCGATGAACTCGACCAGGCGGCCGTCCGGCGACGTGCCGGAGAAGACCAGCCCGGACTGCGAGAGCTTGTCCCGGAAGTCGTTGTTCACCTCGTAGCGGTGCCGGTGCCGCTCGGAGATCTCCGTCGCGCCGTACACCTCGGCCACGATGGAGCCGTCCTTGAGCTTCGCCGGGTAGGCGCCCAGCCGCATGGTGCCGCCCATGTCGCCCTTGCCGGCGACGATGTCCTGCTGGTCGGCCATCGTCGAGATGACCGGGTACTGCGCCTCCTCGTCGAACTCGACCGAGTTGGCGCCGGCGAGCCCGGCCAGGTTGCGGGCCGCGTCGATGGTCATGCACTGCAGACCCAGGCAGAGGCCGAGGATCGGGATCCGGTTCTCACGCGCGTACCGGGAGGTGTTGACCTTGCCCTCGATGCCGCGGACGCCGAACCCGCCCGGAATGACGATGCCGTCGACGCCCTTCAGGGCGGCGGCCGCGCCGGCCGGCGTCTGGCAGTCGTCGCTCGGCACCCAGCGGATCGAGATCTTGACGCTGTTGCCGAAGCCGGCCGCCCGGATCGCCTCGCTCACCGACAGGTAGGCGTCCGGCAGGTCCACGTACTTGCCGACCAGCGCGACGGTGATGGTGCGCTTCGGGTGGTGGACCCGCACCAGCAGGTCGTTCCAGGTCTTCCAGTTGACGTCCCGGAAAGACAGACCCAGACGGCGTACGACGTACGCGTCCAGCCCCTCGTCGTGCAGCACCTTCGGGATGTCGTAGATGCTCGGCGCGTCCGGGCAGGCGATGACCGCTTCGGCGTCCACGTCGCAGTAGAGCGCCAGCTTGTGCTTCATCTTCTCCGGGATCTCCCGGTCGCTGCGGCAGATCAGCGCGTCCGGCTGGATACCGATGTTGCGCAGCGCGGCCACCGAGTGCTGCGTCGGCTTCGTCTTCAGCTCGCCGGACGGGGCCAGGTACGGCACCAGCGACACGTGCAGGTAGAAGACGTGGTCCCGGCCGACCTCGTGCCGGACCTGGCGGATCGCCTCCAGGAACGGCAGCGACTCCATGTCGCCGACCGTGCCGCCGACCTCGGTGATCACCACGTCCGGAACGTTGCCGTCCTCGTCCGGGTCGGCCATCGCGAAGATCCGGCTCTTGATCTCGTTCGTGATGTGCGGGATGACCTGCACGGTGTCGCCCAGGTACTCACCGCGCCGCTCCCGGGCGATGACCGCCGAGTACACCTGGCCGGTGGTCACGTTCGCCTTGCCGGAGAGGTCCCGGTCGAGGAAGCGCTCGTAGTGGCCGACGTCGAGGTCGGTCTCCGCGCCGTCCTCGGTGACGAACACCTCACCGTGCTGGAACGGGTTCATCGTCCCAGGGTCGACGTTGAGGTACGGATCCAGTTTCTGCATCACGACGCGGAGACCGCGGGCGGTGAGCAGATTACCGAGGCTGGAGGCGGTGAGGCCCTTGCCCAGCGAGGAGGCGACGCCCCCGGTGACGAAGATGTGCCGCGTGTCGCGCACTGTAGAGGCCAACGCCCGCTCCCGTGGTCGCCGATGTTCCGGTTCTTGCGGCCGGGGCCTGGCCCCATCCACGGGAGTTCACCGTAACACTGTTTGCCGGGGCCGCCATGTTCGGGCTGGTCGGCGTGCGTGTCGATGAGGCTTGTTCACGACCCGCCGCTCGCCGCGCCCACCGGGGAGGCGGCTATGATGCGCCTCCCCGTCGTGAATCGGCCGCCGTTACGGCACCCGAACCGAATCATCGTCCGTTTTGCGGAGCAACGGCCCGCCCGGACCGTCGGTCTCACCCGGCGGCGGGGTCCGGTCGGCGGCGTGCAGCAGCACCCGCAACGCCGTGAGAACCGCCACCGGCACCGCGGCGGCGGCCGCCGCACCGGCCGCACCCAGCGCCGTGCCGCCCAGCACCCCGGCGATCAGGGTGGCCACCACGGTTCCGGCCACCCCGGCCCGGACCGCCGGATGCAGGCCGTAGACCCGGTTCAGCCCGCCCCACGGCGAGAACTGGCAGAACACCAGCATCGCCGCCCCGAGCAGGGCCAGCAGGCTCAACGGGCTGTCCAGCAGCGCCAGCCCGTTGGCCGCGGCGGCCCGCTGCATGGCCGGGCCGGCCGTGCCGTCGCCGAGCGCGGTCAGGAACCTGCCGAGCGTGCCCTGTTCCAGCGGCGCCCGGCTCAGGTCCAGCACCGCGAACGTGATGGTCACCGCGACCCCGGTCATCGCCGCCCAGGCGAACCGGGGGAAGGTCAGCCAGCCGCCGGTGCTGATCGCTGCGGCCACGCACACCCCGGCCGTCACCGCGATCGCACCGACCGGGTCGGCGCCCAGGTACGGGCTGCCCACCATGACCACGCCCAGCCCGCCGAAGGTGACCACGACCAGCGGCCGCCACCGCCGGCTCACCCACTGCGCCAGCGACCCGGCCAGCAGCAGCAGGCCGGCCACGAACACGCCCAGGCCGACACTGCCCAGCCCGGCGTACCGGATCCCGTGGAGCGCCGAGTATCCGGCCACCCCGTTGAGCTGCAACCGGGCCCCGGTGATCAGGTCCACCGCCACCACCAGCACGCTGACCGTGGCCACCGCGGCCATCGGCCAGAGGGTCCGCTCGTACCGGGGCGCCAGCCGGATCAGCAGCGTCCCGCCGGCCATCAGCACGGCCGTCGCCGCCCCGAACATCCACGCCGGGTGTTCGCTGCCCCACCACGGCACCACGTCGGCCAGCAGCGCCGCCGGGATGGCCAGCCCGGCCGCGATCAGCGCCAGCTCGGCCAGGACGACGAGGCGGCGCGGCGGCAGCGGCGGCCCGAGCGGCCCGGCGTGCCGCCGGGCCCGGATCAGCACCGGGATCACCGCGGCGAACAGCAGCAGCTGCACGATCGCCAGCACGGTGAAGAAGATCTCAGCGACGCCGCGCTGGGCGATGGCCCGCCGGTCGGCGTCCCGGTCGCCCTGCATCGCCTCGCCCGGGTCGCCGGGGCGGCCCGGCAGGACGGTCGCCGCGTACCCGGCGAACAGCTTCTCCGGGGCCGGCCGGCCCAGCGCCGACAGCACGGTCGGGGCCAGGTCGACCAGTTGCAGGTAGCCCTCGCGGCCGGTGCCGGCCGAGGTGAGCCAGCCGCCCTCCCAGCCGGGGCCCTCGGCGATCGCCACGTGCAGGCGCGAGGTGGTCCCGGTGTCGGCCAGGCCGGCGATCAGCATCAGCGAGCGCGGCGGGCGGGCCGCCAGGACCCGGGCCAGGGTCCGGTCGGCGGCCGCCACGGCGGCCTCCCGCTCGGCGCCCTCCCCGGTGATCGTGCCGAGGTCGACGAAGTTCAGCACACAGTCGCCGAGCAGTTTCGCCGGGTCCTCGGGCAGCTCGGGCACGTACCGGTCGACGCGGCCGAACGGGCGGGCCGCGGCGATGGCGGCGCCCGGCCCGACCGCCACCGAGCAGCGCACCGACTCGGCCAGGGCGCCCGGTGTGGTCCCGTACGGCAGCTTGTTCTGGTTGGTGCGGACCACGTTCGGCTGGTCGGTGAGGTTGGCGCCGATCCCGTCGGGCCGGGTGAGCCGGGGTTCGGCCGGCGGGCACCGGCCGGGCACCGCCCGCGTGTTCCAGGCCGCGTAGTTGCCCGCGCCCAGGGTCAGCCAGCCGTCCGACGGGCAGGTCACCTCGTGCGCGGAGCGGACCGACAGCCAGCCCACCGAACCTTCGGTCGCCTCCTGCCACAGGGCCGGGGTGCGCTGCGGGTCCAGGTCCTCCCAGCGCAGCCCGGCGGCGCCCGCCACGATCACGTAGTCGGCGTCGCCGTGCCGCTGCGGTTCGGCCGGCCGGACCGACAGCCCGGCGACGGTCGCCGCGACCACCACGGCGATCAGCACGAACGGCACCCAGGCGGCGGCCATCGGCCCGCGCGGGGTGCCCGGTGGGCGAACCCGCCGCAAACGGTCGAGCCTGCGTGGTCCGATCACCGCCGGACCGCCGCGACGTCCGCGTAGCCCGAGCGCACGTCGGCGACCACGTCCGCCTCGCCCGGCCAGGTGGCCGCCCGCCGCGGGCCACGGGCCGCGTAGTCGGCGCGCAGCCCGGGGTCGGCCAGCAACCGCCGGACCGCCTCGTCGAGCGCGTCCAGGTCGCCCGGCGGGATCTGCACCGCCGCGTCGCCGACCAGGCCGGGCAGCCCGCCGACCGCGGTGGTGACCAGCGGCACCCCGGCGTGCAGCACCTCCTGCGCGAACAGCTGCCGCGCCTCCCAGTCACTGGTGATCACCGCGAGGTCCGCGCCGGCCAGCAGGTCGGGCACGTCGGTGCGGTGCCCGAGCAGGTGGACCGGGGCGTGCAGCCGGGACGCCCGCTGCGCCAGCGGCATGTAGCTGGGCCCGGACCCGGCGATCGCCACCACCGGCGGATGCTCCAGCTCCCGCCATCGGGCGGCGGCGTCGACCAGCAGGTCGTAGTGCTTCTGCGGGTGCAGGCGGCCGACCGACAGGATGAACGGCGTCTCGCCCCGCAGCCGGAACTCGGCGCGCACCGCCGTCCGGGTCCGCTTCGGCGGCGCGAGCTGCGGCGTCGCGACCGGGCCGAGCCGGGCGTTGCGTGCGCCGAGCGCGACGGCGCGCTCCACCAGATCCTCCGACGCGCCCAGCGTCAGCACGGCGTTACGCGCCACGATCCGCTCCAGCAGGGCGCCGGCCTGGCCTTTGAGGCCACGCGCGAGCACGGCGTTGTGCCAGGTCACCACGAGGGGTACGCCGGTGCGCGCGACCGCGGCCACGAAGGCCGCCCGCAGCCCGTGCGCGTGGATCACCTCGGCGTCCCGCCCGGCGATCGCCCGCCGAAGCTGCCGGATCGCGCCGGAGTCCTGCGGTCCGGGGTCGGCCGGGATCTCCACGACCGCGTACTCGATCCCGCCGGCCGTGAACCCGAAGTGCTGATCCACCGCGGCCGGCCCGCACACCAGCACCCGGCACCCTCCGGCGACCAGCCCACGGGCGAGTGAGGCGACGTGCTGACCGATCCCGCCGGTACTCGACGCGACCACCAGCACGACCGAGCCGCGCCACTCCTCGTCGCTGCTCACGACCTCGACTACCCCTCTCCTCCGGCGACCGCAGGCACGGTCGCTGGTCCTCCCACGGCACACCCGACGGCGGCGATGGGCTGCGCAAACACGTCGCCTATCGGCGCAGGCGCCGCCCAAGTGTGGTTACCAGCGGGCCGATGTCCCGCCGGTCCAGCACGAAGGCCAGCGCGGCGAAGACGCCCGCGACCGCCACCCCGCCCAGCATGCCCGCAACAATGCTGCCGAACACGCCTGGGGTGGGCCACACCGTCGCCTCCAGCGCCCGCACCACACCCCACCCGGCGAGCCCGGCCACGGCGGCCGCGACGACCGCGGCCACAACGGCCCGGCCCAGGCCGGCGAGCGCGGCCCGCCCGGCGTGCCTCCGCACCGCCAGGACCAGCAACAACCCGGTGACCGACATGCCGACGGCGTTGGCCAGGCCGAGACCGTACACCTCCCGCGGGCCGTCGGCGACCGCTGTGGCGACGATCACGGCGGCGCCGGCGGTGAGCCAGCCCACCGCCGAGGCGACCGCGGCCGCCGCGGTCGCGCCACGGGCGTACAGGGCCCGGGAGAGCAACGCGAACAGGGCGTAACCCAGCAGCCCGGGCGCGAAGCCGACCACACCGGGCACCGCGTCCGGCACCTCCATGAGCCGCGTCATCGGGATCGCCAGCCCGGCCAGCGCGGCCGTGCCCAGCCCGGCGAGCAGCACCACCGAACGCGCGGTCGCGGAGAGCGAGGCCGCGTACCCCGTCTCGTCGCCCTCGGACGCCGCCGCCGACAGCCGCGGATAGACCGCGGTGGCGAGCGGCACCGCGAGCACCGCCCACGGCAGCAGGAACAGCGTCTGCGCACCGCTGTAGGGCGCCATCTGCCGGGCCGCGAACACCACGATCAGCGCGGCCACCACCTGCTGCGCCCCGACCGTGACCGCGCCGGCCCAGCCGAGCCGGACCGCCTGACGGCCCTCGCCACCCGGGAACCGCAACGACGGCCGCACCCGCGGCCGCAGCCGCGACACCGGGATCAGCAGGCAGAGACTGAGCGCCACCACCCCTAGGGTGGTGCCCACCGACAGGGTGAGCTCCCCGGCCCGGCTCAGCCCGGCGAAGTCGGAGCCGGCGCCGTCGATCCCGGCATAGGTGAGATAGGCGGTCATCACCACCACGCTGGACAGCAGCGGCGCGATCACCGGCCAGGCGAACCGGTGATGCGCCTGCAACACCCCGGTCAGCACGATCCCGATGCCGTAGAGCGGCAGCTGCGGCGCGAAGACCCGCAGCAACCGGGCGGCGGTCTCGTGATGCTCCGGCGCGATGTCGAAGAGCCCGGTGATCGGCCCGGAGATCAGAAAAACCAGGACCGCCAGGGGTACGGTGAGCACGATCACCCACGTGAGCAGCGCCGACACGACCCGGTCGACCCGTCGGCGATCCCCGGCGGCGACCGCTCCGGCGAGCAGCGGCACCACGAGGCTGGCCAGCGCCCCGCCCGCCGCGAGTTCGAAGACGATGTTCGGCACCAGGTTGGTGGCGAGGTAGACGTCGGCCAGGCTGTCGTCGCCGACGGTGTAGAAGAACACCGCGGTCCGCCCGAACCCGGCGAGCCGCGCCAGGATCGTGAGCACCGAGATCAGCGCTGCCGCGGCGGCGAGCCTGGTCCCCGTACCCCGAAGGTGTGAAGAAGCCACAGCAGGTGAGGCGGGCTTGGTCACGCCGGTGGCCGGCGGCCGAGTTCGTCGACGGCCCGCAGCCACGGCGTGTCCTGGATGACCTTGGTGAAGCTGACCTTCTCGCTGGCCGCGGTCAGCCCCGCCAGCGCGGCCAGCGCGGCGACCCGCCCGGCCGTCCCGCTGCGGGCGACCAGCGCCACCCCGAGCAGCGCGCCCAGCGTGTTCGCCCCGGCGTCACCGAGCATGATCTCCTCGTTCAGGTCGGCGGGCAGCAGCGCCGCCCCCGCGCCGAGGGCGCCTGCGGTCATCGACGCGTTGCGCCCGACCGCGAGCGGCGCCCCGGCGATCATCCCGGCCTTGATCGCCCGCCCGGGCCGCAGGTCGAGCAGGTTGAGCAGATTGGCCGCCCCGGCGATCACCCCGGCGCCGAGCAGGACGTCGAAGCCACGCCCGGCCCGCGTCGACCGGCCGCTGCCGATCAGCGCGGACGCGGCGAGCCCGGCCGCACCCACCCCCGCGATCTTGACGAGCCCACTGGTGACCCGCCCCTCCCGCAGCGCGCCGAGGTGCCCGGCGAAGCCCTTCGCCGCCTTCTGCTCCGGCCGGTTGCCGACGATGTCGTCGTAGAAGCCGACCGCCCCGCTGACCGCCCCGGCCGCGACCGCCGCCGCGGCGAGCCGCCCGGTCGGGGCGCCGGAGGCCGCGCCGACCGTGGCGCCGATCGCCAGGGCCGGGCCACCGGCGAGCGTCACGGTCCGCCCGTGGAAGTTGGTCCGGCGCAGCCCGCCCGCTTTCGGGTCGTTCCGCACCCAGTCGAGTGCGGCCCGCGCGACCGAGGCGCCGATGCCGAAGGAGCGGAGGTAGGCCATGGCCGCAGAGTCTAGACGGGCACGGCTAGGGCGCGGCCGACGGCACGATGGACGTGGCGCCCGCGCCCAGGCCGTACTGACCGACCTTGTTCCGCACCAGCCGCTCGGCCGTGACCAGCGCGGTGGCGACCTGCCCCTGCACGGTGATCACGTTGTCCACGGTGGAGATGTCCTGCACGAGGGTCGGGTCGCTGCGGATGGCGGAGACCAGGTTTCCCTCGCCGGCGCTGTCCCCGGCGACCACGAGCGGCCGGTTCCGGTGAAACTGGGAGGCCACCGTGACCGCGGCCTTGCTCTTCTTGTCGGCTTCCTTGTCGGTGGCCGGCGCCCCGGCGACGAGCACGATCGTCTCGGCGCCGCCGGTCGCGCCGTCCTTGGCGGTGAGGTAGCCGGGCTGGGCGAAGGCGGCCAGCACCGCGGTCACGTCGCCGGCGGTGGGCTGGCTCGGGCCGCTGCCCTGCTGGAGGGCGAGCGCGAGCAGGGCGCCGGCGGTCTCGACACCGTCGCTGTTCTGCGGCAACCCGACCGCCGAGATGCTCGGCTGCGACGACTGGTCGGCCAGCTGGAGCAGCTCGGTGGCGAAGTTCGAGTCGAGGAACTTGTCCTCGATCTGGAGCTGGGCGGTGATCGTGGCACCGGCCACGCCCAGCATCTCGGCGACGCCGTCGGCCGGCTCGTCCGCGCCGGGCATCGCCACCACCGCGACCTTGCGGCCGGCAAGCTGGCCGCCCAACAGCATGGGCGCGATCTGCTGGGCGAAGTCCTGGTTGCGGTTGACCTCGTCGTTGAGCTTGTTGACCTGCTCACGTCGGACGTTGTTGTCCTTGTTGAGCTGGGCCAGGTTGTCCCGCAGGTTCTCGGAGACCGGGCCGTTGAGCGCCGCGGTGCCGACCACCAGGCCGATTGCCAGCGCGAGGAACACCGCGGTGAGCGACACCACGTGGTACCGAAAGTTGATCACGACGCCCTCAGAAAAGATTGCCCAGCTGGAAGACGAAATTGTCCCACCACTCGGACACGACGGTGAGATACGCCTTCCCCACGGTGGAGACCGCCACGGCCGAGGCCATCGCGGCGATCGCGGACAGCACCAGCAGCAGCACCGCCGACCCGGAGACGGTCTGCCGGTAGAGCCGGCTCACGCCCTTGGCGTCGACCAGCTTGCCGCCGACCTTGAGCCGGGTGAGGAAGGTGGAGGCCATGCCGCCGCGACCCTTGTCCAGGAACTCGACCAGGTTCGCGTGCGTGCCGACGGCCACGATCAGGGACGCCCCCTTCTCGTCGGCGAGCAGCATCGCCAGGTCCTCGCTGGTGGCGGCGGCCGGGAAGGTCAGCCCGTCGACACCCAGATTCTGCACCCGCTGCAGGCCGGGGGCGCGCCCGTCCGGGTACGCGTGGACGACCACCTCGGCGCCGCACCGCAGCACGTCGTCGGTGACCGAGTCCATGTCCCCGATGATCATGTCGGGGGTGTAGCCGTTCTCCACCAGCGCGTCCGCGCCGCCGTCGACCCCGATCAGGACCGGCTTGTACTCCCGGATGTACGGCCGGAGAACCTCCAGGTCCTCCTTGTAGTCGTAGCCACGGACCACGATCAGCACGTGCCGGCCGCCGATGCGGGTCTGCACGTCCGGAACGCCGACGCCGTCGAGCAGCAGGTCCCGCTCCTGCTTGAGGTAGTCCATGGTGTTCGCGGCGAACGCCTCGAGCTGCACCGACAGGCCCTCGCGGGCCTCGGCCATCGACTTGGCCACGGTCTCCGCGTCCTGCCGGACACCGGAGGCGACCGGCTCGCCGTCGAGCAGCACGGTGTCGCCCTCGATGCTGACGACCCGGCCCTCGCGCAGACCGGTGAACACGTCCTCACCCAGGTCGTCGACGAGGATCACGCCGCCCTGGATCAGCACCTCGGGGCCGAGATTCGGATACCGGCCGGAGATCGACGGCTTGGCGTTGAGCACCGCCATCACCCCGGAGGCGACGAGCGAGTCGGCCGCGACCCGGTCCAGGTCGACGTGATCGATCACGGCGATCTCACCGGGCCGCAGACGGCCGGTCAGGCGCTTGGTCCGCCGGTCCAGCCTGGCCACGCCGGAGACCGGACCGGGCTCGGCGCCCCTGGTCCGGCGGAGGGTGGGAATGGGAAGTCGCATCCCGGCCATCCTGACATGCCGTCGCACGCACTTCCCCTGCGACATGCTCCAGCTCACCTTTATCAGGCCCTCATCAGGCGCGTTTCTCCCGAGCCGCCACGGAGAGCAATTCCTCCGCATGGGCGATACCCAGGTCCGAATCGGGCAGACCAGCCAGCATCCTGGACAATTCCCTGGCCCGTTCGGTCTCTTCCACGATCCGAACGCCACTCGTGGTGATCGCCCCACCGGTGTCCTTCGCGACCACGAGATGACGATCGGCGAATGCCGCGACCTGCGGCAGGTGCGTCACGACCAACACCTGATGGGTACGCGCGAGACGCGCCAACCGCTTGCCGATCTCGACCGCGGCCGTGCCTCCGACCCCCGAGTCCACCTCGTCGAACACCAGGGTGGGCGGACCGCCCGCCCCGGCGAACACCACCTCGATGGCCAGCATCACGCGGGACAGCTCACCACCGGAGGCGCCCTTCTGCAGCGGCAGCGCGGGCGCGCCCGGATGGGCCAGCAGCCGCAGCTCCACCTCGTCGGCGCCGTCCGCCCCGGCGGCCACCGTCGCGCCGTCGACCGTCACGGCCGGCTCGTCACGCGACGGCGCCCGGGTGAGCACCGCCACCTCGACCCGGGCGTGCGGCATCGCCAGCCCGGCCAGCTCGACGCTGACCGCCTCGGAGAACCGGCCGGCCGCCTCCCGCCGGGCCGCGGTCAGCCGCCCGGCCAGCTCGGCCACCGACGCCTCCAGCCGCTGGCGCTCCCGGTCCAGCTCCTCCAGCAGCTCGTCGGAGGTGTCCAGCTCGCTCAGCTTGGTCTTCGCGTGCTCCGCCCAGGCGATGACGCCGTCGATGTCGTCCGCGTACTTCCGGGTCAGCCCCCGCAGCGCGGCGCGCCGCTCGTAGATCGCCTCCAGCCGGGCCGGGTCGGCGTCCAGCGTCCCGAGATAGGCGGACAGCTCGGACGACACGTCACCGACCAGGGTGGCCGCCTCCTCGATCCGCGCCGCCAGGTCGGCGAGCGACGGGTCGACCTGCGCCTGTCCCTCCAGGGTGCGCCGGGCCAGCCCGAGCAGCTGGGTGGCGTCGGGCGTGTCGTCGGCCACCTCCACCCCACCGGCCAGCGCCTGCCCCGCCAGGGTCGCCGCGACCCGCAGCCCCTCGGCATGCTCCAGCCGCTGCACCTCGTTACGCAGATCGTCGTCCTCACCGGGCTGCGGATCGACCCGGGTGATCTCGTCGAGGCCCAGCTTGAGAAGGTCCGCCTCCTGCGAGCGCTGCCGGGCGTTGCGCCGCCGGTCGGCCAGGTCGTCGACCACCGAACGCCAGCGGGCGAACGCCTCCCGATACGACTCCAGCAGCTTCTCGTGCTCCGGGCCGGCGAACCGGTCCAGTGCGGACCGCTGCTCCGACGGGCGCAGCAGGCGCAACTGGTCGGACTGACCGTGCACGGCCAGGATCTGCTCGCCCAGCTCGCTCAGCGTCGACACCGGCATGCTCCGGCCGCCGACGTGCGCCCGGGACCGGCCCTCCGCCGTCACCGTGCGGCTCAACAGGACCGAGCCGTCGTCGTCGGCTTCGCCACCGGCGTCGGTGATCCGGGTCCGCACGGCGTCGCCGAGGGTCCCGCCGAGCTTGAGCCGGCCCTCGACCACGGCCCGCCCCGGATCGGCCCGGACCCGGCCGGCGTCGGCCCGGCCACCGAACAGCAGTCCGAGACCGGTCACCACCATGGTCTTACCGGCGCCGGTCTCACCGGTGATCACGTTCATTCCCGACGAGAGGCGCAGCGTCGTGTCGTCGATCACGCCGAGCCCGGTAATGCGCAGTTCCTCCAGCACAGGCGAACAGTATCGGGAGCCACCGACAAAAGCCCACCGCGGGGGCTTCTGATCAGCGTCGATTGCCCCGCCAGCCGACCACCGGAAGCCCGAACTTCGCCACCAGCGTGTCGGTGAACGGGCGCGGCGCGAGACGGACGAGACGGACCGGCAGCCGCCCGCGCTCCACCGTCACCGTCGATCCCGGCGGCAGGTCCCAGGTGCGGCGCCCGTCACAGCACAGCACCGCGAACGACGTGTACGGGTCCACCGTCACCACGAACGTCGACGTGGGCGCCGTCACGATCGGGCGACTGAACAGGGCGTGCGCGCTGATCGGCACCAGCAGCAGCGCCTCCACCTCGGGCCACACCACCGGCCCGCCGGCGGAGAACGCGTACGCCGTCGACCCGGTCGGGGTGGCACACACCACACCGTCACAGCCGTACCGGGACAACGGCCGCCCGTCCACGTCCACGAGCAGCTCGAGCATCTGCGCCCGCTGCCCCTTCTCCACGGTCACCTCGTTGAGCGCCCACGACTCGGCGATCAGCCGGCCGTCGTACTCCGCCCGGACGTCCAGGGTGAGCCGCTCGTCCACCGTGTAGTCCCCGGCCACCACGTCGGCGACCGCCTGGTCGATGTGGTCGATCTCGGCCTCCGCCAGGAAGCCGACCTTGCCCAGGTTGATGCCGAGCAGCGGCGTCTTCGACGGGCGGGCCAGCTCGGCGGCCCGCAGGAACGTGCCGTCCCCGCCGAGCGCCATCACGATCTCCACGCCCTCGGCCGCGTCCGGGCCGTCGACCGGCTGCACACCCTCCGGCAGCTCCAGGTCGGCGACCTCCTCGGCGATCACCCGCACCTCGAACCCGGCCGCGATCAGGTCCAGCGCCACCGCCCGGGCGTGCTGGGTACTCTGCCTGCGCCCGGTGTGCGTCACCAGCAGGGCCGAGCGCGTCATTTCTCCTCCACGAAGGCAACCGGGCCGGCTTCGACGACGGCCTCGATCCGAGCTGGGTCAGCGGGCGGGGCGTCCCGCCGGAACCACACGAAGAACTCCACATTGCCGCTCGGCCCCGGCAGCGGGCTGGCCGTCACGGCCGCCACCCCGAGGCCCAGCCCGGCCGCGGCCGCCGCCACGTCCAGCACGGCCTCGGCGCGCAGCCGCCAGTCACGCACCACCCCACCCGAGCCGACACGTTCCTTACCCACCTCGAACTGCGGCTTCACCATCAGCGCCAGATCGCCGTCCGGCCCGGTGCACCCGGCCAGCGCCGGCAGCACCAGCCGCAACGAGATGAACGACAGATCCGCCACGGTCAGGTCCACCGGGCCGCCGATCGACTCGGGGGTGATCGACCGCACGTTCGTACGCTCCTGCACCACCACCCGCTCGTCGGTACGGATCGGCCAGGCCAACTGCCCGTACCCGACGTCGACCGCCACCACCTGCCGGGCCCCGGCGCGCAGCAGCACGTCGGTGAACCCGCCGGTCGAGGCGCCCGCGTCCAGACAGCGCCGCCCGGCCACGGTCAGCCCCTGCGCACCGAACGCCGCCAGCGCCCCGGCGAGTTTGTGGCCGCCCCGCGACACGTACTCGTCCTTCGGGTCCTCGCCGGTCACCACGATCGGATCGGCGGGGTCGACCATCGCGGCGACCTTGCCCGCGGTGGTGCCGCGCACCAGCACGCGGCCGGCCGCGACGAGCGTGGCGGCCTGCTCCCGGGAGCGGGCGAGCTTACGACGGACGAGCTCGGCGTCGAGACGCGCACGGCGGGCCATCAAAATCCCTTTTCGAGGTACGGGTGGTTCGTTACGGCCTGCACAACCTACTCGCCGCCGGTCGTGCCCCGGCCTCAGCGGTCGATGCCGGCCAGAGTCTCCTGAAGCACCTGGTGGGCGGCCTCGTACTCGGCGATCTGCTCGGCCGGCGCCAGCCGTGCCGCGTTGGCCAGCGACCGGAGCACCGCGTCGACCGCCGGATGCCCGGTGTCCTCCCCGCCACCCCGGGACACGTCCGTCCCACCGGCGAAGGAGCCACCCGGCGGCGGTCCCGGGCGCGGACCGGGCTGCGCGGAACTGGGATATGTCACAGCCTCACGCCTCCGGGCTCGCCGTCCGGCCGGCGTTCTCCGCCGCCGGGGTCGACTGGGTCGGCACCTGAGCCTTCCGCGGCGCGCGCTTACGCGGCGCGGGCGGCGGCTCGGCCGCCGCGGTACTCCTGGCCGGCGCGCGCCTACGCGGCGCGGGCGGCACCTCGGCCGGTGCGGCCTTCCTGGCCGGCGCCCGTTTGGCAGCGGCCTTCTTCACCGGAGCCGTCTCGTCGGCGGTCTGACCCGGCACGGACTTCGCCGCGGTCTTCCGCGGCGCCCGCTTGACGGGCGCGGCCTTGACCGGGGCGGCCTCGCCCGGCGTCGCGGCGTTCCCCGGCACCGCGGCCGGCGCCGTCCCCGCCGCCGGCATCGCGTTCGGCTTGGCCTTGACCGCCTTCTTCGCGACCGCCTTCTTCACGGGAGCAGGAGCAGGAGCAGAAGCGGGAGCAGGCGTGGGCGCCGGCCTGTCCAGCCGGGTCCCGCCCACCGACTCGGCCGCGCCGACCCGGGCCTGCGCCTCACGCAGCTGCCGCTCCAGGTCGTGCACCCGCGAGGTGAGTTCGGAAACCTCCTCGGCGGTGGCCAGGCCCACCCGCCCGAGCGCCCGGTCCACCTCGTACCGCACGATGCTGGTCAGCGCCTCCCGGTTGGCGATACCCGCCGACAGCAGGTCCTCCACCAGGCCCTGAACCTGCACCGCGGTGGCCCCACCCCGGTTGAGCAACTCCCCGGCGACCTGTTGCGCCCTCTTCCGGGGCGCCTCCGTCAAACCGAGTGCCAGGTCCAGATATGCCCGCCATGCGTCCGGCATGTCCCGCCTCCTCTCGCCACGTCGGGTGCCACGCTACCGGGCACTTCCGGGAAAACTACTGGGGTACCGTGCTGGTGTCGTGAGGCTGGTGTCACCGGAAAGGATGCTGATGGCCACCGTGGAGGAGTGCCGGCAGGCACTGAACGACCTCGCCACCCGGCTCGCCGCCAACGCCGAGGCCCAGGGGAAGCTGGATCTCGACCGCACCCTGGCCTGCCGGCTCACCGATCTCGGCGCGGCGTTCCACGGCCGGATCACCGGCGGGCGGCTGGTCGACATCACCGACGGCGACGACCCGAAGGCGAAGATCGCCCTGGTGATCACGAGCGACGACCTGATCGACCTGGTCAACGGCAGGCTGGAGCTCACACGCGTGATCTCGTCCATCCGGGCGAACCCGTTCGACCTGCTCAAGCTCCGCAAACTCCTCTGAACCACGTCCGCCGGCCGGGCCCAGGGATACGGGCTCGACCGGCCGGCGGTTCAACGGCTCAGCGTTCTGCGGTCGTGGTGAGGGTCTCCAGACCGGCGAGGACCTGGCCGGCCGCCGCCGTGGCGGTGGACAGCTGGATGGTCACCTCGGCCAGCACGGCGGCCTGCTCCTCCACCGAGGACGCGATGTTCAGCTGGAGCTCATGGATGCCGTCGACGGCCCCCGCCGTGGACGCGAAGGTGTGCGCCACGTCCCCGGTCTCCGCCACGATCGCGGTGATCACCTGATTGACCCGCTCCACCGAGGTGGCCGTCTCCCGGGCCAGGTCCTTGACCTCCCCGGCCACCACGGCGAAGCCCTTGCCCAGCTCACCGGCGCGGGCCGCCTCGATGGTGGCGTTCAGCGCGAGCAGGTTGGTCTGCTCGGCCAGCGAGGCGATGATCGCGTTCACGTCGGCGATCTCCCCCACCGACCGCTCCAGCTGCCGGACCTTCTGCCCCGCCGACTCGGCCGCATCCTTCCCGGTCGACGCCGTGCCGGCGGCCTGCGCCGACCGTTCGGCGATGTCACGCACTGCCGCGGTCAGCGCCGCCAGCTCCCGGTCCACGGCGGCGACCGCCGAGATCGCGGCCCGCGCCTCGGTGCTGATGCCGGCCACCTCCGCGGCGATCCGGCGGGCGTTCCCAGCCGCGTTCTCGGACCGCTCGTGCAACTCCTCCGCCGCCCGTTCCCGGCTCTCCCGCTCAGCCCGTTCCACTTCGTGCCGCGCCTGCTCGGCCTCCTTGGCCAGCTCCTCGTTCTCCCGTTCCGCCTCCTCCGCGAAGTGCCAGAACGCGAGGATCCCGGCCACCTCGAGGGTGAGCAGCCCGGCGTGCGCCACGACCATGGTGAGTGCGGTGGCGACATCCATGTGGTGGTCGCCGAACACCCGTTCCGGCACCATCAGGCCGAGCACCCCGTGATGCACGACGACCACCGCGATCGCCCACACCAGCGGCGTCCACTGCTGGTAGAGAGCCACGAAGATCAGTACGGCGTACAGATGGATGTGGGCGGTCATCTCCCCGCCGGTCAGTTCGATCGCCACGAACGTGCACGCGATCAACCCGACGCTGACATGCGAGGCCTGCGCCTTGTGCGACCGCCAGAGCGGCGTCGCCGCGGCCCACGCTCCCACGGCCGCGGCCAGCAGCACGGCCTCCCACCCCGGCCGCGGGCCGAGCACGCCGATCACCAGGAAGAACGGCACGTGGAGCCAGAGCAACCCGCTCACGATCCGGTGCCGGGCCCGCCACGACGATTCCGACAGGTGACCACCGCGCGGCAACGTAAACGAACTCACACCCACCTGATCGACCACGGCACAGGCGGCCTGACCCTTCGGGGCAAATGACCGAACGCGTTCGGATTTCCGCCCCGGACGGTGCCACGATGGAGGTCAGGGAAATGAACGGCCGGCGACCGGCCGGCCCCCGAACTGGGAGCGATCATGCGACGTGCCCGATCCAGGTCTTCGCGCCCCGATCTCCACGAGACCGCCGAGCAACTGGCCGTACCTTCGTTCGACTGGATGAGCGGCCCGGTGGTCGCTGTGGTCGACGGCTTCCTGCACATCGACCCGGACGCTCCCCCATCACCCAGCAGTCACCACAGCCCGGAGCCGCAGTCCGGCACGGGCCGGGCCGACGTCCATACCGACGACGCCGCCCACAACGCTTCCCGTCTACTGGCCGGCCTGACCCGTATACGCCCATAAAAACACATTTCTTGTACGCCTACCCGAACCCGATCCTGCCGACAGCGACCATCTGCCACGCAAGGCCGCAGCGCCCGCATCCGGGCTTGTCCGGGTGGTCCATCTCACCCCAGAAGCACATCGTGGGCCTCCCTACCGGGAGACCCACGACCGAACCCACAACACATCGCCCACCGAGCCCGGCGGGCTCGTGTCAGCCGGGAGTCCGAACTCCCCAGGCCGCCAGCACCTCGCCCGCCTCCGGAGAGAGCGGCTCGATCGCGGACGGGGCCACGCCGTCCCAGGTCACGCCGCACAGCAGGCGCAGGGCGTCGACCGGATCGCCGGAGCCGTCCAGGGTGACGCGGTCACCGTCCCGGGTGACCCGCCAACCGCCGGCCGTGTCGCCGGGCGCCGGGACCCGCGCGTCCCCGGCCTCGCGGAACAGGCCGGACAGATCCGCCGCCACATAGGTCGGGCGACGGTCCTCCGGTGCGGCCAGCAGGTCCGCCGGACCGCTGACACCGGTCAGCACCAGCAGACTGTCCATGCCCGCACCGACCGCGCCCTGGATGTCGGTGTCCAGCCGGTCGCCGACCGACAGCGGCCGCCGTGCCCCGGCAACCGTCGCAGCCGTCGTGAAAAGGCCCGGCTGCGGCTTGCCGACCACCACGTCCGGATCCCGGTCGAGCGCCGTCCGCAGCACCGCGACCAGCGAGCCGTTACCCGGCAGCGGCCCACGCGGGCTGGGCAGGGTCCGGTCGGTGTTGGTGGCGTACCAGACGGCGCCGGCCCGAACCGCCAGCGCCGCCTCGGCCAGAATCCTCCAGCCGACCTCGGGCCCGTACCCCTGAAGGACCGCGACCGGCTCCTCCTCGGCCGAGGCGACCGGCTCGAGACCCGCGTCCCGGACCTCGGCGCGAAGCGCCTCCGCACCGACCACCAGCACCTTCGCACCGGCCGGCAGCCGGTCGGCGAGCAGCGCCGCGGAGGCGCCGGCCGAGGTGAGGACCTCGGCCGGCTCCGCGCTCACACCCATGCCGGTCAGCAGCGCCGCCACCTCGACGGCCCGCCGCGACGCGTTGTTCGTCGCGTACGCGATCGACGTCGAGCCCGCACGCAGCCGCTCGACCGCGTCGGCGGCCCCCGGGATCGGCTTGTCGATCAGGAAGACGACGCCGTCCAGGTCGAAGATGACCAGGTCGTAGCCACCGGCGAGGTGTTCCCTCATGCCTGCGGCTTGTCCTCGCCGGCCTGTCCCACGTACTCGTCCGCCTGCGCCTTCTCGTCCCGGACCACGTCGGTGTTCACGTCCGTCTCCGCAACGGCCACCGGCGCGTCCTCGTCGAGGTCCTCGTCGTCGTCACCGTCGAGGTCCTCGTCGTCGTCACCGTCGAGGTCGTCCTCGTCGTACGCAGGGTCCGAGCCCGGCGCGTCGAAGGCGGCCCGCTCCCGGTCCTCGCCGTCCTCGTCCTGGTCCTCGTCGTCGAAGTCGTCTTCGTCCTCGTCACCGTCCCGGTCGTCCCGGTCGTCCCGGTCGTCCCGGTCGTCCTGGTCGTCCTGGTCGTCCTGGTCGTCCGCACGGTCCGAGTCCGACGTGTCAGCGCCAGCCCGCTCCCGGTCTTCGCCGTCCTCGTCCTCGAACTCGTCGTCGCCCTCGATCGTGACGCCGTCGAGCTCGAGCAGCCGCTCGGCCGCGTCGGTGACCTGCTCCTCGTCGAGGGTCGCGGCCCGGGCGAACCACTCCCGCGCCTCGTCCCGGCGACCCGCCGCCAGCAGGGCGTCGGCGTAGGCGTACCGCAGACGCGCCGCCCACTCGGCGTCCTCGTCCCCGGTCAGCTCCTTGACCTGGAGCATCGCCACGGCCGCGTCGTGCTGACCCAGGTCGCCCCGGGCACCCGCCGCGACGATGAGCAGCTCGATGGCGCCCGCCTTCTCCAGGTTCGCCGTGTCCGCGCCGCGGAACAGGTCGATGGCCCGCTCGGGACGGCCCAGCGCCCGCTCACAGTCGGCCAGCTCGGCCAGATGCGTCTGCCGCCCGGTCATCCGGTGGTAGGTCCGCAGCTCGGCGATCGCGGTCGTCCAGTCACCCGCCGCGTACGCCGCGAGCCCGACCGCCTCCCGCACCACGGCGATCCGCGAGGCCAGCCGCCGCGCCGCGATCGCGTGCAGCAGCGCCACCTCGGAGTCCTCGTCGATGATCTGGCCGGCCGCCACCAGGTGCCGCGCGACCTTCTCGGCGATGTCCCGGGCCAGGCTCAGCAGCTCCGCACGGACCTCCTGGTCGAGGTCGCTGGCGGTGATTTCCTCGGGGATCTCCGGCGCCACGAACGCCGGCTGTCCACCGGTCTCGCCGTCCGTGCCCCGGCCACCGTCGGCCTGGTAGCCATCGCGGTCCCGGTCGTCCCGGCGGAAGCCACCCCGGTCGCCGCCGCCCTGGTAGCCGCCACGGTCCCGGTCGCCACCACGGAACCCACCGCGGTCGCCGCCACCCTGGTAGCCGGGCCGGTCGCCACTCGGACGCCCGCCCTGGTAGCCACCCCGGTCACGGTCGCCACCGCGGAACCCGCCACGGTCGCCACCGCGGTCACGGTCGCCCCGGAATCCGCCCGAACCGCCCTGGAAGCTCTCCCGGGCCCCGCCACGGTCGCCGCCACCCTGGTAGCCGGGCCGGTCGCCGCTCGGACGCCCGCCCTGGTAGCCGCCCCGATCGCGGTCGCCACCACGGAACCCACCGCGGTCGCCGCCACCCTGGTAGCCCGGACGGTCGCCGCTCGGACGCCCGCCCTGGTAACCACCACGGTCACGGTCGCCACCACGGAACCCACCGCGGTCGCCGCCACCCTGGTAGCCCGGACGGTCGCCACTCGGACGCCCACCCTGGTAACCACCACGGTCACGGTCCCCACCACGGAAGCCGCCACGGTCGCCACCGCCCTGGTAGCCGGGCCGGTCGCCGCTCGGACGCCCACCCTGGTAACCACCACGGTCACGGTCCCCACCACGGAACCCACCGCGGTCACCGCCACCCTGGTAGCCGCCACGGTCGCCACCGGCGCCGCCACGGAAGCCGCCACGGTCGCCGCCACCCTGGTAGCCGGGCCGGTCGCCGCTCGGACGCCCACCCTGGTAACCACCACGGTCACGGTCCCCACCACGGAACCCACCGCGGTCGCCACCGCCCTGGTAGCCGCCACGGTCGCCACCGGCGCCGCCACGGAAGCCGCCACGGTCACCGCCACCCTGGTAGCCGGGCCGGTCGCCACTCGGACGCCCACCCTGGTAACCACCACGGTCACGATCGCCACCACGGAAGCCGCCACGGTCGCCACCGCCCTGGTAGCCGCCACGGTCGCCACCGGCGCCGCCACGGTCGTCCCGGCGGAAGCCACCACGGTCGCCGCCACCCTGGTAGCCCGGACGGTCGCCACTCGGACGCCCACCCTGGTAACCACCACGGTCACGGTCACCACCACGGAAGCCGCCACGGTCGCCGCCGCCCTGGTAGCCGCCACGGTCACGGTCACCACCACGGGAACCGCCACGGTCACCGCCACCCTGGTAGCCGCCGCGCGAGCCGCCCCGGTCATCGCTCCGGAAGCCGCCACGGGAACCGCTGCGGTCACCGCCGCCCTGGTAGCCGCCCCGGTCACCGCGGCGCCCGTCGTTACCTCCATCGCGGCCACGGTCGGCCCGACGGTCGTCGTCGCGGTTGCTGGAGCCGCCGTCCTGCGGTCCTGTACTCACGGATCATTCCTTCCAGTACGGCGGCGGGCTACTTCGGCCCGGGTGGCCTTGCTCCGACACACGCTGTTCTCGATACACAAAGTTACTAGGCGATCTGCCCATAAACGCAGTCGAGGG